>NZ_VPEW01000004.1:0-709754 GCF_013416965.1 Acinetobacter sp. YH1901134 | reverse complement strand
CAGCAGTCAAAAATCCTTAATTGCCCATGCACAAAGCAAGATCAGTCTATTTGCAGCACAAGAGGGATTAAGAGCTTATGCAGGCAAAGGCAAAGTTGAAATCCAAGCCCAAGGAGATGGGGCAGATCTGATTGCACGAAAAGCTATTCAAATTATTTCCACGGAAGATAAAGTAGATATAAAAAGTCCAAAGGAAATTATTCTTACCGCTGGTGGGTCACAACTTAAAATTACCAGTGCAGGGATATTTCCAACAACTGCAGCGAAATTTGAGGTAAAGGCGGGGCAGCATAAGTTTGTGGGTGGAGCAAAGCAAGCATTACAATTACCGAAACTACCCCAATTAGTCCTTGCTCAAGGCCCTTTCTCTGGGAGGTTTCAGCTTTTTAAAACAAATGGCCGAAATTTCGAAGGTTACAAATATTCTATTAAAGATAAGAGTGGGAATGTTTTAAAAGAAGGCATAACTGATGATCAAGGTTTTACTGATCAAGTTGTAACTGAAATAAGTACAAAAATTGAAGCATATAAATCAATTATGAGAGAAAGTGAACGTATTACAGAAAATTGGGAAATTAAATTAGACTCGATGGCTAAACGTACAGGGGAAGATTAATGGCAGTTCCTGTAATCTTGGGGATTATTAAAATTGCTGGCTATGCGATTGCAGCCTATGAGCTTTATCATGTAGGAATGAATATATATACAGAAGTTGAAGCATATAAAGATAATATTAATAAAGCTAAAGATGAAATGAAAAAAATGATGAAATCTTTAGATTTGGAGATTTCAGATAATATTGATAAAAGAACAGAATTAGCTCAACTTAATGCTATAACAGGATCAGATAAACAACGTCCAGTTACAAAAAATCCTTCAGGTCGAGGTGCAAGTGTAGCTGGTATTCCTGCGGCCATTATGCAAAAAATTCCTTTTAGACCTGTAATTAGTAAAGTATGTGAAACAGCTGATCAATTACCCATCGTGCAATTACGAGCAAAGCGGGGGCAAAAATTTAAGGATGTTATTCCAAAAAGTAAAGTAGATGTTGTTGCTAAACTACTCAGTATGACCGCTGAAGAGTTTGCTGATGTTTCAATTGAAGAATTTACCATTGTTCGATTAAAACAATTGGCTGTTAATTTCATGATTGAATGTATGGATGAACTACTGACATGGCGGGGGCCTTTAAAAGCTGAAGTTTGCTTTCCTTTTAATGCAAGAATGAATAAATTTCAAAATCCACCTATGGATATGGCAACACGTTTAAAACGCGCTGGTAGTGATATTAATCCATTTTGGCCTATGCCAAGTCGTGCACGTGGCACAATTAGTGCGGATATTGCAATTCCAGAATACAGAGCTGAACCACTTTCGCTGACGAATATTTTTGTTTTGGTAGAAATTAAATTCCAAGGAGATACAATTCAACAAAAGCAATTTGATGAATATGGAAAATTAAATAATCAATCTAAAGAAGCAAAAAGGGTAAGTGGAGTCACGGTTAGTGAGGGTTTTAAACTATCATTATTTCGGTATCCTGAAGACAAGTCACCAGAATCTAACGATGATAAATCACAAGGCAATTCATCTAATAATCGTCGTGGAAGAAATTAAATAGCTTAAATAATTAGGATTTATAGATGAGCACATCAACTTTATTTTTGACTGATCAAGAAATAGAAGAATTAGTTCGAGATATTCCTCTTGATACATCAATAATTTATGGGGAAGAAAAAAAAGAGTTCGGAGTTTGCCCTTATATTACATTTTATATTGATCAAAAAAAAACAAATGCGCAAGAATTTTTGATAAAAGTAATTGATATTTATGAGAAATTTGAATTCGAAATAATTGATAAGCCATTTCATTTAAGATTTCGATGTGATACAGAAGTTTGGAAAAAGGCAATTTCATGGATTAGAAGTCGTGAAGAAATATCAGCTGAAATGGCAAAAATTTATAAAAAATATTTCATTTACTATTTAGGTGCAACATCTGCACAATCTCAAGATCAAAGTCCACGTTGGGCTTTAAGTGCAAAGATTAGAGACTCTAGTGAGCGCTATTCTAGTCTAAAATTAACTTTTGGTGATCAATGGTATAGATCCAATAAAGATATTTGGTACTCATTTGTTCAAAAATGTCTAGAAATGCTTAACCCAATTCAAGCATATAGTGGATATGAAATTGGAAACACAAGTCAATTTGCATTTGTTTCTCCTGAATTTGAAACAGTTGAACGGACTTTCACGGATTATTTTTACGGGCTCGATATTGATCATCCTGGTATGGAGTTTTCTCATGAAAATATGTTTATTGCAGAAGATCGGGATGGTTTAGGTGGCGGTATTCGTACCCCAACATGGTGCTTTTTACTTTCTCCCTACTGGCTAGAGAAACTAGGCTTGAGTGAAGAACAAATTCGTGAAAAACTGGATGATCCACGAATTGAAATTACTAAAATTATAGACCTAGAAGATTCAACAAAATACAGCTTATGGATACGTTTGGGAGAGCTTTCACTTTATCCAGTTGAAGCAGGTGTTCCTGATTTATTGGTGATGGCAAATGAACTAATTAAACCGATACGTTGTGATAACTTAAAACTGACCACTTTGGATGCGTGGTCAGATGATCCAAATCCACGTTTTGATGCCGTAAGTTCAAAGCAATGGATTGCACGATTTGATGAAGACAGCACTTGGCCTGAATTAAAACGAGTGAAAGTTGAAGTTCAAGAACCAGAAAGAATAGATATTGTTATTGCCGGTAGCCCATGTCCTCACGCAGGATATTGGTATACTTTTGCTAAAGAAAACTCACGTCAATATTTTAAACAAGGTGATATATTCCCTGATTTTGAAAGTGATTGGGGGGATGTGTACTGGCAGTTTGATGGTGAAGAATGATTTATGCCCTTCGGGGCATTATTTTTTGGAATAAATATGGAATTTAATAAGAAGATTAGGCAAGTTTTCTTAACAGAAAATATTTATGATCGTTTGTATGGGTATTTTTTTGAAATTTCTAAAAAAATTGAAAATAAAAAACAAGAATATAGTGGTATTTTGGAAGATCAAAGTCGTCTTTCACTATTCTTGGCAAGCGAAACATATCAATTTTTTTCATTAGAATATACAGCAGGTCATGATATTTCTAAAATGAGGTATTTTCTAGAAATAATAATTGAGAGATATGAAGCATATACTTTTGCTTTAAGAGAGTATGAAAATGATAATGATTGGGCACCATTTTACTTTACAGCTATAGATGAGTACGAAAGATGTATGCAGTTGATAGGACTGTGTTATCTATTACATAGAAGAGACTTATTACCACGTATTGCAGCGATGCAGGACAAAATTTACCATGAGCAAACAGAACAATTAGATACGCTGTATGAGGACTTTTTATCATTTGAGTTGACGGATAGATATGATGTGGATCAATGGTTTTTTGATAATCCATATCGACTATTAATTTTTAGTAAATATAGAGATACTAAAGAAGAGAGTATTCAGGATATACAGGAATATTTGAAATTATGGTATCCCGCATTTGAAAGTGCAGCTTGGCATGATACCCATAAAATGGATGAAGGTTTGTACTTTGGCTATTGGGCTATAGAAGCTGCTGCTTACGTTTATTTGCTAGATTTAGATGATAGCGAAATAACACATATGATTTATCCAAAAGATTTGGTCAAATTTGCCAGAGAATTTATACCTTCCGAGAAAGATATAAGTAATCCAAGTACAAAAACTCTAAGATGCGAAGCAGGACAAATTTGCCCTAAAAAAGGTGAATGGTATATTCCTGTGAATAACATGGAAAAATGTCATTTTAATCAAGGAGAAGGTATGCCTGAGATTAAAGATAACCCTTGGGGGATTAACGATTTGGTATCTGACTGAATAAGTAGATGCCATTCGGAGGCATTTTGAAATGGATGCTAATATATATTGGCAGTTTGCTGGTGATAAATAGGATAAATTTTCCTTTTGGTTCTTCGTTTCTAATGGATAATATTTTTAATTTTCTTTGATTATTATTTTTAATTAAATAAATTAAAACCCCATATTTTTTAAAGGATAATAATGAAAGTTTTAAAAACGAATTTAATGCTTATTATGCTTTCAGCAATGAGTTTAATAGGGTGTAATACACATTCAACAAAAACTTATGTATTAACGACAACATCTTATGGCTATGATGTCAATTATATTCCTTATATAGTCGAATTAAATGGTGAAGAGTTGGGTGGTGGATTTGGTAGTGGAACGAAAAGATCAGCAGTGTTAACAGGGTCCCAATATGTAAAATGGGGTGAAACAAACAGTTCGCGTAAACATAAAGCTATAAATGTTCCTTTATTAATTTCTAAAGACTTAAAAGATAAAAAATATTTAGCAGTCCATTTATACCCAGATGATAGTGTTGAGATTACTCTTTCAAATGAATTACCTCGTGCTACAAATAAAGGTTTAGAGTGGAGAGCAAAAATTATTGATGAATTGAAGGTAAAAGAAGAAAAATAGCTGTATCAGTCATGAGTGGCATATAGATCAAAAAAAAGCGCATGATGACATGCGCTTTTTAATTTACAGCTAATTATTTTTCAACGAATGCACGTTCAATCACGTAGTCGCCTAGAACGCCCATCTTAGGAGATTCTTTCAGGCCGTGCTGGTCAAGTAGTGCAGCAACGTCGTCTAGGAATGCAGGTGAACCGCAAAGCATTGCGCGGTCAGTTTCAGGGTTGAAACGTGGAAGACCAATTTTTTCGAAAAGTTGACCAGTTTCAATGGCAGTAGTTACACGGCCTTGAGTATGGAATTCTTCACGAGTTACCGTAGGGTAGTAAACCAATTTCTCTTTCGCGCCTAATTCACCAAAGAATTCGTGGTTAGGAATTTCATCTAAGATTAAATCTTGATAAGCCAATTCTGAAATGAAACGTGTACCATGTACAACGATGATTTTTTCAAAACGTTCGTAAGTTTCAGGGTCACGAATTACAGAAAGGAACGGTGCAAGACCTGTACCTGAAGAAAGTAGGTATAAGTTTTTACCAGGGTTTAAGTCATCTAGAACCAACGTACCTGTAGGTTTTTTAGACACTAAAATTTCATCGCCAACTTTTACTTTTTGTAAAATAGACGTTAAAGGACCGTCTGGAACTTTAATAGAGAAAAACTCTAATTCTTCTTCATAGTTTGCGCTTGCAATAGAATAAGCGCGCATTAAAGGCTTACCATTTACTTCAAGGCCGATCATCACAAATTGACCGTTTTTAAAACGTAACGCAGTATCGCGAGTGGTTTTAAAAGAGAATAAAGTGTCATTCCAATGGTGGACGTGAGTAATCTTTTCGACGTTAAAAGCAGCCATTAAAGGTCTCAATAAAATTATCAAATTAGAACAGCTTACTATTCTAATCTAAAATCATTCTCGATAAACTGAATATATTTAATTGAACTTATCAGAAAAAGTGATTATGTCTGAGCTTAAAATGCCAATTATCGGGTATATGAAATCTCCCTACCGAGAAAAGTTTGGTATTCCACGTCAGCCAAATTTGGTGCAAGTCGAATCTTATATTGAAATGGTAGAACCTTATAACGATTTATTGGCTTTCGAAGGGATTGAAGATTTTAGTCATCTTTGGCTGATTTGGCAGTTTCATGAAAATAAAAATGCAGATTCGACAAAATTTCGTCCGCAAGTTCGTCCTCCGCGTTTAGGTGGTAATCAAAAAATCGGGGTATTTGCGACACGAAGTATGTACCGGCCGTCACCTATGGGCTTGTCGGTTGTGCAGCTCAAAGCGGTGAAAAAAGTCGGTAAATCGGTACGTGTCTATGTGGTCGGCAGTGATTTGTTGGATGGAACACCAATTTTAGATATCAAACCCTATATTCAATATTCAGATGCAGTGATGGATGCGCAAAGCGGTTATGCGCAGGATGAGCCAGAAAGAAAATCTGTGATTTGGTCAGAGCACGCTGAGCAACAAAAACAGGTATTTTTGAATAATGGCAATTTAACCGAACAATTAACAGCAGAACTGGAACAAGTATTGAGTTTAGATCCACGTCCTGCTTATCAGCATGATGATGAACGTGTGTATGGCATGTTATTTGGTGGATTGAATGTAAAATTTCAGGTCTGTGATCTACAAACTCTGATTATTGATATATCTCAATAAAAAAGGAGCTTTCAGCTCCTTTTTTATTAAATGTGTAAATTATTTATTTGCTGCAAAACTTTGTTTGATTGCGTTAAGAGCAACATCGTTATACATGCTGCAAGAGTTCTCAGCTAATTGTTTAAACTCTAAAAATTGAGTTTTTTGAGTAGGATTAGTTGAAGCATTTATCCAATTATCAATAACCTTAATTAAATCCTGCATATTGTATTCCACTCCTTTAGGAGATAGGTAAGCGTCATAAAAACGATTTTTATATTGAGCTACGCCATATTCACTCTCATCATCAGCTACGGTATAGGCTACAGTATCTTTCATGATGTATTTTTTCGCAGTAATATCTGTACTAAGATCAGCCCACCAGTCAGCTAAAAAACTTTGACTATCACTATCTGAGGAATCTGTTAAATCTAAATACTGTTCACTATTTGATACTTTATTTAATTGTAAACAGCGAGAACCAGCGGGAAACTTAATATTTGAAATAGCTGTTAAGTATTTGAGAGCATCGTTAGAAATATAGTTGCTTGAATCAGTAATATTATTTTTTATGATCCAATAATTATAGGCATCAACTTGAGATGCTAGGATTTCACCTTCAAGATTGAAGGACTTCATTGTTGTCGTAATTTTTAGACCTGATGAATTAATAGAGGAATGAGGACTTAGCGTCCACACATTATTTGCAATGGATATATTGCCATTCAGATAGCCATACGAACTGTGTAGAGATCCTTCATCATACAAGCCATTCGCTGTCACCATAAATGAATCGCTACTTTCTGAAGTATATAGTTTACCATTATCGATAGTTGCAGTATCACTTTCGTATGACAGCACATCACTTTCACTGTCGAGTTCAAAAGTTGACCACTGTTGGAAAGCAGCATTTGGTATCGTTGGATTTTCGCTGGAGTCATTATTAGAGGTTGAGTTTCCACCGCCACCGCCGCAGGCAGTTAAGCTAAGAATAGTCATGGTACAAATTGCTAATATTTTTATTTTCATCATAAATCTTCTTATATCGTAATTATAAAGCCCTGATAGGCAACTTTATTATAGCTTAAATTTATGAATGTTTTCATTAATAACAAAAATAGTATGCTTTCTGAAAACCTATGTGCAAAACACAAATGACACAAGCGTGCCTTTAGAATTTTTTGCTATAGTAGTTTTATGTTTGGGGAACATAGAACAATGACTTTTAATTTTGAAATTGACACTTCTTGGTGTTTAGACCAATTACAAAAAGATGGACGTATTACTGAACGGGACAAAATATTGATTCAAACCACGCACCGTCAGCGTGAGCAGTTGAAATGGCATCCTTTACAATGGATTGCCAATTTTAATTTAGTCGATCAGAGTCATCCACAGTCTACCTTAACACTTAATAGACTCTGTCAATGGTTAGCAGAAAAGTCTGGTGTACCGTTTTATATTATCGATCCTTTAAAAGCTGACGTGCCTGCTTTGACAGCTATTATGTCGCAAGAATTTGCAGTACGAAATCGCATTTTAGCGGTGGAATTACAAAATGAGCATGTGCTGATTGCAACGGATCAACCTTATAAAAATGAATGGATTGCCAATTTAGAGAGAACAGTTTTACCACGGAAGATTCAGCGTGTATTACTCAGTCCAGATCAACTACAGCGTTATTTGGTTGAATATTACCAAGTGAGTCGCGCAGTCAGTAATTCGCAAAAATCATCGAGTTATGACCGTGAAAATAAAGGCGTTGAAGCACTATTACAATTAGGTGATACACAAAATCCAGATGCCAATGATCAGCATATTGTGAAGCTTGTGGATTGGGTCTTACAGTTTGCCTTTGAACAAGGTGCAAGTGATATTCACCTCGAGCCGCGTAAAGATACAGGAAAGGTGCGTTTTCGTATCGATGGGGTATTGCATACCATCTACAACATGCCAGCAAATACGCTGACAGCGGTGGTTTCACGAATTAAGATCTTAGGTCGGATGAATGTGGCTGAAAAGCGTAAGCCGCAAGATGGACGTTTAAAAACCCGTACACCCAAAGGCCAAGAAACAGAGCTACGTTTATCGACGCTGCCAACAGCCTTTGGTGAAAAGTTAGTCATGCGTATTTTTGACCCTGAAGTCTTGGTACGTAGTTTCCAACAGCTCGGTTTTGAAGGGCGTCTGTTGGATGATTGGAAGGCCTTAACCAGTCATAGTCACGGTATTATTTTAGTGACCGGTCCGACGGGTTCGGGTAAAACCACCACGCTTTATTCATCACTCAAACAATTGGCAACCGAAGAAGTGAATGTCTGCACCATTGAAGACCCGATTGAGATGTTAGAGCCAAGTTTTAACCAAATGCAGGTGAATACAGGGATTGATCTGGGCTTTGCCGATGGTGTACGGGCTTTAATGCGTCAAGACCCTGACATTATCATGGTCGGGGAGATCCGAGATCATGATACGGCAAATATGGCAATCCAAGCTGCATTAACAGGTCATTTGGTGCTTTCAACTTTACATACCAATGATGCACCATCGAGTTTGACGCGATTACATGATTTGGGTATTCAGCCTTTTTTAACGGCAGCGACTATTTTAGGGGTTTTGGCACAACGTCTAGTTCGTCAACTGTGTCCACACTGCAAGCGTGAGACTTTTATCAATGAACAAGAGTGGAAACATCTGACCTTTGATTACACGATTCAAATGCCTGATTTTGTCTACGAGGCGGTGGGCTGTGATGAATGCCGTCAAACGGGTTATAAAGGCCGTGTGGGGATTTATGAATTTATGCCGCTCAGTATTGAAACCAAGCAATTGATTGGTGCTAATGCAGATCTAACCCAACTACGTACACAGGCACGTAAAGAGCATGTCGAGCCATTACGAATTGCAGGTGCGCGTAAAGTACTTGCAGGGGTGACGACTTTAGAGGAAGTCCTGCGTGTCGTACCGCTCAACTAATGGTTTGATCAAATAAATAAAAACGTCTCTTTAGCTTAAGATTCGACTCATCTTGCTTTGTTTAAATAGCGCTATCGAAATAGACAAAGTAAGAGAGATCGAAGATGAAAACATTCACTCAATTGGTATGTGGTTTAGCATTTGCAGGTGTGGCATCAGTGGCAGTTGCGAATACAGCAGTCAATCAAACAGCAGTTGCGCCGATGAAAACCACATCAGTGAAACATGCCTTAGGCTTAAAAGATGATAGTAAAGTTCAATTGAAAGGTTATGTTGTGAAATCGATGGGCGATGAAAAATATCAGTTCCGCGATAGCACAGGCAGCATTACAGTGGATATTGATGATGAACTTTGGCAAGGCAAAGCGATTTCAGCTAAAACACCAGTAACGCTCATTGGTGAAATCGACATTGATTACAAACCGACGAAACGCGTTGAAGTTGATGTCGATCAAGTAAAATTTTAATTTAGCCTGTCATTCAATACAGTGCTGCACTATAAAAAACCACGGCTTGCTGTGGTTTTTTTATGATTTGAGTAGATATGAGCAAAAGTTCGATACACTGAAGTTGGAACCATAGAAATAGGGTAGGTAAGATGCGAATTTTATTGGCAGAAGATGATGCATCCCAAGCCGACAGTATAAAAACATGGCTTGAAATGGATGGCTACAGTGTTGATTGGGTTGAGCGAGGCGATCACGCTATTTTGGCTTTAGAACAACATCAATATGATTGCATACTTTTAGATCGTGGCTTACCAAAAGTAACTGGTGACGAAATTTTAAAACGTATCGTACAGTTGCATCCGCTTACACCAGTTTTATTTATTACTGCTCGGGACAGTATTGCAGATCGTGTTGAAGGTTTAGATCTGGGAGCCCATGATTATTTGGTGAAACCCTTTAGCTTAGAAGAGTTGTCAGCAAGGGTGCGTGCCCAATTACGCTTGCATCATCAACAGCGTGATAATTGTTTGACTTTCGGAGATTTAAGTTTAGATGTACAAGCCAAAACGCTGCGTAAAAATGCGGAATTGATTACGCTGACATCGCGTGAATATCAAATCTTGCATAAGATGTTGTTAAATCCTGAGCATATTATGACGCGTAGCCAACTCGAAGAATCACTCTATGCTTGGGGCGATGAAGTTGAAAGTAATGCGATCGAAGTTTTTATTTACCAATTGCGTAAGAAGATTGGCAGTGATTACATTAAAACCTTAAGAGGTTTGGGTTATCGCATGAATCTTCCTCAACAAAGTTAAGTTTATGAGTGATAAAGAAAGTATTTCCTTACAGTCGCAACTGATTAAAACCTCACTGCTCAGTGCAATTTGGGCGGGAGCAATCTCTCTGTGTCTGATGTTGGGATTTGGTTTGTATCACATCATGAATGTACACGATGCCCTGATGGACGAAGTGGCAGATATGCTTACTGCTACTGATCTAACGCTGAAGCAAGACGAACAAATAGATGAACTAAGTGAAGAGTTTGATATGCAATATCAACTCATGCAAGGGTCGCAAGTCTTAACCACATCGGAACAACACACAGCATTTGAACATCAGCCCAATTTAAAACAAGGGTTGCATTATCAATGGAGAGAAGGCGCGCTTTGGCGTAGCTATGCACTTCAGGACGATGGATTAAGCGTACAAATCATTCAACCGATGAAAACACGGCTGAGGGAAACGCTGCAAAGCGTACTAGGCTATGCAGGGATTCTATTGATTGTCTGGTTGATCCAATGGCTATTACTGCATATTTTGATTAAACGTCAATTGAAAGTTTTACAGCTTTTTTCAAAACAAATCGCTGAAAAAAATGTAGATGACTTACAAGCCATTGTTTTACCTGAACCTGTATTACAGGAACTAGAACCGATCCAAACACAGCTGAATTTTTTATTAAACCGATTAGATCAAGCCTTAGAGGCGGAACAACGCTTTACCTCCGATGCCTCACATGAATTACGCTCACCGCTGTCTGCGATTCAAATGCGACTTCAGGTATTAAAACGAAAATATCCCGACATTCAGCAGGATTTATTGAGCATACAGCACGATGTTAATCGAGGAACACGCGTGTTGGAAAATCTACTAATTTTGGCACGGCTCGACCCGACGCAATCGGAGCAATTAGATAAAAAACAAGACGACTTAGAACGGCTGAGTTTACAAGTCCTTGACGCTTTACAGCCGTTTATTGAAGAAAAACAGATCGAATTGAAGCTACAGACCCAGTCTGTACAGTTTGCTATGAACGCAGAGTTGATGTTTAGCTGTCTGCGGAACTTAGTCGATAACGCCATCCGTTATAGTCCTGAGCAAGGACAGGTCCAGATTGATTTAACGGTAACAGCGCAGCAAGCGATTTGGACGATCGAGAATCAAGGTGCAGGACTGACAGCCGCAGAATTGCAACGCATTGGCGAGCGGTTTTACCGCGTATTGGGAACGAAGACGCAAGGTTCAGGTTTAGGTATTTCAATTGCCCAAAAAATTGCACAGTTACATCAAGGTCATTTAAGTGTGGATGCCTCTGAACTAGGCGGCTTAAAGGTACAACTCACTTTTCCAATCCGCTAAACACATGATTTGCCCCATGGAATTTGTGCGAAAGAGTGTTATGAGAGGAAGATGAGTGTTGCGATTTAAATTAAGTTTGAGTACCTATAAAGATTAATTTGACTTAGTACAAAACTTAAAAAGCAGTAAGCGGATAGCTTACTGCTTGTGTCCACGATTATTTTTATTGCGCTGATAATTATTATTTTTATCAGAAATTATTTGGTTAAAATAAGGCGATTATTTCGTGTTAAACGTAGTCGATATTCTTCACCTGCATGCATAATTCGAATTTCACGTCCTAAGGCAAAAAGGTTGTTTGAATGTAGCATAGGCAGTGAGTGGTGTGCTTCATTGCTACGAGTAAAAAGGCTAAATGGTGCGTTCATTCCGTCGACTCCGTGGTGTATTTCTGAATGTTTTAAATGATAATCATTATCGAATAGGCCTGTCAACGGTAATTTTAGGATTTTATAAAAAAGATAAATTTGCTTACACTTAGATATCAATTGGAACAGAGTAGAGAGCAGGGAACTATGTCGAAACCGCAAATCGATGTCGCCATTGCGATTTTATTGCATCAAGACAAAGTACTGGTGGGTTGGCGTGAAGCAAAACAACATCAGGGCAATAAACATGAGTTTCCGGGTGGTAAAGTTGAGCAGGGTGAAAGTCCTGAACAAGCGTGTCGTCGTGAAATTTTTGAAGAAGTTGGAATTGGTTTACATGACTGGCATGCTTTTGATTTTATTCAACATGAATACGATGATGTCATTGTGAAATTACATTTATTTCATGCCATCGTCCCGCATGCGTTGCTGAATGAAATCCAAAAGCCATGGGCCTGGTATTCGCGTCAACAACTCATGAGTTTGAATTTTCCAAAGGCCAATCAAGCTATTTTGCAACGTTTATATTGGCAGCAACAGATCAAAATCACCGCCGATCTACCAATACTTGAAACGCTTCAAGAGACGCTGTTGTATTATTGGCGAGTCGATGCCAGCATAGAAAATGCAGAGGCATTAAATCAATTACCTACTGTGATTTTAAAACAATTGATAATTAATGAAGATCTATGGTCATTGCTCTCTACAGAGGTGCAAGCACATATTTCGTCATTACATCTTAAACAGCACCAATTGCTGCAAAAAAATAAAGGTGATTTACAGCTTGGGAAGCGCTATATCGCAGCTTGTCATGATCAAGTTTCTGCACTGCATGCGCAAAAAATTGGCTGTGATGCTATTCTTATGAGCCCAGTTCTTGCGACACAAAGTCATCCAGAGGCGCAAGGTATGGGATGGGCGCATTTTTCTGAGATTGCACGAGGCATAGAAATCCCTGTTTTTGCTTTAGGTGGCATGTGTCCTGAATTATTGTCTATTTCACAGCAACATCATGCTTATGGGGTGGCAGGTATTCGCAGTTTTTAGAAACTAGAATGTGTATATTGAATTAAAGTCGTATTTGAAAGTCGTTATGTAAAATTCAGTGAAGGTTGGTTAGAAATAGACTTACTATTTGTAAGCTATTTACTGATGTTACGCCAGTAAAAATAATTACGCATTTTTAAAATGATTTTTAAACCGATACGACGGAGTCTTAAATCTAGAGATTGAATAAAGGGATTAGCCTTCGGCTGGAGGTACTCTTACGAAACGATGCTTCTCATTAGGCAAAATGAGAAGCGTGCTTCACAAGGAAACCATCTTGCGGTGCAATGCACCTCACCGACAAAACTCGTTCACTATAGCGTCAATTTATCCAAAGTATCGCAAAAACATTTTTAAATAGATGTAGTCTTGTCTCAAACGCTTGCGGATGACGTTACCGTGTATCGTACTTTTATTTAGATCAAATTAAGCTTCTGATGTTACTGCGTAACATTATTTAATAATAACTATGAGAAATAAACTCACTTTTAGTATGTTTTAAATAAAAAAGCCTGATCTCAATTAAGATCAGGCTTTTTTATGGGGGCTTAAAGTGCTTTGATGGCTTGTTGGGCTTTTTGAATGGTGCTGCTTTTCTTTTGCATTTGACCAGCTTTTAAAACAACATTCCAAAGCTGTTGTTTCATCGGCTTGGTTTGAGCATAGCTTAATCCACGCAGTGCCAACGATTCTGCATTCGCAGGTTGATTTTTTCGATTGGCGATCATTGCCAAATATAAAAAAGTTTCCGCAGATTGTGGTGCCAAACGCTGTGCTTGAGTTGCCGCACTTTCAGCTTCATTCCATTTTCCATTGGCATAAGCGGTTTGCGTAGTTTGCATCAATTTTTTGAATGCAGGTAAGTCGCGGCCATCATCAAACTTTTGAATTTGGGTTTTCTGTTCAGGAATAACGATGCGATGACGTTTAATTTCTGGATGGTCATATGTTGTAATAATGACCCCAGAAGGGTCATGGATGTCTGCCTTTTTTTCAGGTGCGGCAGGCGGCTTTTGCTCAGGTTCGATCATGGTTTGGCAACCTGCCAAAATGATCGTCAAAACGCTCAGAATACTGAACGTTTTTAAAACTTTAATGTTGTGCAGTTTAATTTGAATACTCTCCACTTGAGATGATGCGAGGTTGATCAGATGAACCCTGATCATTATCGACATCACTTTCACGAATGTAGTCACCTAAACTATCATTTTGCTCCTGAGTTGGCTGCGTCTCTTCAGTATCAACTGTGTAAGGTTCTACTTCATATTGTGTCGAACCACATGCCGTAGCTTGATTTGGAATGGAGTTGCGCGACAGAGGAATATACATCGCACCTGTACAATGCTGCGCAGATAAATTACCTGAATAACGGTCTAACCAATGCCACTGTACGCTGTCTGGTTGACGTAAATTAACTGGTTTTTGACGTAACTGCTTCATCACATTGGTCCAAACAGGAAGTGCTCCTGACGAACCAGTTAAGCCTGTAACTTTGTTGTTGTCTAAACCTAACCAAACCACACTTAAATAATTACCTGAATAACCTGCAAACCATGAGTCACGCGTATCATTGGTTGTCCCTGATTTACCTGCAAGTTTGAGTGAAGCTGGTAATGATGCATAAGCAGAACGGCCTGTGCCTGAACTCATCACTTGTTGTAAACCGTAGTTCAAGATAAATGCAGCATCAGGTGCAATAGTCGGTTGTACCGTTAAGCTATAACGATCTAATAAACGACCATTGGCATCGACCACTGAACGAATAGCTTTCACTGGATATTTGAAGCCACCGGTTGCAAAGTTGCCATAGACACTCATGACTTCCATCGGTGACATATCGATAGCACCGAGGTAAATCGAAGGGTAGTTTGGAATATTAGAAGTCACACCAAACTTTTTCAGATGGTTAATAAAAGTCGACATACCGAACTCTTGACCTAAGCGTACCGCAGAGAGGTTATACGAGTTTGAAAGGGCATCGACCATTGGTACGACACCATGTGCGCCACCACTATAGTTTTTCGGTGTCCAAGCTTTGCCATCACTTTGAATGCTGATAGGACTGTCTTCGATTTGACTCGCCCAGTTATAACGGTTTGATTCTATCGCACTGAGGTAAATCACAGGTTTTAGCAATGAACCGACTTGACGTTTAGCATCCATTGTACGGTTAAAGCCAGTAAAGTCCTGCGTTGAACCGACTGCTGAAACCAATTCACCATTTTCAGGATGAGACACCAGTACCGCGCCTTGTAATTCTTTCAAGCGTGCTGGATTGGCATTACTTAAACGTGCCACAGATTCTTTAAATGCAGTTTGTACACGAGTTTGAGCAATCGGGTCCATCGCGGTGAAAATACGCAGACCTTGATTGGTCAAATCGCTTTCTTGGTATTCGGTACGCAATTGACGACGCACGATATCCATATAGTCTGGGAAGCGAGAAGGGCCCAATGTTGGTTTTGTAATGACATTCAATGGACGTGCTGACTCAGTTTCATATTGTTCCTGAGTTAAATAGCCCATCACCACCATATTGTTTAACACAATATTACGGCGTTTAATCGCACCTTCAGGGTTTTTCCACGGATTAAATAGGGTCGGGCCTTGAACCAGACCGACTAAATACGCCTGCTGAGCAATATTTAATTCACGCAGTGGTAAACCAAAATAGAATTGTGAGGCTAAACCATAACCATTGATTGAATAGTTACCGTTTTGACCTAAGTTCACTTCATTTAAATAAGCTTCAAGAATTTCATCTTTGTCATAGTGAAGTTCAATCAGCATCGCCATTAAGGCTTCATTGGCCTTACGCTTAATGGTTTTTTCAGGCGATAAATAGAAATTTTTCACCAATTGCTGAGTGAGGGTCGAACCACCTTGACGTTTACCACCAGTGACATTACTTACGATGGCACGTGCTGTACCACGAATGGAAATACCATGATGCTGATAGAAATTACGGTCTTCTGTAGCAATTAAAGCCTGGATTAAAGGCTTTGGCACTTTATCAAGTTTGATCAGCACACGGTCTTCATTGTGCTGAGGATAAATACCACCAATTAACATCGGCTCTAAGCGGGCAATACCACTGCTTGAAGGCTTGGTCGCACTTACTTCAGTGATTTGATCTTCACCAAAGGTCACTTTAAGGACTTGTTCAGGGTCGACACTATCACCAAAGTCAAAACCACGCGTATGGATATAGGTTACATTGCCAGAAGTAACGTAACTTCCCGTTTTCGCATAGCTGTCTTGAGCGTTATAGCCCAAAAGTTTCAGTTCTTGGTTGAGGTCTGCTTGGCTTACAGGCGCATTGGTGTAAATTTCTAAAGGACGAGCAAATACCTTAGCTGGAATATCCCAACGTTGACCTTCGAATTTGTCCCGTACAATATTATCTAGACGAATAAGATAAATGCTGAACACGAGAAATCCGCCGATAATCAACAGCGAAAAAATCAGTGCAATTATGCCTATGCCACGTTCAGACTTCATAAATAGTGATAAAACCCTGAGAAATTTTGCTAATCATGCGAAGCTTTTCAGTATTTTGCAATATTTAAACTGTTATATGTATGCAAAATATTGGAAGCTACTTCACTAAAGTCGAAACTTTAAAGTTTTTTTAAATCATTTCTGTTAGTGATATGATACCAATGAGGCGAAGCGGAGCAAAAGCGCAGGTGCAAATTTCACATAAATCATTTCGAAACATTGGGTTGATTGGTCGTCCAGACAAATCATCAGTGATCGAAACCCTATGTTTGATCCACGATCATATTTTGAGTTTGGGATTACATCCTGTATTTGATACGCAAACAGCGCAGCTGGTTCCCTATAATAATACTCAGACGGTCAGCCGTAATTTATTGGGTGAGGTCGTCGATTTGGTGATCGTAGTCGGCGGTGATGGTTCATTGCTTCATGCTGCACGTGCCTTGGTGAAATACAATACTCCTGTGATTGGGGTGAACCGTGGTCGTTTGGGCTTCCTGACCGATATCAAACCGACAGAAGTGATTTTCAAGTTAGATCAAGTGCTCAAAGGTGAGTTTCAGCTAGACCGACGTTTCTTGTTGGAAATGGAAATTCGCTCGAAAGGTGAGTCGATTTATGATGCCGTGGCTTTAAATGATATTGTGCTGCATTCAGGTAAATCGGTACATATGATCGACTTTGAACTGAATATCGATGGCCAATATGTGTACCGCCAACACAGTGACGGTTTAATTGTTTCCACGCCAACCGGCTCTACAGCTTATGCATTATCTGGTGGTGGGCCGATTGTCCACCCAAGTATGGATGCGATTGCCTTAGTGCCAATGCATCCACATACTTTGTCGTCACGTCCGATTGTTGTGGGCGGACAAAGCGAAATTAAAATTTTGATTCGTGAAAATCGTGTTCTACCAATGGTCAGTGCCGATGGTCAACACAGTGTATCATTGGGTGTAGGCGATAGTTTACATATCCGCAAACATCCATTTAAGCTCAACTTATTACATCCACCTGGTTATGACTTCTATATGGCATGTCGTACCAAGCTAGGCTGGAACCAAGATTTTGACTCATTAAAGCAGGATTAATTATGAATATTGAACAGATGCTTGCCGTACTCGATCCTGAAATTGTTGGTCGATTAAAAACGGCAATTGAAATTGGTAAATGGCCAAATGGTGTAGCGCTGACTCAAGAACAACGTCAGATTTGTATGCAAGCGGTTTATGCATGGGAAATTAAACATTTGCCAGAAGATGAGCGTAGTGGTTATATTGACCGTGGGACCAAAGAAGAAGATGAGCATTGCGACTCGCATGTGGAAGAACCTGAGTTCAAGCCGATTCGTTTCGTTTAATCCTTTTTCTTTTTGATTGAAAAAGCCAGCTCAATGCTGGCTTTTTATTGGCTTGATGCATGCCTAGATTTATTTCTTCATATCTGCTTATTTAAGCGTGACGATTTGCCCACATGGTTTTGGCAGTTTGCATGGCTTCATCAAAACTTGCGACTGCACCCATGGTATATAGTGCGATTCCCATGGTTTCGGTGACTGCGATTTCACCATATTCATGTGTCTGCTGACCATCCCAAACGGCTTTAAAAACGGCCAAATCAAGTTCTTCTTCGACTGGACTACGGTTGTCCGTCAGTTTAGGCAACTCATGTTCATACATTTCACCATCCTTGATACCACAAATTAATGTTTTTGCATCGGGGTTACGTTCGAATTCACCACCTTCACCCTTAATGACAGCACTATTTTGATAACCCAATTGAAATGCCGCACGTTGGTGTGATCCACGATAGGCTGGATGGAAAATAGCTTGCATGGTGGCTTTGGCATTAAATGGATTTATCAGACGCGCAAGGGTGTGAATTGGGGAACGTAAACCCATCACATTGCGTAGTGAAATTAAATCACTGAGTATTGGTGAAATGACGTCGAGCGGAATATAAGCAAAATGACGTTGTATTAGTTGCTGTTCCACATCTGTATCATTTTGGCAAATAGGAAAACCCAAATACTCTAATACTTGTTCTGTATAAAGGCGGTTAATGGTATGACCTGAAGCGCCATGCATTACGACATTGTAGCCGTGTTTTGCTAGCGTTAATGCGGCCAATAAAAACCAAGGATAATGTTTGCGTTTACCTGCATAAGATGACCAATCTAAATCGACATCAAGTTTTTTAAACTTGAGCTGATCACGTGTGGCTTGGACAAAGCCAGTGAGTTCATCGACTGACTCTTCTTTTACACGCAATAACATCAAGAAAGCGCCCAATTGAACGTCTAAAACCTCATTTTTTAAGATCATGCTGAATGCTTGGTAGGCTTCATCATAAGTGAGCGAACGTGCGCCATTTTTGCCTTTACCCACGATACGGACAAATTGCGCAAAAGGATGTTCAAAATCTTTGTAAATATTTCGTTTATTGTTCATGCAAATACTGGGCTTAAAATTAGGACTTAAGGATAGTTTACTTCTATAGTTGATATTTTTCAGCCTGATAATGAGCGTAAAAAATGCAGTCTTTAGACTATAGTCTAATGATCTCGGTCTATTATTTAACCGAAATTAACATTTGTGGCAGAACAAGCCATTAAAAAACAGGTAAAATTTAACCTACTTTAGTATGTGTTTCATCTCCTGATCAATGTGCTGATTCTATATCAGGTCCTGATGTGATTATTTAATCACCATACATATTTCGTTTTTCTGTATTTGGCTAAGTCAAATACCTTTGGTGCTCTTTTGTCGAAGACAAAGGGGTTTTGGGCTGTTTATTTTTTGAAAATAGACAAAAACTGAATATTTCTTTGAAGTAGAAATATATCGTGAAGTAATGTCATGGCTAAAAAACCAATTTATAAGTCACTATATTTTCAAGTGATCGTTGCCATTATTGCGGGTGTATTGGTGGGTCATTTCTCACCAAGTGGTACGCAAATCATCAATGGTACCGAGCAATACGTAAAAGGCTGGGGTGAATTGTTCTATCCACTAGGACAAGGTTTCATTAAGCTAATTAAAATGATTATTGCACCTGTGATCTTCTGTACCGTAGTGAGTGGTATTGCAGGCATGGAAAGCATGAAATCTGTGGGTAAGACAGGTGGGGTCGCTTTACTATACTTCGAAATCGTTTCGACCATCGCACTCATTATTGGTCTTGCAGTGATTAATATTGCAAAACCAGGTGTGGGCATGAACGTAGATCCAGCATCTTTAGATACTGCAGGTATTTCTAAATATGTTGAATCTGGTGCAGCACAATCTACACAAGAATTTTTTATGAATATCATCCCAAACACCGTTGTTGGTGCGTTTGCTGAGGGTGAAATTCTTCAAGTTCTATTATTTGCCTTATTATTTGGTTTTGCTTTGCATAAACTTGGTGATGCAGGTAAGCCTGTATTGAAGTTTATTGATCAAATTGCACATGTATTCTTTAACATTGTAAACATGATCATGAAGCTTGCACCAATTGGTGCTTTCGGTGCGATGGCTTATACCATTGGTAAATATGGTATTGGTAGTTTGGCGCAATTGGGTCAATTGATCATCTGCTTCTATATCACATGTTTGCTGTTTATTTTCATTATACTTGGCTCAATTGCACGTATTTGCGGTTTCAGTATTTTGAAAATGATTCGCATGATTCGCGAAGAGTTACTGATCGTACTGGGTACGTCATCTTCAGAGTCTGTACTGCCACGTATGTTGAAAAAACTTGAACTTGCTGGTGCAGAAAAATCTGTAGTGGGTCTTGTTATTCCAACAGGTTATTCATTTAACCTAGATGGTACGTCTATTTACCTAACCATGGCAGCAATCTTTATTGCACAAGCGACCAATACACCGCTTGATATTTCGCATCAGATCACATTGTTATTGGTTCTACTCATTTCATCTAAGGGTGCTGCGGGTGTGACGGGTTCAGGCTTTATTGTGATGGCTGCAACATTGTCTGCTGTGGGTCATATTCCTGTTGCAGGTTTGGCATTAATTCTTGGTATTGACCGTTTCATGTCAGAAGCACGTGCATTAACGAACCTTGTAGGTAACTCATTGGCAACGATTGTGGTTGCGAAATGGGTGGGTCAATTAGACAAAGAAAAACTGGATTTTGCTTTAGCAAATCCTGAAGAAATTGACCGTCAGATGCAAGAAGAAGGCAATGCACATCATGCCTAAGGCTGATGCTGTGATGTAAAAGATGTAATTAAAAAGGAAGCTTCGGCTTCCTTTTTTAATGCAAGGGCAAAGCCAAATTTGAACGCTTTAGTTTTTAGGCATGACGGCTGTTCTAAACTGCAATAGGATGGAGCTCAACAAAATAACAAACTCAACCAAGGAAGAAACACATGCTAGCTTATGATGCAGACTTAGAATTATTTCGAGATAACTTTCGCCGCTTTATGGCAGAGCATGTCGCACCACATTATGAGCAATGGGAACGTGAAGGCATTATGCCGCGTTCAGTATGGAATGCTTTGGGTGAAAATGGCTTTTTATGTGTGGATGTGCCTGAAGAATATGGCGGCTATGGCGTCCCAACGCATTATTCACTGATGCTAGTTGAAGAATCTGCGCGAGCAGGTTTTAGTGCATTATCGACAGGTATTTCATGCCATTCTGAAATTGCAGCACCTTATATTTTGCACATTGGTTCAGAAGAACAAAAACAATATTGGTTACCGAAAATGGTCACAGGTGAAGTGGTCGGTGCTATTGGTATGACAGAGCCGGGAGCAGGTTCGGACTTGCAGTCTATGCGTAGTAGTGCAATTTTGCAGGGTGATCATTATCTGCTCAATGGTTCGAAAACTTTTATCTCAAATGGTCAACATGCAGACCTTGTGGTATTGGCCGCGAAAACTGATCCACAAGCACGTGCCAAAGGTGTGTCATTACTTTTAGTCGATACACATTTGGATGGATTTAAGAAAGGTACCAACCTCGACAAAATTGGTCTGCATGCGCAAGACACTTCAGAGTTGTTTTATGACAACGTCAAAGTGCCAAAAGAGCAACTTTTGGGTCAAGCTGGACAAGGCTTTGCTTACTTGATGCAAGAGTTACCGCGTGAACGTACCGCAATTGCCTCGACTGCAATTGGTGCGATTCGCGGTTCCATTGATGTGGCAACGCAGTATGTTAAAGAGCGACAAGCGTTCGGACAGGCGATCGGACAGTTCCAAAATACTCGTTTTGTCTTGGCACAGGCTAAGATTGACGAATTGGCTACAGCGGCATTTTATAATCAAAATGTTGAACTTTATATGCAAGGCAAACTTGATGTTGAAACTGCAGCAGCACTCAAGAGCTTTTCTACCGATATGCAAATGAAAGTGGCCCATAATCTACTTCAATTATTTGGTGGCTATGGTTATATGACCGAATATCCAATTTCACGTTTCTTTGTCGATGCACGTATTCAGCAAATCTACGGTGGCACCAATGAAATTATGAAAGAAATCGTGGCAAGAAGTATTTTAGGTCGATAAACAATTTATCAGGCTGAAATTAAAATAGCGAAGTGAAGACTTCGCTATTTTTTTTAGGATGTATTTCTATAGAGACGATGTATTTCTATAGATTTGCTTATTTGAATTAGATTGTGTGTTTAATTTTGCGTGAATATTTTGAAACCTATGATAATGACGGTTGCCCCAAAACTTGCAAACAGACTTCAATAAATTCAGGGGTATCTAAAGTACTGCGAGACGATATATATAGGTTATTATCATTCACGACCGATTGATCCGACACCACCACACCTGCGTTTAACAAAGCAGATTTCAGCGTTTCAGATTGGGCGAAATGACGACCTTGTATGACTCCAGCTTCTAATAACAACTGTGGACCATGGCAACTGCTCAAGATCGGCTTTTGGCTATCTGCAAAATTACGTACAAAATAGATAAAACGGTCATCTAAAGAGAGTTTCTCTGGGGAATAACCGCCGGGAATAAACAAGGCATCAAAATCATGCACAGAGGCATCGTCGATACTTTGGTCAATGGTGATCTGGGAACGGCGTTTAATACCGTAAACAATTTTTCCAACCTGATCTTCGATATTGATAATGCTGTGCCGAGCGGCTCGAAAGGCCTCCACAGGCTCAAGGTACTCAATATCTTCAAAATCGTAGGTCACTAACACTGCAATTTTCTTGTGCATACTTGTACCTATGGGTCTGTTATTTTTTTTCTGATATTTAGACTACAAAGCCATGATAAAAATTACCTGTGTCTTTTGTAATAAATGCGTCAATGACTGTAAACACTAGATGAAAGTGCCTATTAAGTCACTGAAAAAACGATCAATGACCAAGTGTTTATATAGATCATCTTTAAGTTTCAAATTATTTCTATGCCATGAAAACCAAGTTTTGAAATTTTTATTTTGCTGCGGGTATTGAGAGCAAAATATAAAAATGAAATGACCAATGAAACAAATTGATTGATGGGCTTATAAGAGGATGGATCTGATGCAAATTTGGAGGAAAAGAGAAGGCCTATTTATTGTGCTGCTCAAGATGAATGATCAATAAAGCCGTCAAAAGGTAAGATTTGCCTCAATTATGGTTTTACCTATCAGTTTGGCTGTTTTGGCTCTTAAGTTAAGCTGATGAAGCTTTAATCAACTGTATGTTTTTAAGGCTGAAACCATCAAAGTCGTATTGCGCAACATTTGAAAGCTAACTATTGTTATACTGTTTGCAAAATTTTTTTGAAGGGCGACATAACAATGATCAACGATGATCAAAACACTCCGACTTCTCTGGACTTAGCTCAAATTCGTGAAGATATCGACTCTGTTGATATGCAGATTCAACAACTTATCAATCGTCGTGCGAAACTAGCTGAAGCTGTGGCAAAAGCAAAATTTGCTGCAGAAGAGAATCCATTGTTTTATCGTCCTGAACGTGAAGCGCAAGTTTTACGTAAAGTTATGGATCGTAACGAAGGCCCATTGTCTGATGTGACAATGGCACGTTTATTCCGTGAGATCATGTCGGCTTGTTTAGCTCTTGAAGCACCGCAAAGTATTGCGTTCTTAGGTCCAGTTGGGACATATACACATTCGGCGGTGTTGAAACACTTTGGTCAAGACGCTGTTGTTCGCCCTCTTCCAACGATTGATGAAGTATTCCGCGAAGTAGAAGCAGGCAGTGCGCACTATGGTCTTGTGCCTGTAGAGAACTCATCTGAAGGTGTAGTGAACCACACCCTAGATTGCTTCAAATCTTCACATCTGAATGTTATTGGTGAAGTGGAGCTGCGTATTCATCACCAGTTCCTAGTGTCTGAAAACACACGTAAAGACAGCATTAAACAAATTTATGCTCATCAACAAACTTTGGCGCAATGCCGTGGTTGGTTAGATGCTCATTATCCAGGTGTAGAACGTGTTGCACTCAGTTCAAATGCAGAAGCTGCACGCCGTATTCGCAATGAATGGCACTCAGCAGCAATTGCTTCTGAAGTCGCTGCGAACATTTACAACCTTGAAATTTTGCATAGCAATATTGAAGACAATCCTGAAAATACTACTCGTTTCTTGGTGATTGGTCGTGAGAAAGTGCCACAATCTGGTAATGACAAAACTTCATTGTTGATTTCTGCGCATGACCGTGCGGGGGCCTTACTTGAAATTCTTGCACCGTTTGCCAAGCATAATATTAGCTTAACAAGTATCGAAACACGTCCTGCATTACCCGAAAAATGGGCTTATGTATTCTTTGTGGACTTGGAAGGTCATGTTGAGCAAGAAAACGTGAAAGCGGCAATTGAAGAAATTCGTCCGTTAGTAAAAGAAATTCGTGTATTGGGTTCATATCCGATTGCTGTTCTTTAAGATCACAACTGTGATCAATTCCATCAGGAGTTGATCACCTTCATCATTTGAAAAAACTGGAAGTGTAAAATGACGTTTGTCCCAGCCAATGAAGGCATTGCAAAGCTAAAGCCTTACCAACCAGGTAAACCAATTAGTGAACTTGAGCGTGAGTTAGGTATTACAGATATCGTAAAACTCGCATCAAATGAAAACCCATTGGGTTGTTCTGACAAAGTGAAAGAAGCGGTTGCTGCTGAACTTGCAGAAATTGGTCGATATCCGGATGGTGGCGGTTTTATTTTGAAAGACCAAGTTGAAAAACAATTTGGTATTGCACATGACCGCATTACGTTAGGTAATGGTTCAAACGATCTTCTAGAAATTTTTGCTCGTGCTTTTGTTTCAGAACAAGACTCTGTAGTGTATAGCCAACACGCATTTGCTGTGTATGGTCTGGTGACACAAGCCATTAATGCTGAAGCGATTGAAGTGCCTGCAAAAGGTTTTTCACATGACCTAGATGCAATGGCTGCGGCAATTAAAGACAATACTAAATTGATTTTTATTGCGAACCCAAATAATCCAACAGGTACATGGTTTGAAGAAGCTGAATTTGAAGCGTTCATGCAAAAAGTACCTGCAAATGTGATCGTGGTTTTAGATGAAGCTTATGTGGAATATTTCCCAGAAAACTTCAACAGCTTGAAATTCTTAGATCAATACGCAAACTTAATCGTTAGCCGTACCATGTCAAAATGCTATGGCTTGGCTGCGTTACGTGTTGGTTTTGCCTTGGCTTCAGTTGAAGTGACGGATTTCCTCAATCGTATTCGTCAACCATTCAACGTCAACCATTTAGCAATGGTTGCTGCAGTTGCTGCACTTAAAGACGAAGCGTTTATTGAAAAATCACGTGTAGTGAATAAAGCAGGTATGGCGCAACTTGAGTCAGGATTTGATGCTCTAGGTTTAGCGTATGTGCCTTCACGTGCGAACTTCATTTTAGTGAATGTTAAAGCAGATCCTGCACAAACCTTTAATGCGTTATTAAAAGAAGGTGTGATTGTTCGTCCAGTTGGTATCCCTGAGCATTTACGTGTATCAATTGGGACTGAAGCTGAAAATGCTAAATTCTTAGCTGCCTTGGCTAAAGTTTTGGGCTTAGAGGCTAAAGCTTAAGTCATGTCTGTGCCACTATTTGAAAAAGTTGCTTTTATTGGGCTTGGACTGATTGGCTCAAGCCTAGCTCGCGTCATGATTGCTGAAGGTTTGGCTAAGGAAATTGTGGCGTCTACACGTTCACAAAAAACCTTAGAAGATGCAAAAGCTTTAGGACTTATTCAGCAGGGTTATAGCGATCCTGCCGAAGCGGTCAAAGGTGCAGATCTCGTTGTTTTGGCTTTGCCTGTACGTGCGACACAAAAAGTCCTTGAGGGGATCAAGCCTTATCTATCCGAACAGACGATTATTACCGATGTTGGGAGTACCAAAGGCAATGTCGTTGATGCAGCGAAAGCAGTCTATGGTGAGCAATTACCTGCTGGTTTTGTACCGGGGCATCCGATTGCTGGGGCTGAACTGACAGGTGTGCATGCCGGTAAAGTGGATTTATTTGCTAATCACAAAGTGATTTTGACACCTTTACCTAGCAGTGCAGATTGGGCTGTAGAGAAACTGATTCAATTGTGGCAAGCTGCCAAAGCGGAAGTGATTTGCATGGATGTGGAAAAACACGACGAAGTGTTGGCCCATACCAGTCATCTTCCGCATTTGATGGCATTTAACTTGGTTGAGCAACTTGCGAACCGAGAAGACAATTTAGATATTTTCCGTTATGCCGCTGGCGGTTTTCGTGATTTCTCACGCATTGCTGCAAGCGACCCACATATGTGGCATGACATCTTTTTTGCCAATAAAAAGGCAATTTTAAATGCGGTAGATGGCTTTGAAAAACAATTGGCTATTCTTCGCAAACTGATTGAAGATGAAAACTCACAAGCGTTGATGGGACTGTTGGGGCATGCACAAGCGGCACGTCAACATTTCAATCACATGCTCGCAAAGAAACCACTGATGGAGAAAAATAAAGTGACGACACAGCAATTCAAAATTTTACCGGGTCCCAAGCAATTCCAAGGTAAATTTACTGTGCCAGGTGATAAATCTGTGTCACATCGCTCTATCATGTTTGGTGCTATTGCAGAAGGCACAACGCATGTCACTGGTTTCCTTGAAGGTGAAGATGCCTTGGCAACCCTCCAAGCATTCCGCGATATGGGGGTGAGTATTGAAGGCCCTAAAAACGGCGAAGTCACCATTCATGGTGTAGGCATGCATGGTTTAAAAGCACCTGCAGGCGCTTTGTATATGGGGAACTCAGGGACTTCAATGCGTTTGCTTTCAGGCATGTTGTCGGCACAAAAATTTGATTCGGTGATGACAGGTGATGCGTCATTATCAAAACGTCCAATGGAACGTATTGCCAAACCATTACGTGAAATGGGTGCGCAAATTCAAACTACAGGTGAGCGTGGTACGCCGCCCGTATCTATTTCTGGAAGTCAAAACCTGAAAGGTATTCATTACGACTTACCAATGGCATCTGCACAAGTAAAATCAGGTATTTTATTGGCAGGTCTTTGGGCGGAAGGTGAAACTGTTGTCACTGAACCAGAACCGACACGTGACCATTCTGAACGTATGCTTCGTGCATTTGGTTATGACGTGAAAACAGAAGGTAACCGAATTTCACTTCAAGGTGGCGGCAAGTTAGTCGGTACAGACATTCAAGTACCCTCTGACATTTCATCTGCAGCATTCTTTATGGTGGGTGCAGCGATTACTGAAGGTTCAGATGTCACACTCGAAGCGGTTGGCATTAATCCAACACGTACAGGTGTGATCGAAATTTTAAAACAGATGGGTGCAGACTTGACTGTTGAAAACGAACGTATCGCTGGCGGTGAGCCAATTGCAGATATCCGTATTCGTGGTTCACGTACACTCAAAGGCATTCATATGCCAGAGGATCAAGTGCCATTGGCGATTGATGAATTTCCAGCACTGTTTATTGCAGCGGCATGTGCAGAAGGTCAAACCATTTTGACCGGTGCAGCTGAACTCCGTGTGAAAGAGTCGGATCGTATTCAAGTAATGGCAGATGGCCTAAAAATTATGGGTATCGATTGCACGCCAACCGATGACGGCATCATCATTGAAGGTCAAGGCAAAGCGGGTGAGTGGGGTGCAATCTTCACAGGTGGTCAAATCGAATCACATCATGACCACCGTATTGCAATGAGCTTCTCAATGGCAGGTTTACGTACTTCGGGTGAAATTAATATCGTGGGTACAGAAACTGTTGCGACTAGCTTCCCGACATTTACAGAGCTAGCGACTCAAGCCGGTTTAACGATTGCAGTAAGTGAATAAATAATTCACTAAATTTGTATATTTATTCAACAATAGCCAAGCAAATGCTTGGCTGTTTGGTTTTAATTGCTTATGCTAAAACCATACAACAAGAATGTCTTTGGATAGATACATGAGAAAACTACAATTCACCGCGCATAGCGAGTCAAATCGAGTTGAAAGCAGTGCTGATACGCAAACTCAGGTTGCTGAATTATTGGCAAATAAATTAGAGCGTTATGGCTTTCAAACGTTATCGCAAAGTGGTGATCAGATTGCAGTCAGTGTCGATCAGCATGAATTGCCACTTTCAGTGACATGTCAGGGGCAGGATGAATCAGGTCGTCTAGTCTGTGAAATTACCTCTTATCCAGATGAAGACCAAGATTGGTTAGATCGTATTACTGAGCAAAGTCTATTGAACCAATTGGCTCAAGCGGTTGAAAACAGTTTAAAAGAAGAAGAGTCATATAGTGAGTTTCAATGGAAACAAATGACAAAATGATTTGAAAATTGAATTAAAAATCATCCATAAAAAAAAGCAGCATAGCGCTGCTTTTTTATTTTTAACGGAATGTATCGAACAACGTTATAGACATTCAATATTGATAGGATTCATGGTTCGATTGCTCTTTTTCACATAGTCACACATTTTTTCTGACTCTTGTTCATTGAGTCCCCAAAACACGATCACACCACGTTGATCAGTCAATTTGCTATCGCTTAAATAAATATAATGAGTGTCATGATATTTTTTATCGAGCATATCTTTATATTTTTGATCGGTAAAAGATGAACAAGACGAAATTTCAGCTTCTTTACACACCGAGTCACTTGAACAGCGTTGCTTAAAGGTTGAAATCATATTCATGGTGTCTGTGCTGTTGAGTTGAGCTTCACACACTTGGCTGTTGGGAAAGTCATAGACCATCTTTAAGCTAAAATCACGACCATCGACATTCATCTTGTATGACGCAGTCAAATAAGCTTTGGGACTATCATTAGCAGCAACCGTAGACGCTGGCAAATTTGTCGTTGTGGATGGGGTTGAATTAAAATAATAGACCAAAGCTGCAATGCCTAGACTTAAAATCACAGCAACAATAAATTTCATTTTTCCCTCTAAATTTTATCTTAATTTTTCTGGGTATTATTTCTGTAGTTAATGATTTAAACAAGTAAATAATTGGTTTTTAGATAAAAAATTGAGGCGTAATCAAAATTAAACGAGCATAGGCTTAAGTCATTACATGTTGAACGAATTATGATCACTAATGCAAAAAAATTGGATAAATCGAAAAGCGAGTAGTTCAGTTTATCTGGAATATTGGGGGAATAGAGCGGTCACTAGGCAAAAAAATGAGCCAGTTAAGCTGACTCATTTTTGGTATTGTTTATACTAAAAAGCGTGAAATCGCAATACGAAGCTGTTTTAGATAACCCGTAAAGAAGTGGTTTGCACCTGGCAAAACCGTGATTAAATGGCGCTGTGGTTTGGCCCACTGAATCAAGTCAGATAACAGTGTGACATTATCTTCTTCACCATGAATAAATAAAATATCACCCTTAATATGCGGTGTCACATAGTGACGTACACCTGCAACTGTTGTGGTTGGTAAGCCGCATAAAATAGTCTGTACAGGCTGTAACTCCACTGGCAATAGGGCATAGCATTTAGTCATGACATTTGCACCAAAACTAAAACCGCCTGCATAAAATGGTAAGTTTGGGTGTTGGCTACGAGCAAATTCAATGACTTGCATGGTATCTTTGGTTTCACCATTGCCTTCGTCATGTATTCCTGCACTTTGGCCAGAGCCGCGGAAACTTGGGCGATAGACAACATAGCCACGTTCTAAGAACATTTGCGCTAAAAGCACAGGTACTTTGTGCTGTGGTGTGCCACCTTGCAATGGGTGAGGGTGTGTAACTACCGCGAATCCTTTCACTTCACCCTGTGGATAATCAACAAAAATTTCAAGCTGACCAACAGGCCCTTGAATGAACAGTTGTTCTGACATAATGACTAAAATGTGAAAGCGGGAGAGTCGCATAGTTTACAGATTATGTTTATCAAAAACACAGATTGGATTTGAAAATACTCTACTGTTATAGTTTGTTTAATTAAAAATTAATCAGGATGTTTATGCTCGCTTTAATTTCTCCAGCAAAAACTTTAGATTACGAAACCGCTTTACCGACTGAAAAATTCACTCAACCACGGCTATTAGATCATTCTGAGGAATTAATCTCAGTCGCACGTAAATTGTCGGTAAGTGAAATTTCAAGCTTGATGAGTGTCAGTGAGAAAATTGCGAATTTAAATGTTGAGCGCTTCCGAGATTGGCAGCCTGATTTTGATTTTGCCAATGCACGCCAAGCAATCTTTGCCTTTAAAGGTGATGTATATACCGGTTTAGATGCTTATAAACTTACAAACTCAGACCTTGAATATGCACAAACCCATTTGCGTATGCTCTCGGGTCTCTATGGTTTATTGCGTCCACTGGATTTAATGATGCCATATCGTTTAGAGATGGGGACCAAGCTGCAAAATCCACGTGGACATAACCTATACGAGTTTTGGGACAATACCATCACCAATCTCATCAATGACGATTTGGAAAAAGCGGGCTCTGAACTTTTGGTCAACATCGCTTCAGATGAATATTATAAGTCGGTCAAAGAATCAAAAATTAAAGCCGAAATCATCAAGCCAGTTTTTCTCGATCAAAAGAACGGCAAATATAAAGTCATCAGCTTCTATGCCAAAAAAGCACGTGGCCTAATGGCGCGTTATTTGTTGGAAAATAAAATTGAACGTATTGAAGATATTAAGTCGTTCAATACCGATGGTTATTATTTCGATGCAGAGAGTAGCTTAAAGGGTGAATTGGTCTTTAAGCGAGATGAACAACAAGCCGCTTAATTTCGAAATTGAAAAGCTTAGACTGAAAAGAATATGTATAGCCGCTGCCTTGAAGTCAGCGGTTTTTTATCTTCTTCGTTCGAGATTTAATGGTGGGGCTGTGAAATTGATGGTGCTTTAAATTTCGTATGTGAAATGATCTATGATTTGAAGCTTTTTGCGGAAAAGGATTCGAAAAATCATTCAGCGATTATCTTGTCTATCAGTCTAAAATATATTACAAAGTTAACATTGATCGAACAAATAGCTTATTAAATGACTTAATAAGATATAAAATTGTGAAATACGTCACTTTTTTGTTTAAGTTTTTTGTTATTATAGCCAAATATTTAAACATGAATAAAATTTTGTTATGAAAAAAATACTGATACCAATTTTTATACTCAGCATTGTGTTCTTAGGGTTTAGTGTTTATAAAAATGCAGAGTTAAAGCGACAGCAAGAAATTAATCAGGTGTTCAATGATGATTTGAACGCATCACCTTATATGCGCTAAAAAAAAATCAATCTTGCTACTTTTGAATTGAGCTCAAGCATGATCTTGAAGAGTTCGTCTAAATATTGATATTTTATTTTTACATATAATAATTTGAAACTTTATAAAGAAAACAATGTCTTAAATTTACTAAATTGAAAAGCGATGAAAATGTGGAAACATTAAAAAATCAATGTGTTATAATTTGCCGAAATTAATTTGATCAGTATTTATTGATATTAAATACGAATTAAATGACATAAATAGAGGAGCTGCATAGGTTTATGCAGCTTTTTTGTTTGCAAATTTCAACATTTGTACCGTGTTGTATGCTGTTGAAAATAGGATTTTTTAAAGCCTGCAATCTGCCGAATTGGCATATTCGTTGCTTAGGCATACACAAAATTAATGATGAATACATGACATGATTAATTTTGTGGAATGCTTATATGCATAAAGTTTACTTCATAGGGGCTAGGTCATGACGACTCCTAATCCATCTTCCGAGAACATGCTTGAACGTCTGTTTAAACTGAGCGAAAACAAAACCAGTTTCAAAACAGAAGTCATTGCAGGTGTAACTACTTTCTTGACAATGTGTTACATCATTATTGTCAATCCAATGATTTTGTCCGAAACGGGTATGGATCATGGCGCTGTTTTTGTCGCAACCTGTCTAGCAGCAGCCATTGGCTGTTTGGTGATGGGTCTTGTTGCTAACTATCCAATTGCCTTAGCACCCGGTATGGGCTTAAACGCTTACTTTACCTATTCTGTATGTTTGGGTATGGGCGTGGAATGGCAAACTGCTTTAGCAGCTGTTTTTGTCTCTGGCCTTGTTTTTATCGCTATCAGCATGTTCAAAATCCGTGAAGCGATTGTCAATGCGATTCCAATGTCGCTTAAACTGGCGATCGGTGGCGGTATTGGTTTATTCCTTGCGCTGGTTTCTTTGAAAAATGCCGGCATTATTGTTGATAACCCTGCAACACTGGTCAGTCTGGGTGATTTAAAACAGCCGTCTGTCTTGTTAGCTTTACTTGGCTTCTTGATGGTTGTGGTTATGCATCACTTTAAAGTACGTGGTGCAATCATCATCAGTATTTTGGTGATTACTGCAATTTCAACCCTGCTGGGCTTCAACGAATTTAAAGGTGTTGTAGGTGCTATTCCTTCAATCGCCCCAACATTCATGCAAATGAACTTCGAAGGTCTATTCACCGCAAGTTTGATTGGCGTGATCTTTGTATTCTTCTTGGTCGATTTATTTGATTCTACAGGTACATTGGTCGGTGTATCACACCGCGCAGGTTTATTAAAAGACGGTAAATTACCACGTTTGAAGAAAGCATTATTTGCAGACTCATCTGCAATTGTTGCGGGTGCGGCATTGGGTACGTCTTCAACTACGCCTTATATTGAATCATCAGCAGGTGTTGCTGCCGGTGGTCGTACAGGTTTAACTGCAGTTGTGGTTGCTGTATTGTTTATTTTGGCATTGTTCTTAGCACCACTTGCTCAGTCTGTACCAGGTTTTGCAACTGCGCCAGCATTATTGTTTGTTGGCGTATTGATGATTCAAGGTATCGTTCATATTGAGTGGGATGATATTACTGAAGCAGTCCCTGCATTCTTAACAATTGTATTTATGCCGTTTACGTATTCAATTGCAGACGGTATTGCAATGGGCTTCATCAGCTATGCATTGGTTAAATTGCTTACAGGTAAAGCGAAAACTGTACCGTATATGGTCTGGATTATTGCTGCCCTTTGGGCATTAAAATTTGCTGCATTTGGCGGTTAATACTGTCAAATAGCGAAAGGGTGTAAACTCAGTTTGCACCCTTTTTTATTTTTATGAGGATAAAAGATGGATCAACTTGAGCTGATTCGCGCTTTGCCAAAAGCAGAGCTACATGTGCATATTGAAGGGACATTTGAGCCTGAACTCATGTTTGCAATTGCCCAACGCAACAATATTGCAATCCCTTATCAATCAGTCGAAGAATTAAAAGAAGCGTATAATTTTCATAATTTACAGTCTTTTTTAGATATTTATTATGCAGGTGCAAATGTACTGATTCATGAGCAAGATTTTTATGATTTAGCATGGGCATATTTAGAAAAATGTGCAGAAGATCATGTGGTTCATACTGAAATGTTCTTCGACCCACAAACCCATACAGACCGTGGTGTTGCTTTTGAAACTGTTTTGAATGGCTTACAACGCGCTTGTGATGATGCTAAAACGAAACTGGGCATTAGCTCACATCTGATTATGTGTTTCTTACGTCATTTATCTGAAGATGCAGCATTTTCAACTCTAGATCAAGCTTTGCCATATAAAGATCAAATTATTGGTGTCGGTTTAGATTCGAGTGAAGTGGGTCATCCACCATCAAAATTCGAACGTGTTTTTGCAAAAGCCCGTGAAGCAGGTTTTCTTATCGTTGCGCATGCAGGGGAAGAAGGTCCAGCAGAGTACGTATGGGAAGCCTTGGATTTGCTGAAAGTAAATCGTGTTGACCATGGTGTACGTTCAGAAGAAGATCCAGCCTTAATGCAGCGTTTAATTGCAGAGAAAATGCCATTAACCGTTTGCCCGCTGAGTAATTTAAAACTTTGTGTTGTGAATGATATGGCTGATCATAATATTCGCCGTCTATTGCAACAAGGTGTGCATGTGACCGTCAATTCAGATGATCCATCGTACTTTGGTGGTTATATGAATGATAACTTTGTTGCGATCACCAAAGCGCTTGATTTAAGCAATGTAGAGTTAAAGCAACTGGCAATCAACTCTTTTGAAGCATCATTTATTTCAGATGCTGAAAAACAAGCTTGGATTAAAAAGATTGAAGCGTTGAATTAATAATCAGCGTATAATCTCAGGCAGTGAATATTCACTGCCTTTTTTATGTCTAAATCATGCTTTTCTCTCATTCAAATCGCTCTATATTTGCCTCATCGATTACATTTTTAGCCGCAGTATTGATTTCATCCGCTGCTAGTGCAGATAAATCAAGTTTAAGTCAGCGTATGCTAAAGCCTGTGATTGAATATCAATGCTCGCAAGAGTTAAATAGTTCTAAAATTTGGAAAGGTGCTGCGTTGTTTATGAGTGCTCAACAGAAAAAAGACAATCAAGCTGCGATTTGTCAGTGCGTGAGTGAGCATGCTATGGATGATATCGGTGCGAAAGATCTGATGACTGCTGCAGTGAATGAAACTGAAAAGAATAAACTGATATCTAAAGCGGTTTTGAATAGTATGCGCGGCTGTGCTCAGCAAGTGCTGAATTAAAAGATGATGCTCAAAATAAAAGCCACATGATGTGGCTTTTATTTTGTCTTTATTAGGGTTTTGGTTGTCGTGTCATGCTTTTGAGCACATGGTCTTTATCAATAAAATGATGTTTCAGTGCTGCCAAAATATGACCGACTAAGAGCAAGCCTGCTGCCCAAGAAATCCAAATATGTAGCGGTTTCACGATGGCAAGTAATTCAGGATTATCTTGGACCAAGCGTGGTATTTCAAACAAATACAGGACAGGGGCCGGGTGACCTGCGCTCCAACTAAATAAGCAACCTGTAATAGGTAAAGCCAGTAGTACAAAATAAAGTGCTAAATGACCCAAATGTGCCAAGGTTTTCATGCCGGAGGACATGTTGTCAGGTAAATCTGGAGCGGGGTGGGTATAGCGCCAAAAGATTCGTATCACCACCAGAAAAATAATCGTAGTAGCAATATTTTTATGGAGGGTAATGACTTGCCCTTTAAAGCTGCCATCGACGTCATAACTCAGAAAATTACCACTATAAAAGCCAATTAACCATGCCACGATGAATATGATCGCCATCAGCCAATGTAAGACCTGAGCTGTTCGAGTGTAGTATTGTGTGTTATTGCTCATGTTGATTATTTAAGCGTCCAATCTTATGCAGATTCTAATACAGACCACAAAAATATGCGTCGTTTAAAATCGGGACACTGTGTTGTGAATATGCAACACAGGCTTTGATGATTAACTACACAACTACCGAATTTATTTTAAATAGTCATATCAGATGGTGTGTGATTTGGGGCACAATATGCGCGTTAATTAACAGAACAAAGGAAATATTCGTGAAAAAATTAGTTGCTGTTCTAGCGCCATTAGCGCTTGTACTTTCTGCATGTGCTGCGACTGGTACAACAGGTACAAGTACATCTACAGGTACAACTTCAGCAAACAGCTTGGCAATGATGGCTGTTAAAGTGGGTGTTCAAGCGAAATGCGTGACTGAGCTAAATAACAACAGCTACTGGAAAACAGGTTCAAAACTATTAACAGAAACTCAAAAATCTGAACTACAAACTGAAGTGTGTTCATGTGTAGGCGAGAAAGCGACAACTAGCGTGACTGCAACGGATTTGGTTGTAGCAGCAATGGATAAAACTTCACAAGCTAATCTTGCGGCTAAAATCGTGACAAATACTTTAAATGCTTGCGTGATCGAAACATTTAAAAACTAAGATTTAGAACATTTTATACGACCCAGACATTGGTATTGCTGAGTATTAGCAAATCCAAATTAAGGGTCGTATTTTATTTTGAGTGAGAGATATATGAAAATTGCTGGTGCAGATGAAGCGGGTCGTGGTCCATTGGTGGGTTCGGTTGTTGCGGCAGCTGTCATTTTAGATCCAAATAACCCGATTGAAGGTTTAAACGATTCTAAAAAGCTCACTGAAAAAAAACGTGAAAAGTTATTTATTGAGATTCAAGAAAAAGCCTTGGCTTGGGCGATTGCTGAAAGTTCTGCACAAGAAATTGATGAGATCAATATTTTGCAGGCATCGTTACTTGCAATGCGTCGTGCAGTGGAAAAACTCAATGTACAGCCAGAACACGTGCTAGTCGATGGTAATAAAGTCCCAGCTGGTTTAGCGATGAGCTGTGATGCTGTCGTAGGTGGTGATGCGATTCATCCTGAAATTTCGGCTGCGAGTATTTTGGCAAAAGTGACTCGAGACCACGAAATGGTTGAACTAGATGCAAAATATCCACAGTATGGTTTTGCGAAACACAAGGGCTATCCAACCAAAGCACACTTTGAAGCAATTGCGCAGTATGGGGTGATTGATGAACATCGCCGCAGTTTTGGTCCCGTACGTAAAGTTCTAGAAGGGTAGTAATAAAGCTTAGTTGAACGTCTATAGTAAAAGCATGTTCTAGATAAATTTAAAGCGGCCTAATGAGCCGCTTTATGATTTAAACAACTTAAATCTTAGCGATTATAGTTATTTTGGGAATAATCAGTTTCTTCAAAAGATGGCTGATATTCTTGATCAATGTTTTGGAGATGTTCGTGCATTGCGCGTTCATGTTGAATTCGTTGGTAAATTTCTTCACGATGAACAGATACTTCTTTTGGAGCATTCACGCCAATACGAACCTGATTACCTTTAACACCAAGTACAGTCACGCTAACTTGGTCTCCAATCATTAATGTTTCTCCGACACGACGAGTCAGAATCAGCATGTTTCTCTCCTTGCAAAATGCAAAACCTGCAAATGATCTGTTATGTAAAATTCATAACTTGTAAAAGCAAAAAATTTAGCAGTGCATCTGAAACAATCATTGTGACAGTCGCAAACTGAGTAAATTTTAAAATCCTCAGGTTTAATATAACAGAGCCACTATAAAAAAAACTATAGTGGCTCTGAATTTTTACGATGTTTTTCAAAATCTGTCTAACAATGACAAATTTTGACACACAGCAAGGTTAATTAAGCACGTGCGCTTGATTCACCTGTTTCACGGTCTAGACCGAATGCAGTGTGTAGAGCACGTACAGCAAGCTCTAAGTATTTCTCATCAATAATCACTGAAATTTTGATTTCAGAAGTCGAAATCATCAAAATATTAATGCCTTCTTTTGCAAGAGCAGTAAACATTTTGCTTGCAACACCTGCGTGTGAGCGCATACCAACACCAACAATCGATACTTTTACGATGTCTGCGCGAGTTGCAACTTCACGTGCACCAATTTCTTGTGCAGTCGCTTCAAGAATGGCTTTCGCTTTTGATAATTCACTACGGTTAACTGTAAATGTGAAATCAGTTGTGCCGTCTTCTTCAACGTTTTGGATAATCATATCCACTTCAACATTGGCATCACCAATTGGTGAAAGGATGTTTGAAGCGATACCTGGTTTATCCGGTACACCAAGAATAGTTAATTTAGCTTCATCACGGTTGAACGCGATACCTGAGATGATTGGTTGTTCCATGTTATCTTCCGCTTCAGTGGTGATTAGTGTCCCGACGTTTTGTTTAAAGTTTTCGTCGAATGCGCCATCATCGTCATTATCAAAACTTGATAATACGCGTAAAGGCACTTGGTATTTACCGGCAAATTCTACAGAACGAATTTGAAGGACTTTAGAACCAAGTGATGCCATTTCAAGCATTTCTTCAAAAGAAATACGATCAACTTTTTTCGCTTTTGGAGCGACACGAGGGTCAGTGGTGTAAACACCATCAACGTCTGTGTAAATCTGACACTCATCAGCTTTAAGTGCGGCGGCCAATGCAACACCCGAAGTGTCAGAACCACCACGACCTAGAGTCGTAGTGTTACCTTCGGCATCAAAGCCTTGGAAACCTGCCACTACAATGACACGTCCAGCGTCAAGGTTTGAAGTCAATACATCCGTATCAATCGCTTCAATACGCGCCTTGGTAAATGCGCTGTCGGTTTTAATACCGACTTGACGGCCTGTAAGTGATTTAGCTTCAACACCAATAGAGTTAAGTGCCATTGCTAACATAGAAATCGTTACCTGTTCACCCGTAGACACCATTTGGTCTAATTCGCGTGGATCAGGGGTTTCGGTAATGGCTTTCGCTAAAGCAAGTAGACGATTGGTTTCGCCACTCATTGCAGATACAACAACCACAACTTTGTGACCGTGATCATGCCAACGCTTTACACGACGAGCAACATTTAAAATGCGCTCTGGAGTACCCATTGAGGTACCGCCATATTTTTGAACGATTAATGCCATAACTATCCTTACCAAGTAAATAAGTCTAAAGACTTAAAGCACTTACACATATTTTAAGACCGCACTTCGGCGCGATTTTAATATACCACGTAGCTTATGAACTCCAAGGTAGGAGGAGTTCAAATAGATACTTTGTGTCTGCAGGGGATTCACATGAACCCAGCCTTTTAGACTCCATTTTCATCATTTAGCCAGAGGTTGAATATTGGTTTCAACATGATGATTGAGTTTGCGCTTTCACGCATCAACAGTGTTTAAGCAGGATCCAGCATTAAAAAACACACTGCTTAAACCTGTTGATTTGCTCAAAGGAGGTGAGTCACTTTGAGCTATAGGACTTTTGGTCTTATTTTGCAGCTAACCATGTAACGAGGTCAGTCATTACCGCTTCAAGTTTGTCGCTATAAGGCGCACCACCTTGAGCCATATCAGGTTTACCACCACCTTTACCGCCAAGTTCTTGACCAAGGTGTTTGATGATGTCACCTGCTTTTACAGCAGCAGTGTATTCTTTAGCAACCGAAGCAATGAGGCTCACTTTGTCGGCATCAACCGCTGCGATCACGATCACAGCATTGTCTAACTTAGATTTCACACCGTCGTGCAAGTTGCGAAGTGATTTCGCATCTACACCTTGAACCGTGGTGATTAATGTTTTACGGCCAGCAATCTCTTGAACTTGACTCAATAACTCAGCGGCTTGGAAGCTTGCCAATTTTTGGTTCAATTGTTCAATTTGTTTTTGCAAGCTAGATGCTGTGTGAGACAAAGCTTCAACTTTTTCTAAAGTTTGATCTTTTTGCGCTTTCAGCAAGTCGTTAATTGCATGAATGTCACGATCTGCTTTTTGCGCAGCTTCAACAGCTTTAGTACCCGTAACGGCTTCAATACGACGTACGCCTGCAGCAACACCGCCTTCAGAAGTGATTTTGAATAGACCAATATCACCGGTGCGTTTTACATGAATACCGCCACAAAGTTCGATAGAGAAGTTTTTCTCATCTTTGGTTGTACCCATTGAAAGTACACGTACTTCGTCACCGTATTTCTCACCGAACAACATCATTGCGCCTTTTTCTTTGGCCGCCTCGATGTCTAAAAGTTCAGTTGAAACAGCAGTATTGGCAATCACTTCGGCATTGACAATGCGTTCAACTTCTTGAAGCTGTTCAAATGAAACAGGTTGGTCATTAGCAAAGTCAAAACGTAAAAGTTCGCTTGCAACCAATGAACCTTTTTGCTGTACGTGCGTACCTAAAACTTGGCGAAGTGCTGCATGTAATAGGTGAGTTGCAGAGTGGTTGCGTGAAGTTGCTTCACGGATATCCGCTTTCACAATCGCTTCGACCGCTTGAGCCGCTTTTAAGTTACCCATGGTCACGATGCCTTGGTGTACAAAAGCGCCGCCTGATTTTTTGGTGTCTTGAACTTCAAAAATACCAGTTTCGTTTTTGAAGATACCTGTATCGCCAACTTGACCGCCACTTTCTGCATAGAAAGGTGTTTGGTTGAGAACGATTAGTGCTTCGTCACCTTCAAAAACTTCATCAACTTGTTCGCCGTCTTTGTAGATCGCAACAATTTGACCTTGGCCTTGAGTTGCGTCATAGCCGTCAAATTGAGTCTCGCCTTCAACTTTCACAATTGAGTTGTAGTCGACAGCAAATTTACCAGCATCACGCGCACGTTGACGTTGAGCCGCCATTTCGACTTCGAAACCAGCTTCGTCAATGGTTAAATCACGTTCACGTGCAATGTCTGCTGTTAAGTCAGTCGGGAAGCCGTAAGTATCGTAAAGTTTAAATACAGTTTCGCCTGGAATCACTGAACCTTTAAGGTTTGCCAATTCGCCTTCAAGCAATTTCAAGCCTTGCTCGAGTGTTTTAGCAAATTGCTCTTCTTCTTTCAAAAGCTGTGCTTCGATACGTGCCTGGTTAGCAGCAAGTTCAGGATAAGCAGCACCCATCACTTCGATTAACGGCTGCAACATTTTGTAGAAGAATGAACCAGTCGCACCCAATTTGTTACCATGACGTACTGCACGACGGATAATACGGCGAAGTACATAGCCACGGCCTTCGTTAGACGGGTTAACACCGTCTGCAATCAAGAAGCAGCAAGAACGTGCATGGTCAGCCACAACTTTAAGTGAAGCAGGGTATTCAACTGGTTTGTTTTCTGCTTGCGCTTTTGCTTCAAGTTCAGTGGTATCTAAACCAATGATTTCAGCAGCAGCTTTAAGTAGGTTTTGGAATAGGTCAATTTCGTAGTTTGAGTTTACATGCTGTAAAACTGCAGAAATACGCTCAAGGCCCATACCTGTATCTACAGAAGGTGCAGGAAGGGCATGCAGAACACCATCAGCAGTACGGTTGAACTGCATGAATACGTTGTTCCAAATTTCGATGAAACGATCGCCATCTTCTTCAGGAGTGCCCGGTAAGCCGCCCCAAATGTGGTCACCATGGTCAAAGAAGATTTCAGAACATGGACCGCAAGGACCTGTATCGCCCATTGCCCAGAAGTTATCTGAAGCGTATTTTTCGCCTTTGTTGTCACCAATACGGATAATGCGTGAAGCGTCTAGACCAATTTCTTTGTTCCAGATATCAAATGCTTCGTCATCTGTATGGTAAACAGTGGCATAAAGTTTATCTTTTGGCAGACCTAACCATTTTTCGTTGGTTAAGAAATCCCAAGCAAATGTGATGGCATCACGTTTGAAGTAGTCACCAAATGAGAAGTTACCCAACATTTCAAAGAACGTGTGGTGACGTGCTGTATAACCAACGTTGTCTAAGTCGTTGTGTTTACCGCCGGCACGGACACATTTTTGTGAAGAAGTTGCACGAACGTAGTCACGTTTTTCAAGACCGAGGAAGCAGTCTTTAAACTGGTTCATACCAGCATTTGTGAACAATAGTGTTGGGTCGTTGGCAGGTACCAGAGAACTCGACGCGACACGTGTATGCCCTTGCGATTCAAAGTAGCTTAAAAAAGCTTCGCGAATTTCAGCTGATGTCATAAAACGAGTACTCACAACCAAGTCTCTCCTAATTTCGATTTGGTAATAGCCTATCAAGCAAGTCTTACAAAATTTTAAAGCTGGCTTGAGATGCTGACATAAAATTTAAAAACGCTAAATTATAACGGAAAAAGGTGTAGTGACCAATGATTTTCGGCTATCTCTATGACTTTTTATATGTTTTAAATTTAGCGCCTATATTTTTAGATTTTTAAACCTTTGGAACGCTGAAAGTATTCATTGAATAATCTAATGAGCGCACTGTTGCGGCGTTTTATTTATATGTCTTGAAAAGTTTTAAATGTTCAACTTCAGTATGTTGATAAATGGTCTACATGAAGGTGCTTTGCATTTATATTTTTTAGTTCATTGGGGAATGTGCATGTTTACATCCAATTTAATCATAGTGTTTGGACTGGATCTTGGTGCTGTACATTTTCAGTAAAGCTAATATTTAGATCTATACAGGTGCTAAAGTTTTATAAAAATAAAGCCCAATAAGCATTAAACGAATAAATGATAACGTTTTCATGTTGAAATCCATTAACATATAGATGCTTTATTTTTGTTTCAAAACGAAGGATTGGTCATGCAGCGAGTGGCAATTAATGGATTTGGTCGAATCGGACGCAATGTATTACGCGCTTGGTTTGAAAATCCAAAAGAATTTCATTATGAAATTGTTGCCATAAATGATGTCGCTGATGTGGAAACCATGGTGCATTTGTTTAAATATGACACCACGCATGGTCGTTTTGCAGGCCAAGTCGAAATTCTTGAACAAGATGGCGCTATTTTTCTAGATATCTCTTGTGCTCAAGCGCATCTCAAAGTGCAAGTTTTAAATGAAGCACAGCCGAGTCTTTTGCCTTGGCAGCAACTGAATGTCGATGTGGTACTCGAATGCACAGGTTTATTTAGATCGCGAGAGGCAGCCACACAACATATTGGTGCAGGTGCCAAACGTGTGATTATTGGTGCGGCGCCGTTTGACAGTGTTGATGCTGCAATTGTGTATGGTGTTAATCATCATGAAGTCAAAGCGACGGATCAAATTATTTCGAGTGTGTCGTGTACCACGCAGGCTTTGGTGCCTTTAGTCAAAATTATTGATGATGCTTTTGGTATAGACACAGCACTCATGACAGAAATTCATGCTGTGACTGCGGATCAGTCTGTATTGGATCATGCACATCGTGACTTACGTCGTGCGCGAGCTTCGGGTCAAAATATTATTCCAACGACTTCTTCAGCTCTAGGGGCATTGAAACGGGTCATGCCGAAAATGGAAGATCGAATCGATGGTTATTCGATTCGTGTACCGACGATCAATGTTGCTGCAATCGATTTAAGTTTTGTGTCCCAATCGCTTATCACCAAGCATGAGTTAAATGCAGTGTTAAGCAAAGCTGCACGTTTTGATTATCATGAAATTATGTCAGTAACCGATGAACCTTTGGTCTCAAGTGATTTTAATCATTCACCTTATTCATTGATTGTCGATTTGAATCAAACCATGGTGGTAGGAAAACAAGCAAAAGTCTTCGCATGGTATGACAATGAATGGGGCTATGCGAACCGCTTACTCGATTTATGTGAAAGCTTTCATTCTCTTTAAAAATTCAAACTTATCCGATATAAAAAACATCTACTAGCTTGTAGGTGTTTTTTATTTTCTAAAATTAGATGAAAAATCATGCGTAATGACGTTGATGTATCTCGAAAATATTGAAAAACTTTAAAAAATATTCAAGCACAGCTGATTTATTGTTTAAGATGAAAGTCAAAGAAATATATAAAGAGTATTGAGCATGATGTTGATGTTACTTTGGGGATTTATTTTATTATTGGCGCTGGCGGTTATTTTTTTAATTTGGCTACAGTTTAATCGTGACGTATCGCAATCTACCGCGCATGAAACCTTGCCACTCGAGGAAAAAGTGGTGCATCTAGAAGCGAACTTGAAAAAGACCTTGGAAATTATGCAAGACCTTGCAAAGAAAATGCATATCCAGCAAGAAGTATTAGATCAGACCACTCACAAATTACAGCAAGTTGAATTGCAAAATGCAGAGTTGGTGAACCTTTTGGCAAAAGTGATCAAGACAGACCAAAGCTAATCAAAAAAATACAAAAGACTGCCCACACCTCGATATCTGCATGAAGCATGTGATCTCAAGGTATGGGTATTTTTTATCCAATAAGATGATTCCTAATATTCATCATCATTGGGTTTAAATCGTAGTTCTTTCGTTATTCAAAACATGATCGCGTATTACTTAGTTAAATCAAAATTTGTCTTAATACTGCTGCTGAAAGCATGCTAATCACAACGGTAGGCAATAACGAAAAACGTGATGCTGCAAATAGGGTAATGGCTATCGCAATCAGATCGGCAGGATTATCTTTGACAAAATAAGGCGCGATCACTGATATCAATACACAGCCGGGAACAACTTCCATAATTTGACGTTGTTTGTTGGTGAGGCTACGGTTTTTCAGTAACACATAACCCAAGATACGGGTCAGGTAAGTGGTTAAGGCTATAAATAGGATTGCGATCAATGTGCTAGCGTGAATCATGCATCATCTCCAATTAGGAAAAATGCAGAAGCAATGCCAGTAACTGCGCCAATCGGAACATACCAGCCCGCAGGGAGATACAAGTAAGCCAAAGATGCGGCAATCAAACTGACCAGCCATGGACGCGCCGCTTTAAAGCCTTTCCACATGCCACGCAGTAAAACAAGAAATACAGCAGGGAAGGCCATATCAAAACCAAGTCGACTAATATCGCCAAGTATCGGCCCGATCATTGCCCCTAGCGTGGTAAAGCCAACCCACATCAAATATAGAGCACAGCATAAGCCTGCATAGAACATCAAACTAAAGGCGCGCTGAATTCCCAAAACATTAGATTTTTTTTGCGCATCAGCCAAACCCACAGCCCAACTTTCATCGCACATAAAAAATAAAGCGGTATAAACCTTACGATTCGGTAGATGTCGTAAATACGGGACAAGGCTCGCCCCCATTAATAGGTGCCGACTATTAACTAAAAACGTAATAAACATCAGCATGAGAATATTAGGGGGATTGGTCCAAACTTCCAAAATGGCAAATTCAGAACCACCGGCAAAGTTAAGGCCAGTCAAAAGCGGAACTTCTAAACTAGAAAATCCTTTATGTGTTGCCTGAGCACCCAAAACTAATGCAAAAGGAATAATGCCCAGCAGCATTGGAATAGATGTTTTTAGACCTCGTTTAAACTCAATAGAATGCTGTGAGTGGGTGTGATTGAGTGTACTTTGTCTAAACATCAACATGACGTTTTCCATGAAGCGAGATCGAAAGCAATATTTTATGGATATCTGAGCAGCATTTGGCAGCTATTTTATGGAAGATTGCTTTTATTGTGCAATAAAATTGCTAAAATAAAGATTATTGTGAAATTTAGTGCCTTTATTGATGGATCAGATAGATAAACGCATTTTGCAAGCATTACAGCAAAATGGAAAACTACAAAATAATGAATTGGCCCAACTAGTTGGTTTATCACCTTCGCCGTGTTTGAGACGGGTTAGGCAACTAGAAGATGAAGGCTATATTGAGAAATATGTGGCTTTACTGAATCAGTCAAAATTGAATTTAAGTTTAACGGTATTTGCGCGGATTTGGCTAAAAGGTCAAGATGCAAAAACCGTGAATGATTTTGTCGCAGCAATTCAAACGATGCCTGAGGTGGTTGAATGTCAACTCATGGCAGGGGATTGTGACTTTTTCTTACGTATCGTCGTGGCAGATTTAGAAGCTTATCGTAAATTTCAGATTCATCATTTAACGCAGATCGCCAGTGTGCAAAATGTAAAAACAGAGATACCGTTACAGGCCGTTAAACAAACTACAGCGCTTCCATTGGATTGATGTTCGTGTCTTAAATTAAGTTATTGAGCCTGATCATATTTATAACTTTGTTTAAAACTTCATCTATAGAAAGTAGGATGCTTATTATTTTTTATCAAATGGTTAAAAAAAATAACGTTTACAGGATTTTAAAATCTAAGCATAAACATGGATTTAGTTGTAAAAATTAAAGCTGTTTATGAAGTAATGAATGCTGAAGCATCTTTTATGAAAAAGTCGTGTGCAAGCGTAAAACTATCGTGCTAAACTAGGAGAAATCGGGTGTGCTCCCGATTTTTTTATGCGGATTTGTTCCGCGCTGACAAGAATTTAGGTTTACAACATGCCCATTTCAGAGACATGGTTATTACCTGATGGTGTAGCTGATGTACTGCCAGAACAGGCGCAAGTGATTGAATCTTTGCGTCGTGAAGCATTAGATTTCCTCGCATCTCGAGGTTATCAGTTGGTGTACACGCCATTCATTGAATACATCGAATCTCTATCTTCTCTTTCAGAATCGAATCAAGATTTAGACTTAGCCACTTTTAAAGTGATCGATCAACTTTCAGGTCGTTTGCTTGGTGTGCGTGCCGATATGACACCACAAGTGGCTCGTATTGATGCGCATGTACATCCTGTCGAAGGTGTAGCTCGTTATTGCTACGCTGGTACAGTACTACATACTAAACCACAGGGTTTTAATACCACACGTGCACCTTTACAGTTAGGTGCAGAATTATTTGGTTCAGACAGCATTGATGCTGACGTTGAACTGATTGATGTCATGATCAACTTGCTTGCTAAAGCAGGTCATGCAGATGGTATCCATCTTGATTTAGGGCATGTCGGTTTATTCCGCAGCATGGTGAAACAAGCTGGCTTGAGCAAAGCAGTTGAACGTCAGTTATCTGACTTGTATCAACGTAAAGCTCTACCTGAACTTGCTGAATTCACACAAAAGCTTCCATTCGGTCAAGATTTTTATACCTTAGGTCGTTTTGCAAGTGATTTAGATGCGTTACAAGCAAATTTAAGTGCTGAAGTTTTAAATAACGAAGCATTTAAACTTGCATTTGATGCAGTGAAATCGACACAAGCCGCAATTCAGGTGCGTTGGCCAGAACTACATATTGGTATCGATGTTGTAGAACTTCGTTCATACCATTATCACACTGGTTTAATGTATGCCGTATATGCACCAAACCGTGCTGCGCCATTGGCTCAAGGCGGTCGCTATGACGGTATTGGTGAACACTTCGGTCGCGCGCGTCCAGCGACAGGTTTCTCTTGTGATCTATATGCATTAACTGCAGGTCAAGTTCAGAAAAACCAAGTTTTGGTTGCACCAAAAGGCATCGAAGCAGATTTATTAAAGGCAATTGAAGCAGCACGTACCGAAGGATTCAGTGTTGTTCAATTGTTAGGTAATGATGATTTAAGCTCAGCACCGTATGCAACGCACCAGTTGGTGAATGCAAATGGCGAGTGGACAATCAAACAAATTTAATCTCGGATGTGCCTGCGGGCACACACGTTTTTTCCAATTTTAACAGCATGATGCAATGAGGCTATTATGGGCAAGAATGTTGTGGTACTTGGTACCCAATGGGGCGACGAAGGTAAAGGTAAGATCGTCGACCTGCTCACAGATCAAGCGGCTGCGGTAGTTCGCTATCAAGGCGGACACAACGCAGGTCATACACTTGTGGTTGGTGGTAAGAAAACTGTTTTACACCTCATTCCATCTGGTATTTTACGTGACAACGTATTGTGCTTAATTGGTAATGGTGTTGTTTTATCACCTGAAGCTTTAATCCACGAAATGGAAGTTTTAGAAAAAGAAGGCGTGCCTGTACGTGAACGTCTACGTATTTCTCCAAACTGTCCGTTGATCCTTCCACACCATATCGCCCTTGACCAAGCACGTGAGAAAAAACGTGGCAATGCGAAAATTGGTACAACAGGTCGTGGTATCGGTCCTGCATACGAAGACAAAGTGGCTCGTCGTGCAATCCGTGTTGCTGACTTGGTTCGTGGTGGTGCTCATCTTAAAGCTCAACTAGAAGAGCTTCTTGAATACCATAACTTCCAATTGACTCAATTCTTCGGTGTTGAAGCCGTTAAAGTTGAAGATGTAATCGCTCTATGTGACGAATGGCGTAAAGTCATCGAACCTATGGTGATGGACGTGACTGGCGAACTTCATGCTTACCGTAAAGCAGGTAAGAAAATCATGTTTGAAGGCGCGCAAGGTTCACTTCTTGACGTTGATCACGGTACATACCCGTATGTTACTTCTTCAAACACAACTGCTGGTGGCGTAAGCTCTGGTTCAGGTCTTGGTCCATTACACCTTGACTATGTATTGGGTATCACTAAAGCGTACACAACTCGTGTAGGTGCTGGTCCGTTCCCGACTGAACTTGTTTATGATGCTGCTAATGATGTTGGTGATGCAATCGGTAAACACTTGGGTACTGTCGGTTCTGAGTTTGGTGCGTCTACTGGCCGTCAACGTCGTTGTGGCTGGTTCGATGCTGAAATTCTACGTCGCTCAGTAGAAGTAAACTCACTTTCTGGTATTTGCTTAACTAAACTAGACGTTCTAGATGGTTTAGAAGAAGTGAAAATCTGTGTAGGTTACGAAGCAGCTGATTCTGGTTGTGTAGGTTCTTCTGATGCGCTTGCATTTGAAACTTTAAAACCGATCTACGAAACTATGCCAGGTTGGTCTGAGTCTACTTTCGGTGCGAAATCACTAGATCAATTGCCACAAAATGCAATTAACTATGTGAAACGTTTAGAGCAATTGATTGAATGTCCAATCGACATCATTTCAACTGGTCCAGACCGTGATGAAACAATCGTATTACGTCATCCATTCGACGCATAATGTGCTGTTGAATTAAGATGTCAAAAGCCTCGCGAAAACGGGGCTTTTTTTATAGGGCGAAGAATAAAAATTCAAAAACCGACAGGTATTATTAACTGATAAACGCAGTAACATCCGAAGTGCCATTTGATTCAAATAAAAGAATGATACGCGGTAAGGTCATCCGCAAGTGTTTGAGACAGGACAACTTTTAATTAAAAATGTTATTGCAATACTGTGAATAATTTGACACTAGTGAACGAGTTTTGTCGGTGAGGTGCATTGCACCGCAAGATGGTTTCCTTGCGAAGCACGCTTCTCATTTTGCCTAATGAGAAACATTGTTTCATGTGTGTACCTCCAGCCGAAGGCTAATCCCTGTATTTAAACCCTAGATGTAAGACTCCGTCGAATATACTTAAAAGTTTTAAAAAATGTGAAATTATTTTTACGGGGTAACATTAGTTATTAAATTTAAATGATGGAAAAATAAAGATTTTAAAAAATAAGCATAAAAATATTGAGTCAGTCAATTTTTTGTATATATTTGACACTCTTTATAAATAACTAGAGATCATGATGAATTATAAAAAATCTTTGGCATGCTTTGCCGTAGCAGCTTCTTTATCAGGTTGTACCACGATTGCTGATCTTGCAGGTGCTGATTCTGCATCTTTGAACTTACAGGCAACACAGTCTTATAACGCAATGCTGAAAGACGCACAGACCAAACAAGTGCTCGATACCAAGTCTGCGACTTATCAAAAAGTAAACCGTGTTTTCTGGAAAATGAAACCATTTGCAGATCAGATGAATCAAACGGGTCAGGCTTTTGATTGGAAAGTTGCCGTAATCAAGTCTAAAGAAATCAATGCCTATGTTGCACCCGGCGGGAAAGTTGTTTTCTATACAGGAATCGTCGAAACCCTCAAACTCACGGATGATGAAGTCGCAGCAATCATGGGTCACGAAATGGTTCATGCTTTAGAAGAACATGCAAAAAATAAAATTGGCGCTTCAGCACTGACCAATCTTGCAGTGAGTATAGGTTCACAATACGTAGGTAATGCAGCAGGTGGCTATGGTGCAACCTTGCTTGACTTGGGGAGTCAATTTGGTGTGGGCTTGCCGTATTCACGTAATTTGGAAAGTCGCGCGGATAAAGGTGGCCTAGTGATGATGGCAAAGGCTGGATACAATCCAGAAGCGGCGATTTCATTGTGGAAAAAAATGAATGCGAATGATAACAGTGGCAACGACGCACTGAGCAAATTTATGTCTACACACCCAAGCAATAATGACCGTATTGCTGCTATGCAAAAAATGATGCCGGAAGCGCAGCAATATTATAAAAATGCGACACCATCGAGTGTACGTCGTTAATATCTGCGGTTTTCAAGACTAAAGTTGCATTTTAGTACGCTATACACTTTGTGGTGAGTTGCTAAAATGCAATTTAAATTAGGAAGAGAAGTGCAGGATGCAGAAGAATATTTCGACCACCATTTTTTATTCTTTATTATTTGCGATGGGGGGAGCACCCACTATTGCTATGATGATCATTCGTGCCCAAACTCAAGATCCACAATTAATTTATCAAGCCCTGATTGGGTTGTCGGTGATTATTGCCTGTATTCTTGTGCCCATAGTTTTGATACAAAATGCTGTCCTATTTTTTAAGCGAAAAAATGTGCAGTTAGAAGAAAAAATTAAGCCATTAATGCATGTGTATTTGGGCTTGAATGTGGTTTGTTTAATCTATTGGTTGGTTCTTCAATTTTCAGCTTAAAAAAATTACATAAATACTATTATAAGTCGCTATAACTTCGTTTTAAGCTCCAAACCATAAGAATATAATATCCATAAATTCACTTATATTTTAATGGTCTGGAGTATCCTTAATGAAAAAAATAATTCTAACGAGCCTGTGTATGGCCGGTGTAATGACGATTTCGGGCTGTGCGACAGTGGCAGATATGGCAGGAGCGGATACTGCTACATTGAACGCGCAAGCAACACAAAGTTATAACAAAATGGTGACAGATGCGCGTTCTAAAAATCAGCTCGATACCTCTTCGAGTACATATAAGCGCATTAATACTGTATTCCAAAAACTGCGTCCTTATGCAGACCAAATGAACCAAACGGGTCAAGCGTTCCAATGGCAATTGGCGGTTATGAAATCTGATCAAGTCAATGCCTTTGTCGCTCCAGGCGGTAAAGTTGTATTTTATACAGGTATTGTCAATAAACTGAATTTAACCGATGCAGAAATTGCAGCAGTTATGGGACATGAAATGGTCCATGCTCTTGAAGAGCATGCAAAAAGTAAATTGGGAGCGCAAGCCTTAACTGATCTTGCATTGAATATTGGTTTAAGTGCGGCAGGTAATAATGTCGGTCAATTGGGTACTGCGGCCGCGCAGTTGGGTAGTCAAATTGGTATAGGTCTGCCTTATTCACGTTCTCTGGAAAGCCGTGCTGACCAAGGTGGTTTAATGTTAATGGCACGTGCAGGTTATAACCCACAAGCGGCGATTACACTTTGGGAAAAAATGAACAAGCTTGAAGGTGCGGGAGGTTCATCATTCCTGTCTACGCATCCATCAAACTCACAACGTATTGAAGCGATGCGTAAAAATCTACCTGCAGCGCAGCAGATTTATAACCAACGTCGTTAATTCATAAGAATTAATTATCCGTTTTAAAAAAGCAGGCCGTGGCCTGCTTTTTTGTATTTAATAGTTTGAAAAGTTCTTATATGGCATACCTATATCAGGCGCAATAAAAAAGGCAAAGTAAAAACTTTGCCTTTTTGCACTAGAGATCAGAAGATCTTAGTGGTGGTGACCGCCTGCACCGTGTACGTGACCGTGTTCAAGTTCTTCAGCAGAAGCCTCACGGATTTCAACGATTTCAACTTCGAAAGTTAAATCTTGACCAGCAAGTGGAAAGTTCGCATCAACAACAACGTTGTCGCCTTCAACCGCTTTAACTGTCACGATTTGAACGCCGTCATCAGTTTGAGCTTGGAATTGCATACCTGGTTGGATGTTATCCACGCCTTGGAACATTTGAGCAGGAACTTCTTGAACGAGATCAGGATTGTATTCGCCATAACCTTCAGCAGCAGGTACAGTTACAGTGAATTTTTCACCAACTGTTTTGCCTAAAAGAGCTTTTTCAAGACCTGGAATGATGTTACCAGCGCCGTGCAAATATGCTAGTGGCTCACCTTGAGATTGGTCGAGAGTTTCACCCTCTGCATTAGTCAATGTGTAGTGGAAAGAAACCACAGAGTTATTTGCAATAGCAGTCATGTTATTGATCCATTCAATTTTTTAAGGGTTACATCATAAAGTGAAATTGCACTTTTGTAGACTAAATTTATCAAAAAAATGCAATTTTTAAATGTTTATGATGATTTTTTCATTAATCGGGGCAAATCTGTAAATTTCAATGCAATTTAATTTTAGGCGCAATTTTTCGTGTAACAAAATCTTTAGCCGTTAATAGTCCTGCATGTGCGTAGCCGTAAATTGTGGCTTGATGCATTCGATAAAGTGAAACGTACATTGATTTAGCAACAAAGCCTTGAACATTGACCTGACCTAAAAGTTCACCAACCGCTTTATGCTTGCTTAATGAGACTAGGGAGCCTTTGTCTGAAAATACGAACATTGGGAGTTGCTGACCACGGATACGCGCCTTTAAACAATCCACGAGAAATGACGCTTGTTGGCTAGCAACTTGAGCGCGTGGGCCGAGGACAGGCTCATCTGCACGCGGTTGGCAATGTGCACAATCACCAAACGCGAAAATATCTGGGTGTGCCTTAGTTTGTAGTGTTGCATATACACTCAAACGCCCCATACGGTCTTTTTCAAAGCCTTCAAGCTTCGAAATTACTTCTGGTGTTTTAATGCCTGCTGCCCAAACCTTCAGTTCAGCTTTAATTTTACTGCCATCATTAAAATAAACATGTTCAGCATCGACTTTTTCCACACGTTTAGAGGTTAAGACTTCAATTTTCATGCGTTTTAATTGCTGCTGAGCATGCTCGGCCATTTTTTCAGGCAGTGCAGGCAGAATCCGATCAGCACCTTCAATTAAATTGATCTGTACGCTTTGCGGATGAATTTTATTTAAACCATATTTATAAAAATTATTTTTGGCTTCAACCAATTCTGCTGAAAGTTCAACACCCGTTGCACCTGCGCCAATAATGGCAATTTTCAACTCACGTGCTGTATTACTATTTTGTGCATCCAAATACAACTGTAAGAGATCTTGTTGGAAGATTTCAGCTTGTTGCAGGCTGTCCAAATAGTGACAATGTTCATACACGCCCGGCGTGTTGAAATCGTTGGAAACTGAGCCTAAAGCAAGAACAAGGGTGTCATAACTCAGTTGCAGTTGTTCTTGAGTAGATTCATATTTACCTTGTTGGACTTTGCTAAGCTGAATGGTTTTTTCAGCAGGATTGATATCTTCAAACTTAGCCAAGACAAATTCATAATGATGCTTCGCAGCATGCGCATAATAGTTAATTTCTTCTTCACTAACCGACATTGTACCTGCGGCAATTTCATGTAAAAGGGGTTTCCAGACATGCGTGAGTTTCATATCTACGAGGGTAATGCGTGCTTTCTTTTTTTTCCCGAGTAAATCACCGAGTTGAGTGACCAGTTCTAAACCACCGGCACCACCACCGACAATGACAATATGGTGTAACTTGGAGTCATCAGCGTTATTCATTGAATTACCTATTTTATTATTGTTGAAAAAAAGAAGATGGCACGAGTATGCCATCTTCTTTTTTGCACGAATAACGAATTGTCTTACAAGTTACATAATCACATCATTGACCTAGAGGGTAGGTTTTAACTTCTGCTGAATCCGTATTAAAGATGCTAAAAAGACCTTTGATCCACATCATGAAACGCTCAAAAATATTGGCTTCTTCAATTTGCACGTCATCTTCAATATCAAAGGTATTAATCAATTGGTTATTTTGATAAACCGTAACGGTCGCTAATTTCATCACTTCAGCCAAAGGCGCAGTAAGTTCTTTTTCCTTCACTTCAACACTCAATTTAGTCTGCGTTTCATGAAGTGGTTCAATGGCTTGAATTTGACCATTGCCGGTATTTAAAAGAATACGTTGCTGCGTAGGGTCAAAAGCTTTTAAATCGATGGCATAAGCTTGATCATAAAGCGAAGTTGTAATCAGCTTAGGTTGTTGAGTTTCCACCTTAAACATTTTCAAGGTTGATTTAACTACAGGTAATTCAGCAATTAATTGCTTATCTTTGATTGCAACCTCATTACGGGTATAGGTATAAGCCAAGTTCATGAGGCTGTGCGCCACTTCAGCACGTTTTAAGCCACTTTTCGCCCCTAATACCACAACAATCAAACGACGTTCTGGCGCGTCAGGATTCGCGATCAAACGGTTGGCTGTTAAGGCTAAGTTATAACCTGCAGCTTTGGTAAAACCTGTTTTTAAGCCATCCACAGTGGGATCTTGTTTGAGTAAAATATTGGTTGCACGGTGGAAACGTTGGTTATAACTAAAACTTTGTTGTTTTGAATAATACAAATAGTCAGGTGTTTCAGTCACCAGTGCTTGTCCTAAACGAGCAAGGTCAGCCGCCGATGAATAATGTTCTGGCATGGTAATGCCGGCTGGATTTTGAAAATTGGTGTCATTCATGCCCAAAGCTTTGGCTTCTTTATTCATGCGTTCAATAAATTTTGGAATATCACCAGAAATGCGTTCAGCTAAGGTTACTGCGGCATCATTGGCAGACATGACCACAAGACCTGCCAAAAGCTGATCAACTGAAATTTGTTCACCTGCTTTGAGATACATTTGTGATTCATCCCATTGAACCACTTGCACGACTGGGGTGGCGGTTAGGATTTCATTTTTCTTTAAATGACCTGCTTTAATTTCCTTTAGAGCAATATAAGCCACCATCATTTTGGTAAGTGAAGCAGGGGCACGCTGAACATGGCTATTATGTTCTGCAATCACCTGACCCGACTGAGGGTCTAAAATGGTCCAAGCTTCAGCTTCAACAGTTTCAGGGACAATATTTAAAAGGGCAGCATTTGCTATCGTGGAGCATAGAAAACTAAGCAGCGCGATGAGGTAGATCACGTGTTTCAATGAGGTTCCTTAACCAACCATTCCGTTGGTGGTAAAACGAAAAAATTTTTAGGCATGCTATGCCTTTTTTTTTCTGCTGACTAGTCATAATTGTAGACAATTGCGACAGTTCCGCATTCAGTTGTAAAAAATGTTAATCTAATTGATAAGTTATCTTTTATTTATTTTATATCGCCCATTATGTTGCATTATCAAATCGAATTTGACGATTATCGTCAGCATCTAGTCCATGTCACTGCACGTTTCTTGGCAAATCCAACACAGGTGCTTTCTTTGCCAACTTGGATTCCCGGAAGTTACTTAATCCGAGAATTTTCGAAGCATATCGAAGCTGTTCGAGCTTATGATGAAGATGGGCGTTTGTTACAAATAGAGAAATTTGAAAAAAATAAATGGCGTTTATTTAATACTGATCATGAGTTGATCACCGTTGAATATGATGTTTATGCCTTTGACTTGTCGGTTCGTGGTGCTTATGTTGATCAAAGCCGTTTATATGTCAATCCAGCTTGCGCATGTTTAGGTTTAGTTGACCAAGAAGATACAGCCATTGAGATTGAAGTTTTCTTGCCACCTGAGTTAAAGCATTTCCAACTTGCGACTGGATTGAAGTCAAAAAGTTTAGTAAAAGGTCGTTATACCTTGTATGCTGATAACTATGCTCAGTTGATTGATGCACCGTTTGAATTGGCGGAACAAACTCGTTTCAGTTTTGAAGCCAACGGCATTCCACACGAATTTGTGGTTTCGGGCAAACATGCCATGAACGCGCAGCGTATGCAGCAAGACATCGAAAAAATTTGTTCGACAGAAATTTCCATGTTTGGTTCAGCACCATTTAAAGACTATACCTTTATGACCATGGCAACGGCCAATAGCTATGGTGGTTTAGAGCATCCAAATAGTACAAGTTTAATTAGCCCGCGTGATGATTTGCCAAAAGCCAATGAACCTGTAGAGCCATCGGCAGATTATCAACGTTTCTTAGGGTTATGCAGCCATGAATATTTCCACTCATGGTTGGTAAAATTTATCCGTCCAGAAAACTTTGTGAATTATGATTTGAACAAAGAAGGCTACACTTCTTTGCTTTGGATTTTTGAAGGTTTTACATCGTATTATGATGATTTGATTTTACTGCGTAGCGGTGTGATTAATCAGGATTCTTATATCAAGCTTTTAAAAGCACAAATTGATCGCTATTTGCAAAATCCGGGTCGTGAAATTCAAACCGTTGCTGAATCAAGCTTTGATGCATGGGTGAAATTCTACCGTCAGGATGAAAACTCAAATAATGCAGGTACCAGTTACTATAATAAAGGCTGCCTCGTGGCGCTGTGTTTAGACCTTGGCTTACGCCTACGTGGTTCAAGTCTTGATGCCTTAATGCGTAAGCTATATGAAAACGCACAAAACGGCATTCAAGTGAATGAACGGACTATTTTCAATTTATGCAATGAATTGACGGGTGATGATTGGTTAGAACAAATCAATCATTTGATTAATACTACGGATGAATTGCCGTTAGACCAATTATTCCCTGAGTTTGGCCTAAGCTACACGCTTAAAAATGACAAATCACTGCCATTTGGTCTAAAACTTGCTGATAAGCCTGAAGGTGTGTTGGTTCAGTCTGCTCGCCGTGACGGTGCGGCGGCAAAAACTGGCTTGTCTGCAAATGATGTGATTATTGCAATTGATGGTCTAAAAGCGACAGTTAAATTGGCAGAAAAATATGCCAAGCAAGATGGAACTTATACCGTACTGGCATTCCGCCGTGATGAGTTGATGAGCTTTGAAGTAGAAGCGGCAGGTTCAGAATTGACGGAAGTTGAACTTAAAGTTGAAGATCAGGCTAAAGCGGAGAAGTGGTTGAAGGCTTAATTTGATAAGTATTTAATTTTCATGTAAAACCCATACTTAGGTATGGGTTTTTTTATTAGAAAATGAATAGTAAAAATTTAATAATTGGAATTTCGATAACTATAGTTTGGTTCTTAGTTATAGGACTATTTTGCGTTCAAAACAATTTTGTATTTACCAATAGAGAGCTGAATTCACTAGGGGATTTTCTCGCAGGTATATTTGCTCCAGTTGCTTTTCTTTGGTTAATACTCGGGTATCTCCAGCAAGGTAAACAATTAGATCAAAATACCAAAGCGTTGGAACAGCAAGAAAAAGCATTTAAACTTCAAATAGAAGAGATGAAGGAGAGCGTTAAACAGCAAGGGTATCTTGCTCAGCTACAGTCAGAACAATTGAGAATGAATCATAATTCATGCCAACCTTACTTAGAATTATGCACTCCAAAATTAGAAATTCTTAATATTAGAGATCTATTAACTAATAAGCCTGAAAAGTTATGTTCATTAATTTTTAGTGTTTATTCGAGAATTAATGAATCAAGAATTGTTTTATTAATGACTTTGGATGACACAATTTATCAGCGTGAAATGAAAATATTAGTTGATGAGTCTATTGAATTTAAATTAAGGCTAGATTGTTTGAATGACACTTATACTAATGATTTTTTATCAGGAAAAATCAATGATTTGGATTTTAAATTTAAGATGAGATTTCAGAATATTTATGGATTAGAAACTGAAAATATTTATTCATATAGAATATTAAGACATGAAACAGGTGAGGTTCAAGTATTAAAGCCATCACTGAGAGATTCGTTAGTAGCAAGTAAAGTTGTATAAATTATGCTTCAAAGATACATTTTTATTGAAAAAAAGCTCACTGGTGTAAGCTTTTTTCAAACTGATTTTTAAGAAATAATATCAACGTCCGTTACGACCGCGGCCACGAGGGGCTTTAGTATTCGGACGAGTTGTGCCATTGGTACGGCGTTTGGGTTTTTCGCTCTCATCCATTTGCCAGATACGTTTTGTACCTGACTTTTTCACTGAGCCATCTTTATTCTTACGAACCATTGGCTTACCACCTGTACCGCCTGGTTTTTTCACATAAGAGCGCGAACGGTAAGGTTCTTCTGCAGGTACATTTTGAAAGTCAGGGTACAGTAAAGGCTCAATTTCTTTGGTTTCACCTGGTTCTAAACCCAATTGAACTAAATCGATGGCACCAATACGTGTACGAATTAAACGTAAAGTCGGGAAACCTACTGCTGAAGTCATACGACGAACTTGACGGTTACGGCCTTCGCAAATTTGGATTTCAACCCAAGAGGTTGGAATGTTTGCACGGAAACGTACAGGAGGATCACGATCCCATAACCATTCTGGCTGTTGCACTTTAATGGCTTTGGCTGGCAAAGTCATACCATCTTTTAGCTCAACGCCTTTACGTAATTGTTCAAGCGCTTCTTCTGTGATGTCGCCATCGACTTGCACTAAGTAGGTTTTGAACTTTTTATTTTCAGGATTGGTGATGTACTGATTTAAACCACCATGATCGGTTAAAAATACCAAACCTTCGGAGTCCATATCTAAACGACCTGCAATACGTAGACTAGGATCGTCCACGAAGTCAGATATGGTCATATGCGCTTCGTCTTTACGGAATTGGGAGAGCACGTCATATGGCTTGTTTAAGATGACGATTTTCATAGGAAATAACTTCTATTAAATACAATAATTCAAATTGGTTAAGATTTATTCAATAGGGAAATGCAGTTATTTCCCATCTAAATCTCAAAAAAGGTAGATTTGCTTTAGAGTATTATGCGTGAAGCGCAATTAAAAGTCTTATCAAACAGCAATTATTTTTCACTCGCTTCTCAGGGAGGATCATAAAAATGGGTTATCAGAAGATCGTCGTTCCAGTGGATGGGACAAAAATTACAGTAAATTCAGACTTATCATTCAATATTCCCAATAATCCAATTATTCCATTTATTGAAGGCGATGGTATTGGTGTTGATATCACTCCAGTGATGAAAACCGTGGTGAATGCCGCAGTACAAAAAGCTTATGGTGGAAAACGTGCCATAGAATGGATGGAAGTCTATTGTGGTGAAAAAGCCAATAAAATTTATGGCACCTATATGCCCGAAGAAACCTTTGAGGCTTTACGCGAATTTGTGGTTTCAATTAAAGGGCCGTTAACGACGCCTGTCGGTGGCGGTATTCGTTCGCTGAATGTTGCATTACGTCAAGAATTAGACCTCTACGTCTGTGTGCGTCCTGTACGTTGGTTTAAGGGCGTTCCTTCACCCGTTCAGCATCCTGAACGTACAGACATGGTGATCTTCAGAGAGAATTCAGAAGATATCTACGCAGGGATTGAATGGAAAGCAGATTCGCCTGAAGCCAAGAAAATGATCAAATTTCTTAAAGAGGAAATGGGTGTTACTAAGATTCGTTTTGAGGAAAATTGCGGTATCGGTATTAAGCCTGTATCTAAAGAAGGTTCTCAGCGTTTGGTTCGGAAAGCTATTCAATTCGCCATTGATAACGATAAGCCGAATGTCACCTTGGTGCATAAAGGCAATATCATGAAATATACCGAAGGTGCGTTTAAAGAGTGGGGGTATGAAGTCGCACTTGAGCGCTTTGGTGGTGAATTGCTAGATGGAGGTCCTTGGGTCAAAATAAAAAATCCGAAAACTGGCAAAGAGATCGTGATTAAAGATGCGATCGCAGACGCTTTTTTACAGCAGATTCTGATGCGTCCGACCGATTATTCAGTCATTGCTACCCTAAATTTAAACGGTGACTATATTTCAGATGCTTTGGCGGCCGAAGTTGGCGGTATTGGTATTGCACCGGGTGCCAATATTGGTGGCGCTGTGCAAGTATATGAAGCGACACATGGCACAGCGCCTAAATATGCGGGTCAAGATAAAGTAAACCCAGGTTCTATTATTCTGTCTGCAGAAATGTTGCTGCGAAATATGGGCTGGACAGAAGCTGCAGATCTAATTATTAAAGGTATTGCAGGGGCGATTGAAGCCAAAACAGTGACCTATGATTTTGAACGACTCATGCAAGGTGCAAAACTCTTGCGTTGTTCGGAGTTTGGACAAGCCATCATTGAGCATATGGACTAACTTTATTTGCCAATCTAGGTGTAAAAAATGCTAGGTGAAAAAAGGACTGAATGATTCAGTTCTTTTTTAGGACTAAACATTAAAAACACAGAATCATAGCTTCTCAATACCATTCAAAAAACAGCACTCAAAAGGTGACTTCACGCAATCAATCAGATGGTCTGGCATGCTTGTCATGTTACTAAAAGTTTAAAACCACACTATTCGAGTGAACTTAAGTAATGCAGAAAATAGAGGGGGATTGATTTCAAATTAATTATTCTCCAGAAATTTTACAATGACGTAATTCGAAACATTTATCGGGTTGGTTCCATGAAAATTAGCGGTACATTGGTTGTTGTCCTTTAGTAGATGTACATCTAGTAACAGTACATTGTGACACTTATGATGATATGGAGAAATGAAATGTCTCGTAAACAGCATCAACAAAACCAACAAACTGATCAACAGCAGCAAAATGATCAGCAACAGCAACAGCAACAGCAACAGCAACAGCAACAGCAACAAGACCAAAAGAAACAGAAACAACAGCCGCATCAACGAAATCAGCGTCAACAACATCATTAGTAGGCTAAAGACTTTGTGAATCAAAGTTCATTTGGCCGAATGGTTTTTAATTGATCGAAATTTAAGTTTTATACGTAGACGAGAAGGAGATGAATTTGTCTAAGAAAACCAAATCACTTAAAAAGGAAATTAAAGCGAGGTTGAACAAAATTTCAAAGCATAATTCTGCTTTGAAAAAGTTAAAGAAAAAGCTGAAAAAAGCTTAGTCCATTCACGATTTATCAAAAAGAAAAGACCTATTTAAATAGGTCTTTTCTTTATATACATGATTGGTAATGTAGTTGAATGTCTTGTGATCTACCTAGACGAGATGCTTACTTAATTTTGCAGTGCGAGTGAACCAAAAGAGTTGTAGTGTTCCAATGAAGAGCACGCATGCGGCCAAAATAAATTGCTGTGAATAATCAATACCGATTCGCTGTAAAAAACTAAAGCTTATACCGCCAATCAATTGAATAGATGCAAAGCACAGGGTTGCAATACTCCAGAGCTTTTTATAGGCGCTACCATAGATTTGCAGAATGGTATAAGAGGTAAGAAAAACCACTGCTGGATTGAGCAGGCCTGTAGCAAAAGAAGATAAAAAAGTAAAAAGTGGATGGATATTAATAATTGCTATAAAAATCGCCAAGACATAGCTGCTATATAATATTTTAAGAGCACTAATATTTCCCAGTTTTTGTGCTAGGCAGTAAGCAGCAAATGCCCCTAAAGCACTCCCCAGACCATATAAAATCCAATTGAAATTGATCCCGATCGGGCTCAGGTGTAGGGTGTGAGTTAAATAGTCAATCCAAAATAATGAATGGGGCACGTAAGCAAAAGCACTGGTGCTATACACAATTAAGAGACAATAGAAAATTCCATCGACTTTATGTTCTACTGCAGGAATCGCGGTGAGTGTTGTGAGCTGTAATTTAAAACTCTTCAAAAGCACGCTGAGTAACATACAAATCAGGCTTGAAAAAGCAAACAAAATCAACCAAGCCCACATTGTCGAAATTTGTTGGATGTAAGGCAAAAATAGCGTTGCCATTAACACCCCTAAGCCAATACCACTGAAACCAATAAAGTTGATTTTAAAGCGGTCTTGAAGCTGTGAACATTGGGCCACGACACTTGGGGAGAGGATCATTAGTAAGCCGCCGCTGATCCCTGAAATAACGCGCCAAGTGCTATACCAAAGTTCTGAAAAACCTGAAAATGCACAACTGAGTAAACTGAGTGTCCCTGCAATAGCTGCGAGTTGGATATAATTCACCATGCTTTTATTTTGGGGTAATTTCATGGCCCAAAATGCACCGATCAAGTAGCCGAGCAAATTGGCACTGCCTAAGATGCTGGCAAAACTTGGGCTCCAACCAAATGCTTCACGGGTTGAAGGGAGGAGTGCGGTATAGGAAAAACGTAATATCCCGATGCCTAGGCACATGCTTAGACAGAGAAATAGGCTCAGTTTAATTTTGTTAGAGAACATCCTGTACTCATGTATTTTTATGATTGGTTAAAAAATAACATGAATAGGCTATAGAAAAATCAACAGATCTTAAAGTTTTGACTAAGGTCTAAGCTAAAAATTAATTCTTAAAAACTTAACTATTCAAAAAGATAGCTGTGGTGTGCGTACAGTAAGAAATCAAATTTAAAGATACAGTAATAAAAAACCGTACAGGGCGTACGGTTTTTTATTTTTAAAGCACTTATGAATTAACGCATTTTCGCCAAGAAACGATCTAAACGAGTGAGTGCTTCACGTAGTTCATTTTCAGCAGGCAAGAACACCACACGGAAATGATCAGGTGTCGGCCAGTTAAAACCTGTACCTTGAACCAAAAGCACTTTTTCAGCACGGAGGAAATCTAACATGAATTTCTCATCGTCTTGGATTGGGTAAATTTCAGGATCCAATTTAGGGAAGCAGTACATAGCACCCTCTGGTTTCACACAAGATACACCCGGAATATCATTCAACATTTCCCAAGCAATGTTGCGTTGTTCATATAAACGACCGCCCGGACGGATGAGATCATTAATCGATTGATAACCGCCTAAAGCTGTTTGAATCGCATATTGCGCTTGGTGGTTGGCACAGAGACGCATCGACGCCAGCATGTCTAAACCTTCAATGTAGTCTAGCGCACGTGATTTATCGCCTGTAATTGCCATCCAGCCTGAACGGTAACCGGCAATTCGATATGCTTTAGATAAGCCATTGAAAGAAATACACAGCTGATCACCTGCCAATGACGCAACAGAGACATGTTCAATACCGTCATAAACGATCTTGTCGTAAATTTCATCAGCAAACAAAATTAAGTCGTATTTCTTCGCAAGAGCTACAATTTGCTCAAGCACATGACGTGGGTAAACCGCACCTGTTGGGTTGTTTGGGTTAATCACCACGATACCGCGGGTATTCGGGGTGATTTTACTTTCCATGTCGGCAATATCTGGATACCAGAAATTTTCTTCATCACATTTATAGTGAATAGCTGTACCGCCAGAAAGGTTAACTGCTGCTGTCCAAAGCGGATAATCTGGCATAGGCACTAGCATTTCGTCGCCATCGTCGAGCAAGCCTTGCATTGCCATCACGATCAGTTCAGATACGCCATTACCGACATACACATCATTGACGTGCATGTTTAAGATGCCTTTTTGTTGATAATACTGACAAATCGCTTTACGGGCAGGGAAGATGCCTTTTGAGTCGGTATAACCAATTGCATTTGGCAGGTTGAGTGCCACATCGTTAATAATTTCTTGAGGCGCTTCAAAACCAAAAGGTGCAGGGTTGCCGATATTTAATTTAATAATTTTATGGCCAGCCTCTTCCATCTCATTGGCCGCTCGTAACACAGGTCCGCGAATGTCGTAGCAAACATGCTCGAGCTTAGACGATTTCTTAATTTCGCGGGGGGTGTTAAACGTATTCGGCATTTTTATATTCTCGGAAAGAGTGGAGGTCACTTTTGCATAACGGTATAAATAGCTTTTAAATGTCTCGGTCGTTACTAAATCGAGATGATGTTCGTCTCTGAGTAAAGCAACTATTTTTTCATGCGTAAACCCTGCCTGTTGATATTGTTTGATCACGGGCAGCAGATTTTTAAAAATTACGCTCTTTTTCTGCGACATTTTTTAATCCTGAGCAAGAGTAGCGCTAAGATTATCACTAAAGGTGCTCACAAAAAAGCATTTAATTTTGTATTTTGCTCACCACGATTTTATATTTGCTTACTTTTTGCTTTTTGGGTCATTATATAGATTTTGTAAATTGTTGAATAAAGACTAGAAATTTAAGATTGAATGACGTAAATATAGGATTATCCTATTTTAAATACCACGATATAAAGGGACGTCATCATGGGAAAACTCAATAAAACAGAAAGAGAATGGCAAAGAGAATTGTCGCCAGAAGAGTTTCGCATAACGCGTCAGAAAGGCACGGAGCAAGCTTTCACTGGAAAATATTGGAATACGAAACAAGCTGGCACGTATGTATGTCGATGTTGCGGGGAGCCGCTTTTTTCTTCTGAAACAAAATATGATAGCGGTTGTGGTTGGCCAAGCTTTTATAAGCCGATTGAACCTGCTGCAGTAGAAGAAAATGTAGATACGACACACGGTATGGTCAGAACAGAAATTGTTTGTCATCATTGTGACGCACATTTAGGGCATGTTTTTACTGATGGCCCACAGCCGACTGGATTACGTTATTGTATTAATTCGGCATCCTTAGAATTAGAAACAAAAGAAAAAAATGATGAGGAAACTTATCCATGACCACCATTCACCAGTTTGAAGCAGAATTACTGGACGGAAGTAATAAATCCTTTGCAGATTATGAAGGCAAGGTTTTATTAATTGTAAATACCGCTAGTAAATGTGGGTTTACTCCTCAATTTGCTGGTTTGGAGAAAATTTACGAACAGTATAAAGATCAAGGTTTTGAGGTTTTAGGTTTTCCATGCAACCAATTTGGCGGACAAGATCCGGGTTCAAATGATCAAATTGGCGCATTTTGTCAAAAAAACTATGGCGTATCTTTTCCGATGTTTGCCAAAGTGAATGTAAAAGGCCCAGAAGCGCATGTGATTTTCCGTTATTTAACCAATAACTCGAAAGGCGTATTAGGAAATGGCATTAAGTGGAATTTTACGAAGTTTTTAATTGGAAAAAATGGTCAGGTCTTAAACCGCTATGCACCCACGACCAAGCCTGAAACATTGAATGAAGATATTGAAAAAGCTTTAGCTCAGTCAAAATGAAGTGAATTATTGGCCGAACTGAGGTTGATATAAAGGCGCGGAAGCGTCTTTATTTTTTGGATGTTTTATACTGAAGTGTCTTTATTTGAAGGTCATAACATTGTTTAAGCAGATGGTTAAACGTCGAATTTGTGTTTTAACGTTTTTTTTACTCGTATGTGTGGGGTTAGCTTGGGCAGATAGCACTCCAAGTGCATCTGAACCTACAAAAATGTCTGTTGTTGCAAGCAATCTAGACCGTACTACAGATGCTCGGGTCAACGCATTATTGCAATTGTTAAAAACACCTATAGAAGAATACCAACCTACGCGTGTTGCAGATGTAATTGATCCACATGTAAAACCGAAAATGTATGAAGTTTCTTGGGTAAATGCACCGCAATATGTGCTGTCTGCATCTGAGATGAAAACATATAAACAACCTGTCAAACTACAGCTTACAGTGATTGCTGCAACAGGCTATATTGGTGGCTCAAAACTCATTGCAAGTTCAGGCTCTAAAAACTTTGATCAAAAAGTACAAAAATCCTTATTAGTTGCGCGACTTGAACCTATTCCGATGGTTGATAAAAATCTCAGTTATACCGTTGAACATGAATTTGCTCTTCATCCACCTCAATAAGCTTATAGCAGAAGGCAAATTTTAAGTTCCATAAATGATCTGTTATTACTGGTGCATCTAATTGATAATAAAAGATATTACTTTGCAACTAACTAAAACCTTTCAGTGTCTGTTTATCTATACGCTTTACAACAATTCGTTATGACCATACTTATTTTTCATACAGCGTTTAACACTGAGCGAACCTCGAACATTTAAATTGAGTGCTACATTTGATTTCTAATAGTGTTCAATGATTTCTTAATGATTGTTTATAAATAATTATTGCTAGATGATTAGCTTTGAATACGTGTTAAGAAATGACTCAAATAAAAATGCCCCAAATTTGGGGCATTTTTTGTTTTAAGCAAAACACTTTAAATCAATTAAAGTACTGCTTTTAAGCGACGAATCACTTCTTCACATTGGGCAATATCGGCAACGAGGGCTAAACGGACATGGTTTTCACCCGGATTACCTTGTGCTGTATCACGTGATAAATAACGGCCTGGAAGCACTTTAACGTGTGCTTTTTCCATCAGCATTTTGGCAAAAGTTTCATCATTATCCACTTTTAACCAGTAGTAGAACCCTGCATCAGGTTTTTGTAATGGTAGTAGGTGACCCAGTTCGCGTTGGAATAATTCAAATTTTGCACGGTACTGGACGCGGTTTTCTTCGACGTGTGCTTCGTCATCCCAAGCTGCAATTGAAGCTAACTGGTGTTGAACAGGCATCGCAGCGCCATGATAAGTACGGTATTGTAAATAAGGTTTTAAAAGCGCTGCATCACCTGCAACAAAGCCAGAGCGCATACCCGGTAAGTTAGAGCGCTTAGACAATGAGTGGAATACCACGCAGTTTTTATAGTCATCACGACCCATTTCAGCACAGACTTCAAGCAGACCAATAGGTGCTTCATCAAACCAAAGTTCTGAGTAGCATTCATCAGATGCAATCACAAAATTATATTGGTCAGATAGTGCTATCAGTTTTTTAAACTGTTCTTTAGAGAGTACGGCACCTGTAGGATTACCCGGTGTGCAGACAAACAATAAAGCGGTTTTTTCCCAAACTTCAGCTGGCACAGCGTCAAAGTCGCCAAGGTAGTTATTTTCTTCTGTACAGTTGATGAAGTAAGGTTCTGCACCCGCAAGTAAAGTTGCACCTTCATAGATTTGGTAGAACGGATTTGGCATCACCACATATGGGGCATCTTCACGTTTAATCAAAGCTTGTACAAACGAGAAGATCGCTTCACGCGTACCTGACACAGGCAGTACGTTGGTATCCGCACTGATGCTATTGAGTTTAAAGCGACGGGTTAACCAATTTGCAATACTTGTGCGAAGCTCAGGTAAACCCTTGCTGTTTGGGTAAGTGGATAAATGCTGAAAATTATCAATAATGGCCTGTTTCACAAACTCCGGTGCAGGATGCTTTGGCTCACCAATCGATAGGGGAATCAAAGGCAAATCTGCGGGTTTCACATCCTGAAATAGCTTATTTAGCTTTTCAAATGGATAAGGGTGCAATAATAACAAACTGGAGTTCATGGAATGGATACCGATCAATTTAAGTTAATGATGACTACAAACCTGATTCGAAGCTTCATCGAGTGCTGACTTTAACTGTGCAGCAAACGTTTCTGCTTCTGAATCGCTCATAGGTGAGCCATCTTTTTTAGTGACATAGAAAATATCTTCAGCACGTTCACCGAGCGTTGCAATTTTCGCAGAGTGAATATCTAAGCCTTGCATCATAAATAAACCACCGACTTTAGCAAGTAAGCCCGGATGGTCAAGTGTCGCAATTTCAACCATATTTTGTTGAAGTGCCTCATTAAAGGAAATACTCACGGTATTTTCAATATCAAAATGACGCAGTTGACGGGGAATACGACGTTGCATCAGACCTGGGTACTTGTCGGATTGGCTCAAGGCTTGTTTGAGTGCTTCAATAACAGTTTGCTCACGTTCAGGATCTGTTAATAAAGTGCCAAAACGGTCAAGTACAACATAAGTGTCCAAACTAAATGCAGTGGATGCAGTGATAATTCGAGCATCCTGAACATCTAGATTCATTCTGTCCAAAATAGCCACTGTGGTTGCAAACAAGTTAGGTTGATCTTGAGTGTAAATAAAGATCTGTACTGCATCTTGTGCAAATTTACGATGTGCTCGCATCATCACCAAAGGTTCTGCATTATTGCCATGTTTTAAAATTGCGCGCGTATGCCATGCGATTTCATCGGCAGATTCTTTTAGGAAATATTCATCACCGAGTTCTTGCCAAACAGTTTCTACATCGTAGAGCGAAAAATCGTTGACTAATAGTTCACTGGCCGAAAATTTAGTGTCTTCGATCAGCATTGGATAATCTACAGGACGACCCAATCCAGAACGAATCACATCACGCGCTTGTGTATACAGTTGGCGCATGAGGGATGCACGCCATGTATTCCAAAGCGTAGGATTAGTTGCATTGATATCAGCAACTGTCAAGGTATAGAGATAGTCGAGATGCTCCATATCGCCCATTTTCTCAGCAAATTCTTTCACCACATCTGGATCGGAGATGTCTTTTTTCTGAGAAGTGACGGACATTAGGAGATGGTTTTGAATCAACCATGCGACAAGGTTGCATTCACGTTCAGTAAACCCATGGGTACGGCAGAATTCAATTGCATCTGCTGCACCAAGTTCACTGTGGTCACCGCCGCGACCCTTTGCGATATCATGGAAAATTGCCGCTAAATATACGATGTCACGGCGCGCCAGTCGTTGGAATACAGAGCTAACGACAGGGAAGTCCTTAGCAAATTCAGGCTCTTTAAAACGGTTTAAATTACGCAGTAATAATAGGGTATGGGCATCGACAGTATAAATATGGAACAAGTCGTATTGCATGAGTCCCATGATTTGCCCAAAGGCAGGAATATAGTTGCCGAGCACACCATAACGTTTCATCGCCACCATGGTGTCATATAAACGGTAGGGTGAGCGAATGATCGCCATAAATAAGGCTTGATGTGCAGGATTGTCACGGAAGTTCTGATCAATACGTTTTGCCGCAAGAGACAATAGACGTAAAGTACGGGCACGAATTCCTTCAATTTCTGGACGATTCGCCAAGAGGTAGAAAATTTCTAAAATAGCACTTGGATTTTCAGAGAAAATTTTATGATGCTGCACCGCCAATTTGCCATCAACTAATTTGAAGTTAGCATTGATCTCTTCAATTTTACGTTCATAGTCAGGTAAGCGTGGCGTAATGACAGACTCATTAAAATAAGCCAAGAGCATTTCATTTAACGTCGTCACTTGCTGAGCGCTACGATAGTAACGTTTCATGAACTGTTCGATTGGATAATTCGGTGATTTACCTTCTTCGCGCTGATAGCCAAATTTAGCAGCAATGTCACGTTGATAATCAAACAATAATCGGTTTTCGTCGCGCTTGGTTAAGCGATGTAAATGATGGCGGATTTCCCAAAGAAAGCTTTCTGTTTCTTCAAGAACACCCAGTTCAAACTCTGAAATAAAACCCAAATGTACAAGGTCATAGATGCGATTGACACGGAAATGACGCTTAGCAATCCATCCGATTTGGTTGATATCACGGATCCCGCCGGGCGCATTTTTAATATCGGGTTCTAAGTTGCTTTCGGTATTGTTATGTTGAGCATAGCGTTTGGCTTGCTCTTGCATTTTGGCATCATAGAAGGTTTTATCCGTCCATGTCTGTGACACGATACGGCGTGGCCATTTAGCTAGGTGTTCATTGCCCACAATCAAACGTGCTTCGATCAGCGCTGTTGCCACGGTTAAATCATTGGTGGCTTGAGCAACACAATCGTTAATAGTACGTACACTGATGCCCGGTTTGAAATTACCAACATCCCAAAGAGTTGAAATAAAGCTGGAGATGAGTTTTTCTTGTTCTGGGCTGATTTCATCTTCGGACAAAATCATGATATCGACGTCGGAGTAAGGCAGCATTTCGCGGCGACCATAGCCACCGACAGCAAATAAACCGAGATCGGTTTGGTCGAGTTCAGCATGTGTCCATAAGAACTTTAAGGCTTCATCGATTAGATTCGAACGAGCCAAAATCACATCACGAATCGACTGTCCATTTTCAAAACATTCCTGTAGCTGATTTTCAACATCTGAGCGCCATTGGTTAATCGCCTGAATGTCGTGGTTACTTTTAATGTAATTCAGCAGAGGAAGCGTATTGATCATGAACAGTGGTCCGTTAAGGTGTTACAAACTTAGTTTTGTTGAACACTGACTTGTTGTGCAGCATGTTGAGCAAGTTCACGCGCGTGATCTGTGGTTTCAGCGCGTGCTGTTGCTACGCCCATACGGCGACGTTTAAAGCCTTCTGGTTTACCAAAGAGGCGTAAATCGGTGTCTGGATTAGCCAAAGCAAGATTTAAGCCAGTAAATGATAAATTGGTATCATCCACGCCTGCATAGATGACTGCGCTTGCAGCAGTACTGTGTCGAGCAGTATTCACAGGCAGACCAAGAATGGCACGTGCATGCAGTTCGAATTCGCTTTGGAATTGCGATGCAAGCGTGACAAGGCCTGTATCGTGTGGACGAGGTGATACCTCACTAAACCATACTTTATCGCCTTTGACAAACAGTTCCACGCCAAAAATGCCACATCCACCTAATGCAATGGTTACTTTATTGGCAATACGCTTGGCTTCCTCTAAAGCAAGAGCAGTCATGATTTGTGGCTGCCAACTTTCTACATAGTCGCCAGCGTCTTGGCGGTGGCCAATCGGATCGCAAAATGATGTTTCAATTTCACCTGTTTCTGCATTTTTAGCACGAACAGTCAGCAGGGTGATTTCAAAGTCAAAGTCAATTTGTGATTCTACGATCACTGTACCTTGATTTACACGTCCACCTGTTTGTGCATATTCCCAAGCAGCATCGACTTCATCAAAGCTTTTTACACGTGACTGTCCTTTACCCGAAGACGACATGACAGGCTTAACAAAATTTGGATAGCCAATGTCATCGCATGCAGCACGGAACGCTTCAAGGGTATTGGCAAATCGGTAGGCTGAAGTTGGGAGTCCAAGCTCTTCGGCAGCTAGACGGCGAATCCCTTCACGGTTCATCGTCAGGTTTACAGCTTTTGCTGATGGAATTACTGTTGCGATATTTTGTTCTTCAATCTCGACCAAAACTTGAGTCGCAATGGCTTCAATTTCAGGGACAATCAAATGAGGCTTAACTTGAGAAATTAAGGCTTTAAGTGCCTCAGGATCTGCCATATTTAAAGTATGAGAAAAATGTGCAACTTGCATGGCAGGAGCATGGTCATAACGATCGGCAGCATGAACTTCTACACCCAAACGTTGCAATGAAATCACAACTTCTTTACCGAGTTCACCAGAACCTAACAGTAAGACTTTATACGCTGAAGACTGAAGTGGAGTACCAATAGTGACGCTCATGTAAATCATCCATGCTTGATTTTATGGGAATTTAAGCATAGCAGAACTTGTTCGAGAGATAAGCGAGTGTTCACATAAATAAATGATATTGTCCAACAATTTTTTTTATATCTTTATGGGTAAGCGTTCGTGTAATTATTTATCTGTGAAAACCTTTAAAAAGTGGTATTCAGTTGTTTTTATTTAAATTCACTTTAAATATGCCTGCATTTTTTACAGATGCATGGAATGGCTTAATATCCAAATTCGCACATTGAAGCGCACGGAGCTGCACAGATGTTTGACGGAAGTTGGGCCAGTACAGTAATCCGAGCAGTGGTGCGGCGCATATACATAAAATCAATATTAAGCCAACTAAAATGGCAGTGAAATAGAGTGCGTCTGCAGCTACCGACAGAAGGTGAAATGATGAATTGAGCCATGAACTGAGGCTGAAAATACACAATAGAAAAATCAATAAAAAACCCGACAGCTGCAGAACATTGCTGAACAGACGAGGCATCGATATATGTGGAAACATCAGGCGACGTGGATGTAAGTGCAGAATCTGCTGTGTGCAGTTATATAAGCCCACAATCTTTTGTTGCTGATTTTTCTCTATATAAATGGCGCGTATCTGATCTGCAGGTTGGCAATGTACAGCGCAGAAATTACCACTGAATAGCTGGCTTTGAATGAAGTATTGAAAATTTATACTTTCGATGGGCTTTTGCAGTCGCCAACTCAATTCAGATGGTTGTCTAGAATGAATATAAATTTTGCCTTGAATACAATGGTACTTTGCCATCTATTGTTTTTCTTAAGATTTTTTGTGTTATGTGTTGACTATCTCATAAATATTGCTAATTAAAAGGCACAGGCTGAAGAAGCTTGTGCTTGAGGGAGATTTGGATTGTCGCTGACTTAGCTTTAGAGGTGAAAAGGTATATAGGTATAGACTAAGCCGTAAGTCAGTGCCGCAGTCAGTGTAGCAGGGACAATTTTTTTAAACTTGAAATACAAGCCTGCAAGCACAGCAAAACCAACCAACATGGCAAAGCTTTTATTTGGTGTCTCAAGCAAAGGTGGTAAGGTTGCAACCACCAACATTGAACTAATTGCGGCAATGCCAATCGAGCCCAAAGCGATTTTGAGCCATAAAGAACCACGCTGCTGTGAACCTTGCTGAAATTTCTGAATTACAAAAAATGGCCCAAACCGTGATGCAAAATTCGCAATCCCGACCAAGATCCCAACCAAGATAATTTCTAGATTCATGATGCTTCACCCATATGTTCAGGATCAGGTTTTTTTAAGACATAATGTTTGAATAAACCGGCAAAAATACCAGAAGAAATACCGATAAAAATCGCGGCAGACAAGTCGATAAAGTAGCAGGCAATCGCAGAAACAATAATTGTAACCGTGACCACAAATGTATGTTTTTTCTCAAATGCTGCGAGTAAAAAGCTTAAAAACAATGCAGGAAGTAGGAAGTCGAGTGCGGCTTGTAAAAATTGTGGAAGGTTGCTGACTTGATCGGCAAATAAACCGCCTAAAAATGAGCCTGTTGCCCAAGACAGCCAACTAAATAAGCTGAGTCCTAACATCCAAGATTCTGACCATTCTTGACGACGTTGCGACAGTTTGATCATGCCTGATGCGAAAACTTCGTCGGTTAAACCCCAAGCCCAAACTGCCGTTTTCTTTAAATTGAGTCGGTCTTGAATCAGGTTTTGTAAAGCAGGACCGTAGAGCAAATGGCGTATATCGAGAGCAATCACAGTGAGTGCAGTCATCCAAATGGATGTTCCACTTCCCAGTAAAGCAACGACGAGAAACTGACTGGCACCGGCATACATAGAGCATGATAAAAATAAGGCTTCCCACGCAGTGAAACCAAATTGAGTCGCAGAAACCCCAAATGCAAAAGAAACAGGAAGATAGGTAAAGATAATGGCTTGACTATCTTTAGCACCTTGCCAAAAACCCGCAGGCTGAACTGTAGGAAGTTTGTGCTCAGACACGACACACCTTTGAAAGAGTTGAACAACAGGTCAAATGATGATTGAGTATTGTACGCGAATTCACTAGCATAGTGCCGAATATGTTTGCTGAAATGAGCTGGATATGCAGAGGTTAAAGATGCGTGGGATACTGATTGTTTCATTATTGAGCAGCACGGTGTTGTTGCAGGCCTGTGGTAATGATGGAGCTGAACAAGCTCAAGTCGAAATTAAAGCAGCACCCAAATTAACCAATGATGCAACGGAGTATGCTGCCAAAGCTTGGGCGTTTATCAATGAAGCCGATCCGATTGTTTATGCAAAGCAAGTCGATCAGATGGAAGAGAAAGTCCGTGTTCCAGCACGTAAATTGAGTACCGAATGGCGTATCAATGTCAAAATGACCGATTCTGTGACTGAAGGTAAATATGCACTGTGTCGTAAAGCTTTAACAAGTCTGGAAATTTGGGCACGTGAAAGTATTGATCAGAGTTCGACTGTTGCACAAAAGCAAGCAGATTATGAGCGTGATAAAAATCAATGCAAAGGTGCGATTGAAAACCCTGAACTCGGAAATACCGATCCGAAAAAAGTAGGCATTTAACCCGATCAAAGCAGTGAATTTTCACTGCTTTTTTTTGGAAAATATCAAAAAACAAGAATAAATCTATAATAGAGGATTGGAAAATCCTCCTAAAATCATCGCTATTTCATATAAAAAATTAAATCAGTGCGCTGCCGTAGTATTGAGCTAAATTCCAAATTGCATGGTTGTTTTCTGAAGTTAAATAGATAAAAAGCATTGATTATTAAGTACATAATTATTTTTTATAAAGATTCATTGATAAAAAATACTCCATTTTAGAACGCTAGTCGTCTGTCTTTTTCTTTAATTAATATCTTTAAAATATTAATAATACAAAGCATAGATAATGTGATAAAAAATTAAAATTATCATTATTTGATAAAATGTGTAAAAATAACTGCGTAAAAGATGAAGTATGTAAATTAAATTAAAGACGTTGAAAAGGTGATTAAGATGAAAAAAACATTAATGATGTTATCGGTTTTGGCTGTTTTGACTACAGCAGTCAATGTACAAGCAGCGACTGAAGATAAATCAGAAGCATCAACTCAAGAAGTTGCAGCATGTACAAATGGTTTTGACAGTGTAAATGTTTGCCAATTATTGTCGTGATCAAAACTCGATAAAGCGAAGTGCCACAAATAAAAGCAAAATAACTATAAAGAATCATTCTGGTGCAATTAAATGCACTTATTTAAATCACAAATGTCAGACATCATGCACAGGAAGTGCATGAGCAATCTGATGTAACTGCGCTAGATCTAAAATTTCAATTTGTTTAAACGCAACACGAAGCACCTGCATTTTTTCCAACTGCTGAAGCTCCTGATTGACTGATTGTCTTGAGCAATTCATCAGTTGCGCGAGTTGTTCCTGTGAGATGTATATGGTGTGTTGTTCAATTTCCAAATGATTCCCATATCCATTTAAAATAAACAGCAGACGCTGTGCGAGACGTTGACTTAAACTTTGCGTTTGTAAGGCAATGAGTTCCATAAAGGCATAGCGAAGCTTTTGACTGGTGAGCTGGGCAATATGAAACCAAAACTCAGGGTGTTGTTGTAATAATTGCTGAATTGCTTGAGCCGGCAAGTGTAATAAGGTGGACTTTTTGGTACAGATGGCATCGTGAGAGCGTGGTAATTGGTCAACCAAGGATATTTCGCCAAACCACATAATCGGCTCAGCAATGGCGGCAATCGCTTCTTTGCCATGAATATCAATATAGCCTAAGCGAACTGCGCCTTCTAAGACTGCATACATACCATTAAAACGCTGTCCTGATAAAAAAACACGTGCGTCTTTTTCGAAAGTTAAGGTCAGGGCATGGCGGCAGATAAAGTCTTGGAAGGAAATATTTAAGCCTGAATACCACACATTTTTATTGAGTTGATGCACATATTGAGCGTCCAGCACAGCATATCCTTATTTTATGGTCCAACTTGTCTATTAGATGACAACTTTATTGATGCATTTTTTATATAGTGAAATGAGTGAATGAACAAGGAGTAAGTTAATGAGCAAACTTGAAAGACTGCTGAGCCAATATGCAGCATATCATTTAAATCGAAAAAATGTGCTGACGCATTTTGTGGGTATTCCGCTTATTGTGTTTTCAATTATGTGTCTAACCGCACGAGCAGGGCTAATGATTTCGGGTTTTGAACTGACTCTTGCATTGTTGTTGATTATTGCCAGTGTCATTTATTACCTGAGTTTAGATAAAATTTTCGGTTTGATCATGCTTTTGGTGTTTGCCGTCACATATCCCTTAGCCTTAATGATCGCAAAAATGAGCCTTATGTCATGGTTGATCTGGAGTGTGGGGATCTTTGTTGTGGGTTGGATCATCCAATTTATCGGTCATTATTATGAAAAGAAAAAGCCTGCGTTTATGGATGATGTTATTGGCTTGGCAATAGGGCCTTTATTTGTCCTAGCAGAGTTTGTGTTTCTACTCGGCTTTCGTAAAGAGCTTGAACAACGCATGTTGACAGAAGCAAGAAGACAGCGTGCAGAGATGGATGCAAAAGCATTACATATTGCTCACCCATAAATGATTTGAATAAAAAAGCCGGATAATTCCGGCTTTTTTTTTACGATGTGTTAATTCTCAACTGTTTAGGATTTCACAGCAACTTTATGTTGTTCCGCTGCCACCTTTTGTGCAGCGATTTTTGCTTTTGCGTCAGTATTTGCAGCTTTGGCAGCATGGGCTGAAGTTTTAGCTTCTGATTTTGCTTGTGTTGCAAGATGCTGTGCTTGAGCTGCATCATGTTTTGCTAATTTTTGATTATGTTTCACTTTACTCTGAGCCAATTGGCTGGCTTGTTTTGTATCGTGTCGAGCGACTTTTGCATCATGCTGTGCAACTTGTGCTGCATGTGTAGCAGTACGGTCCTGATGTTTTGCATCTTTAGCAATGGAAACACAAGTACCACCTTTATGGTTTGCACCTGTGCCACCTGTAAGTGTGGTGCCTTGTGGACATGCAAACGCAGTTACACTAAGCATTGTAAAGATACCTGATGTTAGAATTTTGCTGATTTTTTTCATTGCTATTGTTCTATGAAAATAGGCATTAGTGCCTATGAGTAAATTTATAGCAGAACGGTAGAGATTTAAGTCGTTGCACTGTGGTGACTCGGCAACCAAATCATGTATTCGTGTCGATATAATTTTGTTTTTAAGTAGGTTTTAAGTTTTTAAATATGCTTATTTTTTGGCTTGAGCTTTTGCCTGAAATTAAAAAAGCCAGCAAATTGCTGGCTTCTTATGAGTACTGTCTTATACGTTAAAACGGAAGTGTAAAACATCGCCATCTTGAACGATGTATGTTTTACCTTCTAAACGCCATTTACCTGCTTCTTTAGCGCCAGCTTCACCGTTGTATTGAACGAAGTCGTTGTAGGCAACACATTCAGCACGAATAAAGCCTTTTTCGAAGTCAGTGTGAATCACACCAGCAGCTTGAGGTGCAGTTGCACCAATTTTTACTGTCCAAGCACGAACTTCTTGTACACCCGCTGTGAAGTATGTTTGAAGGCCGAGTAAGCCATAACCTGCACGAATAACTACGTTTAGACCAGGTTCTTCCATGCCTAAAGCTTCAAGGAATTCCGCACGGTCTTCGTCTTCAAGTAATGAAATTTCTGCTTCGATTTGGTTGCAAAGTGGAACCACAATCGCATTTTCTTCAGCAGCTAATTTTTGTACTGCTTCTAAGTGAGGGTTATTTTCGAAACCATCTTCTGCAACGTTGGCAATATACATGGTTGGTTTAAGGGTTAAGAAGCCATAACCACGCACCAATTTACGTTCATCTTCATCAAGGTCAGCTGCACGCGCAGGTTTACCTTCATCCAGTAAAGGTAAGATTTTGTCTAAAACAGCTTTGGTCGCAATCGCTTCTTTATCGCCACCTTTTGCAGATTTTGCTAGACGTGTAATTGCTTTAGAAACAGCTTCTAAGTCAGCAAGTGCAAGTTCAGTGTTGATTGTTGCGATATCGTCAAGTGGATCAATTTTGCCATTTACGTGAATGACATTCTCGTCTTCAAAACAACGTACAACATGTGCAATAGCATCCGTTTCACGAATGTTAGCTAAGAATTGGTTACCAAGGCCTTCACCTTTAGATGCACCAGCAACGAGACCTGCGATATCCACAAATTCCATCGTGGTTGGGACAACACGTTGTGGGTTTACAATTTCAGCAAGTTTATCCATACGTGGGTCAGGTACAGGTACAATCCCAGTATTTGGCTCAATTGTACAGAATGGGAAGTTTTCAGCAGCAATCGCAGCTTTGGTTAATGCGTTGAAAAGCGTTGATTTACCAACGTTCGGCAGGCCGACAATACCACAGTTAAAACCCATGAAATAACTCACAAAGTATTATAAAAAAATTGTGGATGATTTTACATGAAAGCCATAATAAAGTCAGGTGATATGGGCAGGAGAATGTATATCTTATTGAATCGCGCAGAGATAGAGATGAATTCACGTCTGAATAATGCTTGAGTTGCACTACAGATGCAGAATAGGTGCAAAAATGACATTGTGTTTCAATAACACAGTGACTAAAGTATCCCTATAAAATTACTGGGTTTTATAAACTACAGTTACAACAAAAACTTGGAGCATTTATGCGAACTCTCTACCAGTTTCCACTCTCACATTTTTGTGAAAAGGCGCGCTGGTTACTCGATCATAAAGAGTTGGATTATGTGGCTCATAATTTAATGCCGGGTGTACATCGTGCATTTGCACAGCTTAAAACAGGGCAAAACAAATTACCGATTTTACGTGATCAAGATCATTGGGTTGCAGATTCAACTCAAATCGCCTTTTACTTGGATGCGACCTACCCCGAACATAGTCTGATCCGTCCAGATGTCAAACTGCGTGAAGACGCTTTAGAAATTAATGAACTCTCCATTGAGTTAGGCCAACATGTGCGCCGTTGGGGGTTGGCACATGTATTAAATGAAAGTGAAGAATCACTTGATATTTTAATTGGTGAAAAGGGCTATTTACGTCAGTTTGAAAAATATTCCAAGCCCATTATAAAGGCACTGGTTTCTAAAGGTTATCAATTAGATACGGATAAGGTTGCGGCTTCACGTGAGCGATTGGACGAAATTGTGGTTGATTTAAATCAACGTCTGATTGAACAAGGTGGGCGTTATTTTGTAGGCGACCGATTAGGTTTGGCTGATATTGCGGTGTGTTCAATGTTGGCGCCGATATTAGAGATTGTCGGAACGCCGTGGGAAAAAGAGCATGGCGAAACCTTGTCAGAAGAGTTTAAAGCTTACAAAGCCTATTTGAGCGATTTGCCTTTAGGTCAATATGTGCAACGTATATACCAAACAGAACGGAATGCACGGGTAGATTGGCGTGGCGTATAAATACTTAGTGTAAAAGCTTTGAGTCATACTATTTTAAAAAAGCGCGCCTAACAGCGCGCTTTTTCATCAGACATTCAATCCTTAAATATAGCTTTGTTGTTGAATATCCAAAATATTCAGCACTGGACTGATACTATCGGCTTGTAAAGTATTCAGCGGCATAACAGGGTAGAAGATATTGCCTAGCGCATCCTTAATACTTGGGATGATGGTGGAGATATCAAAATCACCTTGAGCAGAACCTAAATTTTCCAATAGGTCATTAATATTCGGTAATTGGCCCGTGAGGTTTTCAGTCAATTGGTTGAACTGATCCGAGATTGAACCCAGATCAATTTTTTCAGGAGCAAGATTGCCGAGTAAATCGCCAAGATCTGGAATGGTCAGTTGATCGAGGAACTGAGTCGCTTCACCATTACTGTCCATCAGAGCAATGACTGGTTTCAACGAATTAATCACTTGATTTAAATCAGTTGAAAGCGTCAGTAAGGATGGATTGTTGACCACATCCAAAATGGTGCTCACGCTATTTAATACATCATAAATCGCTTTGACGGTTTGAGCCTGATCCGTATCGATGACATCGCTTTTTGCCAGTAAATCTAAAAGCGGATTAAGTCCTTTGATCACCCCTGAAATGGTCTCAGGGACATTCCCTTGGTTGGCTGATGAAATGGCGGTCACTAGATTGGTCACACTTCCAATCACAGTCGGTAAAGCATGACTCAGTTGTTCCATATCAATAGATGAGTTGTCTTTATTGATTGAAGCTAATAAAGGTAGGAGGGCACTCGTTGCACCTTGTGCAATTTGCCCAAAGTCAATGTTTCCAGAAGACGAGCTCCCAATCATCTGAATAATGGGTTGCGCATATTCTAAAACTTGGTTGAGTGTATTGATAATTTGTGTTGCATCCGTTGACCCTGTTGCGCTTCCAAGCATAGCAAGCAGTGGTTTTATGGCATTTACAGCGCTACTAATATTGTCAGGAAGATTGGCTTGATTATTGGTGCTACTCAGTAAACTTTGCAAGCTGTTGACAATGGTAGGTAAAGATTGAACCAACTGATTCATCTCTGTTGAGCCAGTGTTGCTACCTAAGTTTTGTAGGAGTGGTTGCAGAGTTGTCATCAATGTCTTGAGTGCATCCGAATTTGAACCGTTATTAGATGTTAGACTTTGAATCGTGCTAATCACTTGGGGAAGCGATTTAGTCAGTGCGCTAAAATCAAAAGACTTTGTGCCACCTAAATTACCTAATAATCCTGTCAGCGTATCCGTGATGTTGGTTGTAGGTTTAAGCGGGCTAAGTAGGTTGCTGACCGTGCTGCTAATTGTACTGAGCTGTAGGGATGGACTTAGTACAGAACTTAATTTTGAGCTGAGTGAACTCAGTGATTTAATTGCCATGTTTATTCTTCCGTTTTTTGTTTTTTTGTATATTTATGAACCGCCGCTATTTTTTAATGTAATTACCAAACCAAGTAAATAAGTGAAAAAAAAGAAATGTGACATAGAGCGCACATTGAAAAATAAAGTAAAAATAAAAAATTGAAAAATATAAATAAAATATCTTTCCCTTTTATCTGAAATTGATTTATTCAGATCAATGGAATGCATCGAGAAGCTTTATTGGTAGGTTGTCTAAAGAAGTTATTTAGAATATAAAAACTAAACTTTGATGAAACAACATTCATCTAAACACGATATTTATGCAAATTATTATGTTCATAATGCATATGATCTTTATTATTTTTAATAAATCATGCTATACATGAGAAAACTTGCACATAAATGCTGATTTTAAAATTTAAAATAACATTGAAAATGACAACAGGTGTTTGATGAATCTGGATCATCAGCACTGTTTTCAAAAATGGCTGGAGTAGACTGATGGAACTAGACCGTTTTGATAAACAAATTTTAGAAATTTTGACCCATGAAGATGTCAATTTAAATGAACTGTCAGAGCGGGTGAATTTATCGGTCAGTTCAGTTCATCGTCGGATCAAACAATTGATTGATCACAATATTATCAGTGGTCTAAAACGTGAAATTAATTATCAAAAATTGGGCTTTAGTTTGCATGTACTGCTGCAGGTGTCCTTAAGCAAACATGATACCGATACATTTGCTAAATTTTTAGAAGAACTTGAAAGTATTCCAGAAGTAATCAATGCATTTTTAGTGACAGGGCAGTCGGCAGATTTTATTGTTGAAGTCGTTGCGCGTGATATGGAAAATTATAGTGAAATTTTACTCAAACGTATTGGTAAAATTGAACATGTGGTTGCATTACATTCGAGCTTTGTAATTAAACAATATAATGTTTTTAACTGTAATGGCTTATTAAATAAGGTTTAAATGCAGCCCTCATATATAAACTCAAACAGTTGAAAGCTAGGCAATAAAAAACGCACCGAAGGGTGCGTTTTATACTTCACTCGATTGAACTATAGAGCTTCTAACTCAGCCATCACTTCATCGGTGAATTCAACGTTCGTATACACGTTTTGAACGTCGTCAAGATCTTCAAACATATCAATCATTTTGATGATTTTTTTCGCTTGTTCGATATCTGAAATTAACGCTTTAGTTGAAGGGTTCATGACCACTTCGGCGTTATCAGATTTTAAACCTGCTGCTGCAAGTGCATCCTGAACCTCACCGAAAGTTTCAGGTGTGGTGATAACTAGAATTTCTTCTTCGTCCACTTCGATGTCTTCAGCACCCGCTTCTAAAGCGACGTCCATGATTTGATCTTCTAAAGAAACATCTTCAAAAGTAATCTCACCACGTTTGGTAAACATATAAGCTACTGAACCTGCAGTACCTAAATTACCATCAGTTTTCGAGAAGCAATGACGAACGTCAGGAACAGTACGGTTCAAGTTATCCGTCATTGTTTCAATGATGACCGCAACACCACCAACGCCATATCCTTCGTAGGTTACTTCTTTTAGATCGGTATTTTCTTCACCGCCCACACCACGTTGGATCGCACGGTTAATGGTGTCACGTGTCATGTTTGCAACTAATGCTTTTTCAACAACAGCACGTAAACGTGGGTTAGACGCTACATCACCGCCGCCTAAGCGTGCAGCTGTCACGATTTCACGGATAAATTTTGTGAATACTTTAGCGCGGCTTGCATCTTGTTTTGCTTTACGATGCTTAGTATTAGCCCACTTGGAATGACCCGCCATGCGAAATATGCTCCTTGTAGATTGGCCTTATGCCTATCAAATTGAGCAAATTCTACCATAATGGCTTTTTTGTGTGAAAGTACTGGATTTCATGAATTGAGTAGTTGAAAAAAAAATATCCAAATTTGAGAAAATAATGCGAAATGTCTAAACGCCCGTACTGTAATTTTTCTTATGATGAGAATCGGGCTAAAAGGGTGAGCTCTATCTTGATATAACAGGAAGATATAAATGTACAATGCGTGGAGCACGATACATTTATATCTTTAAATACGTAGTTCGTTAAAACGTGAATGGCGCTTAGTCTTTATTTTTAGGTTCTGGGATCACGATATCTAAACCTACTTTATCTTTATAGAGTTGCTTAATTAAAGCTAAATCGTGATCGAGCTCAGTCGGGTAAATCTTACCGAAAATACCACCTTGTTTGGTTTTTGAGTTGGCATACATTAATACAATCGGCACACCTGCAGCTTTCGCGATATACCAAAAGCCTGTACGAATTGGTTTTCGTGCTTCACCACGTACTGCACGGGTCGCTTCTGGAGCAATGACTAAATTAAATTTTTCGCTAGCTTCAAAATGCTCAACCATTTGAGTCACGATGTCTTTATTGGCTTTACGGTCTACAGGAATACCGCCAATCGCTTCAAGAACAGGTTTAAATGGACCTTTAAAGAGTTCTTTTTTAATCAGCGTGTGAATTTTAATGTCGTAAATTTGGCAAAGGGCCAGTGAAAGAACAGCATCCATCATTGAGGTGTGTTCAAAGCCGACGATCACTTGTTTATTTTCTAAAACATCAGGTTCTACGTGGTATTTCCAGCCTGCCAATTTAAATGCAGATTCGCCAATAAACTTTTTCAACATAGTCGGTGATACGGTGATTTTAAAAAGGTGTAATTTCTGCTTGTTTGGATCATGAGTCAAGAGGATTTAAGTGAGCTTTGATCTGAATTGTGCATATATTACAAATCGGAATAAGAAGGGGGATTGAAGACTGATACTTTTTAACAATAAATCGGCTAAATTTTATATGGTAAAGCTATCATCATAGATAAAAATACTCTTAAAAATTTGCTAAATATGGCTAGGCACCGTCAGAAATTCTTATTAGACTTTTGTCGTAGGTTATAACTTTTAACCTGTTGGTCTTAACTCGTTTTCTAACGGAGAACTCAAGCATGATTTATTTAACTGCTGTGTTATTCGCTGTTGCTATGTTTGCTTTGATTGTTATTTGGTCAATTGTTGAGTTTTATTTGGACTTAAGAAAGCCTGAACAGGTTGAGTCTTAATTTTTGTGCTTTTAAAGTGTGAAATATGTAGTATTTATAAAAGTCATGAATCAAAAAAACATTTGATTATAATGAATAAAGTAATATCTTTTAAGTATAACAAAGCATGATTTTATTTAAGGGAATCTAGAACTTAAGCTTTTAAATTTTTCTTGAATGTATTTCTTTGAAACCCACTTCTCGTATTAACCAATCGTGGCTTACTCAAGTTGGCTTGAAGTTTTGTGCGTATCTATATGTTATCTGCCATATCTTTTAAAGGCTTAGACTGACTTTATTTAGTTTTTAACATTAAAAAACCCCTCACGATTAATGCACGTAAGGGGTTGTTTTATATGGTGGGCCCACACAGACTTGAACTGTGGACCAACGGATTATGAGTCCGCTGCTCTAACCAACTGAGCTATAGGCCCTATATTCTGAATGTGTTATTTATCAACAAGTTCAGACGAAAAGCATACTAGCGAAGATTTTTTTAAAAGACAAGCCTTTTTCTTCACGGCTGCACACTAACACAACAAATTGGCTGTAGTTGCAGCAGTTGAGCTTGGATTCGACCAAAATGCACAAAGTGTCGAATCCTATCGTGATGTAAATCACGACAAAAGTTATCAAACAGTCAAAATAACCTTATAATAATGCCCATTCTTGTCAGTACCGTGCCCAACAGCGCTTAGATTGGTACTGGCCTCACATTTTTAAGTCAATGTCCTACAGTTATTCGGCTTATGTTTTCATTTTTATGTGTTGCACTGACACATAAGAATATTTAGGTGCCCACATGGAAATTAAGGTTAATTATCTCGATAACCTTCGACAAGAAGCCAAATTTGATGACTTCACGGTAATTGCCGACCAACCTATTCGCTATAAAGGCGATGGCTCTGCTCCCGGACCATTCGACTACTTTTTGGCGTCGTCAGCATTATGTGCAGCGTATTTTGTAAAAGTGTATTGTGCGGCGCGAGACATTCCGACAGAGAATATCCGCCTATCACAAAATAATATTGTTGATCCTGAAAACCGCTATAAGCAAATTTTCAAAATTCAAGTTGAACTACCTGCGGATATTTCTGAAAAGGACCGTCAAGGTATTTTGCGTTCAATTGACCGCTGCACGGTTAAAAAAGTGATTCAAACTGGTCCTGAGTTTGTGATTGAAGAAGTAGAAAGCATTGATGCAGATGCACAAGCTTTACTTATGCCAAATTTAGCGTCAGACAGTACCACGTTTATTCCGGGTAAAGATCTGCCATTAGAAGAAACCATTGCCAATATGTCAGGTATTTTGGCTGGTTTAGGCATGAAGATTGAAATTGCATCATGGCGTAACATCGTGCCGAATGTTTGGTCTCTACATATTCGTGATGCACAATCGCCAATGTGTTTTACCAATGGTAAAGGCTCAACCAAAGAAAGCGCATTAGCTTCGGCTTTGGGTGAATTTATTGAACGTCTCAATTGCAACTTCTTCTATAACGATCAGTTCTGGGGTGAAGAGATTGCCAATGCGGACTTTGTGCACTATCCAGATGAAAAATGGTTCCAACCCGGCCCAGAAGGCGAGTTACCTGTCGAAATTTTGGATGACTACACACGTGTAATTTATAACCCAGAAGATGAGTTGTTAGGCACACATCTATATGACACCAATTCAGGAAATACAGCACGCGGTATTTGCTCTCTTCCTTTTGTCCGTCAGTCAGATGGTGAAACAGTGTATTTCCCATCAAACTTGATTGAAAATTTATACTTGTCAAACGGGATGAGTGCAGGGAATACCTTGGCAGAAGCGCAGGTTCAATGCTTATCTGAAATCTTTGAACGTGCAGTAAAACGTGAGATTTTAGAAGGTGAATTGGCATTACCAGATGTTCCTGAAGAGGTTTTAGCCAAATATCCAAGTATTGTTGCGGGTATTCAAGGCTTAGAAGAACAAGGTTTTCCTGTATTGGTAAAAGATGCTTCACTTGGTGGTCAGTACCCTGTGATGTGCGTAACCTTAATGAACCCACGTACTGGTGGGGTTTTTGCATCTTTTGGTGCGCACCCTAAACTCGAAGTAGCTTTAGAGCGTAGCTTAACCGAGCTTCTACAAGGCCGAAGCTTTGAAGGTCTAAACGATCTACCAAAACCAACGTTTAGCTCGAATGCAGTCACTGAGCCAAATAACTTTGTAGAACACTTTATTGACTCAAGTGGTTTGGTATCTTGGAAATTCTTTAGCGCACAATCAGACTATGATTTTGTAGAGTGGGATTTCACATCTGAAGGTGAAAATGCCAATGCGGAAGAAGCTGCAGCGATGTTTGCGATTCTAGAAGACATGGGCAAAGAAGTGTATATGGCGGTCTACCAGCATCTAGGTGCTACGGCATGTCGTATTTTGGTTCCGGGTTATTCTGAAGTGTATTTGGTTGAAGACTTGGTTTGGGATAACACCAACAAAGCTTTGGACTTCCGTGAAGATATTTTAAATATTCATCGCCTAGATGAAGACGAGTTAGTGTCACTGGTTGAGCGCTTAGAAGAGCTTGAAGTGGATGACTACACGGATATTGTGACGCTCATCGGGATTGAGTTTGATGACAATACCGTATGGGGCCAATTAACGGTTCTTGAGCTCAAACTACTGATCTATATTGCCTTACAAGAATTTGAAGAAGCAAAAGAGTTGGTCGAAACCTTCCTTCAGTACAACACTAATACGGTCGAACGTGGTTTGTTCTATCAATGCATGAATGTAGTTTTAGAAGTTGAATTGGACGATGACTTAGATCTCAATGACTATGAACATAATTTCCGTCGTATGTTTGGTGACGAACGTATGGATGCGGTGATTGGTTCAATGGATGGCAGTCTTCGCTTCTACGGTTTAACTGAAACCAATATGCAACTTGAAGGTTTAGATCGTCATTTACGTCTGATTGATAGCTATAAAAAATTGCATGCTGCACGTGCGAAGTTTGCCAGTCAGAACATTTAAATCTGGGCTTGTGAATAACATTACTCATGTGATCATCTATTTGAAAAAACTCTCCTAAGGGGGAGTTTTTTTTGTGCGAAATTTGCTGAAAATTAATCTATATCTGTGATGTTGATATTAATAAAAATCCTTATAACTCAGGTGAATATAAGGAAAGCTTAAAAATAACCGATTATCCGAAATTGTGTCATTTTAAAGTAAAGATATTTGACTCATTGGAAAAATATGCTAATAAATTAGCTATGGCGTGTTTAGGCATGATCATAATATTTCAGGACGAAATATTCAGAAGCACATTAATAAATAAACGGGAGTTTTAACAACATGCTTCAATTATTCAGAAAACTATTTTGCATGCATATTTACGAATACGAGCAAATGGAAGAAATCGGTTCGCACAAGGAATGTCGTAAGTGCGGTGTGACAAAGTAATGCAGAGTCTCAGCCGAAAAAAAGTGAGCGAAAGCTCACTTTTTTAATGCCGGTCAATATTGAAATCATTAAAATAGAAATACATTCACAGTTTTCATGCAGATATGAGTAAAGATTTTCAAGCCGAGCGTTATACCGTCGATGCCAATATGGCAGATACCATTGCATGGTTATTACAACATCAAGATTGCTTTGAATCTTTTCATTATGATGCGATTCAGCAGCAATTGGTGGTTCAACATGCCAATGGTCAAGATATTATTCGTGAAGGGGATTATTTAAATGCAGGCTATGGAATTTTAATAACAGCACATAACTTTGCTAAGTAATCGATATATTTTCCCTACTCATGGTGATTTAGCCATTTCATTGATTCGCACCATCTCTTGCATTGCACATTGAAACCTATCACTGATCATTCAATTGAACTAAGCCCCGAACTTCGGGGCTTATTTTAAGCCATTTGCATGGCATCAGTTGAAAGCTGTGCAGCATTTGGTTTGGGCTGTTCAGCCACTAAACCGAGTTTGCTAAATAAAAGCTGATCTTTGCCTTCGCCTGCATTTGGCGTGGTCAGCAGTTTTTCACCAGAAAAGAGTGAATTTGCACCTGCCATAAATGCCAAAGCTTGTTCTGAATCACTCAGAGATTCACGACCTGCAGAGAGTCGAATATAGCTTTTTGGCATAATGATCCGTGCGACTGCAATGGTGCGAATCCATTCGATCACATCAAGTTTCTCAACCTCTGCAAGTGGGGTACCTTGAATAGGGACAAGGAGATTAATCGGCACGGATTCAGGATGAATCGGCAGCGTTGCCAACTCCATCAAAAAGGCGATACGGTCATCACGGCTTTCACCTAAGCCCACAATTCCGCCGCTACAGATTTTCATTCCAGATTGGCGAACATAGTCCAGCGTCGTTAAACGGTCATCATAGCTACGTGTGCTAATGACATTGGGATAATACTCACGAGAAGTATCGAGGTTATGGTTGTAATAATCTAAGCCTGCCTCGTGTAGGCGCTCTGCTTGAGACTGATTCAGCATGCCAAGGGTCATACAGGTTTCAAGTCCAAGCGCTTTGACTTCACGCACCATTTCTAACACATAGGGCATGTCCCGTTCATGTGGATTGCGCCATGCAGCGCCCATACAAAAACGCGAAGAACCTGAGGCAAGAGCAGCTTTCGCTTCATTGATGACTTTTTCCACAGCCAGACGTTTTTCAGCCTCTAATCCAGAGTCATAATGTGCGGACTGTGAGCAATATTTACAGTCTTCAGGGCACTTACCGGTTTTAATCGAAAGTAAGGTGCTGACTTGAATATGATTGGCTTGGAAATATTCACGGTGAATGGTCTGTGCTTGGAATAATAAATCCATCAATGGTTGTTGATACAACTCTTGTATTTCTGGATGTGTCCAGTCATTTCGGTAGCTCATAAATGATCCATATTTTCTGCCTAATGCAAATCATCATACGTAAAATTTGCAGACTTCCAAGACTATTTTGTAACATTGCAATTTAGCTAAAATGCATTGAAATGACTTTTTCAAAGAACTTTTGATATTTAAGATGCTTGCAAAGTTATGCTAAATGACAGCACAATCGCTGCAATGTTTATTTTGAGCTAAAAAATTAATTTTCTTGGATTACGTCACTAAGTTTTAGCTTAAATGAAAACTTTGTAAGGATCTGGAAAATAGAGAATAAAAGTCCTTAAAGCATTTTTGAGTTTTGTTCTGCAATTGCCCAATCAATATGAACTTGCACAATCGCGTCATGTTTTTCGCGAGAATTTTTTAATGATTGCACAATATTTGAACTGTATGGTGCATTGCCTAAGCCAATGGCGATATTTCGCATAAAACTTTGATAGCCTGTTCGTCGGATAGGACTGCCTTCAGTACAGCTTAAAAAAGTGGCTTCATCCCATTGCCAAAGATCTAATAAACTCACTTGATCGAGGCCATGACGTGGATAAAAGTCCTCAATTTGAGTTTTATGCGCAAAGCTATTCCATGGACAGATAAGTTGACAGTCATCACAGCCAAACACACGGTTGCCAATGCCACGGCGTAATTCTTCAGGAATGATGCCTTTATATTCGATGGTTAAGTAGGCAATGCATTTACGTGCATCTAACATATAGGGCTCAACGATGGCCTGAGTTGGACAGATATCAATACAGGCTGTGCATGAACCACAATGTTTGGTTGCCGGAGAATCAAAAGGCAAATCGAGTGATGTAAACAGCTCACCTAATACAAAAAATGAGCCTGATTTTTTATGGATCAGTAAGGTGTGTTTGCCTGTCCAGCCCATGCCTGCATTTTCAGCTAAGGATTTTTCAAACACTGGTGCAGAGTCGGCAAAGGGTCTAGATTCAAAATCTCCGATTTTTTCACGGATGATATTCGACAAGGTTTTTAAACGACCACGCATGATTTTATGGTAGTCACGACCTCGTGCATAGCGTGCAATGATGGCTGCATTTGGCTCATCAGGAACATAACGTGGTTTTGGGGTTTCGACCAAATAATCCATGCGGACACAAATGATACTGCGGGTGCCGGGGACTAAAAGTGCAGGATTGGCACGTTTTTCAAGGTTTTCCTCTAGGAATTTCATATCGCCATGATAACCACGTTCTAAATATTCTTTAAAACGAGGGAGTTCCTCTTGAGCATCTGGCTTTGCGATGACACAATCAGAAAAACCTAAATTTAAGGCTTGTGCTTTAATCCATGCTTTTAGGGTTTCTGGATCATATTGATCGACAGGAATTTTTTGTGCAGGAGTTGAAGCGGCCATAATCATAACAAGGAAAAACAATGCGTTTGCAAGTTTACCATAGCCCTGTTTATCTTAGCCAAAGTATTCAAGCTTGGGAGCAGCGTTGGTTTGCTCAGCACAATAGCCGTTATGGTCTGATGCAGCAGGTCGCATGGTCGATTGCTCAGCAACTCATTCCAATGTTAACGCAGCAAAATTTAAAAAATATCGCTGTATGTTGTGGACAGGGCAATAACGCAGGCGATGGCTATCTTACAGCGCAATACCTACAGCAAGCAGGCTTTCAAGTCGATATTTATGCTGCTGAAATTGGAGCATCGAAAGATTTACATTCTGCTGTACAAGAAGCGATAGATCACAAGCTCAAGATCTATACACATTTTGATTTTCAGCGAGATTATGACGTCTACATCGACGCATTATTTGGTATAGGGCTCAATCGTGAACTTTCTAGCGAATGGCAAGCCATTATTCAACGATTGAATGCATGCACGGGACTCAAAGTTGCGATTGATATTCCAAGCGGTTTACATGCCAATACAGGGCAGCCTTTACCCATCGCATTTCAAGCCGATTATACCTTTACGGCATTGGGTCTAAAAGCAGGGCTATTTACAGGTCAAGCGAAGGAATATGCAGGTGAAGTTTCGGTGATAGCATGCATACCGACTGATGCTGAGCTTGAACCACTTGCGTATTTGTCGCCACAGAAAATCACTTTACCTGCACGTCAAGCTTTTGGTCATAAAGGCAGTTATGGCCATGTTTTGGTTGTTGGTGGCCATGCAGAAATGGGTGGGGCGGTGATTATGGCTGCTGAGGCTGCATTCCATGCAGGTGCAGGTAAGGTTACGGTTGTTTGTGATGCACGACATCACACCGCTATTTTGGCGCGCGCACCGAATATTATGCTACGCGATATCAATGCATTAACTACAGAAGCGATTCGGCAACTGATCGATCAAGTCGATGCGATTAGCTTTGGCATGGGGCTTGGTCGTGACGATTGGGCACAACAGCAGTTTCAGTCATGGTTTCCATTGATTCAGCAGTCAACCTTGGAAATTGTTTTGGATGCAGATGCCTTATGGTTTCTAGCTGAAGCACCTAAAAATTTGAATGCACGAACCTATGCAACGCCACATCCGGGTGAAGCTGCGAAATTACTGGGTATTACTACTGCTGAAGTTGAAGCAGATCGTATACAAGCAATTCAACATTTAAAAGAAAAATTTCAAGGTCAATGGCTGCTTAAAGGGGCAGGCAGCTTAATACTTGAAGATCAGCTTTGGATTTGCACCGCAGGTAATGCAGGAATGGGGACAGGCGGTATGGGAGATGTGCTTGCAGGGATGATTGCAAGTTTAAAAGCACAATTCCATCAGCAAATTCATCTGCACGAAATCGTAAGCCTGCATGCTTTAGCAGGTGATGTATTAGCGAAGTCGGGGATGCGTGGTTTGCAAGCACAGGATATGGCCCAAGCGGTTTATCATGTGGTCAATCATTCAGGAGTATAAGACTAAAATGCATGCGGTTAAATTGCGAATTCAAGGTAAAGTGCAGGGTGTTGGCTACCGTCGTTGGTTTGAACAGCAAGCGGTTGCGCTTGGTTTAAATGGCTATGTGAAAAATCTAGCGACGGGCGAAGTTGAAGCGCTGATTATTGGAACTGAAGAAGCCATTCATAAAATACTGAAACACAGTCTGGTGGGGCCTTTACGAGCAGACGTGACTAAAATCGATCAGCAAGAAATTCCAATGCATGAATTAGACTATAGCAATTTTAAAATGATTCGCTAAATTTGATCACTAAATTGGGTGGGCTTTTGAAAACAGAATGAATTACTGAGCTATATGATTTGAGGATTATTTACCGACGTCGAGTGCTTACACGGCTTCGGCCACGAGCCATACCACCTAAGGCATTCAGTACAGCCATTTTACTCATACTACCAGACGCATGCGCATGACAAATTGCGGCAGCCAAAGCATCGGCCGCATCCTGCTGGGGTTTGATACTCAGGTTTAGAATGCGCATAACCATCATTTGGACTTGTTCTTTATCTGCAGCACCATAGCCGACCACAGATTGTTTGATTTGACGTGCAGTATATTCAGCGACTTGTAAATCTAAATTGGTTAAAGCAGCAATGGCAGCGCCACGTGCTTGACCTAGTTTTAGGGCTGAGTCAGGGTTTTGAGCCATAAAGACTTGTTCAACCGCAGCTTCAGTAGGCCCGTGAAACTTTACGATGCGATCAATACCAGCAAAAATACGTTTTAAGCGTTCAGGCATTTCTGTCGTTTCGGTACGAATGGTGCCAGCATCGACAAAACGTAGTTTAGAACCATCCTTTTCGATGATGCCGTAACCAGTTAAGCGCGACCCAGGGTCAATACCGATAATTAATGACATGTTTGCCCTATTTGCCCTTTAAAAATAAAAATATGCCCATATTGTTACATAAGCGTGTCAAAAAAGCTTGATAGTGATTGAGCAGTTGAACGCAACACCTTAAATTAATTTACTGAGATTTGTTTAATTTTCATGAAATTATTTCTTCTGATTTTAGCAGGCTTGATCCTGGAAGTGTTTGTCTGGATCGGTGTGGGCGACCTTGTCGGCAGCATGTGGTATGTCTTTTTCTGGTTCGTGGCGGCCTTCTTTATAGGGATGAATATTATCCGTAAATATTCATCAGGTCTGATGCCTCAAATGCAGCAAATGCAAGCAGGTCAAATGAGTAATGATCCAGCTTTAACTGGAAATTTACCAAAAATTTTGGCTGGTTTCTTATTGCTGTTACCGGGTCTAATCTCAGATATTATGGCATTACTTATTTTGATTCCACCTGTACAAAATGCCATGAAAGCAGTCATGATGAAAACAATGATGAAGCGTCAGCAAGCCATGATGGAAAAAATGATGGGTGGCATGATGGGCGATATGGGAGGCATGGGCGGTGCTCAAGGTCAGAACCCATTTGCAGATATGATGCGTCAAATGCAAGATATGCAAAATCAGCAATCAGGTCGTGATTCATCCGTTATTGATGGTGAAGCTCGTGAAGTGACGCCAGATGCGAAACAAATTGAACTGAAAGATGTCAATAAAAAATAATTAACTCAGTATGAAAGGCCGAATGTGTATTCGGCTTTTTTTTTGCGTAAATTTTGATACGGCCTAAAAATAAACCTTGTGTTGCCAACAAAAAAATTGAACAGGCGATATAATCTTCACGTTTTAATTCAAATGAATCAGCTTGCATGTCACTGTTATTCACCATCTGCGCGCTACATTTTGTTGCGCAGTTGAGTCCCGGTCCAGATGTATTATTAATTGCTAAAAGTGCAGCATCAACAACCCGTGCAAATACCTTAAAAATTATTGCGGGGATCGCTGTCGGGATTGTGGTGTGGGTCGTTTTAACCTTATTGGGCTTTACGGTTCTGGTTGAGCAATTTCCATGGATACAACAAGTTTTAATGGCTGTTGGTGGATTTTTCTTGGCGAAAATGGGTTGGGCGATGTTTAGTGGTGGGCTTAAAAGTTTAAATCAAACAGCCAATTTAGAAGATGGGCAGGCCTTAAGTCAGCAGAATACTGAAAATTATTTCTTATTAGGTTTATTTACGAATTTAGCCAATCCGAAAACACTGATCTATTTTAGTAGTGTGTTCTCACTGGCGTTGAGTTCATCAGCCAGTAGTAACCTCAAAGCACAGCTAGCTGTCATTATTCCGATTCAAACCTTTATTGTGTTTAGTTTGTTTATGATGATTATGTCTTTACCTAAAATTAAAGCACTCTACCAACGGTCAGGTAGCTATATTGATCTGGTCTCAGGGGCGTTATTTTTAATTTTTGCAATTTGGCTGTGGTTCGACGCAATTAGAATGTTCAATCTATAAGAGCAGCGAATAAATTGCTGTCAGTAAAGCAAAAGCCAAGTATTAGAACTTGGCTTTTTTATGTGCTAATTTTATTGCTCTGGATTGGTTTGATCTTGGTCTTTGGATGGTGCTGTATTTGATGGATCTTGTGCAACATCGGTAGTTTCAGCATGATCACGATAACGGTTCGGCTTGAGGGTAGTTTCGGTATTTTCAGAGCCTTTGTATGATCGGCTACGATTGGCGCGTTCACGCAAACCGCCTTTTTTGATTAACTGCACCATCGTCTATAGAACCTCATTGCTATTGCCATAGTTTAAAGAATTTTCCTCGTGAAGATAAGTGAGCAGGGCGATGCTAGCGCATAAAAAAGCCTGAAATCATTCAGGCTTTCATCATTTTAACTTATCTCTTTGAATGACTTTAACGCGACCCGATAACGGTGCTTAAATTCAGCTTAGCTAAAATTTAACACATTGCCAGCTTGTTCATAGGGCTGTATTTGGCTGTTGTAAAAAAAGCTTAATTTTTATCATCTTGCTTGAGTACTTCAAAGATGTTGAGTTGGGTTGTCGCTTCAGTATCGTGCTGTTGCAAATACACTTGAACACTCTTAAATAGAATGGCAACAGCCAAACAACTGAGTATGCAAAATATCCAAAAGCCATATGGGCTACGGATATTATGCGAGCCACATTCGGAACATTCTTTATCGCTTGAAGCCAATACTTTATTGCAACAAGCACAGTGATATTGATAGTGCATTGCTATTCTCCATTTAGTCGAATTTGACCAACATTCTTGTTGTTATTGTCAACCATCAATCCGTGATGATTGTTTTATCTTAATGTGCAAATAAGCTGCTGTACAAGTTTTAAACGGTTTGTTTTGCTCATTATTGTGTAAGTGAAAAGCGTCAGAGAGTTAAATATTTGTTTTATTAATAATTTATAAATGAAACAAGAGATGAATTTTCAGTCATAAAAAAAGCCAGTTCGAAAACTGGCTTTTGCTGTTCTGTTTAAACTGAATTATTGACCAGAACGGATGATGTAATCAAAAGCAGACAATGATGCTTTCGCGCCTTCACCTGTCGCAATGATGATTTGTTTGTACGGTACTGTTGTACAGTCACCTGCAGCAAATACACCTTTTACATTGGTTTCGTTACGCTCGTTAATTACGATCTCACCACGGTTTGAAAGTTCTACAGCTGTTTCTTTTAAGAAATCAGTGTTTGGTAACAAACCGATTTGTACGAAGATACCAGCCAATTTAATCGTTTTGATTTCATCTGTTGCACGGTCTTTGTAGTTCAGTGCAGTCACTTGTGAACCATCACCGACTACTTCTGTAGACAATGCATTCATGATCACAGTCGTATTCGGTAAGCTGTTTAACTTGTCTTGAAGGACTTGGTCAGCACGAAGTTTGGTATCAAATTCAACAAGTGTTACATGTTCTACAATACCTGCAAGGTCAATCGCTGCTTCGACACCTGAGTTACCACCACCGATCACCGCAACACGTTTACCTTTAAACAATGGACCGTCACAGTGTGGGCAGTATGCAACACCACGTGTACGGTATTCTTGTTCACCCGGAACGTTCATTTCTCTCCAACGTGCACCTGTTGAAAGAATCACTGTTTTAGATTCAAGTTTTGCACCATTCTCTAAAGTTACTTCAACTAGACCATTGGCTGTTTGATCTGCACCTTTAATGTCAGACACACGTTGCAAGTTCATGATGTCCACACCGTACTCACGTACATGTGCTTCCATTTCAGCAGCAAACTTAGGACCTTGTGTCTTTTGAATCGACGTGAAGTTTTCAATGTCCATGGTATCCATGACCTGACCGCCCATGCGTTCAGCCACGATACCGGTTTTAATGCCTTTACGTGCAGCATAGATTGCAGAGGTATTACCCGCAGGGCCACCACCAATCACAAGGACATCAAATACTTCTTTGGCATTTAGCTTTTCAGCATCTTTTGCGGCAGAGTTCGTATCCAATTTCGCAATGATTTCTTCCAAGGTCATACGACCTTGACCGATGTGATTGCCGTCTTGGAATACCATTGGTACAGCCATGATTTTGCGTTCTTCCACTTCGTCTTGGAAGAATGCACCATCAATCATGGTTGCAGTTGTACCCGGGTTGTAAATTGCGATCAAGTTAAGTGCTTGAACCACATCAGGACAGTTATGGCAGCTTAAAGATACAAACACATCAAAGTCAGTTTTAAGACCTAGACCTTTGATGGTATTCAGTACTTCGTCAGAAACTTTCGGTGCATAACCTGAAGTTTGTAGCAAAGCTAAAATCAAGGACGTGAACTCATGGCCCATCGGTAGACCTGCGAAGAATACGCGTGGAGTTTCACCTGCTTTTGCAATACCAAAGCTTGGCGCACGGCTGTTGTTACCGTCAAAACGTGCAGTCACTAAATCAGATAAAGCGGCAACTTCAGTTACCAATTCTTTAATTTTGTCTGATTTGTCCGTGCCGTTTAAAGTCGCGACGATTTCAATCGGGCCTTCAAGGCGTTCAAGTAAGGTTTTTAATTGAGCAGAAGTATTTTGATCTAACATTGCTAACGTCTCCAGAGGAGTAAATTTATTTGATGAGAGAATGATAGAACAAACCATTAAATAGGTGAAACGGTTTGTTTTTATAAAATTGATCGGTTTTACAAATTAAATGATTAAATTTCTTTCTAAATCATAAGAATATACCGATGTGAATCCAGTCAATATTGGGCCAATATCGAGAAATACAAGTTAAATAGTGGAAAAATAAACGAATTCATCGCGCTTTAAGCAAGACAATGCTAGAGTCAACGCTATTGTATTGAGAACTTTTTAGGGAAATGGCATGCAGGTTAAACAGGGAATTTATCAGCATTATAAAGGTCAGTTGTATCAAGTCTTTCATGTTGCAACACATAGTGAAACGCGTGAAAAAGTTGTGGTCTATCAGTGCTTGTATGACGACTATTCCATGTGGGTCAGACCTTTAGAGATGTTTATGGAAACCGTTGAAATTGATGGTGAAGTAATTCCACGTTTTAAACTGATCCAAGAAACCCACTGAGCAGATATTTAGTACTTTAATCTTTAAATATGAAAGAAATAACAAAAGGACAGAATCATGAGCATGGACGCAAATTTTAAAAACTATATGCAACAACTCTATGCAGACTTTAGTGCTCACGATGCTGCGCAAAATCACCGACTTGCGCGTTACCGAAATATTGAGCCTGAGTCTGCACTGTTTTTAGCTATGCAAATTCGCTTAAAACAAGCCAAACAGATATTGGAAATTGGAACATCTACAGGCTATTCTACGCTGTGGTTAGCAGATGCTACGCAGTCTACACAAGGGCGGGTCGAAACCATTGAAATTGATGCAGCGCGTATCAAGCAAGCCAAACAGCATGCTGAAAATTTAGGCTTAGCCGAATACATTGAATTTCATCATGGCGATGCGCTGCATTTTTTACAGCAGTTAAATCAGCGTTATGATTTCATTTTATTGGATGCAGAACGTGATGCGTATATCGCATATTGGCCATATTTAGCTGAATTGATACAAGCTCAAAGTGGCGTGTTAATCGTGGACAATGTGCTGTCACATGCCGATGAGGTCGCTGAATTTATCCAACGTGTTGAAGCGGATGATCGTTTTATCAGTACGACATTAAATGTGGGCGCAGGGCTCTTTATGGTGACTTGGCGCAACTAAAAATCAGGGCATTCAGCCCTGATTTGATCGAATTTTTTTTTAATTAGTAAAAATACTGTTGCTATAGCGCTGAGCTTGTAGCGGTTTAACCCTGTAAGCTTACGCGTGAAAAATGTAGATCATATTCTAAATATTTGTGGACAAATGCCGTTTTATCACTACATCGAAGTAAATTATCATAAATAAAAGGTGAAACTGGATAAAAGAGATCCCCAGAACCATTCGCATAAAATATTTTTAAGTAACGTGAAGAAGAACTGTATTTCCAAGAAGTTACAACAGTTGTTGTCATAAGCCACCCCCTTATTGCGTTGTTATAGTCATACTGCAGTTAAAGGTTTATCTCATTTGAAATTAAGACAAATTTAGGGCGTGGAGTATTGCAGAATTGTTAAAAAATAATGTTTTATCTCACATTTTTTTCATTTCTTTATCAACTAATTTGATAAAAAAAATGCCAGTTCAGAGAAATGCCATAAGCGTCATTCTCACTTTTTGATGTCGGGGGAGTTAAAAACTACGGCATTGTTCTGATTTATTGCCTTTGACTTGGTTGTTGCTGCCATTAATTGAAAAAGCATTTTCAAGACAAATCAAATTACCTGCGATTTCATTATTATTTAGCACAATATTGCCATTATTTTTCTTTAATTTGAGGTCGCCTGAAATTTGGTTATTGAGGAGTTGGATGTTTTTCCCAGTTGTAAAATCGACATTGCCACTGATATTGTTATGATTGGCAATGATCTTGGTAAAATTTTTATTCGATTCAATATTGCCTTTGATGTAGTTGTCATGCAGTTCAACACTTGCACCATTTTCTAAAATAACATTGCCATGAACAATTAAACCTTCAAGTTGACAATTTTTTTTGACTTTAATATCTTCACGAATACTTTGGTTTTTAATTTCACCTTCGCAGTTCATGGCAGCAAAAGTCGTAAACGAACATAAAATTAAACTGATTGAGACGAAATATTTTTTCATGGGCTTACATCTTCCTGAAATAAGCAATTGACCTAAAATTCATGTTAAAAATACTGAAATACCGACAAAGATGTAAGTCTAGACAATCAGGTTTGAGGCGCATTTTTATTATATTTGTGTAAGCTCTAACTTGATGAATATCTACAGATATGTGGAAAGTGCTAGTACGTTAAAGTTGTATGAATAAAGTGTGAACTGCGTAGGGTGTATAGAGGTATATACTCGCAGATAATAGGCATAAAAAAACCACGCTAAAAGCGTGGTTTTTGAATCAGTTCAATCTAATACAGATTAGATTTTACCAACTAGGTCGATTGAAGGAGCAAGAGTTGCGTCGCCTTCTTTCCATTTAGCTGGGCAAACTTCGCCTGGGTGAGCGTGTACGTATTGAGCTGCTTTAACTTTACGAAGAAGTTCTTGAGCATCACGACCGATACCACCAGCGTTGATTTCAACGATTTGGATTTTACCTTCTGGATCGATAACGAAAGTACCACGATCAGCAAGACCGTCAGCTTCGATTAATACGTCAAAGTTTTTAGCAAGAGTCCAGTTCGCATCACCAACCATTACGTATTGGATTTTTTTGATTTCTTCTGAAGAATCGTGCCAAGCTTTGTGAGTGAAATGAGTGTCAGTAGAAACTGAGTAGATTTCAACACCTAGTTTTTGGAATTCTGCATAGTTGTCAGCAAGGTCACCAAGTTCAGTTGGGCAAACGAAAGTGAAGTCAGCTGGGTAGAAGAATACAACAGACCATTTACCTTTAAGATCAGCTTCAGTTACTTCGATGAATTGACCATTTTGGAATGCTTGTGCTTTAAACGGTTTAACTTCAGTATTAATTAAGCTCATCATTGTCTCCATGATTGAGGTTTGTTTTTGATTTCCAATAGGGTACAGAAATTTTTCTTATTGCTGAAATAGTATTTTTACATAACTAATATCGGAAAATCCGAATTAGTACACTCCAGAACTATTTCAGCAATAACGATTATTTATCATTATTTCATTCGATATAAGCCATATCAATGCCATATAAAGTTGAAAGTAAAATGACAAAATCATCTTTTCAAAGTCTGTAACCAACATGATGCTTGTGGCATAAGATTTCAAGGGTGATCTCTAAAAAAGTTATAAAAAATATTTCAAATTATAGAATTTGTTCATATAAGATGGCATGAACATAAAATGACTCCAGATTTGATCAGGTGCTTAGTCAATTTTTTCGTATCATTGCCATTCTCAGTCTTGCACTTGCATCACTATGTATTCTTAAAGTTGAAGACACAGGTACAAATTTATGTATCTATGAATACTTGCAACCTCAAAAAGCGACCTATTTTAATGAACTATTAGGAACTTCATCAGATGATCCTACGCTATTGAGTACCATGGGAATCGTTGGAATCTTCTTTTTTTTCCCACTGTTGCTATCATTTAGACGTGCTTGGTATGTGGTTATATTATGGCTATATGCGATTTTTCAATTCATCATCATTTTAATGATAGAAACTGCTTCAATTTCAAAAATTATCTATGACAGTATTGTTTATTGTCATAATGGTTGGTTGTTCGCATGGGTGATCGGGCAGAGCATATTTATTGTTTTTAGTTTCGTTTACATTTTCTATGGCACTGAAACTAATGTATAAAGCTTTCAAATGGATTGGCTTGAGTTGCCTATTCTAGTCAGCATGTGGCTTTATTATTCTGTACTGGATGAATCAAGAATGTGCTTTCATTTCAAGGTGCTAGCCCGAATCAAATTAATTATTATGCTGAAATGAATGGTTCTTCATCGGATGAACCTCTTTTATTTATTTTTATTGGGGAGATTTGCATTTTATTTTCAATTTTTTTGTGCTTAGCAAAATCTGTTCATCATTTCTTGATCTTCACTTTATTGATGTTTTTAATTGTGCCGTTGAGTATGTCTTATACAGTGCTATTTTATCAGCTATTACATGACAGTATAGAAGCATTTGGCAATTATTGGTTATTGGCCGCAATTTTAGTTTTTTATCATTTTATTCTGTTCGGCTTTACCTATTGGTTTCAGGCACGCAAAAAATAGATTCATCTTTCACTATTTTTACATACAGCGTAAAATATTCGGTTCTATTTTAATTATTAGGATAATGCATCTGTGCCAAGTCAGTTAAATGTCGATCAATTGGTCATGGTTCGTGATCGCCATCGCTTAAGTCGGCTGAAAAAAGGCAAAGAGGCCAATCCTGAAAAATTTCAAGATTTGTTGGAAAAGTCGAATGCGAAAGTGCGCGAACGGATTGCCCGCATTCCCAATATTAAATTAAATCAAGACTTACCTGTTACGCAGTATGCGGACAAACTGATTGACGCGATTCAAAAGCATCAAGTGATTATTGTGGCAGGTGAAACGGGTTCGGGTAAAACCACACAGTTGCCTCAAATTGCCATGCTTGCCGGTCGTGGTTTAACGGGTTTGATTGGCCATACGCAACCTCGTCGACTGGCTGCACGTAGCGTTTCGCAACGTATTGCCGAAGAAGTGGGCGAAAAGCTAGGGGAGTCGATCTCCTTTAAAGTTCGTTTCAATGAACAAGGTTCACAAGATTCCATCGTTCGTTTGATGACCGACGGTATTTTATTGGCTGAACTGGCCAATGACCGATTCTTAAATAAATATGACACGATTATTATCGATGAAGCGCATGAACGTTCGCTGAATATCGACTTCATTATGGGCTATCTCAAACAACTCTTGCCTCGTCGTAAAGATCTCAAAGTCATTATTACCTCCGCGACATTAGACGTAAACCGCTTCTCGAATTACTTTAATGGGGCCCCCATTTTTGAAGTCGAAGGTCGAAGCTTTCCGGTAGAACTCCGTTATCGTCCGATTTCAGAGCTGAGCATTGTTGGCAGTGATGATGATGAATTTGACGATTTTGAAGAAAATTTACCCCGTGCCGTAGTGTCGGCAGTAGAAGAATGTTTTCAAGATGCGCAGGAAAAAGGTCATCCTGAACATGCCGACATTTTGATTTTTGCCAGCACTGAACAAGAAATTCGTGAGTTACAGGAAACACTGCAAAAGTTTGGGCCACGACATACCGAAGTTTTACCCTTATATGCTCGATTGGCTTTGGCAGAACAGCAAAAGATCTTTAATCCATCAGGCGGTGGGCGACGGATTATTATTGCCACCAACGTGGCGGAAACGGCTTTAACTGTACCGAATATTCGCTATGTAATTGATAGTGGCTTTGCACGGATATCCCGTTATAACTATCGCTCACGTGTACAGCGTTTACCAATTGAGGCTGTATCACAGGCGGCAGCAAATCAGCGCAAAGGTCGTTGTGGTCGTATTGCACCGGGTGTGTGTATTCGACTGTATTCAGAAGAAGACTTTATGAGTCGTCCTGAATTTACCGAACCGGAGATTAAACGAACCAACTTGGCCTCGGTTATTTTGCAAATGCAAAGTTTGGGCTTTGGTGAATTAGAAGACTTTGATTTTATTGAGCCGCCAGATCATCGTTTGGTGAATGATGGTCGTAAGCTGTTAATTGAATTAGGTGCTTTAAAAGAAAAATCGGCGTATGCACCGCAAGTTGCTTCAGATAGCCAAGCAAAACAAGGCACAAAACATGCGAATAATAAAAATGGTGCTTTAACCAAAATTGGTCAGCAAATGGCGAAAATGCCAATCGACCCGCGTCTTGCACGGATGATTTTGGGTGGAGCGCATTTTGGCGTATTAAATGAAGTCTTGATTATTGTCGCTGCTTTAGCGGTACAAGATCCACGTGAACGTCCTGCGGATAAACAAATGCAGGCCGATCAGAAACATGCTTTGTTTCGTGAAGCTGACTCGGATTTCTTGTTCTATATCAAATTATGGGAAGCTTTGGTTGCCAACCGTGACATGAGTGAAAATAAGCGTCGTACATTTGCACGCAACCATTTCCTGAGTTGGTTACGCCTCCGTGAGTGGAAAAAAACCCATGAGCAATTGGTGGATTTGGCTCAGGGCTTAAAACTGTCCTTTAATGAAAAGAAAGCCAATTATGAAAATCTGCACCGTGCGCTATTAACGGGTTTACTTTCATTTATTGCCAACAAAACCGATGAACGTAATGTGTTCATGGCAGTGCGTCAGCAAAAGGCACGTATTTTCCCTGCATCAACCTTGCATAAAACCAATACACCTTGGGTCATGGCTTTTGAGATGGTTGAAACCTCTCAGGTATATCTTCGAACGTTGGCGAAAATTGAACCTGAATGGATTCTATTGGCTGCAGGCGATTTATTGAAGCATCATTATTTTGAACCCCATTGGTCAAAAAAATCTGGTGTGGTGAATGCTTATGATCAAATTTCTTTGTTTGGTTTAATTATTGAGCCACGCCGTCAGATTAATTATGAAAAAGTAGATCATCCTGCGGCGCATGAAATTTTCCTACGCGATGCGTTGACGACGGGGCATTTGGGTATTACGCCACCATTCTTAAAACACAATTTATTAAAACTCGAAGAAGTTGAGCGCGTTGAAGATAAACTGCGTCGTCGTGATTTGGTGGTGGATGAAGAAACCATCTACCAATTTTATGCTGCAAAAGTGCCTGAAGAGGTGGCAAGTCGTCGTAGTTTTGAAGACTGGCGTGCAACTGTAGAACCGAAAAATCCACGGCATTTATTTATCGATGATGATGCGCTTTGGATGAATGACCGTCCAACGACCCAGCAATTTCCAGACTACCTACGAAATGGTGAACTGCGTTTGGCTGCAAGTTATCGTTTTGACCCAAGTCATGATGAAGATGGTGCAACGGTCAAAATTCCAGTTCAAGCTTTGCCGCAAGTGGATGAAAATATTTGGTCATGGGGTATACCTGGTTGGCGACAAGACCTGATTGAAGCTTTACTTAAAGCACTGCCTAAGGATAAACGCCGTCACTTGGTGCCAATACCTGATACAGCGCGTAAATTAATGGATCGTGTCGATGCCGTGCATTTGCGCGAGCATATTTTTAGTTTCTTGGCGTTCCAACTGCGTGGTGAGCAAATCACAGACAAAGACTTTTCTTGGGAACGTGTTGAGCAATATCTGCTGCCTTTAATCAAAGTCATTGATGAAAAAGGCCGTGTGATTGAGCAAGGTCGTGATCTAGACGAACTCAAAGCACGCTGTCGTACGGAAACTCATAGCCCAGTCAAACAGTTAAAAGGTGAGTTTAAAACCTTCCCTGATAATTTTGTGTTCGAAGCATCACAAAAAGTCACGGGTGTGGTGGTGAAACAATACCAAGCGCTTGTTCCAATCAAAGGCTTTGCAGAGTTGGATGCCAAAGACGAATCTGGTGTGGTGATTCAGACCTTCAATGACCAATTTGAAGCAGTCAAACAACACCGCGAAGGGATCATTCGTTTGGTTCATATGCAGTTGGGTGACTTAGTTCGTCAGTTGAAAAAACAGATTTCTAAACCCTTGGCATTGGCTTATTCACCGCTAGGTGACAAAGCCAAACTAGAGCAAATGTTAGTTTATGCCACACTTCAGCTTGCAATAAATGAGCTACCTGTCAATGTGCAGGAGTACCAAAACCTGATTTTAAATGTAAAGAAATCTTTCTTAACCCATGGGCAACAAGCATTAGCCGTTTTAACTGAAACCTATATTCAATGGCAGGATATACGTCGGAAATTGTTGGTTTTAGATGATTCTGTGTTTGGAAAGAACATTGATGACATTGAAGATCAACTCGATTTGATGCAACTTTCAGATTTCGTTTATGGCAAAACTTCCGATGTGTGGCTCGAATTTCCAAGATATTTGAAGGCATTAGTCTTGCGTTTAGACCGCTTGCCAAATAACCTACAAAGGGACAATTCTGCCATTGATCAAGTTGACCCATGGATGGAAAAATTATTTAAGTTTAAAAATGACACTCGCCTTAAAGAATTGTATTTCATGGTTGAGGAGTTACGCATCTCTATTTTCTCTCAACCAATGAAGACCAAGATGCCAATTTCTCCATCCCGCTTGCAAAAAGTATGGGATAAGCTCGGAATCAGTTAAGATATAGGTAATTTCTAAAAGGAGTTTTACATGGGCATCCGCATTACGGGTACAGGTCTTTATCATCCAGAAGACGTAATTACTAACGAAGAGTTAGTGGAAGCTTTAAATGCTTATGTGGAACAGTACAACAGTGATAATGCTGAAAAAATTGAAGCCGGTGAGCTAGAAGCGCGCCGTGGTTCAAGTGCAGAATTTATCGAAAAAGCATCTGGCGTAAAAGCACGTTATGTTGCTGAAAAAAGCGGTATTTTAGATCCAAAACGTTTACGTCCAGTATTGCATGAACGTTCAAATGATGAATTGTCTATTCAAGCGGAATGGGGCGTAGCTGCTGCAAAGCAAGCGATGGAAAATGCAGGCGTGACTGCTGAAGACATCGATGTTGTGATCTTGTCATGCTCTAACATTCAACGTGCATATCCAGCCGTTTCAATTGAAATTCAAACTGCGTTGGGTATTCAGGGTTATGCCTATGACATGAACGTTGCATGTTCAGCTGCAACTTTTGGTATCAAGCAAGCCTATGACGCGATCAAATCAGGCGCTCGTCGCGTGTTATTGGTGAACGTTGAGATCACATCTGGTCATACAGATTTCCGTATGCGTGACTGTCACTTCATCTTTGGTGACGTTGCAACGGCTTCGATCATTGAAGAAACTGAAACCAAAGCTGGTTTTGAAGTGTTGGATATTGACCTGTTTACTCAGTTCTCAAACAACATTCGTAACAACTTCGGTTACTTAAATATGAGTGAAGTCGATGCTGACATCGACAACAACCGTTTCCGTCAAGACGGTCGTAAAGTATTTAAAGAAGTGTGTCCATTAGTGGCGAAAATGATCACTAAGCAATTGGATGACAATAAAATTGCGGCAACAGATGTAAAACGCTTCTGGTTACACCAAGCAAATGCCAGCATGAATGAATTGATTCTGAAACTGGTTGTGGGTAAAGAACATGCTCAGCCAGACCTTGTGCCAATCATTCTTGATGAATTTGCCAATACTTCATCAGCAGGTGTCATTATTGCATTGCACCGTACTGCGAATGAAGTAAGCCATGGCGAGTATGGTGTACTTTGCTCATTTGGTGCAGGCTACTCAGTAGGTTCTGTACTTGTTCAAAAACATGATGCTGCCTAAGGTCGGCGCATTTGCAGGTTGAACATGATGCAAAATGGATAAAGCGTTTAAGCGCTTTATCCCGCATGTATTTCACGCCAACATTTTTAGGCGCTGAATACATCGATGCATCTAAACCTGCAATGTATGTAGGGAATCATACAATTTACGGTGTACTCGATTCACCGTTGATTATTGATTATCTCTACAATGAACATAAAGTGGCTGTGGTCAGTATTGCTGATCATAGCCATTTTTATTTGCCTGGTTGGCGTGGCATGGTCAAAAAGTTCGGTGCAGTCCAAGGTATTCAGGACTATGTCAGAACAGTGATGCAACAAGGTTATTCCATTTTAGTTTTTCCCGGTGGTGGTCGAGAGGTTTTGAAGCGAAAAGGGGAAGCCTATCAACTGATTTGGAAGCAACGTTATGGCTTTTTAAAACTGGCGCAAGAATTTAATTATGATATCGTGCCTTTTGCCGCTTTAGGTGGAGATGAAGTCTTTGAACTGGGTTTTGATGCCAGTGTGATTGTTGAACATCGTTGGTTTAAACAACTATTAAAAATACAAAAACTCGATAAATTATTACGTCATGGTGATGTGATTCCGTCTTTACCCAAACGTATTATCCCCAAGCGCATTCCATTCTATTTTCAATTCTTACCCCGTCAAAGTTTGAGTCATATTCAGAGTGTAGAGGATTTAAAGCTCTATCGAGAGGCACTACAACAAGATATTTACACTGCAATAGAACAGCTTAAGAAAATCCGTTCAGAACAACATTCTACAGATCAATAATAGTGACTACTCTTCAACTTCATCCATTTTTATTCGTCACAGCTCAAAATCATGGTGAATTTTGTCACAACAATAGCTTTTAGACTTTTTTATTGAATGCCTTTGTATTGACCTTTTGTACAGCTATTTGGTTGATTAATGGCAGTAGTCGGAGCATTAAACTTTGACTATAGTGAAGGTTGAAAAATAATCAACGATCGTTAGGGCGGAAGATGGAAAAGAAAAGCTTGACCCCGCAGCTAGAGCATATTGCTCGGCAACTTATTCGAATATCTCCAAGTTTAAAGCAGTTGTATCAAGAGCAAATGGAACTTGCTACAGCACTCAATTCACAAAATATCTTTAAAATTGAACAAGAGCAGCACCGCATTCAACTGTGTAATGGACTGTGTACCTTACAACTACAAAGTCGTGAATCGATTGGATATCAGTTTCCTAGAAGTCCGTTTAGACCCATCAAAATTGCTGAATTGCATTCGACAGTGCCATGTATTGAGGCAATAGAAGATTTCTTATTTCATGAATTGTATTTTTTTACTGGCGACCTAAAGCCGCAACATTCACTCTTGCTCAGAGAAAAAGCACAGCAATTTAGACAATTGATCTTACAGTCGATTTTTCAACATCTAAATGGGCCAGCGCGTGTTCAGCAGTTTTTAGCACAGATGACAGCAGTTGAAGCGCAAATTTTTGATCAGCTGATGCAAGAGCAGCAGATTTATCAGACACCGCTATTACAAACGTATATCGAATGCCAAATCTGTCTACCCCATTGGTTGATGCAAAAGATTGAGCAGATGTTTGCGCTCAATTCACTTACAGAAGCTGAAATATTGCCGATACAGCTCTTGATGGATAGTTTGGACGAGATTTGTTTTGCTACAGCACAATTTTTAGATCCGACAATATACAGGATCATGAGTTTGAGCTATGAAGATCGGTTCAATTTACAAGAATTAAATGAACATATAGAAGATATTATTTTGTTGCTCGACCATGCATATGAGCGTCCCAATTTGCTGGGTTTTATTCGTTTGATGCATCGGGATGTTTGGGCAGAGCAGGACATATTAAGCCATAGCAATTTTGTGCAAGCCACAGCTATTTGGCAAAAAAAATGTGGAAAACTCCCTTTACTCGATAACAATCGTGCAGTGCGATGGATGTTTAAGCAGTCAGCCGAAGTATTGGATTGGCTGAGTCGTAATTTTCAACACAGTAATGTACGAGTGGCTGTAACGGCATTAAGTTTTGTCGATACGCAGTATATTCATCCCGCATTGATTCTTGCGACCTTACAACATTTTCAATTTGTTGCAGCGCGCTTATTTATTCAAAATTGCCATACGATTGCGCATGAACATGATTGGTTTAATCAAGAAAAAAATCTGCAGTTTGTTTTACACCAAAAATATCAGCAGCATGATGATCATCGTGTAGTGATCAGCCCATCGATTTTGTATTTAGATGAATGGTTGATCTTAATGCGACAGGTTTTGGGTGCAGAGGATCAGGCCATAAAAAAAGTCTATCTACCCTTGAGCCGTATTATGCAGGCCTATCTGCAGCATTTAGTACGTTGTACGCAGCATTTACCGCAGGCTTTGATGGATTATATCCGTCCAGAAACCCAAGAAAATCGCCAGTTTTTAAGTATGTTACGACAGCATAAAATTCAACTGCAGGATTTTCGAAATTTATTTTATTTAAAGCATGCTAATTTAAGAGTATCTGTATTTGATGCCTATGTGCGTGATTATGTCAGTGCGACTTATTCTACAGGTCATACAGTCCCAAAAAATATTACGTGGAATGGAGTCTTTCATCAGGCGGTACATTGGCATGCCAAGCAACAAAAGCAGGAAGTGTTAACTCAATTAAAACGTCAATTTACGACAACGGTTTGGCAGCCATTTACAACAGAAGACAAAATATATTTTCAAGAGTGGGTCTTTGAAGAATTAAAAACCATCGATCGAATTATTGATGAATCTATTCAATTTAAACATTGTTTGGCATCAAGTTATAGCGCCAGTATCATTGCAAGAGTATATGTAGCTTTTCATATGTACCATCCCATTTTGCATGTATCGATGACTTTGGGCTGTCATGTGCAAAACCACATTTTGGTTTTTGATCAACTCGAGTATTCAAATAATACCCAAGCAGAAATAGAAAAAGTAAATATCGCCAAAGAATTTTTAAATAGGTTCAATAGCTTAAAGTAAGATTGGCGAAATACGGATTTAGTAAACTGTGTTGTGCGCTTAACTTTTGAGTCAAAAATCGTTAGGCTATAGCCGTTCTTTTACGGTATAGGTCTTATGAAACAAGAAACTGCACTCAAGCTGCTCAAAGCAGGCGAAAATGTGTTTTTAACAGGTTCGGCTGGTGCAGGTAAAACTTATACTTTAAATCAGTACATCAATTATCTAAAAGCGCGCAAAGTGCCGGTGGCAATTACGGCTTCTACAGGGATTGCTGCAACCCATATGAATGGCATGACAATTCATACATGGGCAGGGATTGGGATTAAAGATGCGATTTCCGAAGATGAGTTAAAGCGCTTAAAAGAACGTAAATATTTAAAAGAGCATTTGGAAAATGCCCAAGTTTTAATCATCGATGAAATTTCGATGTTGCATGCCAAGCAATTAAACTTGGTGAATAAAGTTTTAAAATTTTTTAAAGACAGTGAAGATGCTTTTGGGGGGATTCAAGTCATTGTTGCAGGTGACTTCTTCCAGTTACCCCCTGTGGGACGCAAAGGTGAATTAAACCGTGACAAGTTTTGCTTTATGTCTGAGGCATGGGTAGAAGCGAAGTTTCGCGTGTGTTATTTGACCGAACAACATCGTCAGGGTAATGACTATCTCAATGATATTCTAAATGCGATTCGTGCTCAGCAAATTACGGGCGATCATTTGCATGCTTTAAGGCAGACAAGTTCACAAAATATAGGTGAAACCTTTACGCGCTTGTATACCCATAATATGGATGTAGATAGTATTAACTATAAACATCTAAATGAAATTGAGCAAGAATCTCGCCAGTTTGATGCCCAATGTGATGGTAATGATAAACTGATCGAAACCTTAAAATCTTCAGTGCGTGCGCCGGAAACTTTGACCTTAAAGAAAAATGCCAAAGTGATGTTTGTAAAAAACAACTTTGACGTGGGCTATATCAATGGCAGCCTCGGTGAAGTGATAGGTTTTGAAGAAGATGATGAATATGGCATCTTGCCTAAAGTAAAACTTACGGACGGCACGACCTTGGTGGTCGAACCTGAAACATGGTCTGTCGATAATGATGATGGTAAAACCATTGCCAGTTTCCAACAAATTCCACTACGTTTGGCCTGGGCGATTACCATTCATAAATCTCAAGGGATGACCCTTGCAGCGGCTGAAATTAACTTGACCCATACTTTTGAGAAAGGTCAGGGTTATGTGGCATTGTCGCGTTTAAAAACATTAGATGGTTTGCGTTTACTTGGTTTTAATGAACAAGCCTTAGAACTCGACAGTTTGGCCATTAAAGCCGATCGACGCTTTCAGGAACTTTCTGATGAAGCGGAAACCAATTTTGCAGAGGCTGATTTAACAGTACAACATAAAGCCTTTATTCGCCACTGTGGCGGAACACTGAATGAAGTGGAAATCGAGCGCAATGAAAAGAAAAATGCCAAAACTGGTGCGAAACAAAGCTTTGCCACAGCGACTTTAGATCAAACTCGTGAATTGTTTGAAGAAGGTTATGAAATTCAAGATATTGCAGTGGAGCGTGGTTTAACACCAGCTACGATTATTAACCATTTGGCTCGTCTGCAAAAAGAGCAAGGTTTAGATATATCGGTGGCACATCCGGGAGAAGACGTGGTTGAGCAGGTGCGTAAAATCTATAAACGTTTGGCGAAACGACAAGACCCAGCACATTATAATGATGACGGCACGGTTAAGCTGCGCCCAATTGTGGAGTTGACCAGTCCACGCATGGGATATGACCAAGTTCGTTTGGCTTTATTATTTGTGGAATAACACATTCTTTGGATTACATACATTTAAAGCCAGATTGATCAATCTGGCTTTTTTAATAAGGGACATCGTGTTTATTTTCATCCTTTGCATCTGCTTAAAAACGATGAATTGGTGGTTAAAGTTCCAAATAAAACTTTAAATGAATAAAACTTAATAAAATAATGATAAGATGAGTATAATTCATTAATGCTTTGCGAAAACTATTCGATTGCAAAGTTGCTCCCAAGTTTAGTTGAGAACAATCATGTTGGAATTACGCCATCTCAAAACCTTATTGGCACTCAGAGAACACGGTTCTTTGGTCGCTGCATCTAATGATCTGTGTTTAACGCCTTCTGCACTTTCACACCAGTTGAAAGAGCTAGATCATTGGTATGGGGTAGAGGTGGTGAACCGACGCACACGTCCTGTTACTTTTTCGAATGTTGGGCAACGTTTACTACGCCTTGCCGATGACATTTTGCCGCAAGTTCAAATTGCGCAATCGGACATTACACGTATTGTGCATGGTCAAACTGGCCGAATTATTTTTTCTTCAGAATGTCATAGTTGCTTTGACTGGCTGATGCCGTTATTGAATGTCTACCGTCAGCAATACCCCGATGTAGATTTGGACTTTGCTTCTGGCTTTGAAGCCAATCCGCATGAACTATTACAAACTGGCGAGTTTGATCTTCTGATTACGGCAGATCCGATTAATTTAAAAGGTGTGGAATATTTCCCAATCTTTGAATATGAGTCTCGTTTGGTATTGTCGAATACACATCCATTGGTTCGTGCGACAAATGTGACTGTTCAAGAATTAGCAGAAGAAACGCTGATTACCTATCCGGTTGATAAACATCGTTTAGATATCATGGCGAAATTATTTTTACCGGCCAATATTCAGCCTAAACACGTACGTACCACAGATTTGACCCAGATGCTGATTCAGTTGGTTGCAAGCGGTCGTGGCATCGCGGCATTACCTGATTGGGTCGTGAATGAATATGAGCAAAAAGGTTGGGTGACCTCTCGACGTTTAGATTGTGTTTCACCTGAAGGTTTAAGACGGACCTTGTACGCAGGCTATCGTACCGAAGAGGCTGAAAAAAGCTATTTTGAAGGCTTCCTAAAACAGTTGGCGAAATTCTCACAAAAACGCAATCAATATTATTCCAACTAAGGAGGAGCTATGACTCAGAGTCTTTTTGTATACGGGACATGACGTCTAGGTCAGCCCAATGCACACGTGATGGAGCGTATTGGTGGCGAGTGGAAGAAAGGTGTAGTTTGGGGTGAATTAGAACATAAAGGCTGGGGTGCGGCGATGGGCAGTCCGGGTATTCGTTTATCGAAGGCAGGTCAAGCCATTGAAGGCTATGTTTTTATCTCTGAAAACTTAGCAGCTCATTGGGCGGCTTTAGATGAATTTGAAGGTGCTGAATATCAACGTGTGGCTGTTGATGTGCAATTGGAAGGCGGAGAATGGATGCAGAGTGAAATTTACGCTTTGAAATAATATTGAGGGGAGAGTCGTAAAATACGTGGGTCATCCATACATTATGACTTTCCCTAACCTTCGAAATATTTATCGATGATTCTGCTTGCTCTGTTGTTTCCTTGAGTGCATTTTCTTTTAAAGCGTAGTATCTCAATGAGTTGTATCTAAAGTGCTTGAATGCACAGAAATCACTTTAAGATTGCTATACAAGTGGATGAATAATTTTTAGAATTGAGCTGTATCTCACACTGAACCCTGTTTGAGCTCAATCATGCCGAATACTATAGAACCATCACCAACTCAACTCATGTCTGTGATTCAAACTCAGACAGCTATTGCCAAATTGGGTTTAGATCTAAATGCAGTGATGACCGTGGTCGCAGAACAGGCGCAGCAGATTACACATGCTAAAGGTGCAGTTGTAGAGTTGGCTGAAGATGGTGATATGGTCTATCGTGCAGTGTCTGGCGGGGCGAGCCATTTACTGGGTTTAAGACTTCATATTGAAAACAGCTTATCAGGTCTATGTATTGCGCAAAAACAAACACTGTATTGCCAAGATTCGGAAACAGATGCGCGGGTAGATCGCGTGGCATGTCGACGTGTAGGGTTGCGTTCGATGGCTGTGGTGCCATTGATTCATTGTGATGAAGGTGTCGGTGTTTTAAAGATTTACTCTGACCAAGTCGATGCCTTTCAGGAAGCCGATTTACATATATTGAGTTTGATGTCTGAGTTGATCGCTGCGGCGATGTACCATGCGACACGTTTCGGTGCGACAGAGTTATATAAATTGGCGACTCAAGATAGCTTAACAGGCTTAGCCAATCGGGCTTTGTTTGTCGACTTTTTACGCCAAGGGATAGAAAAAGCACGTGCGCAGAAAAAAGTACTGGGTATCTTGATGATTGATATGGATGGTCTGAAACCGATTAATGATCAGTTTGGACATCGCATTGGGGATGCTGCACTGAAAGAAGTTGCACAGCGCATTTTGCGTGAAACACGTCAAGATGACTTGGTTGCACGCTTGGGCGGTGATGAATTTGCTGTGATTTTAACCAATATTGCCAACTTAGAGCGTGCGCAAACGGCGATGAATCGAATCGCAGAAAGTTGCGGACTGCCATTTGCATTCGAGCAAATGAGTTTGAAAATTGGTGCCAGTATTGGCATGGCTTTATTTCCAGAGGATGCCCAATCCATCGATCAATTGGTCGAAATGGCTGATTTAAAAATGTACGCCAATAAGCGTGAACGGAAACAAATCAATCCTGAATAAATCACTGCCTAAATATCTCACTGCTTAAATAATTCACTCATAGTTATGCAGGTGAATTCCTTCACTACCGCCAAATTATTGAAAGTATCAGAAAAAACATTTTTGATGGGAATACGTGTTGTCTCAAACAATTGCAGATGACATGACTAAGTATCGTTTTTTAATTTAAATCAAAGTGCGCTTAGCATGTGACGGTGCAAGATGATTAAATAATTGAAAAATCATCTAAGGTCATTTGTTTTTTGACTCAAAATAATATTTTGAATTGTTAAGCTGTGCACTATTGCATGGCGAAAAGAGCATGACAATTCAATGAAAGGGATGTCAAAAGATTTATTCATTATTGCGGCAGGTTTTATTGCTGCAATGCATATCGGGAAATTACCGCCCGCAATACCTGTATTACAACAGCAACTCGGCATTAGCTTTATTCAGTCTGGTTTATTGCTCTCACTAGTACAGGGTGCAGGAATGTGCTTTGCATTGTTGATTGGTAGTTATATCCAAAAAATTGGATTTAAGCTATGTATATTACTAGGCTTAAGTTTATTAACGATGGCAAGTGCATGGGGGAGTTTTGCACAAAGCTTTGATGCCTTGTTGCTTCTGCGTGTCATAGAAGGCTTTGGCTTCTTATTGGTGACACTCACAGGGCCTGCATTTATCCGTCAGCTTGTACCGCTACAGCACATCAGCGCAAAGATGGGACTGTGGAGTGCTTATATGGGCGGAGGTATGGGCATAGCCTTATTGGTTGCGCCATTTCTAATTGCTCAATATGGCTGGAGTGTGGTTTGGCTCAGTTTCGCTATGATTACTGCAGCATTACTACTCTGTATCGCTATGTTTATTCCTCAGCCTAATGTGGCGCTGAATACAACACCTATTATTGGTCTCATTAGAGATACCTTGAAACATCCTGCAGCATGGCTTTTGGCGCTCATTTTTGGGACATATGCAGGGCAATGGTTTGCATTGGTGGGCTTCTTACCGATGATTTATGCACAAAACCAAATTTCAGCTGAATTGGCAGGCGCTTTAACAGCCAGTGTTGCCGTTGCGAATGCAGTGGGCACATGGGGGTGTGGACTGTTATTACAGCGTGGTTTTCAAGCTAAAACTTTAGTCCAACTGGGTTTTGCCGTCTTGATCATTTGCTCCTTAGGGTTTTATCTCTTTAAAGATGTGTTACCGTTTTTATTGCAATATTTAACGGTGTTTAGTTTTTCGCTTTTTGGTGGCTTAGTTGCTGCGACGGTCTTTGCGCAAGCACTGCATTTTGCACCTTATCCCGCGGCAATCAGTACGACGGTCGGCATGATTTTACAATGTTCTGCCATTTCCCAATTTGTTTTGCCGCCTGTGATTGCCACCGTAGTTTCACAGACTGGAGCGTGGTTCTGGGCAGGTATCTTGATGTCAGCGTTGTCATTCGTTGGAATCATACTTAGTCGACGTTTATTTCAAATGCAGCATGGCTCAAATTAAAATTTTATTTTATGTAAGTAACAGCCTTATTGCTTAATCCCAATCAGTAGCGACAAGATACCTGCTGCAATGAGTGGGCCGACGGGTACACCACGCAGCATCGCAACACCTGCGACTGTCCCAATCAGTAGTCCGGCAACAACATCTGGCTGATTCGACATCAGTTTGACACCACGTCCGCCTAGCCATGCGACAAAGATGCCAATGGCGATTGCGACGAGGGATTTCCAACTTAAAAAGGATTTTAAAATCGAATCACCGGGTATTTTTCCGCTAGCGATCGGCGTGAGTACGCCAATGGTTAAAATAATAATGCCAATGTTTAAGCCATATTGTTGCAGATAGGGGAAAAATTCACTTAAAGGCGTGATGCGGAAAACAATCAAGACACCTGCTGCTATGGTGATCGCTGTATTGTGGCTAAAGATGCCACAAGCCAATAACACCAATAACACGATCAGATTTAAATCCAACTGGGACATAGGATATTCGTGAGAAACTTCAATAAATAATCAATAGTGTAGCGCAGAAACATTAAAAACTGGCGTTCAAGATCATTTCCGCTATTTTTCCTGCAAGTTGGCTCGTTGTTCAGTATAAAATAGCAATATATGGTGTTTATTAGGTTGTTCTATGTTTTTGGAAAAAATGCTGCAATCACAAGGTTTTGGTTCGCGTAAATATTGCCAACAGTTGATTAAAAATGGTGCGGTCGAAATACACGGTGAGATTGTAGATAATCCAAAGCAAAAACTGGACTTAAATGATTTAACTTATAGTGTATATGGTCAGGACTATGTCTATCGTGAGCATATATATATTGCGTTAAATAAACCCAAAGGTTATGAATGTTCGCATCAGGCAACCCATCATTTTAGTGTTTTTGAATTATTTGATGATGTGCTGTTAAATCGTGGTTTGCAATGCGTAGGGCGGCTGGATCAAGACACCACTGGACTGTTGCTGCTCACGGATGATGGTCAATATCTACAAGCGCTGACACACCCTAAAAAGCATGTTGCCAAAGTATATTCAATGCATACAGCAGATCCTGTGACGCCTGAGCAAATACAACAATTAGAACAAGGCGTGGAGCTGCGAAACGAAAAAGGCATCTTTGCTGCAACCGACGTACAGCTATTGGCTTCACATCAATTGCAAATAACTGTTCATCAAGGGGTATATCATCAAGTGAAGCGGATGTTGGCGGCTGTCGGCAATAAAGTTGAAACTTTACATCGTGCTCAAATAGGACAATTAAAGCTTGATGATCTAGCTGAGGGTGAATGGATCTATTTGAATGCAGCGCAGATTGAACAATCGAAATTTCGCGAAAATATCGCTCTACAGTAATGGGTACTGGGCTTTGATAGGTCATCATTTGAAGGATGAATGTGCGGTATTAAAGCCCATAAATATGTATGCTAATTATTTAAAGATGCGTTTCTAATATGCGTTGATGATGTTTTTAATGCCTAGCAGAGCATTAGCGAATAAAGTAATGATAGGTTTGAAATTCATCATCTTTAATGAAGCCCATCGATTCATAGAGTTGATGTGAGTGATAGTTATTTTTTTGAGTTTCGAGGCTGATTCGAAGCGCACCTTCATGTTGAGCAAAGAGAACCGCAGTATCGATCAATTGTTTGGCTGAACCTTGACGACGATATACAGGGCTGACATAGACATCATCTAAAATATAGTAGGTTGAACAAGCTACAGATGAAAAGCCTAAATACAGTAAGATAAACCCAGTAATGACATCATCTTTTAAGCAAATAAAAATTACGCTTTCATTATTTTCAAAACGTTGTCTTAGAAATTTATATGAGATATCAAGATTAGAAGAGGTGCCATAAAATTGGCGATATTCATCAAATAAAACAGCAAGTGGCTGAAGGTCTGCTTCTGTTGCGCGTCGAACGATCATTTTTTTCTATACTCCATGCTATTTTTATCAGTCTTGCATGAAGCATATCGAAATTTCGAAATTGGTTGATTTATAAATTGTTTATAAATGCGACAGTGTTAAGTTTTGTCACCTTCACCCAAAATTGCATTGAGTTCTTCAAACAAGTCGAGATGATCATCATCTAATAATGGATCATTATTTAAAATTTCTAATTCAGCAGGGCTAATTTCAATGGTTGAAATAGCTTGGGCTTCTTGTTGTTTTAATTTGCGTAACTTAATCAATTGTTCAATATTGATATTTTGGTTTTCAATAGAGAAGGGGATCGATTTGGTTAAAACAACTTGTTTAAAGAATAGACGTACAGCCTGTGCAGGTGTAATGCCTAATTGTTTAAACACGGCAAAGGCCTGTTTCTTTTCCTGTGAATCGAGACGGATTTGGTAGACTTCAGTTTTTCTCATATTCTTAGAAAGCTTTTAAATACTTAACTTTTCGCATTTATTCTAATCAAAACTGTTATAAATTCAAGAAAGTTTGGCAGTATTTTATCAATTTAATGTAATGACAATCGATTTACAGTGTCAATTCATAGGCAGAACTGAATTGAAAAGCCTGCTCTGTCACAGGATCGATAAACTCAAGCTGTTTCGCAAGTAGTTGTAAAGGTTGGCTGAAATCGTCATCTGCCTTATGTTGTACTATTGGATAAAAGGGATCATTTTGAATTGGAATGCCCAAAGCATTTAAATGTACACGAAGTTGGTGTTGCTTGCCGGTATAGGGTTTTAATTCATACTTTGCATGGTTTCCATGCTGCTGGATGAGCTTAATGTATGTTTCACTATTTGGCTCACCATCTACCAGTTGCATGGTATAAAATGGCTGACCTTTTTCCATGCAATAGCGAGTTGTGATTGGGAAATTTAAGTCATCTCGATAAGCTGCAATGGCATGATAGGTTTTTTGAACTTGCCGCTTGGCAAACATCTGTTGATATAGCCCACGGCTTTCGACACATTTGGAGAAGAGAACTACGCCGGCAGTTTCACGATCTAAACGATGAATCGGTGTTAGGTGTTCAAGCTGCGTTTGTTTTTTGAGTCGAACCAACAAGGTTTCTTGTACATACTGACCGGTCGGACTCATGGTGAGAAAATGCGGTTTATCGACCACGATGAAATGATCATTTTCAAATAAAATCTGATGCTCAAAGGGAACATGGATTTCATGCGCTAAGAATCGATAATAATAAACATGACGATTTGCTTCAAAAGGACTGTCTATCGTTAAAGCGTCACCATCTGCAGCATAGACTAGACCATCCTTAAATCGTTGTTGCCACTCTGCTGCTTGGATATGAGGAAATTGCTCACACAAATATGCATAGACCGTTGTGGCTTGTGTGTGTTGACCGTCAAGGAAGACTTTACTGGCACTAACACCATTGATCATTGGGGGAGTAAATTCAAAACTGTGCATGAAGAAAGATCTAAAAACTGAGCAAATAAAGCAGAGAACACATCATGAAAAATGCTCAATCTATAGTGTGAACATATTCATTTTAGCCAGTGCGATGCTATCATATTTAATTCTTATGTACATGTTGTGAGTAATATGCAGTATTCATTCAGTCTGGAACTTAATAGTGAAGTCGATACCCAAAACTTAGCTACCGTACTGGCGACGCATTTTACGACGGGTGTAGCGTATTTAATTGGTGACTTGGGTGCAGGAAAGACCACGTTAACACGTTATTTTTTACAACACTTGGGTCATCAAGGTGCGGTAAAAAGTCCAACCTATACATTGGTTGAACCTTACAATATTCAAGGACAAGATATTTTTCATTTTGATTTATATCGTCTGAATGACCCTTATGAGCTTGAGCTTATGGGTATCCGTGATTATTTAGAAACGCCGAACGCCCTATTTTTATTTGAATGGCCATCTAAAGGGGGCGACGAAATCCCTGAAGCTGATTTAATTATTAATATTGAAAAGTCTGCGGATGAAAGCACCCGTACAGCAACTTTAAGCTCTTCTTCAGAAACTTTGCAAAACGCTTTGGAGCAAAAATTTAACCATGCTGAATGAAATCAGTGCCCGCCGCATTCGAACGCTTGATCCTGCCTTAGCCAACCAAATTGCCGCAGGGGAAGTGATTGAACGTCCTGCTTCTGTGGTCAAAGAATTACTGGAAAATGCCATTGATGCAGGGGCGACTGAGCTGATTGTTCGTATTGAACAAGGCGGCAGTACACTGATTGAAATAATAGACAATGGTCGGGGTATTCACCCTGAAGATCTACCTTTGGCGGTCATGCGCCATGCCACAAGTAAAATCCAAACTGCTGAAGATTTGCATGCCATTGTAAGTCTAGGTTTTCGTGGGGAAGCCTTGGCTTCGATTGCTGCGGTGTCTCGTTTGACATTGACCAGTAGCCAAAATGATGACGGTGTAGGCTATCAGGTCGAAGTAAATGGCACCGCATTTGATTCGCAAGAAATTCAGCCTGTGGCAGCGACGCAAGGCACCACCATCCGTGTGCAAGATTTATTTTTTAATGTGCCTGCACGGCGTAAGTTCCTCAAAAAACCGGGGACTGAGTTTGGACATATCGAAGAAATTGTCCGTCGTTTGGCACTGACCCATTTTGATATACGTTTTGTCCTTGAGCATAACAATAGTATTAAGCTGAACTTGCCTATTGCAGACAGTGGCGCGCTCCGTTTTCAGCGGGTACAACAATTATTAGGCCGTCAATTTACTGAAAATGCGTACTGGATAGATGCTGATAGCGTCAATATGCGTCTCAGTGGTTGGTTAGGCCATCCTTCAGATGCACGTGCGCAAGCCGATATGCAATACGTCTATGTGAATGGACGTATCGTAAAAGACAAGACAGTTTCACATGCACTTCGGATGGCTTATGACGGTATTTTGCATGGACATCAACATGCCGCTTATTTGTTGTTTATGGAAGTTGATCCTGAAAATATCGATGTGAATGTGCATCCGACCAAGCATGAAATTCGGTTTCTAAATCAACGTGAAGTACATGAGTTTGTTCGTCATTTTGCCAAATCGACATTAGCGCAATTTCAAACCGCGACCGCCGAATTGTCATCTGCAATGAAACTTGATGGGCAGGCACACGAAAATATTATTCCGCAGCCGCGTCATCAGGAACAATTTTCATTACATCAACCTCAGCCAGTTGCAGAGCAAGGCACAAATTTTGTCAGTCCAGAGATCGCAGGTGGACTTACTGACTTTAGTTCGCCAGCAACGGTGCAATATGCTTCAAATCATGCGCCAACAGGTCAGGAAACTTATACACAGCAATATTCAAATGCGTCGAACAATAGCACTGGATATCAGTCAAATATAGCGGGTTCCAGACAGCTCAATAATGCATTGCAAAGTTATTTAGCGCCTTTACGTCAAACTGAGTCGTTAAATGATCCGGATACCGCTTTAGCTGAACATATTCAGCAGAAAGTTGATGAGCATCCTTTGGGGATTGCCATTGCGCAATTGCATGGTATTTATATTTTGGCCCAAAACACCGAAGGTTTAATCATTGTTGATATGCATGCGGCACATGAACGCATTGTTTTGCAACAGATGAAAACAGCTTGGGATAAACCTGAGTTTTGGACATCACAGCAGTTGCTGATTCCTAAAGTCGTCAGTATCAGTCGGATGCAAGCGATGCGCGTCGATGAGCTCAAAGAACAATTGGCACGCCTAGGTTTAGAAATAGACCAATATGGCGATGAGCAAGTCATTGTCCGAGGTGTTCCTGCCATTTTGCATAAAGCAGACTTTGATGCGCTGATTCCAGATTTATTAAATGATTTAGACCCAAGTGATCAGGTTGCAGGGTTACTACAAAAGCGTGATCAAATATTGGCAGGCATGGCCTGTCACGGCGCTGTACGCGCACACCGTATTTTAAGTCTATCTGAAATGAATGCATTACTGCGTCAGATGGAACAAACTGAATTTGCCAGCCAATGTAACCATGGGCGTCCGACGTGGCGTGCGTTTCCATTGGCACAGCTAGATAAACTTTTTGCTCGGGGAGAGTAGTTTTACATGTCAAATCAATTGCCGGTCATAAACTTAATGGGACCAACTGCAAGCGGTAAAACCGCCTTGGCATGTGAACTATACGAGCAAGGTGGATTTGAATTAATTTCTGTCGATTCTGCTTTGGTTTTTCAGGATATGGATATTGGTACGGCCAAGCCGAGTAAAGCTGAGTTGGAGAAATATCCACATCATTTGATTGATATTATCAGTCCGCTAGAGGTGTATTCGGCAGCGAACTTTGTGGAAGATGCGTGTGTACTGATTGATGATATGCATGTACGAGGTAAAACACCGATTTTAGTCGGTGGTACAATGTTGTATTACAAAGCTTTATTGGAAGGGTTGTCTTCAAACTTACCAAGTGCAGACTATGCTGTACGTGCTGAAATTGAAGCCAAAGCTGAGTCGCAAGGTTGGGATGCTGTATATGCAGAACTGTGCAATGTAGACCCATTGGCAAGTGAAAAATTTAAACCGAGTGATAAGCAACGAATTATCCGTGCGCTCGAAGTTTTTAAATTAACAGGTAAACCCATTACGCAGTTACAAGCTGAGCAACCTAAAAACGTACCATACCGTTACAATTTTCATAATTACGCATTATTGCCAGACCGATTAGAATTACATGAGCGTATAGCTCAACGTCTAAAAACAATGTGGGAAATTGGATTTTTAAATGAAGTGAAAGCTCTCATTGAAAAATACGATTTAGATGAAAATTTACCCTCTATGCGCTCAGTTGGATATCGTCAAGCTTTAGATTTTTTGAAAAATAGTGATCAAAGTAGCGAAAAACAGCGTGAAATGGAGGATAAGGCACTTTTTGCAACACGACAACTTGCAAAACGTCAATATACTTGGTTAAGATCTTTGCAAGAAATGCATAAATTTACTACATATTTAACTGCGCAGCAGGCTCAAGAAGACTTGCGAAAGTGCTACGGATAAAGCAAAATTTACAGACTACCTTTTTGATAATTTTTAATTGAAAAGTAAAGGTAGCTTTTGCGCTGATTTTTATTATTTTTTGGAGTTATAACATGTCTAAAGGTCAAACTTTACAAGATCCGTTCTTAAATTCTCTCCGTAAAGAACGTATTCCTGTGTCGATCTTCCTTGTCAACGGTATTAAATTACAAGGTCATATTGAATCTTTCGACCAATACGTTGTTTTATTAAAAAATACTGTAAGCCAAATGGTTTACAAACACGCTATTTCAACTGTTGTTCCAGCACGTAACCCACGTCCTGCTGGTGCTCCTGCTGGTGCTCAAGGCGCTGCCGGCTTCGGTGGTCAACAAGGCGGCTTCGGCGGTCAACAAGGTGGCTTCGGTGGCCAAGGTGGCTTTGGTGGTCAAGGTGGCTTCGGTGGTCAAGGTGGCTTCGGTGGTCAAGGTGGCTTCGGTGGTCAAGGTGGCTTTGGCGCTCAAGGTGGCTTTGGTGGTCAAGGTGGCTTTGGCGGTCAAAGTGGCTTCGGCGGTCAAAATGCTGGTTTTGATGGCGAAACTAAATTTGAAGATGCTCAAGACGACGAAAACAACAATCGTTAATTGAGTTAAAAAAACCTCCCAAATGGGAGGTTTTTTTTGCCTATAAAAGAGTAGATTGTTTTCATAACGGGTATGTAATAATTACTAAAGTGCTGAATGATGATAAGAATCGACATAAAAAAACCAGCCGAAGCTGGTTTTTTTATTTATTCACTTATTTCTTTTTACGATCTAGAGTAGGATCTTTAATTTCAACATAAGCATTGTTGCGAATTTCACGTAACCAGCTGTCCAGTTCAGTGTCAAATTGACGCTCACCTAAAATCTGACGGGCCATACGTTCTTGTACTTCATGTGTCATATCTTGTTGACGTGTATCGGTCACTTGAAGGATGTGCCAACCAAACTGTGACTGAAAAGGCTTGCTGATTTCACCTTTCGCTGTTGATTTCATCATTGCTTCAAATTCTGGAACCATAACACCTGGGCTAACCCAACCTAAACTACCACCATTGGCAGCAGAACCAGTGTCATTCGAGAACGTTGAAGCCAAGACCGCAAAATCTTCACCCTTTTGCAGGCGATTATACAAGTTGTCGATCATTTGCTTGGCATTTTCAGGACTCACGACCTCAGATGGTTGAATCAGGATATGGCGAGTTTGGTATTGAGGAACAATGGCTTTTTGTTCGCCACTTTTACGGTCGACCAATTTTAAAACATGAACGCCATCACGTACTGAAATTAGTTCAGTGGTTTGACCAACTTGCAAAGGGGCTACACGTGCAGCAAGTTCATCTGGAATATCAGATAAGTTGCGGAAGCCCATATCGGCACCGTCAACTTTAATATCTTTGGTACTGTATTTGCTAGTAATCGCTTTTACATCATTGCTTGCTGCAAGTTCTTTACGAATATCTTCCGCGATTTTAACGGCATTATCACTGCTAGCTACACGTACATGTAAGACATGAACTTGATTACCTAACGCAGCTTGACCTTGTGGTGAGCTTAAGAAGTTTTTCACATCTTGGTCACTGATTTGAATGCGAGAAGTGACCAACTGTTGGCGTAGACGTTGTAAAGCGATGTCTTCAGCGATGCGTGCACGTAAACCTGCATAGGTATTTGGCGCAACAGCATCTAATTTTTGCTGAAACGCTTCTAAGCTTGGAGAGCCTGCGTCTTTTGCAACTTTAAGTACAGCTTCATTGAGTGATTTTTCATCCGCTTTGACATTATATCGTTTAACTTGTTCAAGCTGTGCTTGGCGCGTAATCAGCTGTTCTAAAGCTTGTTGTTGCAAATATTCGGTCGGTGGGATGGTTTGTTTTTTTGCTTGAAGTTGGTGAGTGATCTCGGCAATGCTTTGATCAAGATCACTACGTAGAATCACGCTATTGTCAACGACAGCTACAATTTCATCTTTAGGTTGCGCAGCAGCAAATACAGATACAGAAGTTGATAGGCAAAGTGCCAAGGCTGACGCTTTAAAAATTTGTTTTAACTGTTTTGTCTTCATTAACGTTCTGTCCAAGATTGATTAATATTGTTAAAACCCAACACTCGGTTTTCAAGCAAAGAGGTTAATTTATTGTTGAAGCCACCTAAACCTTTTAGAGTGAACTCCGCCATAATGGCACGTTTTGGTTTAACATCTGAAGATGTTACATCATCTAAATCGTTATAGTACGAACGACCATAAACTGAAACACCCCAGCAGCATGACTCGTAGTTCACACCCAGTAAATATTCACGCGCAATACTGTTGTCGAGGTCATATTGTGCATGACCAATAATACGCCAGTTATTGTGTATAGGTTGAATAAACGATGCTACTGCTTGGTCATAGCTGTCTTGGCGGTTAGGAATGTCTTTACGATAGAAATAACCGACATTGTATAAATTGCCTTTATTTCCTGTGTAATACATTTGAATATCGCGCTGAGCATTATCACCATTCGCCATCCATGCTGAATTGGCATTCACACTGATGCTGTCAGATAGTTGGCTAGAAATGCTCACGACAGGGCCGGTATGGCGTTCGGTATCAAATTTATCAGAGACGTTGTTCAGTGTGACACGACGGTCTTCAAAATAGAAACTTTGACCAACGCTGGCTTTTAAACGCTCAAGACCAACATCATCAAATAAACTATAGCTCAAGCCTAGAGATGCGAAGTTGTTGTCTTCTAAACGGTCATTACCATAGAACCGACGCGGACTAAATAACTGGTCATAATTAATTGACGCTGTAGTTGAGTCAAAGTTCGGATTAGTGTCTTGGTTTTTGTATGGAGAATACGCATAGAAGAAGCGTGGCGTTAAGGTTTGAAGATAACGACCTTCGCGCTCCATCACAAGACCCGCATCTAAAGTGAATTGCGGTACAACGACCGATTTACTTTCATTTGATGAACTAATGTTTTGTGCATTAACGGTGTCTTGATCGTAAATCGTGTTGACGTTGCGAATAGACACTTCTGGTATTACAAAAGACCATGGGTTACGATAGTTATAACGTACACTAAAGTCGTTATAAATACGTGCGCCGCTTGGCTCATACATTGGCGAATCGCCAGTATTGCTTGGAATATTATTACTACGTAAGTTCTTTTTGAAGTAAGCCGTATCGTTGTTAAATTCGTACTGTAAGCCGAGCGGATTACCAGTCTTGTAGTTCAGTAGGAATTGCGGCAAGCGCGCATATGGACGGTCTTCATCACTGACAGTTTTATCCAGTGTTTGGAAGTCTTCCACTTTGAGCTGTGCTTTTAGGCCAGGGATACCATTTTTATAATTGAGTTCCCATGCACGGCGTAAGTTCAGGTCAGTTTTTGAGTTTGGATTATTATTGAGATCTGAGAAATAGTCTTTATCAGATGCATAATTGTATTCTAAATTGGTTGTAAATTGATCGTTAATTTTCCAGTTATGTAGGAAATGTAAATCTTTACGATCTTGATCGCCATACTTTTGGTCGGATGGTAAATAACCACCCCACACCATCCCTGAACCAAAGTTTTTGGTCAAATAACGGAATTCGCCTTCCATCATTGGACCGCGGTCTGCAATATAACGTGGTGTTACCGTAGCATCATAGTTTGGTGCAAGATTCAGATAAATCGGTACTGCAAGCTCAATACCACCGTCATTGGTAAAACCAAAGCTTGGGGTCAAAATACCTGTGGTACGGCGGTCATCAATCGGGAAGTTGAAGTAGGGTACAGCCATGACAGGAACATCTTTTACATAAAGTGTTGTTCCTTTGGTTTCACCACGACCAGTTTCTTGATTCAGCTTAATTTTGTCTGCTTGAATTTTCCACGTTGGTTTTTCATCGGGTGGACAAGTGGTATAAACAGCGTTTTCTAATTCGAGTGTTTCGGTTGAAGTACGTGAAATTTTTTCAGCACGACCATGCGCATGCTGCTGTTCAGCAATAAAGAAGCTGTTATTTAAATCACCCTGTTGGGTTTTTAAATTGTAATCTATTGAATCGCTTTGAGAAATCAGCCCTGACTGTGCCATTTGTACGCGGCCAGAAGCATTGGCATAGGTTTGGGTTTTATCAATTTTGATTTGATCGGCACGAATTTGACGACCTTCTTGGTCAATCAGAACATTACCTTCAAGAATGGAGTCGCCATTCGGGTCAAAATGACCATAGTCTGCGGTAATGGTAGAGGTTGCATCTTCAGGTGCGACTGCTTTCGTTGTTGGAGCAACTGGGGTAATCCAGGTGCCTGTACAAAACGCAGAACTTAATTGATTGGTGTTGCGAATCTGTGCTTCAGGTGCAGATTTATCGACATAATATTGTTCGAAGAACTGCTGCCCCGGATAAGCTTCTGAAATGCTTTGTTTGAGTTGTTCTGTATCGTCATCCGTGGACGGGTTTGAAACAGGTGCTGCATAGCTTGGTAACGAGCTACCACATAGAAGGGTTAAGATCGCAGTCGCTAAAGGATTAAATTTAAACTGATGCTTCATTTGTCTCATTAACCAGGTATGCTTAATCGCAATTAATTATTGTCGCATCATAGAGAAAAAGTTGATAAGTAGCTACACTTAGCACTTTAAAAACTCAGCCTGTATTAGAATTTATCGCAAATGAATACACAACGTGAACAATTGATACAAACATGGATTTCATCTGTACTCGGTTCAGATCAATTTGAAATTAACTTCTTAGCAGGCGATGCAAGCTTCCGTCGTTATGCACGAATCAAATTGAATAATAAAACATTTATGCTCATGGATGCACCACCAGAAAAAGAAGATTGTGGTCCTTTTGTGTCGATTGATGAATTTTTTGATGCACATGGCGTGCGTGTACCACATATCGTGGCCAAAGACCTCGATCAAGGCTTCTTATTGTTAGAAGATTTTGGTGATGTTTTATTGTCGACGTTGTTGAATGATCAAACCGTAGACGCACATTATGCTCAAAGTTTTAAACAGTTGATTCAATTGCAGTCAATTGATGGAACTGCTCATTTTCCTGCATATGCCTATGAAAAGCTGATTTCTGAAATGGAGCTGTTAACCGATTGGTTATTGCCATCTCTACAAGTGCAGCCTACTGAAGAAGAATCGGCACTGATTAAACGTACCTTTGCTATCTTAGCCAATGCTGCATTGGCTCAGCCTCAAGTGATTGTGCATCGTGATTTTCATAGCCGTAATTTGATGGTACTTGATGGTGAGCAAGATCAGGGTGTGATTGACTTCCAAGATGCTGTGATTGGCGCAGATACTTATGATTTGATTTCTATTACTCGTGATGCTTATGTGCAGTGGAATGCAGATCGTGTTTATGCATGGTTTAAGACGTTCTATGATTTGCTACCTGCATCGGCTAAAGAAGGTCGTAACTTTGAGCAATTCAAACAAGACGCTGACCTGATGGCGATTCAACGTCATATCAAAATTTTAGGTATTTTTGTGCGCTTATTTGAGCGTGATGGTAAGTCAGGTTATCTCAAAGATTTGCCTCGTGTGATGTGGTATTTACTTGAAGAAAGTAAACCATATGCAGAATTACAACCTTTTATGCAATTTATTCAGGATAAAGTATTGCCGAAATTTGAAGCCAAATACGGCACTTATGAGGTTGTTGCATAATGAAAGCCATGATTTTAGCTGCGGGTCTCGGAAATCGGATGCGCCCTTTAACATTGTATAAGCCAAAGCCTTTGCTTGAAGTGGGTGGAAAACCACTGATTGTTTGGCATATAGAAAAGCTAAAAAAAATTGGCGTAACTGAAATTATCATCAATTCTGCATGGCTTGCAGATATCCTGATTGGTACTTTGGGTGATGGTTCGCAGTTTGGTGTGAATATTCGCTGGACACGTGAAGCGGAAGGTCTGGAAACAGCTGGTGGCATTATTAATGCTTTACCTTTGCTTGGGACAGAACCGTTTATTTTGGTGAATGGTGACGTTTGGACGACCTACGATTTTTCAGCTTTGCTCAATATTGAGCTAAATGATGACTTGGCACACTTGGTCTATGTGACTAACCCAGCGCAACATCCTAAGGGTGATTTTATCTTGGATGCTGGGCGTAGTTATACCTTTGAGCAAGAACATGCAGGCGAGGCACTCACCTATAGCGGAATCGCAGTTATACATCCAAATATGTTTGATGGATTGGAAGCTGGTAAGCGTCCGCTCGCACCATTATTGAAACAAGCCATGTTGGATGGAAAAATTTCTGCAGAGAAAATGCAAACTGCGTGGGTTGATGTTGGCACACCTGAGCGTTTAAGTGATCTAGATCTACAGATTCGCCAAGGCATGTACGATTAAGTGCATATTCGCTAAGCGTTAGCTACTGTTCCACGGCTTAGAAATCGGTATACTTCAGTTAATTTTTATTGAGATGTCTTCTTTATGCATCCTTTTTTTCAAGACTTAAAGCAAGGTAGTCAAAAGCTTGGCTTAGATTTGAGTGAAGAAGCATTAAATCTATTGCTGAAATACCAAGATGCCCTAGTGCTGTGGAACAAAGCGTATAACTTGACTGCTATTCGTGATCCTAAAGAAATGTTGGTTAAGCATTTATTGGATAGCTTAAGTATCCTAAATGATTTGCCTGCAGGTCGTTTATTGGATATCGGTACGGGTGGTGGCATGCCGGGCATGATCATTGCACTGTGTCAGCCTGAACGTGAATGTGTGCTTTTAGATGCCAACGGTAAAAAAATTCGATTCTTAAAACAATTTATTGCTGACTTAAAACTAAAAAATGTCATTGCGGTACAAACACGTGTCGAAAATGAAGACAGCATTAATGAACTGGGGCAGTTTGATGTGATTACCAGTCGTGCTTTTGCATCGTTAACGGATTTTGTGGATGCGTCTAAACCGTATATGCATGCGCAAAGTATTATCGCGTCGATGAAAGGCTTAATTCCTGAAGAAGAAGTTGAAACACTGAAAAGTGATTTCAAGATTGATATCGTTGCATTAAAAGTTCCACGACTTGATGAGCAGCGTCATTTAATTTTTCTTAAACGTATTTAAAATTTTCAAAGGACTGGGGTTACCATGGCTCAAATTATTGCGATTGCAAACCAAAAGGGTGGCGTAGGTAAAACCACAACTGCTGTGAACTTGGCTGCATCTTTAGCCATATTAAAAAAACGAGTTTTACTTGTGGACATGGATTCACAAGGCAATGCCACGATGGGTTCGGGCATTCAAAAAAATGATTTGTTGTATTCAGTCACGGATGTCTTACTTGGTGAAGTGCCGATTGAAACCGCTATTTATAAAGCGGAAGTGGGCTATAAGGTTTTAGGTGCAAACCGTGACCTAGCTGGTGTTGAGCTTGCAATTGCAGATCAAGACGGTCGTGAGTTTATTTTACGTGAAGCATTGGCAAGCGTCGAAAAAGACTTCGACTATATTATTGTCGATTGTGCACCAAGTTTAAGTTTGATCACTGTCAATGCACTTGCAGCGGTACGTGCTGTGCTGATTCCAATGCAGTGTGAATATTATGCCCTAGAAGGTTTGGCTGACCTAACCCAAACCATTGACCGTATTCAGCAAGCTTTAAACCCAGATCTAGAGATCGTGGGTGTGCTTCGTACCATGTACGATGCGCGTAATGCCTTAACACGTGATGTGTCTGCTGAGCTTGAACAATACTTCGGTCAGAAACTTTATGACACGGTCATTCCGCGTAATATTCGTTTGGCTGAAGCGCCTGCGCACGGTTTACCAGTGATTTATTTTGAAAAAAGCTCGAAGGGTGCAGTTGCTTATTTGAACTTGGCAGCTGAGATGTTAAAAAAAACCAAAGTAAAAAAAGGAACTAAAGCATGACCGTAAAAAAACGCGGACTGGCTAAAGGTCGTGGTCTGGATGCCTTACTCGGCTCAATCCAAAAAGAAAAACTACAGCTCGAAGCAAAAGCTTTAGATCATGGACAGTTAAAACAAATTGATGTGCATTTATTGAAACGCGGTGAGTATCAACCGCGTCGTTTCATTAAAGAACAAGATTTACAAGAACTTGCTGCATCGATTGAAAAGCATGGCGTCATGCAACCAATCGTCATTCGTCCTGTCGAAGATGAAAAGCATCCCTACGAAATTATTGCAGGTGAGCGTCGTTGGCGTGCGGCTCAGCTTGCAGGTTTAACCGAAGTTCCAGCCATTGTTCGTGACTTGAGTGACCAAGTGGCAATTGCCTTGGCATTGATTGAAAACATTCAACGTCAAGATTTGAACCCAATCGATCAAGCCATGGCTTTACAACGCTTCCATGACGAATTTGGTTTAAGTCATCAAGAGATTGCCGATACGGTCGGTAAAGCACGTACCACGATTAGTAACTTGCTACGCCTCTTGTCTTTAGCGAATCAAGTCAAAGACTTTATGCAGCAAGGTTTGCTCGATATGGGGCATGCACGTGCGATCTTGACGTTAAAAGCCAAAGATCAGCTTAAAGTTGCTGAAATGGTGATTGAAAAAAGTATGTCTGTACGTCAAACCGAACAATTTGTTCGTGATTTGAATGCACCAAAACAACAAAAAGCTAAACCAATTGTTTCATCAGACATTCAACAACTGACACAACGTCTCTCTGATCGTTTCAGTGCAGACGTGAAAATTGATCATAATAAACAAGGGAAAGGCAAGCTGGTGATTAGCTACCATACTCTTGAAGAGCTAGATGGCATTTTAAATATTTGTCTAGCTGAATAATTTTTAAATTCGATTTATTGGGGAAAATCAAATGTGGGAATTAGTCAAAGCGGGCGGGTGGTTAATGATCCCGCTCGTCATTTGTTCGATCTTTACGGTAGCCATTACCATTGAGCGCTTTATTCGTTTAAAGAAATCAATGGTGTTACCAAAAGACTTGATGATGAATGTAAACACATCGGTGAAAGATGTGGTGCAGCAGCTAAAGCAAAGTCCAATTTTACAACAAAGTACATTGGGTCGTGTATTGGGCGCAGGTTACGCTAGTAAAGATCAAAACGAGCAATATGCACGTGCGCAAATGGAAGTCACAGCGTCACAAGAAATTGGTTATTTAGAAAAAAATATCAACTTTTTGGGCACTTTAAGCGCTGTTGCACCTTTACTAGGTTTGTTGGGTACGGTGATCGGTATTATTGAAGCATTCTTAATGATTGATATAGGCACCAATAGTGATCCAGTGTTGATGATGCCGGGTATTTCTAAAGCCTTGATTACCACTGCTGCCGGTATGTTAATTGCTGTACCTGCATTATTTGCACATCGCTATTTCCAACGTTTGGTTCAGGAATATGTGGCTGAGTTAGAACAGCAGTCGACGTTATTTCATGCCGCTTTGTTTTATAAAAAAACACCTGAAGTAGAAAGTCAGGACATTCAGAAAGCCAGCTGAGTGGAGACTGCGCATGAAATTTAAACGTCGTCAGGTTGAAGATATTCATATCAACCTCACACCGATGATTGACTGTTTGATGTTCATTTTGGTGTTCTTGTTGCTCTCGACCACCTTTAACCAGATGAGTCGAATGAACCTGACTTTGCCAGATGCACAAGGTGTTCCGCCTAAAAACTATGATCAAAAGATTGAAGTTGTGGTGGATTCTTCAGGACACTATTCTGTCAATGGTCAGTCATTGGCGAGTAAAGAAGTCTCTGATTTGAATACTGCAATTAAACAGACAGCCAATGATCGTCGTGATTTAATGTTTGTGATTGCAGCAGATGCAAAAGCAACACATCAAGATGTGATCCGGGTGATGGATGTTGCAGGTCAACTTGGATTTGTGAATATCAACATCAGTACCAAAGTTCCAACTCGAGGTTATTAGTGAAGCACGATTTTAAGGTCTATTTACGCCTATTAAGTTATTTAAAACCTTTTTGGGGAATCGGCCTGCTGGTTTTGCTTGGTTTCGGTATTAATGCTGCGACAGAAGTTTCTGTCGCAAAATTATTGGAACGCATTATTGAAGCCATTCAAAACAAAGATCAAAGCTTTACAACCTTATTTCCACTCTTGGTGGTTTTATTGATGTTCTTCCGTGGACTCGGTTTGTTCATGGGGGGATATTTTACCGCAGTGATTTCTCGAAACTTAATTTTTAATATTCGTCAGCAAGTGTTCGCAAAACTCATGCGTTTGCCTTCGCAATATTATTTAGATAATTCGAGCGGTCATATCACTGCAAAAATTATGTATAACGTTGAACAGTTGACGGCGGCATCGTCTGAGTCACTGAAAACGATTGTACAACAGGGTCTGATTACCATCGCATTATTGGGTTATTTGCTCTATACCAATTGGCGTTTAACCCTGTGTATTTTGATTTTTGGCCCAATTATTGGTCTGATCATCCGTAAAGCATCGAAGCGCATGCGTAAATTATCCATGCAAGTACAAAGTACCATGGGTGATGTTAACCATGTGGTGCAAGAGACAGTGCAAGGCAACCTAGTGGTGAAGGGCTTTGCAGGGCAAGATTATGAACAAAAACGTTTTTATGAAAGCTCGATGGAGAACTTACGCCGCGGCTTAAAAATGGTTGTGGTGCAGCAACTCAATAGCCCGATTGTTCAGCTGATTATGTCGATCGCGCTCAGTATCGTGATGTATATCGCGCTACGCCCTGAGATTTTACAAGATACAACAGCGGGTGAGTTTGTAGCGTATATCACTGCCGCAGGTATGCTGAGTAAGCCAATTAAAACCTTGACGGATGTCAACGAAAAACTACAACGAGGTATGGCAGCGGCCTATTCGGTATTTGAATTGCTTGATATGCCTGAAGAAGTAAATAACGGCACGCTGAAGCCTGCTTTGAAAGGTGATGTCGAATTTAAAAATGTCAATTTGATCTATGCTGATGGTCACCATGCGATTCATGACTTCAATTTAAAAGTTAATGCAGGGCAAACCGTTGCATTGGTTGGGCGTTCAGGTGCAGGTAAAACTTCATTGGTCAATCTGTTGGTGCGTTACCAAGAGGTGTCTTCTGGACAATTGTTGCTTGATCAGCATGATATTCACGACATAGAACTCAATAGCTTGCGTACTCAGATTTCGATGGTCAATCAGCAAGTGGTTTTGTTTAACCGTACAGTACGTGAAAATATCGCTTATGGTCAGCTCGAGCATGCAACAGATGAGCAAGTCATTGCTGCTGCCAAAGCTGCATTTGCACATGATTTTATTATGGATTTACCGCAAGGTTATGACACACCATTGGGTGCCCAAGGTTTAAATCTATCAGGTGGTCAACGTCAACGGATTGCGATTGCACGTGCCATTTTGAAAAATGCACCGATCTTAATTTTAGATGAAGCGACCAGTGCGCTAGATAACGAATCTGAATTTTTTATTCAGCAAGCATTTGACGCTGCGATGCAAGATCGTACCACGATCGTGATTGCGCATCGTTTATCGACCATTGAAAATGCAGACTGTATTGTGGTGATGGATAAAGGGCGTATTATTGAACAAGGTTCGCATACAGAGTTGATGGCACAGCGTGGTGCATATTACCAACTTCATCAGCGTAATTTTGAGGAAAATTAAGTCATGTCTTTTGCACAATTGATTCAGGATGCTTGGAATGAACAGGCAAAGTGGCTCGTTGTGTTTAGACCTTTGTCATGGCTTTATCATGGTGGCTTTTTACTTAATAAAAAACTCTATCAATCAGGTATTAAGCAAAGCTATAAAGCGCCTATTCCAGTCATGGTCATTGGAAACATCACAGTGGGTGGAAGTGGTAAAACCCCATTGCTCATTCATTTGGTCAGTTATTTGAATAGCTTAAAGCTGCGTGTTGGTGTGATCAGTCGTGGCTATGGTGGTCAAGGACCATTTCCGGCTTATGTCGATTTAGAGTCGACGGCTGAAATCGTGGGTGATGAACCGAGCTTAATTGTTCAGTCTACAGGTGTACCGATGGCAGTCGGTCCAAACCGCCAGCAAAGTATTGAGTTGCTACTATCCAAGCATGAATTGGATTTGATTATCTGCGATGATGGTTTGCAGCATTGGGCGCTTCAACGTCAGTTGGAGTGGATCGTGCTGGATAATAATCGTGGTTTAGGCAATGAAAAATTATTACCCGAAGGTTATTTGCGTGAACCGAAAAAGCGCCTTGATACTGGGACGGTCATTGAACATTCAGCAGATCCAAGTTCTCCACTGAATATGCACCTAGAAGCGGCGCAGCCTTATTTGCTCAATAAAGATCTTGTGACGACATTTGATGCAAACAAAGATTTCTATGCTGTGGTGGGTATCGGATTTCCGCAACGATTTTATAAAACCTTAGAAAATATAGGGATTCATCAATTTCAATGTCATGAATTCCCAGATCATTATGAGTATGAACTGAGTGATTTGCAGTTTGAAGATGCCAATCCCATCATTACCACTGAAAAAGATGCAGTTAAAATTTTAGCGATCCTCAAAAATAATCCAGATTTTAAAAGAGAAATATGGGTTGTTCCCGTAGATGCAGTGTTGTCACCTGCGTGTTATGAAACTTTGCATGCGCAGTTGAAACAACTGGGTCTGAAACTTCCCGAAGGCATTTAATTTATGAAACATATTGTTATTCCTGCACGTTTTTCAAGTTCACGTTTACCAGGTAAGCCATTGCTTGAAATTCACGGCCGTCCGATGATTTTACGTGTAGTCGATCAAGCCAAAAAAGTTGCAGGATTCGATGATCTATGTGTTGCTACAGATGATGAACGTATTGCAGCAGTATGTCGTGCGGAAGGGGTTGATGTGGTATTGACCTCTGCAGAGCATCCATCTGGGACAGACCGTTTAAGTGAAGTTGCACGCATCAAAGGTTGGGCGAGTGATGACATTATTGTCAACGTACAGGGCGATGAACCTTTGCTTCCCGCTCAACTAGTAAAACAAGTTGCACAATTACTTGTAGATCAGCCGACATGTTCAATGTCGACACTCTGTGAGCCGATTCATAGTTTGGACGAGTTTCAGCGTGACAGCATCGTCAAAGTGGTGATGTCAAAGCACAATCAAGCGCTGTATTTCAGCCGTGCGACTATTCCGTATGACCGTGATGGTGCAAAGCAAGTAGAACAAACCTTGCATGATCAAGCTTATCGTCATTTAGGACTTTATGCATACCGCGTAAAACTGCTACAAGAATATGTCACTTGGGATATGGGTGTACTAGAAAAATTAGAAAGCCTTGAACAATTACGCGTTTTGGAAAATGGTCACCGTATTGCCATTGCTGTGGCAGAAGCGAACCTTCCACCGGGTGTAGACACTCAAGCTGACCTTGATCGTTTGAACCAAATGGATGTTTCAAACTTCGAATAAGGTTAAATGATTTATGCAAAATGACATTGTGGCGCAAGTGTACCCTTGGCAGCAAAATACATGGAATACATTAACCAGCCGTTTTCCACAACTGGGACATGGCGTGCTTTTGTATGGCAAAAAAGGCTGTGGTAAAGAGGCATTTGCAAAACAATTTCTTGCATGGGTGCTGTGTCAAAAACGTGATGAGCGGACTGAGCCATGTGGTGAGTGTGGGAGTTGCCAGTGGTTAAAGTCAGATACACATCCAAATTTTGTCCACATCAGTACAGATGAAGACAATAAAAAGCAAAATGCCAAAATTAAAATCGAAAAAATTCGTGATTTATTGCCCTTTGTACAACAAACCGTAGACGGTTGGCGAGTTGTGTTGATTGAGCCTGCTGAAGCATTAAACATTGCGTCATCGAATGCTTTGCTGAAGACATTGGAAGAGCCTGGCGAACGCATTGTGATTATGTTGTTGGCAGAGCATTATTTGAAATTGCCGGCAACCATTCGCAGTCGAATGCAGCACTATGCATTGGATCGTATTGAACCCGAACAATCACAGCAATATTTACAGCAGCATTTGCCCGATAGTGGTGAAACTCAGCGCAAAGTTCTCATGAACTTAGCCAGTCAAATGCCATTACAAGCAATTTCATTGGCAAGTAGTGAATGGCTAAATATGCGCCAAGAGTTTCTACAAGATTGGCAAAAACTTGTGACACAAAAAAACATGCCGATGGCAATTGCGACCAAGTGGAATAAAGCACTGAGTTTTAGTGATTTTAGTCAAATGTTTGAATACTTGTTGTCCGATATAATTTGTGTCAAGCTAAATCAATCCATAAAAAATATAGATTTGGATTTTGGGGTGTTGGCAGAGCAATATTCGCTCGAAACACTCTTTGGGATATATACAGAATTACAGCAGTCTAAGCGGTTCATCGAGCAGAACGTACAGGGGAATCTGGTCGTAGATGAGCTTTGCATCAAACTGATGAATGTTTAATTAAGGGGAAACATCATGCAACCACGTATGGGCGGGATTGTTCACGCTAATATTCCAGATGTGGAAACACTTTTTGCGAGCTACATGCCTTATGTCGTTGGTGGCGGTTTATTTGTACCATCAAAGCAAGCTGTGAAAATGGGTGATGAGGTTTTCTTATTGGCGACTCTGCCTGAACAAAGTATAAAAATTCCTTTGACAGGAAAAGTGATTTGGATTTCGCAAAAGCAAAATGGCATTAAACCACAAGGCTTTGGAATTCAATTAAGCGGCGAAAAAGGCGTTTATTTCAAAACAGAAGCAGAACGTTTACTTGCAGGGCTTAAATCTGAGGGGCGTAGAAGTTACACTATGTAGTTACAACAGTGAAGACTTGTAGGTACATATTGTGTTTGTAGATACCCATTGCCATTTAACCATGCTCGACTTAAGCCCTTACGAGGGTAATTTAGATCTTGCATTGGATCAGGCTCGTCAAGCCGGGGTCTCAAAATTTATGAGTATCTCGGTTGATCTAGATGACCATATTGAACTTTCAAAAATTGCTGCACGTCATGCCGATGTAGGTTATTCCGTTGGGGTACACCCATGTGAAGATCCTGCAACGATGGCTCGGGCAACAGAAGAATATCTCATTGAATTAGCACAACCTGAAAAGGTTTGGGCGATTGGTGAAACAGGGCTGGACTATTTTCATAGTACAGACTTTATTGCAGAGCAAAAAGAATGCTTTGCCCGCCATATTCACGCATCACAAGCTGTAAAAAAACCGGTGGTTGTACATACCCGTTCTGCAAAGCATGATACGGTGGATATTATCCGTGCAGAGAAATCCACTCACGGGATTTTGCATTGTTTTACTGAAGATTGGGAAACAGCAAAAGCGGTCTTAGATTGTGGTTATTACGTGTCATTTTCAGGCATTGTTTCTTTTAAAAATGCGCAAGATTTACGTGATGTGGCTAAGCAAGTGCCACTGGATCGCGTGCTGATTGAAACAGATAGCCCATACCTTGCACCGATGCCCTATAGAGGAAAGTCTAATGAACCAAAATACGTTCCTTATGTAGCCAAAGCCTTAAGTGATGTATATGATAAGTCAATTGAAGAGATGGCTTTCATTACAATGCAAAACTTTGAAAATCTCCTCAATCTTAAGTAAATAATTTGAATTGATATAAGAGTAAGAGAGTATAGGGTGAAGATGGATCGTCAAGCTCAGTTTAGAGCAAGAGAGGCATTAATTTTCCAAGTGGCAGAGCAGCTGCTATTGGAAAATGGCGAAGCAGGGATGACACTAGATGCGCTAGCGGCAGAACTCGACTTGGCAAAAGGGACGTTATATAAACATTTTCAAAGTAAAGATGAACTATATATGTTGCTCATTATTCGTAATGAACGCATGTTATTGGAAATGATTAAAGACACCGATAAAGCTTTTCCTGAACACCTTGCTTTCTTTATGTTGCATCACTTACATCACCCAGAACGTACAGTGTTGTTTCATCAAATTGAAGAGCGTTTATCGACAACGGGTGTGGGTATTCAGCACTTGTTTAGTGAACTATATCAAGTGCGCAAACAACGCCTACGATTGATCATTCGTATGACTGAGCATTATTTGGAGTCGATTCAAAGTAGCATGCCAGTACGTGATTATCTTGCTTCAATTTGGTCACTTACACATGGCGCTGCAGCAATTTTGAACTCAAGTTTTTATCAGCGTTATTTGGGTTCAAGAGACACCTTACGGGTTGCTTATATTGATCAAGCCTTGGCCTTACCAAAACAAGTGCATGCGGTTGCTCAATTCGCTTAAAGGCTGCTTATGAAAAGTGCATCACCATCATTGGTTCGTGGCTTCACCCTCGTAGAATTGATGGTGGTGATTGTGATTATGGGCATCATGGCCTCATTGGTGCTTTTAAATATTGGTGGGACAGATCAACGCAAAGCCATGCAGGCACGTGAAGTGTTTGTGATGGATCTAAAACGAATTTTACGCGATGCAAATGATCAAGCTTTGATATTGGCCCTACAGCAAAAAGCTGGAACGGATGTCAACACCCAAAGCTATGCGGTACAAGAATATTTACCAGAACAAAAACGTGTAGAAAATAGTATTTTAAATCAGAACAATAAATGGCAAAACTATAAAAACTTTGAAACCCGAGTATTACCTGAAAATGTCTCTTTTACGATTCAGTCTTTAGACCAGCAGTATGAAAATGCCAATAATGATGATTTGTTAAATACCAATGCACCCAAGTTGATTTGGTTAGGTAATGGGGAAGTGAAGCCTGTGCGTATACAGTTTTATTTTGAAGAACGTCCCATTGGCAATGAAATCGAAATTGATCATTTAGGGAAAGTCAATGCGGGCTAAAGGATTTACGCTACTTGAAGTCATGGTTGCATTGGCAATTTTTGCGACGGCGGCAATGGCTTTGTCTAATGTTGCGATGCAATATACACAGTCGACAGCACACGCAATTTTAAGAAATAAAGCACAATTCGTCGCGTTGAATGAAATCGCTAAGATGGAAATCAATCGTGAATGGATGACAGGTACTGCATCTAAACAAGTCACTGAACAAGGCGAGCAATGGCAAATTGACAAAAAAGCCCAAGCCACCATTAGTCCAAATGTACAACGGATTGATATCCAAGTGAGTTTGATGAATGCTGAAACAGGCGATGTTGAAGCAGGGATTAGCAGTTTGGTGTTCTTTAACTATAAGGCTCCGTTGGATGAAAATAATAACTAGAAAAAAATGTACATCTCAAGATATGCCTGTGCTTGTACAGCAAGGAATGAAGAATCAAGCAGGATTTACCTTAGTTGAGCTTTTGGTTGCGATTGCTATTTTCGCAGTGCTGTCTGCTTTGGGTTGGAAGGTTTTTGATTATGTCTCGAAAGTGAAGGAACGAAACGCAACCCATGAGGCAAGGCTCAGTCAGTTGCAAGATGCCCATCAGCAAATACTCAGAGACACTGTACAAGCTGTGCCGTTAACTGCCAATATTAATGGAGATATTCAACCAGCGTTAGTATTGCAAAATGGCCGATTTAATTTTAGTAAGACAGGTGTCACTGATCCATTAAATCAGGGCATTGCACCTGACGAGCGAGTGGAATATCAATACAAAGCTGATGAAAAAAAATTGTATCGGCTAAAATTTAAAAATCTCAACCAAACGGGGCATGATCAGCCAGATTCGAGTGTTTTACTGGATAATGTTGAACAATATAAAATCACGGTACTCAATCCAAATGAGTTAGAGAATTGGCCAGATGCTGCCGCTGATTTGAATAATGAAAAAACCATTCAACTGTTACCGCGGGGTATCAGGATGCAGCTCACAGTGGATGGGACAAACTACGAATGGTTATTCAGTTTGTTAAATACTGATTTTTTATTGGATAAAAATAAGAATGGTTAGCGGTCAGGTAGTAGAGTCATTTGAAGTTCGGAGTTGCGTATGAAACAGCAACGTGGCATCGCTTTGTTAACTATCCTGATGATGGTAGCTTTGGCAACCATAGTTGCAGCAGGTATCGCAAAACAACAAGCCCATACTTCTGAAAATACCGCTTATGTGATGCGCCAAAATCAGTCGTTGTTATATGCGAAAAGTGCCGAAGCATTTTTTGCTGAACTTTTAGTAAATGATACCGAAAATGCAGGGCAGGTGGATCACCTCCAAGAAAATTGGGCTCAGCCTATGCCCGCCTTTCCTGTGGAAGGTGGAACTGTTGCAGGTGTGCTGCAAGACGAATCTGGAAAATTTAACCTCAATAGTTTGGTTTCAGAAGAGGGTGTGGTAAATGACAAAGCAAAGCTATGGTTTGAAAAAATATTGCAGCGTGTTGGGTTACCCGCAGAATTAAGTCAAGCCGTGATTGATTGGCAAGATGAAGATGATGAGACCTCTGGCCCGATGGGCGCAGAGCTGGCGTACTATCGTGGTTTAAATAATGCGGCACTACCGCCAAATGCAAAATTTCATAGTGTGGAAGAACTGAAATCAGTCCGTGGTTTTGAAGGTGCTCAATATAAACTGATTGCGCCCTATGTGAGCAGCTTGCCCTCGCATGAAACAACGGTAAACATTAATACCGCTCCTGCATTTTTGTTAGCGACTATGGATGATCGTTTAGATGTCAATGCAGTTGAGCAAGCTTTGCAACAAAAAGCTGCCAAATTTGAACATTTCGAAAATATCAATGATTTATGGGCAATGGAGCCATTTGCACAGGTGAGCACAGAAAATAGGGAAGTTTTAAATTCACAATTGGGTGTGCAGTCGAACTATTTTAAAGCGCAAATTGAAATTATTTTAAATGAAAGAAAGCGTCAATTTACCAGTGAGTTAGTGCGAAAAGATAAAGATGTATATGTGGCTTTTCGCAGTATGGCACCATTTTAGGTCTTAAAGGTCGCTAAATTTTCATGATGCCTTTTCCCAATTGTGCTGAATAGCAAAATTAATGCCTCTTGTTAGACTTTTGCATTATAATCTCTGAGAACCCATAGATTATTTGATTGCATTACGACACATGTTAATTCGTAAGTTATTTAAGTTTGAAAACGCGCATATCGTGCGTAATTGCACGTCAGACCGTTGCAAACGTTCCATTCATGGACACAGTTATAAAGTCGAACTATTACTTAAAGCGTCGAAACTTGACCATGGACAAATGGTTTACGATTTTGGTTTGCTCAAAGGGGTAATTAAAGACTTATTTGACAGTTTTGATCACGCGATTTGTTTTTGGCAACACGATGATGCTGAGTACATTCGTGCCTGCAAACAGTTCAGTGCACGTTGGGTTGAACTACCCGTATCGCCCTCAGCAGAACAGTTTTCACGAATCTTCTTTTATTTAGCACAACAAGTTCTAAAATCAACAGAAACTCAAAATGGTGAGGGTGATGTTGAGGTGTATTCTGTGATCGTGCATGAGACAGACACAGGCTATGCGCAAAGCTTCTTAGAAGATATCGACAACGCACAAATGGGGTTGTTGCAGTTAGATCAAATTATCTTCTCCGAACAGGTTCAGTCGGAATGGAACGATACCCAGATGTATGAAAAATTAAAACAGGGTCAAAAATTTTTAAACCCTGCAGTTGATTTACAAATTAGAATTTAAGTAAATATTTGGTTTTATTAGGATTGGTTAACAGTGATGTCTTTAACAGAAGAGCAACAAGCAAAACTCGCTAAAGTGCAGCTTGAGCCTAGCTGGAAATATGCCCTAAGTGAGTTTTTGCTTAGCCCCCGCATGGATGAGTTAAAAGACTTTCTGCTACAACAAATCAAACAGGATAAAGTGATTTATCCACCGAATCCGCTGATCTTTAATGCCCTAAACACGACGCCTATTGCAAATGTAAAGGTGGTGATTTTAGGCCAAGACCCGTATCATGGGCCAAATCAGGCACATGGCTTGAGTTTTTCGGTACAAAAGGGGGTTGCATTACCACCTTCTTTACGTAATATTTTCCATGAGTTAAATACCGACCTTGGGGTGCCTGTGTCAAAACATGGGGACTTAACACGCTGGGCAGAACAAGGTGTTTTGCTTTTAAATGCGGTACTGACTGTTGAGGCTGGGCAACCAACTTCACATCAAAAACGTGGCTGGGAAGATTTTACAGACCATGTGATTGATGTTTTAAATGAGCAACGTGAGCATATTGTCTTTATTTTATGGGGGGCATATGCACAGCGTAAGGGACAACGCATTGACCAAAATAAGCACTTGGTGCTAAAAGCCGCGCATCCATCACCTTTGGCTGCAAACCGCGGTGGTTTTTTTGGTTGTAAGGTGTTCTCAAAAAGTAATAATTATCTTAAACAAAATGGCATTGAGCCAATAGACTGGCAGCTGGACGCATGACTTATTCTCCCGTTTCAAAAAATTATCACCCAGATCTGATTGTTGAAGAAGCGAAAAACGGCTGGCGCATTGTTCGCCTGAATCGCCCAAAATCCCTTCATGCATTAGATGAATCTATCTGTACAGCGTTGCTTGAAGTCTTTCAGGACTTTCAACACGATGATGCTGTAAAGGCGATTTGGTTAGATTCCACTACGCCGAAAGCATTTTGTGCAGGTGGCGATGTACGCAAATTGCGACAATTGGTGGTCAATGATGAAGTTGAAACGGCGAATAAATTCTTTGAACAAGAATATGCCCTAGATTTGCTGCTGCATAACTATGCAAAGCCGATTTTGGTTTGGGGCGAAGGTTATGTGATGGGTGGTGGCCTAGGTCTATTTATGGCCGCACCTTTCCGTTTAGTAACACCTTATTCACGTTTAGCAATGCCTGAAATTAATATCGGTTTGTATCCAGATGTCGGTGCGACACGTTTCTTGGCTGATCGTGGCGCCATTGGGTTGTTTACTGGGTTAACTGGCTCTATTATGACCGCAGCAGGTGCTTATGGTATCGGTTGGGCAACGCATATTTGTGATGCACAGCGTGATAACGTACTTGAAACTGTCATTAATATTGATTGGGATCATTATCCAGCTGGCGATTTTCGTGCCATCGATGACACTTTAAATAGTATGCATCGTCCTGTGGGGCCTGGCCCATTACAAAATTCATTGGATGTAATTCAAAGTGTGTGCCGCGGACATAATTTTGAACATGACTATGAATCAATTATTGGTTTAAGCGATGCGCGCAGTGATTGGCTACGTCAAGCCAGTGAAAATCTGCAAAAAGGTTCACCTGCAACCGCCGCATTAACATGGTTGTTGTGGCAGTGGGGCAAGCAAGTGCATTCTTGGAATGAAGTGTTTGAACTGGAAACCCAAATTTCGGATTGGAAAATTCGTCATGCAGACTTTGTGGAAGGTGTGCGCGCACGTCTAGTCGATAAAGACTTATCTCCAGAATGGAAAAAAGGTACAGATCTTTCCCTCAAAGGAATTCTGGCTGATGAGCCTCCTGTAACCAATATTGACAGTTGGAATGTACTGTTAAGACAGTATGGTGTAATTTAATTAATTGATGTCTGAACAAAATCTATATAGTGATGAACATTGGATGCAGCTTGCTTTCGAGCAGGCTGCACAAGCTGCCGAATTGCAAGAAATTCCTGTAGGCGCAGTCATTGTGAGTCAAAATCAAGTCATAGGTGCAGGGTTTAATGCGCCGATTTCTCTGAAAGATCCCACCGCACATGCGGAAGTACAAGCTTTGCGACAAGCTTGTTTGAATATCGATAATTACCGATTACCTGACGACGCAACTTTATATGTAACTTTAGAGCCATGCACAATGTGTGTGGGTGCTTTGGTACATTCAAGAATAAAACGAGTGGTATTTGCGACGACTGAGCCTAAAGCAGGTTCTTTGGTTAGTTCGCGTCAATTATTAAATTCAGGCTACTATAATCATATCTTTGAGTTTGAGCATGGTTGCCTACAAGAGCAATGCTCCCAACAATTAAGTGATTTTTTTAAAATGCGTCGTGAACAAAAACGACTGATGAAGTTACAGGAAAAAGCCACTTTGACTGAACTTAATTTAAAAAATCAAGTAAACTCTACTGACAATTAATATTGTCAAATAAAATAGGGTACAACATGAAATCCATTCAAGTAAAAAAAGAATTTAATGCACCGGTCGAGCAGGTTTTTGAATTACTTTCAAAACATTCGACCTATAACGTGGCTTTTGCGCCGATTCAAGTGGTGCGCGTAAAAGATTCAGCAGATCCTGAACGTCTTGATGGTGTGGGTTCTGTGCGCCGTATGGGCTTTGGGCCAGTGAAGCCGTTACAAGAGCAAATTACCTTGCTTGAGCCAAACCAACGTATTGAATATAAAATTATTAAAAACCCATTGGTGAAACATCATTTGGGCGTGATTCAATTCGAAGCGATTGATGCTGCGCGTACTTTAGTCACTTATACGATTGAATTACAGGCGCGTGCGCCATTCGTTAGTCAATTAATCCTTGCGCAACTGAAGTCAGCGATTAAAATTGGTTTTTCAAAACTTGCAAAAACCGTATAAACAAAAGTGGAAGAGCAATGACAGTTCAAATCATTACAATTGATGGCCCAAGTGGCTCAGGTAAAGGAACATTGGCAGCAAAAATTGCGGCACATTATCAGTTCCACTTACTCGACTCAGGTGCGTTATATCGTCTGTTGGGATTGTCATTGCATAAGCAAGACTTAATTGATGCATTAGACTCAAAGCTCGATGAATGCGTAAAAATTGCAACAAATTTAGATATACAATTTGTGACAAATGAAGCAGGTGTTTCGGTGCTTTTAGATGGTGAAGATGTCTCAAAAGTTATCCGTACTGAGAGAGTTGGAGAGTTTGCTTCAAAAGTTGCTGCAATTCCTGCACTTAGAACTGCGCTTTTAGAACGTCAGCATGCCTTTGCTCAAGCACCTGGTTTGGTTGCAGATGGCCGTGATATGGCAACTACGATTTTTCCAAATGCTCAAGCCAAGATTTATTTAACGGCTTCTGCTCAGTCCCGTGCGGAGCGCCGTGTAAATCAGTTGCAGGCTATGGGCGTGGATGTTAAAATAAACGACATTTTAGCTAATATCGAAGCGCGTGATAAGCGAGATATGGAACGCGCAGTCGCTCCACTCAAGCCTGCGCCAGATGCTTACTTCATTGATAGTTCAACTTTGAGTATTGATGAAGTATTCACGCTGATGACGAATTATATCGATCAGCAATTAGCAAACTAAAGAATTTTCAGCAGAAGCATAGCTTGATCAGTCTTATACGGACTATGTAGACGCTTAATTAAACCGGCCTTGTCTGATCCAAGACCGCTGACTTTACTAGGTATATCATGACCGAATCTTTTGCAGCCCTCTTTGAAGAAAGCGAATTAAACCTCAACGTTGAAAAGGGTGCAGTCATCCAAGGCGTTGTAGTAAGCATCGACTCTGACTGGGTAACAGTTGACACTGGCCTTAAATCAGAAGGTATTGTTGACCGCGCTGAATTCTTAAATGAACAACGTGAACTTGAAGTTCAAGTTGGCGACACTGTTGATGTAGTTGTTGAAGCTCTTGACAACGGTATGGGTCAAACAGTTTTATCACGTGAAAAAGCTAAACGTGCTGAAACTTGGACTAAACTTGAAAAAATCTTTGAAGACGGCGAAATCGTTACTGGTGTTATCTCTGGTAAGGTTAAAGGCGGTTTCACTGTTGACATCGGTCCAGTTCGTGCGTTCCTTCCAGGTTCTTTAGTTGATACTCGTCCTATTCGTGATACTACTCACTTAGAAGGTAAAGAGTTAGAATTTAAAGTAATCAAACTAGATGCTAAACGTAACAACGTTGTTGTATCTCGTCGTGCTGTTATGGAAGCTGAATCTTCAGCTGACCGTGAAGCTCTTCTTGCTCAGCTTGAAGAAGGTCAAACAGTTACTGGTACTATCAAAAATCTTACTGACTACGGCGCGTTCGTTGACCTTGGCGGTATTGATGGTCTTCTTCACATCACTGACATGGCTTGGAAACGTATCAAGCACCCTTCAGAAGTTGTTGAAGTTGGTCAAGAAGTTACTGTTAAAGTACTTAAATTCGACCGCGAACGTAACCGCGTATCTTTAGGCCTTAAACAATTAGGCGAAGATCCATGGTTAGCGATCATGAACCGTTACCCTAAAGGTTCTATCGTTAAAGCTCGTGTAACTAACTTAACTGACTACGGTTGCTTCGCTGAAATCGCTGAAGGCGTTGAAGGCTTAGTACACGTTTCAGAAATGGACCACACTAACAAAAACATCCACCCATCTAAAGTTGTTCAGATCGGTGACGAAGTTGACGTTATGGTTCTTGAAGTTGATGAAGAGCGTCGTCGTATTTCTCTTGGTATCAAACAAACTCGTGCTAACCCATGGGAAGAGTTTGCTAAAGAACACGACAAAGGTGAAAAAGTTTCAGGTACTATCAAGTCAATCACTGACTTCGGTATCTTCATCGGTTTACCAGGCGGTATCGATGGTCTAGTTCACTTGTCTGACATTTCTTGGAACGAACAAGGCGAAGAAGCTATCCGTCGTTACAAGAAAGGTGACACAGTTGAAGCGGTTATCCTTTCAGTAGACGCTGAAGGCAACCGTATCAGCCTTGGCATCAAACAAATGAACAGCGATCCGTTCAACGATTTCTTAGCTGCTAACGAACGCGGTGCGCTTGTTAAAGGTACTGTAACTGCAGTTGACGCTAAAGGCGCTACTGTTAAGTTAGCTGACGAAGTTGAAGCGACTCTTAAAGCATCTGAAATCAACCGCGACCGCGTTGAAGATGCAACTAAGTTCCTTGAAGTTGGTCAAGAAGTTGAAGCTAAAATCATCAACGTAGACCGCAAATCACGTTCTATCAACTTGTCTATCAAAGCGAAAGACGAAGCTGAAGAAAAAGAAGCAGTAGCTAACTTGAACAAGACAGCTACAGCAACTTCAGACAATGGTCCTAAGACTATTGGTGATTTGATCAAAGCTCAAATGAACCACTAAGTAAGTGTTTGAATTGTATTGTTAATGTAAATTAATTAATATATTTTACACAATTACTGTAACGGTAGCGTAGTAAGTGATTATTACGCTACCGTTTTGTATTTAAACAGGTTATTATCGGGAAACTGATCCTAGGTAGCTTGATAATTAAAGAGGTCGCAGATGACTACTGAAGCACTTAATAAGTCTGACTTAATAGAGCGTATTTCTCTTAAAAACCCACACTTAGCTGAACCCTTAGTGGAAGAAGCCGTTAAGATAATGATCGATCAAATGATCGAAGCTTTGTCTACAGACAACCGAATTGAAATCCGTGGTTTTGGTAGTTTTGCATTACATCACCGTGAACCACGTGTGGGTCGTAACCCAAAAACCGGCAAATCAGTTGAAGTTGCAGCAAAAGCTGTACCGCACTTTAAACCTGGTAAAGCTTTACGTGATGCGGTAAACGAATCTGCAAACTAATTTAAAACATAGTTAGGGGTGTTTATGCGTTACGTATTGGTCGTAATTCTATTAGTCCTATTTGGATACTCATTGGCTTTGGTACTGCAAAACGGAACTGAACTTTCAGTCGATTTGTTGTTTACACAAGTGCCTGCAATGCGTTTAGGGCTTTTATTGCTATTAACATTGTCATTAGGTTTGGTTTTAGGTCTTTTATTGGCAGTGCAAGTATTCCGAGTATTTCAAAATAACTGGGAAATTAAACGTCTACGTAAAGATATTGAGCGCCTACGTAAAGAGCAAATTCAAACTGCTCAACTGGCTGCTGCTGAAGCGGCTGCACATACACGTCATGAAAAAACAGTTTTAGATATTGATGCAAATGAGCGTCCTTCTAACCCGTTATAATTGGGCTTATGAAGTAAATTAACTACTTTTATGAGTATAGTTAAATTTTATATTAAACACTCTGGTGGTTCATCGGGGTGTTTTTTTATGGGCTGAAAAAATAAGCCATATATCTTAAATAAAATAATGAGATAGCTAAATTCAAATTAATCATTTCAATTAACATGAGTTTTATGACTTTCTGATCAAGTTGAATCCATCTATAATGCACTAATTTTGTCAAAATGAAGGGTAAGTCTCTTGAGTATCATCGTTGCACTAGATGCTAAAAGCCAATATGACGCACTTACAATTGCAGAGCAGTTAGATCCTGCATTATGTCGAGTTAAGGTTGGTAAAGAGTTATTTACCCATGAGGGTTCAAGTATCGTTAAAGCATTGCACGATAAAGGTTTTGAAGTATTTCTAGATCTTAAATTCCATGATATTCCAAACACCACAGCACAAGCAGTTTGTGCAGCTGCGGATATGGGTGTGTGGATGGTCAATGTCCATGCATCAGGTGGCCGTAAAATGATGGAAACCTGTGTAGAGCGCCTAAAGGCGGGCAATTACAATACTCAGCTAATTGCTGTTACGGTTTTGACATCAATGGGTCGTGAAGATCTTGCGGAATTAGGCTTAGATGTGGAACCTTTTGAACATGTGAAGCGTCTTGCGACTTTAACGAAAGAAAGTGGTTTGGATGGTGTAGTTTGTTCGGCACAAGAAGCGAAAATGTTACGTGAAACTTTGGGTGCTGACTTTGCATTAGTAACACCGGGTATCCGTCCTGAGGGTTCTGCAGCGGATGATCAAAAACGAATTGTGACACCTAAACAAGCCATGCTTGATGGTTCTACACATTTGGTGATTGGCCGTCCAATTACTAAATCGGATAATATGCGTCAGACTTTAAAAGATATTTTGGCGACACTTTAATATTTACCCTCTCTCTAACTCTCTCCCAAAGGGAGAGAGGAAGTTCTCTCCCTCTCTGGGAGAGGACTTAGGTGAGGGTTAGATAGCTGCTAATATACTCACCAATATAGGTGCAAGTACAGAAAGGATAAAGCCGCTGACCATGGCATGTGGAATAAAATCATTACCACAGGCTTGTTTGACCATAGGTAGGGTGACATCCATAGCTGTTGCACCCGCAGATGAAATTGCAGAGCGTGGGTAGCGCCAGCCAATAATATACATAAATACAATCGCAAAAATTTCTCTGAATAAATCATTCATCAGCGCGATACTGCCTAGATGCGCATTTTTTAATTCAGTCACGACGATGCCTGTCATCGAATAGAAACCATAGCCTTGTGACAGCATAATCAAATCTTTCAGGCTGATTTGTGGCAATAGATAGGCTGCAGCAAAAGCGCCCAAAAGTGAACCGACGATACAGCCCAGAGGAACAAGTAGAATTTTCCAATTTAACCAAGAACGATCGAGCGGTGAGTAGGCGAGATCTAGACCAATCAGAAACATAAAGATTAAGAGTAGATCCCAAGTACTCATATGTGGCTGAAGACTAAAATGTGCTGCCATTTCGGCAAATACATAACCTAAACCTAATGCAATAAAAGCATAGCTAATATTGATGAGTGAGCTTGTTACCAACTGCATGGACACTTTGCCATGACTGGGTTTATAGCCTAAAAGCTTAAATAAAATATAGCAGCAAATAAAAGCACCCACTGAGGTAAATAGTGCAATAAGTACTGATGAAGAAAGGATTTGCAGAGGTGCTGGAATAGTGTGTAATGTTTCGGAAAATTCGATTGCAATAGCAAATAACAAAATATAAGTAAAGTACGGCAGGAGTTTAAAGGCGATTTTTTCAAGCCAAGTGGGTAGGTGACGTGCAAGAATAAAACCAAGCCCTAAACAGGCCAAGAGCTGGAAAATCAACCAGAAAGATTGCATACAAAAATAGGCAGATAATGAATATCTGCCTATTATGACCTGTTATTGCTTAAGCTGCATGACTAGATTTTGTTTTACTGAGGAGTCGAAAATCGGCTGGATTTATTTTTCGAGTAGCCAGCCAATATTTCCATGTATAAGTTGGCCACAGTGCAAAATTTTTACCGCCATTTTGCTGATACCAACTCACGCAGCCTGATTGCCATACCGTACCATCAAGCATGTCTTGTACATGAGTGTTAAATTGATCTTGCACCTGATCTTTGACAGCGATGGCTTGAACATTAGATTTTGAAACCAATTGCATCATTTGTAAGATGTAATCGACTTGTGCCTCAATCATAAATACCACTGAATTATGGGCAAGCACAGTATTGGGGCCTAATAATTGGAATAGATTTGGAAAGCCTTTGGTGCAAATGCCATAAAAACTTTCTGCGCCAGCTTGCCAAACTTGTTTGAGTTCTTGAGCATTTTCACCAATACATTCAAATGATTTTAAATAAATTCTTGGATCGGTAATAAAGCCTGTACCATAGATCAGACAATCGATTTCACGGGATTTTCCATCTTTGGTAATAATGGCATTTTCAGTGATTTCTTGTATTGCATCACTGACCAATTCCACATTAGGTCGATTAAAGGTTGGAAAGTATTTATTAGAAATTAAAATGCGTTTACAACCCATGATGTAGTTTGGCGTTAGTTTCTTTGCAAGTTCAGCATCTTTCACTTGATACTTAATATACAGTTCTGCCAGTTTTTGCGCATATTTCATGGTAGTTGGTTTAACAATTGGCACGACACGTGATTCGTTGGTCCAATACAGGCGAGCGCGGTGAATTTTTCGAAACCAATCATATTTTTTAAATAATGATTTTTCTAAACCATGATAACTGCGTTCATCTCGTGGAATGACCCAAGCCGCGGTACGTTGAAAAACATACAGTTGTTTTGTTTGTGGTGCGATTTCAGGAATGTATTGGATGGCACTGCCGCCTGTACCAATAGATGCGACTTTTTTACCTTCTAATGGATATTGATGATCCCATTGAGAAGAATGAAACACTTTGCCTTTAAATTTTTCAATGCCCGGAATGTGTGGAATTTGCGGGACATGTAGCGGGCCAGATGCAAAAATCACGTATTGAGCGGTAATTTTAACGCCATCTTTGAGTTCTAAATGCCAGTCGCAGGTTGATTCATTGTATTGGCTTGAAAGTACTTCACTGTTAAAGCGACAGAATTGTTTTAAATTATATTCACGGGTGACCTGTTGGATATAGTCAAATATTTCCGGCGCTTCAGCATAACGTTTTGACCAATCTGTTTTGGGTGCAAAAGAAAGCGAATACATATGTGATTGCACATCACACGCAGCGCCAGGGTAGCGGTTTTCACGCCAGGTTCCACCAAAATCATTGGCTTTTTCGAGGATCAAAAAATCTTGATTACCTTGTTGTAAAAGGCGTATCGCCATAGCAATACCACCAAAACCACCGCCGATGATGGCGATTTGTGTATGTATTTCAGAATTGGCTTTTGGGGTTTGCACTGTTTTTGTTTGCGCTTCCTGCATCATTTTTTTAATTCCAAGCGAGATTACAAGTTAAGCATACTTGAGTTCGTGATCAGAACAATATGATTGAGGTGACAGAAAAATTGATCGAAACGGCAATGTTCATAATTGCAAATTTGTAGTAAAAAAGAAGAAATTTAATGTCATTTTACGATTTATGAAACGATCCATTCTAAGCCTGATGTATTTAGTACAAGGAATGCGTAAAGCAGGCGTAGATGTCGATCAACGTTTGCAAACTATTGGGCTGCGTGTCGACGCGCTCGATCCTACTTCAGTGATTCATCCGAGTTTAGAGTGGGATGTACTGAAAGTCATTGGTAAAGATGTAGAACCTGAGCAAGGGTTATTTATTGGTCAGCATTATACGTTAGCGGGTTATGGCCCGTTGCTGATGTTATTGGTCACCAGTGATACTTTACGCCAAGCTTTAAATCAGGGGATTCGCTTTCAACAGTTGACACATCTAACTGGGCGTTTGAGTTTGCAAATCAGTCAGCATAAAGTGGCTTTATGCTACCAACCGCAAGATGTGTATGCGCCACTGGGTGCATTATTGGCGCAGTCAGAGATTTCAGGAACTTATAAATTCATCCGTGATCTGTACAAAATGATGGGGCTATCTACACCACAAGTTCAAATTGATTTGCCGTTTGCTGAACCCAAAGATCCCGAAAAATTAAAAATGTTTACAGATTATTATGGCTCTCAAGTTCGCTTTGGTGCGCCATTTGCGGCATTTTGGTTCGATGAAGATGTTTTAGATATTCGGATCCCTTCCGCAGATATTATTACTTTTCGATTATATGAGTCGAAATGTATTGCGGAGTTAGAACGTTTAAGCGCCGATGAAGATGCGCCATCATTGGTTCAACGTGTGCAAGATTATTTGGAATTACAAAGTGGTGCGATGCCAAGTATGGCAGCAACTGCTCAAGCGTTGAACTTGCCTGAAAGAACTTTGCGTCATCAACTGCAACAGTTAAATACCAGTTATAAGCAAATTCGTGAAGATATTATTAAAGATAAAGCACTCCGTATGATTGAATATAATGAATATTCAATTGAAATGATTGCAGAATTGCTGGGCTATTCAGAACCTGCGGCGTTTAATCATGCGTTTAAACGTTGGTTTGGGCATAGTCCGAGACAATATAATAAATAGCCAATGCGCTTTACTGCCAAAGTGTTATATCTTCGAGTTTATTCTTCGTTATAATTCATTTAGCCCAAAAAAGTATTTAATGATATGTCAGATTTTCAGTCACCACACAACACCGCATTTACTCCGATTTCACCGGCTGAGCGTTATGCTCAAGCCTTAGCATCTGGTCAGTTTTTACCAGATCAGGAACAGGCGCAAGCGGTGCATGAGTTGGATCGAGTTTGGCAAGAATTAATCCAACGTTTTAAGGCTTCTAAAAAAGCGTTTCGTCGTTTCCGTCGTCAAACTGCACCGAAAGGGGTGTATATGTGGGGCGGTGTAGGACGTGGTAAAACGTGGCTGATGGATCAGTTTTATGATTCTGTGCCATTTCGACGCAAAACACGTATGCATTTCCATCACTTTATGCAGTACGTACACCGTGAATTAAATAAACTTTCAGGTCAGCGTAATCCACTAGACCTTGTTGCCGACCAAATTTATAAAGAAGCAGTCGTGATCTGCTTTGATGAATTCTTTGTATCCAATGTCACGGATGCTATGATTTTGAGTGATCTATTCCAAAAATTATTTACGCGTGGGATCACCCTTGTTGCAACCTCTAACATCGCACCAGATGGTTTGTATAAAAACGGGATCCATCGTGACCGTTTTATCCCAACCATCGAAATGGTGAAAAAGAACTGTGTGATTTTAAATGTAGACTCAGGCGTAGACTATCGTTTACGTGTATTGAAACAAGCGCAGTTGTTTAAGTCGCCTTTAACACATGAACATGAGTTGTGGATGGCACAGCGTTTTACAGCATTAACGCAAACCCAAACGGTTTCACAAGAGCCAATTATTATTAATCAGCGTATTGTAGAAACCATTGGTCATACGGAAGATGTGCTGTGGTGTGAATATTCTGAACTTTGCCTAAAACCACGTAGTCCAGCGGACTTTATTGAAATTGCCAATATTTATAATACGGTCTTGGTGAGTAATGTGCCGCACATGACGGATTATTTGTCTGAAGGGACTCGTCGTTTTATCTATCTAGTTGATGAGTTTTATGACCGTGGTGTGAAGTTGTTGCTTACTTCAGAAGATACGATTATTGAATTATATCAAGGTGAAAAATTGGCATTTGAAATTGAGCGTACACGTTCGCGCTTATTGGAAATGCAATCTGATGATTATCTACATACATCTCACCGTCAAATCAATGCACCAGAATCTACAGCAGAAAATTAAGCGTTTCTGTTGGAATGAAAAAAGAACGTCTTGATGGCGTTCTTTTTTTGATTTTTAGTTTTAGATTACATGCATAGATAAGAAAAAGTATAGATCGAACAATCGACTTTAAAAGCGAGGTCGGAAGATAAAAGCATCATTTAATAAGAAGAAGGGTTGTTTAATAATTCATCGATAAAAGCGTTAAATTTAAACTGATTGGTTGAAGTTGTAGCATCGACATTGGCAGCATTTCATGGCTTAATCGAGTGAGTTTGTTTGACGCTTGGGTCTATTTGTTCAGTTTTAGAACAAAATTCTGCACTTAAGTCTAATTTCGACATTTCAAAAACTTTATACACTGTAAAAAGGTATTCAGGCTGATGATGACGTCGTATTTCTGATCTTTATTATGTTGAATGATGAGGGTATTTCATTACATAGAAAATGATCATTATTTAGGAATGTGATAGTACTATTCAGCAAAGTATAAATGGGTATACTAGAATCTCTTGTTATAAAAAATAGCAATATCAGGAAAGACAATGACTGCACGTATTCAAAAAGGCAAGTTAGCGATTGCTAAAGAACTTTACGATTTCATCGAAAATGAAGCACTACCGGGTTCAGGTTTAGACAGTGAAACTTACTGGAAAAACTTTGAACAAGTCGTTGTCGATCTTAGCCCAAAGAACAAAGCACTATTGGCTAAGCGTGACGACATTCAAGCTAAAATTGATGAATGGCACCGCAACAACAAATTTGAACTCGAAGCTTACAAAGCTTTCCTTACTGAAATTGGCTACTTATTACCAGAAGTAGAAGATTTCCAAATCAGCACAGAAAATGTAGACGAAGAAATCGCATTATTGGCTGGTGCGCAATTAGTAGTGCCTGTACGTAATGCACGTTACTGCTTAAACGCTGCGAACGCACGTTGGGGTTCACTCTACGATGCTCTTTACGGTTTTGACGTGATCTCTGAAGAAGACGGCGCGGAAAAAGGTAAGGGCTATAACCCAGCTCGTGGCGCAAAAGTTATCGAATTTGCTAAAAACTTCTTAAATGAAACTTTCCCGCTAGCTAATGGTTCGCATGCAGATGCAACTAAATATGCTGTAGAAGGCAAAAAGTTAGTTGTAAGCCTAAAAGATGGCTCAACTGCAACTTTAGCGAAAGAAGCTCAGTTTGTTGGTTTTAATGGTGACGAAGCTGCACCAACTGAAATTGTACTTTTAAACAATGGTTTGCATGTAATCATTGAAATTGATGCGACGAGCCCAATTGGTTCAACTGATGCTGCGGGCGTTAAAGACTTAGTTCTTGAAGCTGCGGTAACCACAATTCAAGACTTAGAAGACTCAATTGCAGCAGTTGATGCTGAAGAGAAAGTTGAAGGCTACCGTAACTGGTTAGGCTTAATGAAAGGTACACTTTCTGAGTCAATCGAGAAAAATGGTAAGACCATCACGCGTACATTAAATAAAGATCGTACGCACAAAAATTTAATCGGTGGTGAAACTACGCTTCACGGTCGTTCATTGATGTTGCTTCGTAATGTGGGTCATTTGATGACAAACCCTGCGATCCTTGTCGATGGCGAAGAAATTTATGAAGGTATCATGGATGCCTTGGTTACTCCGCTTCTTACGATTGCTGACATCCGTGGTGAAAACACGATTAAGAACTCGCGTAAAGGTTCAATGTATATCGTGAAGCCAAAAATGCATGGTCCTGAAGAAGTGGCATTTGCAGTTGAATTGTTCGAGCGTGCTGAACAAGCGCTTGGTCTACCTGCGAAGACTTTGAAAATCGGTATCATGGACGAAGAACGTCGTACTTCTGTGAACTTGAAAAACTGTATCGCACAAGCAAAAGATCGTACGATCTTTATTAATACAGGTTTCATGGACCGTACAGGTGACGAAATCCATACTTTCATGGAAGCAGGTCCATTCGTTCGTAAAGGCGAAGTAAAGTCTCAAATCTGGTTCCCAGCATATGAAAACCGTAACGTGATGATCGGTCTACAAGCCGGCTTACGTGGTAAAGCGCAAATCGGTAAAGGCATGTGGCCAAAACCAGATATGTTGCTTGATATGTACAAAACTAAAATTGAGCATCCAGAAGCTGGCGCAAGCTGTGCATGGGTTCCGTCTCCATCTGGCGCTGTAATTCACGCGATCCATTACCATCAGTGCAATGTTTCTGAGCGTCAAAAAGAGTTGTTGAATACTCAGCCGCTATCTTTAGATGACTTGTTAACGCCGCCTTTAGCGACAGATACAAACTGGTCTGAAGAAGAGAAAACCAAAGAACTCGAAAACAACCTTCAAGGTATCTTGGGTTATGTTGTTCGTTGGGTTGATTTGGGTGTAGGTTGTTCAAAAGTACTAGATATCAACAACGTTGGTTTGATGGAAGACCGTGCAACTTTACGTATTTCTTCTCAACACGTTGCGAACTGGTTACGTCACGGTATCGTAACTGCTGAACAAGTTGAAGAAGTATTTAAGCGCATGGCGAAAGTTGTGGATGAGCAAAATGCCAACGATCCACTTTACACACCAATGGCACCAAGCTTTGATGGTTATGCATACAAAGCTGCTTATGATTTAGTATTCAAAGGTGGCGAGCAGCCTTCTGGTTATACAGAGCCGCTTCTTCATGCTTACCGTTTAAAATTAAAAGGTTATACAGGTGACTAATCTGTAAATCAAAAAAAGCCTCTTCGGAGGCTTTTTTTATTGCTTGAGAAAGTTAGAATGTCGACAAAAAAAAATAAAAAGGAAACTCCATGTATTTATGGAATGTAAATCGGTTGGTGGATGATATAAGACTGAATAAAGTCTCTGAAACCCATTATAAAAACTACTATATTGCCAGCTCAATATTGATTTTCTTTAGCTACTTAGCACTGATGTTAACCCCAGAATCCAAACCTACAGAAGCTTGGGCTTCGTTTGTTTTACAAGTTGGTCTGCTGATCAGCTGGGTGAATGCCATATTTAAAGCCAATGGCGGCGAGCAAGGCCGAGATTTTTTAAAACGCTTTATTGCATTGTATCTGCCAGTGACGATTCAGAGTTTAGTCCTCTTTATCTTGATCGCTGTTGTTGTCGAAGGGCTGTTACCCATGTTGACCCTAAACATGGAGGAGGCTGCGCTTGAGCAACTCACCACAGTTAAAGATCTAAGTTTTGAAGTCATCATTAGCTGTTATATTTATTGGCGAATCTATAAAACGATGCGGCAGATTCATCAGCCTGTTTAAAGTATAAGGTTGTAAAAGAAGTTAATTATAAAGTTTTATCCTGTTTTTCTCATAGCTTTTCAATGCTGAAGCCTTTACATTGGAATGAATGATAAAAATGGGATGGAAACGATGTCAGCTTATACCGCATTAGATTTGCAATATATTGGTGGGCAATGGCGAGCAGGGACTTCAACGCGTCACATCAAAAATATAAATCCCTTTAGCCAAGCACAGATTTTTGAATTGCAGGCAGCCAGCAGTGTCGATGTAGACAGTGCTTATAGTGCGGCAGAAGCAGCATTTAAATCAGAAAAGACCAAGTCTATTAAAGTACGTCAGCAAGTTATCAACAAATTAGCTCAAACCATTCAGCAGCGCAGAGAAGAAATTATTCAATGGCTGATAGATGAATCTGGGAGTACACGTTTAAAAGCCAATATTGAAGTTGATGCGGCGCTCGGCATTATCCAAGAATCGCTGAGTTTTCCTGAAAAAATGCAAACCACGCAGTTGGAGAGTAAAGATCCGAGTCGAAAGAGTTTTGTCTTGCGCAAACCCTTGGGTGTCATTGCGGTGATTAGCCCTTGGAATTTTCCATTTCATTTGTCGATGCGTTCTGTGGTGACTGCGATTGCTTGCGGCAATAGTGTGGTGCTGAAGCCTGCAACTGACACACCAGTCACAGGTGGAACGTTACTCGGGAAATTATTTGAAGAAGCGGATTTGCCACATGGTGTGTTAAATGTTGTTGCAGGCAGCGGCAGTGAAATTGGCGACTATTTTGTAGAGCATCCTGTACCTAAATTGATTTCATTTACAGGTTCAACTGAAGTGGGTCAACAGGTGGGGGTGAAAGCGCTAGGAAGTTCACGGATTAAGCGTTTAGCGCTGGAACTTGGCGGCAATGCGCCTTTGGTCATTTTAGATGATGCAGATTTAAATTTAGCCGTTGAACTGACCGTGATGGGGCGTTTTTTGCATCAAGGACAAATTTGCATGAGTACCAATCGAGTGATTGTGGATGAATCCTTGCACGATGCTTATGTTGAAAAATTAATTAAACGGGTAAAAAGCATCGTGGTCGGTAATCCGAATGCTGCTGAAACCCTCATAGGGCCCATTATCAACAAGGTGCAGGTCGATAAAATAAAAACCATTATTCAAAACGCCATTCAGCAAGATGCAATTTTAGCCTATGCAGGCGGTATTGAAGATCAATTGGTTGCACCGCATATTTTTACTCATGTCGATGCACACGCTGATATTGCATTAGAAGAAAGCTTTGGGCCAATCTTGCCGATTTTAAAAGCGCGAGATGAAGCGCATGCACTTGAATTGGCGAATTCAACCCGATTTGGTTTATCGAGTGCGGTATGTACCTCAAATTTAGCACGCGGCGGAGAGTTTGCGGCCAAACTCGATATAGGCATGACGCATATCAATGGCATCAGTGTGGCGGATCATTCTAATGCACCCTTTGGCGGTGAACGGAATTCAGGCCTTGGTCGCTTTAATGGTGAGTGGATATTTGAGGAATTTACCCGCACCCATTGGCAAACGTTCCCTGCTTAAAATACACAAATTGAAGTCTATTTTATCTTGTGCAATAGACTTCACCGAAGCTAATGTTACGCAGGACATTTTTAGTTTATTTCCATGAAATATCAGGCAGAATATAGTCCCAAAAACGGCTCCAACGTGTCTTGTAATAGAGAAAAGAGCCAATATCTTGGCTTGAACAATTATCCTGATAGTACATTTTGTGATTCATCAACAGCATAGGTTTACGCTGCAAGGCCGTCATATATAGCTTGACCTGTACCTTATAATTGTAGATTGAATAATTAGAAGAAATACTCTCGGTTTTCATTTTTTGGATATTGTGAATATACACATCAAACTTCAAACCATTTTTGTAATCTGTTGCCTCATGAATTGTTCGATCTTCGATTGGAATAAGCGGATTGTTATCACTAAACACTAAATATGCGTTATGTATTTTGTTTCCTTGTTGATAATTAAACTGAAGAGCTGAATTTGCAGTAGTGAAATAGGGGAGCGCATCTTGAGGATTGATTTTAAACGTGCCTGTACAATTAGTCCTGACACGCCCTTCATCTGCGTTCACCGTAAACCAGCCAAATTGATCTTCCAATTCCGTCGTATGGGCTTCATCTACGTCAGGAAGAATCACGCCAAACTGATCTCTTTGTCTTTGCTGATTTTGCATTAAGCGATAACTATTTTGAGCACGTTTTGCAAAACGGATTTCAGGAAACATCTCTGGAGATGTAATTTTAAAGTCAGAGACATTGATTACTTCACCATCAGGCAATATGACCAATGAAAATTGTTGTTCTTGGGTGGTGGGAAGATTTTTGACCGTAACCCAGTGATTCGAACTGATCATTTGCTGATTGCGAAAATGCTTATATTGAATGCGGTACTTGCCTGCAGGAATCTCAGTCTCATTGATTAGGTCTTGTTTAAATGGATATTCGTTGAGATAGAGCGCGTCGAGACTAAAAGGTAGAAATGAAACGGTATGTACAGAGACTTTTGCGGCATGTGCGGTTGGATACAGGCACATACTTAGAATTAAGACGATAAAGCGACTTCGGTCTAGATTTTTCATTTATTATAAAGATTGATTTTTTGCGGATTATGGCAAATATGTGTGCTAATTTCAAACCGATTACCTTATCGCAATTAAAGTCTCAAAACTTGCCTGAAATCAGCTTTGAATATCCTGAGGAAGTCTATCCAAATTATGATTTGCCGCTACTCTTTAAGTCTGAACAAGGGCTAGAGTGGCGGAAAGTGAATTTTGGCATGGTGCCTAAATGGGCCGAAGACAAATCAATTGCACTTAAAACCTATAATGCCCGAAATGAAACTTTGTATCAAAAGCCTACGTTTATTAATGCGATTTCAAAATGTAAGTTTGGCGTAATACCCGTGTCTGAATTTTATGAGTCAATGTATATCGATAATAAGCCGCAGCGTTGGAGTGTTAAGCGCAAAGATGGAGAAGCGTTTTATATAGCTGCCTTATATGACATTTGTAGACAAGGTGACGAGATTGTACGTTCAAGTACCATGATTACGATGGATGCTATTCAGCATGAGATGATGAAACACTTTCATGAGCCGGGCAATGTAAAGCGCTCGGTCATTGTGATTCCGCATGCGCGATTAGAGGAATGGCTAAGTTGGAAATCACCCAACATCCAAAGTTTTGTACAAGGTTTTCCTGTTGATGAGTTTGAATGTGCGCACGCACCCAAAATAAAAATCGAAAAAATCAGTCCCCAACTGAATATTTTCGATTGATATTTCGGTGATGCAAATGCTTATCGAGCTAAGTTTTTAAAGATATGCTTTAAGCTTTCCATGGTTTTTTCAATTTGTAGCGGTGTTAAGCCTTCAAAAGATTGCTCTAGAACGACATTCGTTAGATCGTTAATCTTCTGCGTCATTGCAGTGCCTTTATCAGTTAATACAACCCGGGTAATACGTGCATCATCTTCACAAGAATAGGTATCTACCAAGCCTTCATCTTTTAAGCGATAAACGATCTTGGTTGTGGTCGACATTTTAGATACGACCATTTCAGATAAATCCGAAACACTCGCATGAGGTTTAGACTTGAGTGCGAGCAGGATACGACGACGTGAATTATCAACGCCATACTTTTTCAATGCATGGTCGACGTTTAAAACATATTGTGAATGCACCTGAGTAACCCAGTAGAAAGGAAAATTTTCTAAACTAAAGTCATCGGTGGATGGTAAAAATTTTGAATACTTTTTTGTCATAAAGGAGTCCCCTGAATATTTGTTTTAATTTTATTTAATGTTTTAACATTCTATTGAAAAATAGAGGGTAATAGCAAGAGTTCACAATAAAAAAATAGAAAGTAGAAGATATCTCATTTTTAGATTATCTAAATAGATTATATTGATATTCTGTCTAAATGCTTAACAGAAATTAAAACTAAGGTTAGGTATAGAGATAGTGTAGTGAAAATAAATAAGTTTTTAATTTGAATTGAATATTAATATTTTTTACCAAAAGGTAGAAATAAATAATTCATTAGATTTGTCATACAATCTATTACAAGCGTCCTTAATTACATTTAATTAAAAGTCAGGTGAATTCATACTTTTTTTAAAGTGGAAGAGGAGATCTCAAAAAGTAGGTTTTAACATCTAGATGTGTATTTTATATCGCCCATTCGATTTGTAATACATTCAGCGTTTTTAACATTTTGTCATATTGTTGCTGCGAAAAAATATGCTTGAATACATTACAAATGCGCAAGATTGTGCATAATGGAATGGTTTATAGTTACACAGGTTAAATTTATGGATCCGTCGCCGTGCGTTGGTCTGATTGAAGATATTCTTACAATCCAGAATGAGGAAGAGAGCTAATGGAATTTTTGTTAGATCCCGGAATCTGGGTTGGTTTACTTACATTAATTATTTTAGAAATTGTACTAGGGATTGATAACCTAGTCTTTATTGCCATTTTGGCAGAAAAACTCCCTCCAGAACAACGTGACAAAGCCCGTATACTTGGTCTTTCACTCGCATTATTAATGCGATTAGGATTGTTATTTGCAATCTCTTGGTTGGTCACATTAACAAAGCCCCTGATTACCGTTTTTGATTGGACATTCTCTGGTCGAGATCTCATATTATTGTTCGGTGGATTGTTCTTAGTCTATAAGGCGGTCACAGAGCTACATGAGAAATTAGAAGGAAAACCAGAAGTTCAAGTGACAACAAAAGTGGCATATGCCAGCTTTACAGCAGTTGTTGCGCAAATTGTTGTCTTAGATGCGGTTTTCTCTTTAGACTCTGTCATTACAGCGATCGGTATGGTCGACAACATTTATGTCATGATGGCAGCAATGATTGTGGCAATGGCAGTGATGTTACTTGCATCTAAACCGCTAACGGCTTTTGTAAACCGACATCCGACCGTCGTGATCCTATGTTTAAGCTTCTTATTGCTTATCGGGATTAGTTTGATAGCAGAAGGTTTTGGTTTCCATATTCCGAAAGGCTATATCTACTCAGGTATTGGTGTTGCGATTGTCATCGAAGCCTTTAACCAGTTTAGTCAACGCAATGCTCAAAAACACGAAGCGAAAATTCCATTACGCCATCGTACTGCAGACAGTATTTTAAAACTGATGGGTGGGCGCTTAGAAGCTGATCAAGTCGGTAATCAGGCGCAAGAAACCTTTGCAGACGAAGAGCGTTACATGATTGGGGGGGTGTTGACGCTTGCAGAGCGTTCAGTTGCGTCGATCATGACTCCCCGTAATCAAATTTCTTGGGTGGATTTAAATGACACACCTGAGCAAATTCGTGAGCAAGTCCTTTCAGTGCCGCACAGTTTATTCCCTGTGTGTCGTGGTAGCTTGGATAAAGTAATTAGTATTGTCCGCGCGAAAGAACTTATTGATGTTCTAGACAGTGAAGATGATCTAAAAGCATTGATTAAACGTCATCGTCCGATCTTTATTTTCCAAAAAATGAAGGTGATTGATGCGATTAATACCTTGCGGACTTCTAAAGGCTCTTTGGTATTGGTTACGGATGAGTTTGGTGCGGTACAAGGTCTGATTTCACCACTCGATGTGTTTGAAGCAATTGCTGGTGAATTCCCTGATGCGGATGAACAACTTGATTTGATTAAAATCGATGATGAACATTGGAAAGCTTCAGGCATGCTCGATCTGTATCAGTTAGAACTTGAATTGGAAATGCTGGATTTGATCGAAGAAGATGATGGTTATATCAGTGTTTCAGGCCTCATTTTAGATCAGACTCACGGCAATGTTGAAGTCGGGACTGTGGTTGATTTTAAAGGCATCCAATTTAAAGTTACGGCAATGGATGAAAACCGCATTAAAACGGTTGATATCTATTACCAAGCTTAATGCTTAAATTTTAAAAATAACTCAAAGACAGCTTTTCGAAGCTGTCTTTTTTGTATGACTAGAAAGTATAAGAAATCCTATCCAAGGAGGCTGTAATTCACTATGTTAAAACGTATTATATTTACATGATGTAACAGTCAAAAAACGCTGCAACTTTTGGGCTTTTAGAGGGCTAAAACGATTCAAAAGTAAGAAATATTGATAGGGTTGGTTTTAAAAAAGCATGAGGTTAAATAGCGATTCATTTTTAACTCGGGGTTTTAATCATCATAGATGATCTATGAATAATTTTATTTCATTTAAATACCGCTTCGGAAAACTTTATAACTAGGTACTTTGAAGAAATTCAAAGTTAATCCATTAAAAAATGGGTGTTGGTATGGCGATCACTGAGAATATCATTGATTTTAGTAAACTCACGACTGAAGAAAAACATGAGTTGTTTCAACGGCTCTGGGAGTTTGATCAATGTATTTTCCCAACTTCTAAGATTGAGCAACTCTATCAATACATGCATGACCCCGATATTGTTGCATTACCAATCATTCAGTATTTTGAGCACGATAAACTGATCGGGCAAAATATTGTGCGTATATTAAAAATTATGCATAACAATCGGCCGATTTTTATTTTTAATTCACGGGCAGGGGTATTGGTTGATTATCGTCGGAAAAACCTGACCTTAAACTCGGCGATTAAAGTGGCAATGCAGCATCAGATTCGATTTCCAGCGATTCCGATGTGGTTTGTGGCAACATTGGCACAACCAAAGGTATATACATTATTTGCCTCGCGCTCTGTTAAGTTTTATCCAAGGCACGGTGCCCCGATGCCCACTGAGTATGCGGATGTTTTAAAAAGTTATAAAATCCGTCAGCATGATGTGCAGCATCGGGCTGAGGATATTTTTGTTCATCGTTGTGATTTACCGAAGGTGACGCCCGAGCAATTGGTTCGGCTACGGAAAAAATCTGATGAACATGTTCAATTTTTTATGCAGCACGTGCCAGATTATTTTGATGGCATGGGGTTAATGTGTATTTGTAAATTAAATGTATCAACCATTTTTGAAGCAAGTATGAATCTGGCAGTTGGGCGGGCAGTTTAATGATGGACATGGATGTATTATGCGACAAATGACAATATATCGATTATTCGGTTTCGGTGCGGCAATCTTTTTAACGGCTTGTCAGCCTGCAGAGCAAAAAGTACAAGAGCAATCGCAGAAATGTGTTGCACCGGAAAAACTGGTCAAACAAATTTATGACCAAGAGTTGAAATTACATGCTTTGAGTAAAGATCAACTTGCTGCCTATTTTGAGCCATCGTTAGCGGAACGTATGCAAGCAGAAATTAACTGTAAGCAGTCGCAACAAGTGTGTAATGTGGATTTTGATATATTCACGGATAGCCAAGATCCGCAGCAAGATTCGAAAAAAGGCGTTCAGCCTAAACTGAGTTTTGATGAAAATAAAAACGTTGTTCGTGCTGAGTTTAAAATTGGTGATGAAGCCAAAGTATTAAATTATGAAATGAGTGATGGCGACTGTTCAAAAATCAAAAATATTGTTTATGCAGGGGACTATGACCTCGACATGATTTTGAGTAATCCAACAGAAACGATCGAAGATTCAGAAATGTTTGATGCCAATGCTGCAAGTGACAGTACGGCACAGTAAATTTTTTGTCGCATATTAATTAGTACAAAACAGTATGAATCCCTGAACAGCTTGAGTCCTTTACTCAAGCTGTTTTTGTTTTCCTCAAGCTATCGTAGTTCATAGTGCATAAATTTGTATGTTGGCAAGTTGATTGAAATCATCTTCATTGAGATTATAAATTTCATCTAAAAATGCAACATTAAAACTGCCGACACTTGAGCTAATTTCATAGGCTTTTTGACCCGCAATCGCAAAGTGCAAATGTGCTGCGACCGTGCCAGCAGTTAGCGTTTCACTCACGGCGCAATACGCCGCTGTTAACGCACCTAAAGCGCAGCCAGAAGCCGTCACTTTGGGTTGTAAGTAAGATCCACCATTAATCTGTATCACCGCATTTATTTCTTTCGATAAGATGAAATCCGATTCGCCTGAAATTGCCACACATTCACAGTGTTCTAACAAGGGCGCAGCATTTAAGTAAATTTCTGCACTATTGAGCGTGCTATCGACACCGCGTGACTCACCTTGATTACCTGCAAGACCACTGATTTCTGATGCATTGCCACGGATTATGCTTGGCTTGTACTGGAGTAATTGATCAACCATTTCAGATCGCCACGGCAAAACGGGGCCATAACCGACAGGGTCAAGCACCCAAGGTTTATTTAAATTTTGTGCTGTTTGTGCAGCAATTTGCATGGCCTGCATTTGTTCAGACGTTGGCGTGCCTAAATTGATATTCAATGCACTGGCAATCGAGGCAAAGCTTTCAGCTTCAAAGGGATTGTCAATCATTGCAGGAGAAGCACCCGCAGCCAAAAGGACATTGGCGACATAATTGCTCGCAACTGCATTGGTAATGATGTGCACCAAAGGTTGTTTGGATTGAAGTTCAATCCACGCATTAATGACGCTTTGCAAAAGCGGGCTATTTAAGTCAGTCAATTCACTGTTCATGGTCGTTTCAAAATTTTCAGATTGATTCATCGTTTTCTCCCTTAGCGGGTGAAGTAATGGTCTTGATGTTTACAATTACGGCAGAACAGGGTCACATAATCTGCGGCATCATAATCGACAGAGAGTTCTTGTGAACCACAGTACATGCAGCGCTTTGTGGAATAAAAATTTAAGCGAGGTTCGATTTTTTTCCACGCATGGCGTATCGGTTGCACAAAGATACTTTCATCGAGTCCTAAAAAGTTAAAGAGTAAAATTTCACTCATTTTACTAAAGGGGAGTTGTGGCGGACGAGGGAGGGTAAAGGTTTCCCATTTTTCCTGTAAGCCACGTTCACGGTATTGCTGTAAGGTCTTTTTTAACAGATTGGTGTTAATGAAATTTTCATTACGAACTTGCAGGGCTTTTTGTTTATGTAGATATTCGAGTGCTGACTGAATCATATAGTAAATCTGCCCAACCGCTAAATGGTCGAGTAGGCGATAACAGAACACTTGAAAGCTTTTATTTCCTGCAATTTGAATACCCCATGTCTTACAGTAAAACTGCATAAATTGCACAATTTCTTGAAACAGTAGGAGATACAAACATTCTTTCACTTCGTCAGCGCTTTTAAACGGGACACCCAAGGCTAAATTTTCATAAAACCAATGGCGGAGTTGCTGCGCTACGCTAAAAAGACTGGGCTCTGAATATCCATCCAAACGGACATTGATATAATACTGTTCAGCTTGTAGAGCATCATCTTTCACAATCAAAATTTGCTCATGCACGAGATGCTTTTTGAGTGATTGTTGGAAGAAATAATTCGGGCTGATGTTGTGATACTTAATAGCGTCCCAGTCGATAAATTCTTGATGCGCCGTATGTTCTTGGACGTGATTATCCAATAAAGCCAGCAAAAAGAGTTTCTGTAAAAAACTCAGTTCACTTAATTCACGTTCAACGATATCTTTATTTTTGAGTTTTCGATGTTCTTGTAAGCGGGTTTCTTTCAGTAGTTTTTTTCGCGCAGCCTGACAGTTTTCACAATGACAGTTGTATTGCTGTTCTGGAAATATTTGATGATGACAGTGGCTACACTGATAAAAATTAAATTCTTGCTCATCTAATTTTTCAGCATCTACCCAATACATTGATGCACGACACAACGGGCATTGTGTACTTTCATCCATTTGTTTGCGTAGAATATTGAACATGTTGCCAGCGTTTCTTGAAAGGTTAAATTGATTATACACATCTCTGTTTAAAGACGGGTTTGCAATTTCAGTTGCGGCAGCTCAGGCGATATGTCGACAAATAAAAAAAGCTGCATAGTGATGATGCAGCTTTTAGTCAGAATGGATTATTAATAGGCGGCTGGGCATGGGATCGATTCGTCCTCCTCTCCAAGTTGTTTGGCTTGTATTAAGGCTTGCACTTTTTTAGACGCGACTTTTTTAGTGCCTAATGCACTATATGAATTAAGTAATGAACTGACCTCAAAGGCTTTGAGTGGGATCCCTTCGCAGGTCATAAACATTGCAATTACCTGATGATCGATATTTGCAGCATCAAGCGCTTGCAGGGTCTTCATATTTTCAATACGGATGATGTGTTCTTTAATAAACATAATGCACCTCTTTTTGTTTTAGCCTGAATATTTTGCTTTTGGCAATTAAGTAGATGCAAAACACATGCTCAAATGTTTTGAGTAGACATTTTAAAGCAGATAAACGGCATATTGTTTTATTAAGATATTGAAAATAAATTATTAATTTAAAAGTAACAAAATAATATTGATGCGTATGGCTATGTCTAATGCATTCTCAAAATGCTTAAACTGTTGAAAAAGAAACATCTTGGTGCATGGTTTAAACAGAAGTATGCAATCAAATCTAAATCAGAATATTGATATGATTCGAGAGCTAAGGTGCTTTTTGGAAGGAATCACCTAAGCGATTGGATTTGAAAAGTATATTTGTATATATTGAGCTTATAATTCTAATGATCTAGGCTTCTAGGATTGAAACCAAGCGGAATCTACTGAACTTGATACACAGCATGATTCAGCTGGATTTCTAAAGGTTTTGATCTTTTTTTATCCTTTCTTTGTATGGAATACATATGTCAGACGCACTTAAAAACAGCAATATCACCCGTATGCAATTATATAAGCAGCCACAGGGTACGGTTGGTGCGCTGATTATTGGGCATGATCAAACACTGGAAAAGACGATCGAGTTACTTGGCCTGGCGCAGCAACATCAAGTATCTAAAATTTATGTGGCGGGTGCGACGGAAGAAATTCAGCAATTCCTCACCTCAAAAGTCACGGCATTTCAATTTTACTTTGCTGCAGACTATGACAGCGCGCTCGATTTAATTTTCGAAAATCAATAATCCTCTAAGTCTTAAGCAGGTAAGTTTGAGCGCAATAATTTGAACGTACAGATGGATTAAGCACCTGTACTTTCTCTGTCTAGTATATAGGTGCTTTATTTATTTGAGGTAGATATAAAATTTGCATATTGAAGTAGCTGTGCTCAACTCAGGCATTTATTTTGCTTAAACATGGCGAAAATATGTGCCAGCCTTTAAATTATTCAATAAAGATGATTGAAAACAACATGCGCTGAGCCCATATATAAATCATTGTAAATGCGAAGACAGCTTATGCATCTTGTCGTATGATCAAGTCATTCACAATGTGTTCAAAAAGCTGATGAAGCAATAACTAAGGAATAGGACGAGATATGAATATTGCGGCAAATCCAGTGGTCGAAGCAGACCAAACTGTTTATTTAAAAGATTATCAAAAACCATCATTTGTCGTAGATAGTATCGATCTAGATATTCAAGTCTTTGATAAGCATACCAATGTAAATGCAAAATTAGTGATGCAGCGTCAAACGGCTGGGGATTTGGTGTTATTGGGTCGTGATTTGGAACTCAAATCAATTCGCTTAAATGGTCAAGTTTTGCCAGCAGATGCCTATGTTGTAGATGCAGAACAACTGGTGATTTCAAATGCACCTGAGCAAGCTATCATTGAAACCGAAGTCGTGATTCATCCTGAAAGCAATACTCAACTCGAAGGCTTGTACCAAGCGGCAGGCGATTTATTCGTTACCCAAAACGAGCCTGAAGGCTTCCGTAAAATTACCTATTATCCTGACCGTCCTGATGTGCTATCGGTATTTACCACACGTGTTGAAGCGGATAAAAAATTTCCTGTATTACTTGCCAATGGTAATTTGATTGAAGCGGGTGAAACCGGTGAAGGTCGTCATTATACCGTTTGGCAAGATCCAACCAAAAAACCATCGTATCTATTTGCTTGTGTGATTGGTGATTTGGCAGTACTTAAAGACACTTATGTGACGTCTGAAGGTCGTAATGTTGCTTTAGAAATCTATGCAGAAGAAAAAGACATTCCAAAATGTCATATTGCCATGGAAGCTTTAAAACATTCGATGCGTTGGGACGAAGAACATTATGGTCGTCCTTATGATTTAGACAATTATATGATCGTGGCAACCAGTGCATTTAACATGGGTGCAATGGAAAACAAAGGTTTGAATATTTTCAACACCTCTTGTGTGCTTGCTGATGAAGAATACACCACTGATGCTGCGATCATGCGCGTTCAGTCTGTGATTGCACATGAATACTTCCATAACTGGACAGGTAACCGTATTACCTGTCGTGATTGGTTCCAACTATGCTTAAAAGAAGGTTTGACGGTATTCCGTGATCAGTCGTTCTCAGAAGATTTACAATCTGCTGCGGTACAACGAATCGATGATGTTGCTGTGTTAAAAGCACATCAGTTCCCAGAAGATTCAGGCCCGCTTTCACATCCACCGCGTCCAGATCATTTTGTTGAAATTAATAACTTCTATACCGCAACAGTGTACGAAAAAGGTGCGGAAATTAACCGCATGATGGCAACACTTTTGGGCAAAGAAAAATTCCGCGCAGGTACAGACGAATATTTCAAACGCCATGATGGTCAAGCCGTGACTGTTGAAGATTGGGTAGCAGCACTAACAGCGGGATCAGGTGTAGATTTATCGAGTTTCTTGATTTGGTATAACCAACCGGGTACACCAAAACTTGAAGCAAAAGGTGAGTACGATGCTGCAAATCAAACCTATACTTTAAGCTTGAAACAAAGCTTAAAAGCGCATCCGAAATATCCAAATTTAAAAGCTGTGCCTATTCCTGTGGCTTTGGCATTGTTTGATGCGACGAGTGGTGAACAGTTAGTTCTCAGCTCAGATGCATTGGTTGAAAATGGCATCAAAGATGGCGTGTATTTATTTGATACCGATACTGCAACGATTACATTTAGCGGTGTAAAAAACCAGCCTGTTGTGTCTTTACTGCGTAACTTCTCTGCACCCGTTAATCTTGAATTTAACTATTCAGATGAAGAGCTTGCATTCCTGATGCAGTACGAGCCGAATGGTTTTAACCAATGGCAAGCCAGCCAAACCTTGTTAGAACGTATTTTGTTAAATGGCCATGATGCTGACATCTATGTCCAAGCTATACAAAATACATTACCAGCATTGGTTGAGCGTGATCCATTACTTGCTTCACGTTTATTCGATGTACCGACAGAGGGTTATTTAGGTAGTCGTATTGATACCGACTACAGTCCTGCCCAAGTGCAAGAACAGCGTGAAGCACTGTTAAGTCGTGTGGCACGTGAGCTAGGTTCATTCTTTAAAGAGACTTATGCAACTTTAGACCCAGATGCGCAGAAAGAGTTTTCACAAGCTATGGGTGTTCGTGCATTGAAAAACATCATGTTGAGTATGATGGCACGTCAAGGTGATGCTTCTGTATTTGAATTGGCTTATGAACAATTCAGCTCAACAGGCAATATGTCTGAACGTCTTGGTGCTTTAAAAGTATTGGTTTGGAATGATGCACCACAAGCACAGCAAGCTTTAGAAACCTTCTATACACGCTTTAAAAATGAAGCTTTGTCGATGGACCAATGGTTTATGTTGCAAGCGGCACATCCGAAAGCAACTGCGGAAACCATTAAGGCACTGACTGCTCATCCTGATTATGACTTGAAAGTGCCGAACCGTATTCGTGCGGTTACTGGTGGCTTAAATAGCAATCCTGTCAACACTTGGAGCTTTGGTGTGCAGCATATTGTTGAATTAGCAAAATTCCTCGATGAGAAAAATCCAATTGTCGGTTCACGGTTACTGCAAATTTTGTCCCGTTGGTACACGTTGGCAGAGCCGCAGCGTAGTGAAGTCAAAGCCGAACTTGAAGCGCTTAAACCTGTCGTGAAATCGAAGAATGTATCAGAAACCTTAAATAGCATGTTAAGTGTTTAATCATTCAACCTCTCTGTACGATTGATTTGATTTAAATCAGTCGTACTGAAATGAGCCTGTTGCCATGGCTATGGCAGCAGGCTTTTTTTATATCCAGTCTTTTTATCCAATCTTTAGTTAGAATTGAAAATCAATTATGTTTAGATGGCTGAAACTCAAAAATTTTCTCTGAGAATTTATTTAAATTACATAATAATTGCAATATAAATCACATAATGGCGTTACAATAAAATAGGTCTAACACATGAATGACTGTATGCGGTAATGCATCCAAGTTTATGAATGTTTAGATTTTTTATCTATTTTATTATGTGGGATTTTTGAGGCAGGTCATGTTAGTTAAGGTTGATGAAGGTTTTTATTTAAACTCACATCATATTATTGCAATTCGGATTAATAGAGATTTGCTTGATACCTTTGTTGTGTCGGTAGAATACACGCCCAATAGTGTGCAAAACACAGGTGTATTTGAAAAGAAATTCAATGCGCGCCGCGATGCAGAACAATACCTACAGACTCTGAATCAAATCATTGGTAAATCGTAAAAGCTAAAGTGTATATCGTGGATATTGTCTAGATTGAAATGGGCAAGATACGAATCAGACTCAGATTGACGTCTAGCAAAAGGGATGAAGCGCATCCCTTTTTTGTCTTATCTGAGCGAAACTGATGTAAAGAATTGAAAATAAATCATTCTATCGATACGACTCGATTTGCACGTCGGATATTTTCCTGACATGCTGTAGCCATCCAAAATGAGTTAAAACTATATGCGAATCAGTATTGTGGGTGCAGGTCGTGTTGCAAATCATTTGCTCAATGTGCTTCATCCACAACATCACATTGTGCAAGTTTATGCGCGAAATCTTGATAATGCAGAAAAACTTGCAGCCAGAGTAGGTGCAGAAGCCATTCATAACCCAGCTAAGTTGAATGCTGAGATTGATCTTTTGATCATTGCGGTGAGCGACCAATCGATTGCAACCGTTATTCAGCAAGTCAAAGCCTATCTGCCACAAGTTTTGATTGTGCATACGTCAGGTAGCACCAATATCACGGTACTGACCCAACAGCATTCGCGAGCAGGGGTGTTTTATCCTTTACAAACCTTTAGTTTAGATCGAGATGTGGACTGGATGTCGACACCGATCTTTGTAGAAGCGGCCGACTCTGCAGATTTGACGACACTTACAGATTTAGCAAACAGCATTAGCCAAAGGGTTTATCAATATGATTCGGCACAGCGCTTGAGTCTGCATCTTGCTGCGGTGTTTGCCTGTAATTTTAGTAATTATTGTTATGACATGGCAAAGCAGATTGTCGATGCAAAAAATGTCGATTTTAGTTTGCTTTATCCTTTGATTTTAGAGACAGCCAATAAAGCTACTCAGGCTGAACCACGTAACATGCAAACAGGTCCTGCAATGCGTGGGGATCAAAATATCATGTTGATGCATGCCAATATGCTTGAGCAAGCTGATCAAGTCGATCTGAAAGCGGTCTATGAAATGCTGAGTCAGCAGATTCTTGGGCATCATCAGAAATAAACAATCCATATAGAATAATGAATATTTATTAGCTTAGACATACATGTCAAACAGGATGTTACATGGCAAAAGATTTTAATAGCCCACAAGTGGTCGAAAGTTATGATGCACATATACGAAAATTAATTCCCGGCTATGAACTTGTCCATCAACAAATTCAGGCGGTGTTGAATTGCCATATCGCTGAAGATGCCCATATATTGATTATTGGATGTGGGACGGGCTATGAATTGGGTTATCTCATGGCCTTGAATCCAACATGGTCATTTACCGTTACAGAATTGTCTGAAAATATGCTGAATCAAACACAGCAACGCGTTGAAGCCGCTGGACAGTTGCATCGCGTCAATTTTGTTTTGGGCAGTCATACTGCTTTTGAGGAAGTAAGTTGTTTTGATGCGGTGCTGAGTATCTTGGTGACGCATTTCATTGCGTTGTCAGAGAAAACGAATTTTTTAGCAAAAGCATTTGAACTGCTTAAACCGCAGGGCATTTTTTTAAGTTTTGACTTGATGCAAACTCATTCGAATTTTGAGCAGCGTGTCCTGCCTGAATTTTGCCAAATGCAAGGTTTATCTGCTGCGCAAGCGACAAAAATGATGCAGCGTTTAGAAGATGATTTTGAACTGATTAGCCAGCAGCACTATCAAAGCTTACTGACGGAAATAGGCTTTGATCAAATCTATTGTTTCAGTCAAATCTTTAGCTATGCAGCTTACAGTGCATTTAAAACGGCTATGGATTAAAAGAATAAAGACCAAGTTTGAGTGTATTAAGTTTATCGATCATTTTCATCGATATAGTTACTACGTTGCATGAGTGAAACTTGCATCAAAATTTTGATCAATAGTCTCATTTTTCTTGCTCGGTATGGCGCTCATTATTTTAAAAAAGAAACTTTTCAGTCAGCGTTAAATCACTTATTGTGCATTTATAAAAAGAATCAATTGGATGAAAATAATGTGAAAAATGGAATTTGATTATATTGTGATTGGTGGCGGAAGTGCGGGATGCGTACTGGCTGCACGACTCAGTGAAGATCCGAATATATCTGTGTGCTTGCTAGAAGCAGGTGGACAAGGTGATCAGTGGACGGTCAATATTCCAGCTGCATGCGTGGTGAGCCTGCCGACCAAGATCAATAATTGGGCCTTTGAAACTGTGCCTCAAGCTGGCTTGAATGGTCGTAAAGGCTATCAACCACGTGGAAAATGCCTTGGTGGTTCATCGAGTATTAATGCCATGATTTATATTCGTGGACATAAAAATGACTATGATCAATGGGCGGCACAGGGAAATACTGGCTGGTCATATGATGAGGTCTTACCATATTTTATTCGCTCAGAAAATAACAACCGAATACAGAATGAATTCCACGGTAATGACGGCCCTCTGTCCGTCACAGATGTACAAAGTGACAATATTTTCCATCAACGCTATACCGAAGCGGCTCGTGCACAAGGCCATAAATTTCTCGATGATTTTAATGGCGCAGAACAAGAAGGCTTAGGGGTTTATCAGGTAACACATATCAATGGAGAGCGTTGTAGTGTGGCGCGTGCTTATTTGTTTCCGCATTTAAACCGACCAAATTTAACGGTATTGACCAAAGCCACAACACATAAAATCATTATAGAAGATAAAGTGGCCACAGGTGTTGAAGTCCAACATGCAGGGCAAATGAAACACCTAAAAGCCAGACGGGAGGTTTTACTCAGTGCCGGAGCGATGCAGTCACCGCAGATTTTAATGTTGTCTGGAGTAGGCGACCAGAGCGAACTCCAAGCGCATGGCATTGAAGTGAAACATCATTTACCGGGTGTAGGAAAGAACTTCCACGACCATCCCGATTTCATTTTTGGTTATAAAGTCAAAGAATACCAATGTACATTTGGCATGTCCTTACCTAATTCAATTGATATGTTCAAGCAGATCAGTCGCTATCGTAAGGAACGAAGGGGTATGATTGCTTCAAATTTTGCAGAATGTGGCGGTTTTCTAAAGTCTTCACCCGATTTAGCCATTCCAAATTTGCAATTACACTTTGTCGTGGCGTTAGTAGATGACCATGCACGGAAATTTCATGCAAGCCATGGTTTATCGTGTCATGTGTGTCTGCTCAATCCAAGAAGTCGCGGCACGATCAAACTAAGTGGTTCCAGTATCAATGATCCATTATTGATTGATCCAAACTTTTTAGGGGATGAACAGGATTTAGAAGATTTGGTACAAGGTTTTAAGTTGACGCAGCAATTGATGATGTCGCCGTCTTTATCGAGTCATTATCAGCAAGATTTATTTACCTCACTGGTCAAAACAGATGATGATATACGTGCAATCTTACGTCAGCGTGTGGATACGGTTTATCACCCTGTCGGTAGTTGTAAGATGGGCGTAGATGAGATGTCTGTGGTTGACCCTGAATTGAAAGTCTACGGCATTCAAAACCTTCGTGTCGTCGATGCTTCCATCATGCCTTCTGTGGTGAATGGCAATACCAATGCGCCGACAATGATGATTGCTGAAAAAGCCGTGGATATGATTCGACAAAGTCAGCTCCAATCACAAGTAGCTTAGATGTAAGCCATTTTTATATGATTTGATACAACAAAGATAAATCTAAAAATAAAACAGAAATAAAAAAACCACCGCTAACGGTGGTTTTTTGCTTCATTCAAAAATTAATATACTTTTTTGAAGATGAAGTCATTAATTTTATGGCCTGCTTCAATTCCGCGACGTTCAAACTTAGTTTGTGGACGCCAGTCTGGACGAGGGTAGCTATTGCCTTTACCCGCAAGGTTTTCAAGACGTGGGCGTTCTTCAAGCACTTCGATCATCCATTCCGCATACGGTTCCCAGTCAGTCGCTGAGTGGAATGTGCCGCCGATTTCTAATTTTTCTTCAACCAATGGCATACGGTCATGAGATACAAAACGACGTTTGAAATGACGTTTCTTCTGCCATGGATCTGGGAAGTATAATTGCACAGTGTTAATACTGTTGTCTGGCATTTCACGTAGCACTTGGATGGCATCAGCATCCAATACTCGAAGGTTAGTTAACCCTGCAAGACCTGCTTCATACACACATTGAGCGATACCCGGAACATGTACTTCAATGCCGACAAAGTTACGTTCTGGGTTTGCTTTTGCCATCAGTACCAAAGAACGCCCCATACCAAAACCGATCTCAACAGTTAATGGGCGTTCAGGGTGCTCAAAATGCTGACGCAAATCCCCAACAGGATATTCCAAAATTAGATGACCATATTGTTCCAGCGCAGTACGTTGCGAAGTATTAAGTGGCGCAGAGCGGCGCATAAACGTCACGATTTCACGGTGTTCGTTCAGGTTATCCAGATCTACTGCGTGCTGGTCTAATTGATCGTTCGACATAACTTTGGCAAATGTAAAAAATTCGAATGCCGTATTTTAAGTCCTGAGATACACAAGTCAAATTTTTACCGTGAATAAATCCGCTTTTTGCTCAATCTTACCGATTGGAGCCGTGCTGAGCATTTGCCATGTACAGTGAATTACTTAGCTCAAAAGTCATGAATTAACATTAATCTAGGCTGTTTTTTCATCAAGATCTTCACTGTCAGCACCATCAGATTTAAATGGCAAAATGGCCTCAAGAACGGTAGAACCCGGCTGTGATTGTATTATAAATTCACCGCCGATACGATGGATTCGTGTTTGCATACTATGTAGACCAACATGTAGACCTTGTTCAACATTGTTAGGGTTGAAGCCTATACCGTTATCTTCAATACGTAATACCAACTGAGTTTCTGTTTGGCACAAACTGAAATGAACTTTGCTTGCTTGACTGTGTTTTAAAATATTGGTGAGGGTTTCTTCTGCGACACGTGTCAAATTGAGACATTGGGTCGCAGAAGGTGAGTGAATCCATTCGGCAGCAATTTTCCAGCTCGAGCTTATGTCTAATTCCTCAAAGAGCTGTACAAAGCGATGGCGAATCGGTGCCGCCCATTCGATCGGGGTGTCGGGAACTTTCGTTCCTATACTCGAACCTGAATCGATGACTTGTCTTAAATCATTTCGGAACAGTTTAAGCATCGACATGATTTGTGGTTTTTCAATTTTGTCATTTTGTTCTAACAGTAAAATTGAACGGACAATTGATCCGCCTAAACCATCATGTAAGTCATGAGATAAATGAATTCGTTCTTGAAGTCGTGCATTTTCAAGTGCGAGTTGATGTTGTTGACCAAGTGAAGTGGCGAGTTTCAGTTCTGCACGTTGTACATTTTCAGTTAAGGTCTTATTAAAGCGCTCAATTTGACGGGTGTGTCGGGCTAAACGTAAAGCCAGTACGCCGCCCAAGATGAGGGTGGTCACTGGCCCGGTATAGGGCGAGAGGGCATGACCTTCCATGGTCATCATAAAGTGAGCATCATGTACCGCAATCGGTAAATAAATCAGATAAAGCGTTGCAAGCAAATAGGTTTCAGCCATTTTGGCTTTATACGCTAAATAGGGGTAGCTAATACATTTGGCCACAAAGACAAAAACAAAGAAGCTAAAACAAATTTGGATGACGGTCTTTAAATAAGCCTCTGGCGCAAAACCTATACAGAGCGCGGCGATGGTGGCTAGGCTTAATAACATTTTCTGAATTTTCGGGAAAGGATGGTTTGCAAAATACCACGCACCAATACAGCCAAAAACCGTATAAAAACAGAAAATAATATTTTGTAGGCGGTCGACCTGTACGGTGGTTAGAAATGTAATTGGCCCATTAAAAATAATACACAGGCTATAAAACACCCAAGCCATGCCTGTGATGGTTAACCATAAATAAGCTCTTTCATTGCGATTGGCGAGCCATGCTAAAAAAAAGAACACAGCCACGACGAAATTAATCATCGTATTGAGTTCGACTAATTGTCGTTGTTCGAGTAGCCAAATCTTAAAGGTGTCGTAGACTTGCGGGTATTCCCCAATTTGAACTGAACTGAGTCCTGATTTTTGGGTCACTGAACCATACACTTGCACCCAAATGGTATTTACACCTTGCTTTAAACTCGAGCTAGGCAAGTTCAATAGTCTAGGTTGATGTTGGCTTCGTGAAAAATGTTCTGCTGAAATGTAATCTTGCCAAAGTAGGGCATCGTTGATATAAACCCGTCCACTTTGGGTGATGCCTTGTATAGCGATAGCAATGGGTTGATTTAACTGATGGAAATTACAGTTCAACTTAAATTGGATTTTGTACCAAGCGATACCATGATAGTCCGGCCAACGTTTATTCCATGTGTCTGGAAGCTTTTGCAGATTTTGCCAACCTGTACGTGGGCGCTCTTGCTCGACAGCGCTTTTAGCTGTGGCAATATGGGTAATTTCAACAGGACAATGACTGCTTGAGATCTGAGGGGTGGAATTGGCAAAAGTGGGTATAGCGAAACAACATAGCAGGCAAAATAGACTCGCTAAGACCAGCAGCCGATTTGCTTGAATGCAGTGTCGTGACCAAAACCATACCATCAAAATTCCCCCAATTTTGTGTATCCACAATTTAAAAAAATAAATAGAAAGTCACATCAAATCTTTATTTTATTTTTGATAGTTATAATTTTATGAGATGAATTATACAGTTAAATCGAATGAATGGTGAATTTTTCTCTTTTTTATAGCCTTAGTATTTTATGTAATGTCATTACAAATGAGACTTTGATTATTGAAACCCTTTGCTATATTCATCCTGCATAGGGTTTCAATAGGTCACACTTTATTGAAAATTGATTTGATTCAAAGTGAATATTTCAAAAATCCATTAGACACTGACACGGTCAAGTAAAGTGCTACTTGCTTCATTTAAGCCAAAAACCTCTACTTGAATCTGTCTTGATTCAAATTTTTGCACGACATTCTTCAAAATATTAACAGAAGTAATATCCCAAATATGTGCATGACTCAGATCAATTCGCACATGACTAACCCTCTCCTGAAAATCAAAAAATTGATAAAAAGTCTCAGAGCTACTAAAGAAAATTTGTCCATAGACTGTGTAGCTACGAATATTGTCTTTAAGTTCAGATGTGACTTTTACCGAGCTTTCCAGTTGATTGATAATAAACAACGCAGAGAGGAGCACGCCAACCATTACGCCAAGGGCTAAATTATGTGTTGCAAGCACCACGATCACCACAGCAATCATTACGACATTAAAAGACATCGGATGCTTCGAAAATTGCTTGACTGATTTCCACTGGAAAGTAGTGAATGACACCATGACCATAATCGCGACTAAGGCCGCCATTGGGACATAAGCCAACCATTCTTTTAAGAACACCACCAAACACAACAAAAATACACCTGCAACCAAAGTGGAAAGGCGAGTTCGCCCGCCAGAACTAACATTAATAATCGACTGCCCAATCATGGCACATCCAGCCATGCCGCCCATAAAGCCACTGACTATATTGGCAATCCCTTGACCACGACATTCCTGATGACGATCACCTTCAGTTCCAGTGACTTCATTGATCACTGTCGTGGTCATCATCGTTTCTAATAGGCCAACTGTTGCTAGGGTAATGGAATAGGGAAAAATAATCGTGAGGGTTTCAAGATTAAAAGGAATTTCAGGAATCAAGAAAATAGGTAAAGTCTCTGGAAACTTACCCAAATCACTCACAGTACGCAGGTCAGCACCTAAAAATAATGCCAAACCACTGAGGACAATAATGCAAATCAGCGGTGATGGAATGGCTTTGCCAATTTTAGGTAGATATGGAAACAGATAAATAATTGCAAGCCCTAAAAGCATAAAGACATAGCCCAAACTATCCATCTTTGACATTTCAGGTAGCTGTGCGAAAAAAATCAAAATCGCGAGTGCATTTAAAAAACCATACACCACTGACTGCGAGACGAAGCGCATAAGTTTTGCGACTTTAAAATAGCCAGCAATGAACTGAATCACACCAGTTAAAATCGTGGCAACCAAAAGGTATTGCAAACCATGATCTTTGACCAACGTGATCATAAGTAAGGCCATCGCACCCGTAGCAGCTGAAATCATTGCTGTACGACCACCAAAAAAGGCAATGGTGACGGCAATACAAAACGAAGCGTACAAACCAACCTGAGGGTCAACCCCAGCAATAGCTGAAAAGGCGATGGATTCTGGAATCAACGCAAGTCCAACCACCAAGCCAGCGAGTACATCAGTACGAATATTGGAAAACCATTGTTCTTTTTTAAGTTGTAACACGGTAACTTTTCATCAAATCTTAAACGCGGCTATGTTAAAACAACTGAGTATAAAAATGCATAACACAGTGACTTGAAATCTTCTTAAATATGGATAATAGTCAATGAGTATATATGTTTCAGCATTTACGCTTTTTTGCAATTTACAGGTTTGATCACTTGAAAGTTTGACAGAAGAGATTTAAAACATTGAATAGTACATAACAAGGATCAGATATGAAGCTTTATTATTCTCCAGGTGCATGTTCATTAGCATCACATATAATTTTAAATGAAATTAATGTCGATTTTGATTTGGTCCGTGTTGACCTAAAAAACCATAAAACAGAAAAAGGGGTAGATTATTACGAGATCAACCCAAAAGGTTATGTACCTGCATTAGAAATTAACCCAGGTTTGATCTTGACCGAGAATGTGGCCATTTTACCGTTCCTTGCACAGCATGATCCAAAACAAGACTTAATTCCGCCATCTGGTTTAGGTCGTGCCAAAGTTTTAGAATGGCTTGGCTATTTGAACTCAGAATTACATGATGCTTATGCCGTATTCTTTGGTGCACCACTAGATGCAGACGCTAAAGAAAAAGCTTATGCAGAAATTGATCGTTTATTGACATATATCGATAAAGCGATTGATGAATCGGATAACGACTATTTGGTCGATGATAACTTTGGCCCAGCAGATGCCTATCTCTTTGTACTGACAAATTGGTCAAATGGCATCGGACATGATTTAACGCCATATAAAAATATCATTGCATTACGTAACAAAGTTGCAGAGCGTCAATCAGTTCAAATTGCGATGCGTGATGAAGGATTGATTCCTTAAGTTGTGTATTCAAATTGAATAATAAAATACCGCCGAAATTGGCGGTTTTTTATTGCTCAGGTTCAACTTAGTACTCGAACTGTGTATAGAAATCATCAAAGTTAATATTTTTAAGCGTCAGCTGTTGTGGTGTTTTGAAGCTTGACCATTTGGTATGAGTTTTGGCATCTTTAAACATATTGCCGCCTACAATTTCCTTACGTTTTAAGGTCGAAAAATTGTAGCTTTTCGATGTTTCTTCACCAGAAGCTCGGTGAAAGCTACTGTAGTCAAAACCAATCAGGTCAAAGCGTTGATTTTGCCAACGGAAGGTATGACTATGTCGGGGCAATTCCCAGCCACCACAAGCCATAAAATAACTAAAATGAACGAGTAAATTGCCTTTACTGATTTGGATGTCTTCTGCTTCAGCAAGTGGGTCTAGTAGGCATGAATTCGGTTGCTGAGCGACAGGGATGCTGTTGTTTTCAACGATACGTTGATATCCCTTTGCGGTTTTAAAAAACACGATGAGTTTTCGTGGATGGTTATGAACGACTTTGCCATCGTCATCATAGGTCGCTACATCGACTTTTTGCTTTTCCACGATCATCGCAATATCTGGCATTTGATCTTTGTTTAGGTCTCCAGTCGTAGCCATCAAAATGTTCCAACCTTGAGGCGCGAGTGATTTGGCTGTGCTCGGCACTTGGGCAGACAGCCAACTAGATGCGACACAAAGACTCAAAGTACAAAATATATGGGATATTTTCATTATTATCAGGTTTTCAAAATCAAAAAGAGGACTCAATAGAGTCCTCTTTTATACCGTGAATAAGTTCTTATTTAAAGAAGTATCCAGTTTCAGGTGAACTGGCATTTGCCATGCGTTTACGTGGCATACGTCCTGCTAGGAATGCTTCACGGCCTGCTTCAACTGCTTTTTTCATCGCTGAAGCCATCAGAACAGGGTTTTGTGCAGCTGCAATTGCTGTATTCATTAATACGCCATCACAGCCCAATTCCATCGCTATCGCTGCATCACTTGCTGTACCTACACCGGCATCGACCAAAACAGGTACTTTGGCATTGTCTTTAATGATCGAAATAGTATGTGGGTTGAGAATGCCTAAACCTGAGCCAATAAGACTACCTAAAGGCATAATCGCTACACAGCCCATGCTTTCCAGTTCTTGTGCCACAATTGGGTCATCTGAGGTATAAACCATGATTTCAAAGCCATCGTCAATCAATGTACGTGCAGCTTTTAAAGTCTCAGTAATATTTGGATATAGGGTTTTCTCATCCCCTAAAACCTCAAGTTTAACCAAATTGTGACCATCTAAGAGTTCACGTGCCAACATACAAGTACGAACCGCGCTGTTCGCATCGAAACAACCGGCTGTATTTGGCAAAATCGTATATTTCTCAGGTGGAACTACAGAAAGCAAGTTTGGCTGGTCTGGATGTTGACCAATATTCACACGGCGAATGGCAACGGTCACAATTTCAGCACCACTGGCTTGAATGGCCTGGTCAGTTTCCGTTAAGTCCTTGTACTTACCTGTACCAACTAAAAGTCGTGAATTAAATGTACGTGAACCAATGATTAGGGGTGTATCTTCCATGGGAGCTCCATTTTAGCCGCCACCTACGGCATGAATAATTTCAATATGATCTTGCTCAGTAATTGGGGTTTGTTCCAATTTACTTTTCGAGATGATCATTTCATTTTTTTCAACAGCGAAGCGTTTGCCTTCCAGTTGTAATTGTTGAACCAATTGCAAGAGGTTGACACATTCGGTTTGTGTAGCTTCGCCGTTTAAATAGATTTGCATTTGCGGATTCCGTTCTTGCTGCCTTACCTATTGAATAAGGCCAAAATCTGTTGTTAATTATTTTGCGTATTTAAATGCATTCCAGGCCAATATGAGCCATCCAGCAATCATCAACGCTCCACCAATTGGAGTAATGGCACCGAGACTGCGTGGTAAACCTAGAGCCATCACATATAAAGAACCACAGAAGAAGAAAATACCAATTTGTATAACTAGGAAACTGGCTTTTATTGGAAGTTGGGGAATGACTTTGGATAAGATCGCGAGGGCAAGTAAGCCCAGTGCATGATAAAAGAAATAGTCCGTTGCAGTTTGCCACCAAGCCAATTGGGCTTCAGTCGCGCGAGCTTTTAATCCGTGTGCACCAAAGGCACCAAGCATTACAGCAAAAGCTAAGTTAAGTGCGGAAATGGCAATCCACATGTGCATTCACCTTAACAAAATTTGCGCATAACCATAGCATATTTAGCACGCAGGGTTAAAGCAAAAATGCCCAAAGTTTTTGTGTTGTAGCTTGTCATTCAATACTATTCAGACATAAAAAAGAGCATCGAAATGCTCTTTTTAAGAATGACTGGAAAAGCCTTCAACTTAGTTTGAGGACATTGCGACTTTAATTTTTTCCATCGCATTTTTTTCCAACTGACGAATACGTTCAGCAGATACATTATATTCCGCCGCCAATTCATGCAGCGTCGACTTTTCGTCATCTAACCAGCGACGTTGTAAGATGTTACGTGAACGGTCATCCAACTGATCCATGGCTTCATGTAAAGCTGAAGTGCTTTGTTCTTCGTAATCTTCATCTTCCGCTAAACGCGCAGGGTCGTAACGGTTATCTTCGAGATAAAGGGCAGGAGCGACATGGGTCGAACCTTCATCGTCATCATCACCTTGAGCTTCAAAGGCAGCATCATAAGCGGTTAAACGGCCTTCCATTTCCAAGACTTGTTCAGGTGTTACATTTAAGTCATTGGCAATCGACTGTGCTTCATCCAAAGTTAATTTTTTAGATGACTTTTTTAAGCTACGTAAATTAAAGAATAATTTACGCTGCGCTTTAGTGGTCGCAATTTTGACAATACGCCAGTTACGAATCACATATTCATGAATTTCTGCTTTAATCCAATGCACAGCAAAAGATACGAGACGTACGCCCATGTTTGGGTCAAAACGTTTTACCGCTTTCATTAAGCCCAAGTTACCTTCTTGAATCAGGTCACCTTGTGGCAAGCCGTAGCCTGCATAGCTACGTGCGATATGTACAACAAAACGAAGATGTGACATTACTAGCATTTTAGCTGCGTCTAAATCTTGGTCATAATAATAACGTTCGGCCAGCTCTTTTTCTTGTTCGGCCGATAAAATTGGAATCTGATTAACAGTACTAATATAAGCACCAAGATTCACCCCAGGTGCCGATAATGACAGGGGCATCAATTGATTGCTGCTGTCACTCATGTTTTCTCCTTGAGAATTAAAATGGGTAAGCCCAATAACTAAGATTCATCTTAATCCAATATTTCCGTAAATTATGGAAAATTGGGTATAGAAATGTAAACTTTTATTCAATTATGAAGCAATTTAGTTTAACTGAATCTTTTTAAGATTCAATCAAGTAATGAAACTCAGAATCGGAAATTTTGCGCATTTCACAGTTTAACTGATGTATTTGACAGTATCGTGATATATCTTGTTGGCTGTGCGGATCGGATGACTTTAACAATAAAGATTGGTCTGGACTTTTCTTTAAAGCTTTTTTGAGCATCAATAGTGGCATCGGGCAGGGTTTACCCATTGCATCTACAGTTAAAAGCGAATTTTGGCTGTCATTCACGAAGCAGATCCAACATGTTTACATTTCAATGGAAATATTAGCAAATACAGTGCCAAATCCCAACCTAAAATAGGTAAAAATCCTTTGTGATTTATAACTCAAACGATGTGAAAAAATAAGAATATTCAAAAGGAAAATAGATCAAAAAAATCTATTAATTGCGGTAAACCCGTGTTAAGCTCGTTGCGTTGTTAAGATTTTTGTTGGCTGTGAAGCCTCTTAACTCTTGATATATTTGGATGTAACCGGGATTTTGTTGATAGTTTTACAGAATGATTACAAGCTTAGAAATAAAAATATTTTTTTTAACCTTGTTTGGTCTGCTGTTTGCAACACCGGGTGGTCCTTCTTTTTTAAATACGATAAGGATTAACTTATGACAGCTCGTGAACAAGGCGTTGTTAAATGGTTCAACGACACTAAAGGCTTTGGCTTTATTCAACGTAACGGCGGCGACGACGTATTCGTTCATTTCCGCGCAATTATGGGCGAAGGCCACCGTTCACTTCGTGACGGTCAACGCGTAGAATTCAGCGTTGTTAAAGGTCAAAAAGGCTTCCAAGCTGAAGAAGTACAACCTTTAGACTAATCGTCTGAATGTACTCAAAAACGCTCCAATGTAAATTGGGGCGTTTTTTGTTTATAATGCTTCAGCAATTTTGTGATTATTCAATTAGGGCACATCTATATGTCATCAGGTTTTGAAACCTTAAATTTACATCCGAACCTTAAAAAAGCCATTGATGCTTTAGGTTTTAAGGATATGACGCCTATTCAGCAAAAGGTTTTAAAATTTACATTGGCTGGACATGACGCTATTGGTCGTGCTCAAACTGGTACTGGTAAGACTGCGGCTTTCTTGGTCAGTGTGATCAATGACTTGTTGAATAATCCAATTAAGGAACAGCGTTATCGTGGTGAACCGCGTGCATTGATTCTTGCACCAACGCGCGAACTTGCTTTGCAAATTGAAAGTGATGCAAAAGATTTAGTGAAATACACTGATCTCAATGTCATGACTTTGCTCGGTGGGGTAGATTTTGATAAGCAAAAAAATCTATTAAATCGTAATTTTGTCGACATTATGGTGGCGACACCGGGTCGCTTAATTGACTTTGTTGAACAAAAAGAAGTTTGGCTCGATCAAATAGAATTTTTAGTGATTGATGAAGCTGACCGTTTATTAGATATGGGCTTTATCCCATCTGTAAAACGTATCGTGCGCTTTTCACCACGTAAAGAACAACGACAAACTTTGATGTTCTCTGCAACATTTAGTTATGACGTTTTAAATTTGGCACAGCAATGGTTGTTTGAACCAGTAACTGTTGAAATTGAACCTGAGAAAAAAACCAATGCAGATGTAGAGCAACGTGTCTACATGGTGGCGAAGTCTGATAAATATAAATTGCTGGAAGACATCTTACGTGATGAACCAATTGAAAAAGTTATGATCTTTGCCAACCGCCGTGATCAAGTGCGTAAACTTTATGATCATCTCAAAAAAGATGGTTATAAAGTGGTGATGTTGTCAGGTGAAATCGCTCAAGATAAACGTTTGAAAATGCTTGATCAGTTCAAAAATGGTCAACATAACATCATGATTGCAACAGACGTTGCGGGTCGTGGTATCCATGTCGATGGTGTTTCTCATGTAGTGAACTTCACACTTCCTGAACAGTCTGATGATTATGTACACCGTATCGGTCGTACAGGTCGTGCAGGTACTCGTGGTGTGAGTATTAGTTTCTTGTCTGAAGATGATGCTTTTTCACTGCCTGAAATTGAAAAAGCCATTGGTCAAAAATTACCTTTAACCCGTTTAGACGGTTATTGCTAATTTTGCTTCTAAAAAGCCTGCAGATTTGCAGGCTTTTTTATTTCATGTCGACTATTTCATTTTGAGTTAATGACAAAACAAAATCACAGACTAGCGTTTTAGTTTGCACGGCAACTAAAGGTTAGTACGGTTTGGTAATCATCATCTTTGCTGATGCTACCGCTATTTCCTGTAATGGTGCCAAGTACACCAGCCGCAGCCTGAATCATTTGACCTGTCTTTTCATCGACCACGCCTTTTAATACACCGTTGTATTCTTGCTTTTCATCCACGACGACAGGGGTCGCATTTTTACCACAGGTACTATTTGCAGCTGCAATTGCATTATTTTTTGCCGCTAAACTGGTTTTACCTACGGCAGTCACTTCATATTGATTATTTGGTTTTTGAATCGCTAAAGATTTTGTTGGCGTAGATGTACATGCAGCTAAAAGCACAGTTGCGCTTAGCGTGCTAACAATGGCAACAGTTTTGTTGAATTTTTTCATGCGGTGCCCCGAGTTAGAAACAATTTGATTTATTTGAACATAAAATTTCTTATAGAACAGGGAACTGCTGTACAAGTTATGCGGTTTTTTTATAGTAAATCTGTGAATAAAGCTGACTTAACAAATAAGCACCGAGTCTGATGTAAACATTCTAGAGTAAGTTATTGAGAATATGCTAATCTTGAGCAAACGTTTTAAAGTACAGTGTATAGATGTCAATTCTAAAGTCAGCAGTTGATACAGTTCATCAAAATATTCATCAGCGTCAGTCGATTGGTCATTTAATTGAACCTGCGCCGAATGCTGAGCAATTGGAAAATGCGTTTCAAGCCGCTTTAACGGCGCCAGATCATCATCGTCTTAAGCCTACGCGTTTCGTGATTATTCCTGAAACTGAACGTGAAGCATTTGGTGAGTTGCTTTCACATGCCTTAGCCGATACTGGACAAACAGAAGAAGCGCAGTTGGAACGTGTGAAACACCACCCATTTCGTGCGCCACTATTGGTTTTGGCTTTAACTCAATTACAAGATCATCCCAAAGTTCCGCATTTCGAACAAATCTTAAGTTCAGGCGCAGCAGTACAAAACTTTTTGCTCTCTCTACAAGCACAGGGCTTTTCAACCATGTGGCGTAGTGGAGCGGTGGTTGAATCTAAATTGTTTAAACAAGCCTTAGGCTTAACGGAAAATGATTTGATTTCAGGCATTATTTATATCGGTACAGCAGTGAAAGCAATTCCACCTCGTGCTGAAATACAGTCTGCTGACTTTGTAAGCCATTGGCATAAAGCAAACCAATAAAAGTGAAAAATAGATCGATTGATGAAGTTCGATCAGTAAAGAAATTAGGATAAAAGAACAATGTCAGAACTTGATTTTGCAAGTCTTGTTAGCCCTGTGTCAGTTGACCAAAAAACTGCACTACGTGTTACGGTGTTGGGTGGTGGGAGTTTTGGTACTGCGATGGCCAATACCGCAGTACGTAATGGCTGTGACACCATGATATGGATTCGTGATGAGGCGGTAGCTGCGGACATTAATGCAACACATATTAATAAACGTTACTTGCCAGATTTTCAATTAGAAGCAAGTTTGCTTGCTGTTTCAGATTTAGAAAAAGCAGTATGTAATCGTGACATTATTTTGGTGGCCATTCCGAGCCATTCTTTCCGTAGTGTTTTACAGCAGATCAAGCCTTTTATCACGTCACAAGCAGTGGTGTCTTTAACCAAAGGTATTGAAGCCAATACCTTTAGCTTTATGAGCGATATTATTCGTGAAGAACTTCCTGAAGTCCCTTATGGTGTGCTTTCAGGGCCAAACTTGGCGAAGGAAATTGTTGCAGGACAACCAGCAGGAACAGTGATCGCAAGCCAATCTGAGCTGGTTCGTTATGCAGTTCAACAAGCGCTACACAGTGCGTTGTTCCGTGTATTTGCCAGTGATGATGTGCATGGCGTGGAATTGGGCGGTGCTCTGAAAAATATCTATGCAGTCGCGATGGGTCTAGCTGCGGCTTATGGTGTCGGTGAAAATACCAAGAGTATGATTTTGACACGTGCTTTGGCAGAAATGAGCCGTTTTGCAGTGAAATTAGGCGCAAACCCATTAACATTCCTAGGTTTATCTGGTGTCGGTGATTTATTTGCAACTTGTAGTAGTCCGCTCAGCCGTAATTACCAAGTCGGCTTTGCACTCGGTAGTGGTAAAAGCTTAGAGCAAGCCACCAAAGAACTGGGACAAACTGCGGAAGGGATTAATACCATTGTGCAAGTACGCGCACGCTCTGAAGAGCTCGGTGTATATATGCCAATTACCAGTGCCTTGTACGAAGTGATTTTTGAAGGTGCACCGGCACTGAATATTGCATTGTCACTGATGAAAAATGGCCATCGTAGTGATGTTGAATTTGTCTTGCCACATCAGCAAGTTTAAGTTAGCTGATTAATATGCAATACACATAGCTTTGTCATACTGGCTGTATATAATGTGCGGAATAGAATAAGGAAATTTTATGCAACTGACATTGGTTAGGCATGGCGAAGCTGCTCCGCCAGTAATGGGGAATGATGAAAAGCGTCCTTTAACAGCGCGCGGACAAACTCAAGCGGCAGAAACTGCAGCATATTTGAAAGATATAATTCAACCAGACGTTTTTGTGGTGAGTACGCTACTGCGTGCGCAGCAAACACTTTCATCTTTGCAAAAACATTTTCCACATGTGCCTGTGGTTATTTGTAATGCCATCAAACCGGAAGATGATGCCAAAGTTGCAGTGGAATGGTTGTCACATTTACCGTATGAGTCTATTGTGGTGGTGTGCCATATGAACGTTGTGGCACATATGGCCAGTGTTTTGGTCTCAGAATATTTTAATCCCTATGCTTTGGCAGAAGCGCGCATTTATGAACAAGCGGTCATTGCTCCAGGGTTATCAACACAAATTAAAACGTTTATACCATCAACATAAAAACCAATTAAAACGGCAGAAAAATTAATGTTGTATTTATGGATGCCCGAAGCCAATGGGGTTTGGCAATGGTCAGAAGGGGATTTCTGGAAGCAGTCATCGACACTTGAACAATTGATTCAGGAAATTCAGCCACATGCGGGAAAGGAAGCGGTTGTTTTCTTTCCAAGTCGTGATGTACAAATCATTCAGCAAAATTTTCCAAAAAACCAATATAAAAAACTTGGCCCAGACGGCGTAAAATATTTACTTGAGGAATATGTCATTTTGCCTTTGGATGCAATGAAAGTATTGCATCATTTTCAAAGTCCAGATGAATTAACGGTCATGGGGGTTGCGCATAGTGCAGTCGAAACGATGCAGCATGCTTTGACACTAATCCCTGTGAAAGTCATTTCGTTATTACCTGACTTTTTGGTCTTGCCAAGTCCAGAAGCAGGGCAACATGTTTTGGCAAATGTCAGCGGTCATTTATTGGTCCGAAATAGTGAATATGTCGGTCAGTCTGTTGATGATTTGGCATTGTACTTAGATTATCAAATTGGTCAGCCGAACTATAAGATTTCAAATCTAAGTTCAGATCAGACGCATAGTCTTGAAGCCGCTGTAACGCATGATCACATTGAATCGTTTCATTATGAACTACCCAATATAAAAAAACCGAAACAACATCCACTCAATGTTTTGCCGAAAGCCAAAGCCAATAATGGTGTGAGTGGCTATTGGAAAGCATGTGCAGCAGTTTTGGTCGCGGCTGTAATTACACAGTTTAGCTATGATGCAGTTCGTTGGTATCAATACAAAAAAGTGGCCAATATCACTGCGGCACAAGCGATTGATCAGTTTAAATATTGGTTTGGGCAAAGCTATCCTGTGACTGAACAAACGCTGAAAAGCCAGTTCGAATCACAATTGCGTCAGAGTCAAACGGGCAATGCGCAGGCGCTGTCCTTGCTGAGCCGTGTCGGGCCAGTTTTGATGCAAAACCAAATTTCTGCAAATCGTGTGAGCTATGAAGCCTCGATGCTGAATATGGAGCTAAAAGCTAATTCAGCAGAAGTACTACAAACCCTAACCAATCAATTAAAACAACAAGGTTTTAAAGTTGAATTAGGGAATATTCAACCAAGTGCCAACGGCGCGATTGGATTGGTGAAAATACAATAATGACAAAAATGGAAAACCTACAGCAACGTATAGATGGGCAAATTGAGCGCATCACTGATTATTTAGACCAACTTTCTACTCGTGAACGAGTCATGGTGATCTTTACCACGATTTTTGTTGTAGTGGCAGCGATTGGTTCGGCACTATTTTATATGAATAAAGCTGCAAATTTTCAACAAAAGCGCGTGAATGAACTTAAAGATACTGTTGTTTGGATGCAAAGTAATGCCGTCACGATGAAACCAGCAGGTGATACACAACTGAGTGCGTTGGAAAAAGTTCAGCGTGTGTCGCAACAACAGGGCTTGTCAGTGGCATCGCAACAAGTCGGCGAGCAAATACAGATTGCTGTGATGCATGAAAATTATGCAATTCTGGCCAATTTTTTGACGCAATTGGTTCAAATTGGCTTAAGTATTGAAAAGATGGAATTAAGTTCTGAAGCGGGACAGGTCAAATTAACAGCGAGTGTACAATAATCGGTAAAAATAAAGATCTGCTAAGCATGGTGTTTTATTTGTGCTGTGCCTATAATATGCCGACTTAAAAAGCAGTAGACTTTTATAGATATGTTGTATTCTCTAGCCCGCCCTTTGTTGTTTACTTTAGCACCAGAGCGTGCACATGAGCTGACATTATCGCTGTTGAAATCTTCTCACAAGATGGGAATGATGCGTCAAAACGTGGCGTCTAAACCAGTGACATGTATGGGAATCGAATTTCCTAATCCAGTTGGTTTAGCAGCTGGTCTTGATAAAAACGGTGCTTATATCGATGCGCTGGCGAGCCAGGGCTTCGGCTTTATTGAAATTGGTACAATTACACCACTTCCACAATCAGGGAACCCTGAACCTCGTTTATTTCGTTTACCGAAAGCAAAAGCCATTATTAACCGTATGGGTTTTAACAACGATGGCGTGGATCAGCTGATCGAAAATGTCAAAGCTGCAAAATTTAAGGGTGTACTTGGGATCAATATCGGTAAAAATGCAGTCACACCTGTTGAAAAAGCAGTTGACGATTATCTGATTTGTCTAGAAAAAGTTTATAACTACGCTTCTTATATTACCGTTAATATTTCATCTCCTAACACAAAAAATCTTCGCAGCTTACAAAGCGGTGATGCTTTGACTGAACTGTTAGAGACGCTCAAGAAACGTCAACTCGAGTTGGCGGATGAAAATCAACATTATGTACCCTTAGTACTTAAAGTTGCACCAGATCTAGAACCTGAAGACATTAATTTTATTGCACAACAATTGTTAAAATTTAAAATTGATGGTCTGATTGTCACCAATACGACTTTGTCACGTGAAGGTGTTGAAGGCCTTCCATTTGGTGATGAAGCTGGTGGTCTATCCGGTGCACCAGTCTTTGAAAAAAGTACGGCATGTTTGGCGGCTTTTGCTAAAGTATTAAACGGTCAAATTCCATTGATCGGTGTAGGTGGTATTTTGTCGGGCGCGGATGCTGTTGCGAAACAAAAAGCAGGAGCAAGCCTTGTACAAGTGTATAGTGGCCTCATATATACAGGTCCGACACTTGTAAAAGACTGCGTAGACGCATTGTAAATATCATGAATACCATTGATATCTTTATACTGATTATTTTGCTCATTGGAGGGCTTAACGGTTTGCGTCAAGGATTTGTAAAAGCCTTTGCGAACTTCATTGGATGGATTCTTGCACTTGTCATTGCGGCAAAGTATGCAACCGTCCTTGCACCTTCGATGACATCTTTAAGTACAGATCCAGTGGTACAGAAGATTGCCGCGTTCGCATTTATTGTATTGTTGATTGTAGTCATGACTTGGGTCGCAACATGGTTATTGAACAGTATTTTGAAAACATTAAAGCTTGGTCCTCTAAATCGACTGGCAGGTGGTGTTTTTGGAAGCTTGAAAGGATTGTTGGTGGTGCTGATCACTATGCAGGGGCTAGGTCCTTGGGTAGAAAGTTCACCACATTGGAAACAATCTAAAATGGTTCAGTCATTATTGCCATATGCGCCTTGGGCAACCGAATTGTCCAAAGATGCTGCAAATCAAGCACTTCATCATATTCAGTCTGAAGATGCTCAGAAATCTTCAGACCTCCCATCTGAGTCGCAGAACAAGCACGGACGTTCTGGATCGGGTGAGTCAACAAATAATCCTTTTTATTAACCCTAGCTTGTCTGCGAGGTTGCTATGTGTGGAGTAGTTGGTATAGCTGGTAAATCACCTGTTAACCAAATGTTGTTTGATGCGTTAACGATGTTACAACATCGTGGACAGGATGCAGCCGGGATCGTAACTTGTCAGGATGGTCGTTTATTCCTGCGTAAAGATACGGGTATGGTGCGTGATGTGTTCCACACACGTCATATGCGTGCATTACAGGGTAATTATGGTATTGGCCATGTTCGTTACCCAACTGCTGGTTCTTCAAGTAGTGCTGAAGCTCAGCCATTCTATGTAAACTCACCTTATGGCATCACGCTTGCACATAATGGTAACTTAACTAATGCTGCTGAAATTCATGATGACTTGTTCAAGACTGACTTACGTCATATGAACACCGATTCAGACTCAGAAGTATTATTAAACGTATTTGCTCACGAATTGCAAAAACGCGCAAAACTTACACCAAGCGCTGAAGATGTATTCCACGTGGTTTCACGTGTGCATGAACGTTGCAAAGGTGGATATGCGGTTGTTGCTATGATCACAGGTCAAGGCCTTGTTGGTTTCCGTGATCCAAATGGTATTCGCCCATTGATCTACGGTTCGCGTGAGACTGAAAATGGTATGGAATATATCATTGCGTCTGAATCTGTCGCAATTACAGCGCTCGGCTTTAAGGTTGAGCGTGATATTGCACCGGGTGAAGCAATTTATATTACTGCTGATGGCGTGATGTCGACCAAGCAGTGTGCAGTAGCCCCTGAATATCGTCCTTGTATCTTTGAATACGTATATTTTGCGCGTCCAGACGCAACCATTGACGGTATTTCAGTTTACAAAGCACGTTTGAAAATGGGCGAAAAACTTGCTCAGAAAATTCTACGTGAATGGGGTGATGAGCACGATATCGATGTCGTGATCCCAATTCCTGATACTTCACGTACTTCAGCGCTAGAGCTTGCAAATACTTTAGGTGTGAAATTCCGTGAAGGCTTCATGAAGAACCGTTATATCGGTCGTACCTTCATTATGCCGGGTCAGCAACTTCGTAAAAAATCTGTGCGTCAAAAGCTTAACCCTGTAGAGCTAGAGTTCCAAGGCAAAAACGTACTATTGGTCGATGACTCGATTGTACGTGGTACGACTTGTAACGAAATCATTCAAATGGCGCGTGATGCGGGTGCGAAAAAAGTATTCTTTGCGTCTGCTGCACCGATGGTGAAATATCCAAACGTGTACGGTATCGATATGCCAGCCAAATCTGAACTGATTGCGTCAGAACGTAGCGTTGAAGAAATTCGTGAAATTATTGGTGCTGATCGCTTGATTTTCCAAGACTTGGAAGATCTGAAATCTGCAGTACGCACCAAGAAAGTCCCTGAGTTACAAGACTTTGATTGCTCGGTATTTGATGGTAAATATGTGGCAGGTGGTATTGATGCTGAATATTTGGCAGCATTAGAGCGTAAGCGTAATGACTCTGCAAAAAATGAAAAGCCAGCTTATATCGATGTTAACATTGATGCAGCTTCTGTGGATTTAACAGGTGTTCGCGAAGAATAATCTGCTGAAAACACACTGAAAAAGCGGGAATTTCCCGCTTTTTTCATTTATGATGAGCAAACAAAAGACAATGTAGCTTAAGGGTATTACATTGAGACGTGTGGGTTATGATTTTATAAAAAACAAAAATATGTTTTGGCCTGTCACCATGTGTATGGCGGCAGTGTTTTTGACCGTCGCAATTATTAATGTAATTGTCGGTTTAATTGTGGATTATTATGATTCCACTCAGTCTATCTATTGGCATGTCCTTAGCCCATTTTTAGTGGCTACTGTACTGCTGATTATGTTGGTTTCAGTTCTCTATGATTTTTACACCTTTCGCTTAGGTGGTTATTCACTTGCAAAACAGTTAGGTGCGCGACGTCTGAGTCTCATTGAAAGTATTCCTGAAGAAAGTGTTGCACTGCGTATGACTGAGCAGCTGGCAGATACCTTTCTAATCGATACTCCCGCACTTTATGTCTTACCTGATGAAGTGGGTGTGAATGCGCTCACCGCTGGTTTTAGCCCTCGAGATACATCGATCATTTTAACCTGGGGTGCCTTACAAACCCTAGATGAGATGGAAATGTATGGTTTGCTGAGCCATGAATTTAATAAGATCTTGTCGGGGGAAGCTGCTGAAAATACCCGTTTGAAAATCTTATATAGCGGTTTGACGACCTTTAGTCAGTGGGGCAGTAAAATTGCAAAACGTGGTTTCTATAAAAATGGACAAGCAAGGGACAATAAGTTTGAAACGCTCTTTGTAGCGATTGGCGCAGTTATTTGGTTGATCGGTAGTTTAGGTGTTTTGATTTCCCGCTTTATTAAATATATCTCTTTGGGTTCTCGAACCTATCGTAATGACCAGAAAACTAAACGTCTGATTCAAAATGATGCCAATATTCAAACCTTATTAAGGATTTATGTGCATCATTCAGGTTCGCAAATTCATAGTGAATATGCAGAATCGATTTCTCATATGTGTTTTGCAAACTCACTCAGTCCGCAAAACTGGATGAATATTCACCCAAGTATTGAACAGCGTATTTTTGAATTAAATCCGGCGCTCATTCATGACCTGCAACTAGAAAATTTAAAAAAACTGCGAAACCAGCCGCTATTTTATTTATTCCGTTCACTAGAAGAAGCTAGTCCAGATGTTGCAACACCATGGAACTCGCCACAACCATTACCTTTACTGCGCTTGTCACCGATTAGTTTTGCGATACGAGATGCAATTAAACCGTTGAACCCCGAGATTCGTGAAAATTGGCAGCGGCCTGAATTGATCCAACGTGCCTTGCAAACAGCAACGGGTTCGCGTGAGGTGATGGTTGCTATTTTAATGATTCGTCAGTATCGAGAGTTTATTCCGACTGAAGCTGAAGTGAGTCGTGCGATTGTGGATGCCTTATTGAATCTTGATGGTCGTGTGCATATCTCCATTTTTCATGAGGCATGTAAAAATATTGGCACTATGCCTGCGACGATTTCACGGCAGTTCTTAACCAAGCTGGCCAAAATTATTCAAGAAGATGGTGAAATTGGTTTGCTCGATGCCTTACTACTTGAAACAGTGAAATATGAGTTAAATCTGTTGCCTGCACATACACCTACATCTTTAGAAGATGTAAAACCGAGTATTGTGCGTTTGATTGATGCCTTGTTGCATGTGCAACAAATTAACAGTGATAACCAACTCGAAGTGCGTGAAAAAATCCTCAATCGAATCTTAACGAAAGAAGAACTAGAGTTCTATCGCGATATATCTGATGAGCCAATTGATTTGGCTGAAATCCTAAATGATATTTCTGGGCTGCTGCTGCGTGAGCGGTTAAGCATTCTTGGGGTTGCTGAAATATGTTTATGGAATGATCGAATTATCACGCAAGATGAGTTGGATGTTTTGCAGCTACTATATTGGCGTATTGGATTTGAATCAGCTGAGATAGTTGAACTAATGCAAAAGAAAAATAGTTTAATGATCGTATAATTATTTATAGCGGCTTGATTTATGAATAGATTAAAAGTGTCAATGAAAAGTAATCTGAGCAAGTCTACAGAATCTTTAAAGAAATAGTATGATCTAATTGATTTATAAAAGTTCAGCAAAAACCAATGAATCCCGTTAGAATATCAAGCCTTGAATAGGTGAAAATGAAAGCATGATTGGGCATCAGCGAAGCATAATGGCGGCAATGGGAATTGATATATGGATTCCTCAGGCAGCACCGTGTCAGCAATTTAGCTCAAATATTTGGCGAGATCAGGCGGCTCCTGAAATAGTCTCTGAAATTCTACTCAAAAATGCGCCTCAGCCAACGCCTGTTTCATCACAGACTGAGCTTAAAAAGAACGTTGATATTGTTGTAAATCAATCTGTAGAAGCACCTAAAGATGAACCAAAGGTTGTTGAGCCTGTTGAAGTTCGTCCAATTGTTCAAATCCCTTCGTTTAACTTAGAAGCCATCTGTTTAATGCACTGTGTCATTGTCATTGATGCCACAGAACTAACGGCAGAGCAGCAAGTTTTGTGGAGCAATATTCAGCGCGCAGTCAGTGCCGATTTTTTTGCCTTACAGTGGCCTTTTGGTTGGGTGAATTTGCAAGATGGTCGTGGTGCAGCATCTTATGTACAGGGTTTTATCGATGCGATGAGCTTGGATAAAAATGTCATTTGCCTAGGCGATATTCCGCATTTAGAGCATGCGAAGGTGTATCCATTGGCATCTTTACAGCAAATGATTGAACAGCCTTTATTGAAAAAACGCCTATGGCAATTTATGCAAAATAAGGCAGGACAAAATACTTAAATTACGTAAATGGAAAATTTATGCAAAAAAAAGTAGTGGTTTTTAGTCAAATAGATCAAGAAATAATTCAACGTTTAGAACAACAATTTAAAGTTTTCCAAATTAGTCCTAAATTGGGCGATGTGAATCAGCAAATTCTTGAGCATTCAAAAGATGCTGATGCCATGATTGGTGCGGGACGTTTGTTGAATGCCTCAAATTTAGCCCATGCATCACAATTAAAAGTCATCTCAAGTGTAAGTGTCGGTTATGACAACTATGATCTAGCATTTTTAAATCAAAAAAATATTTGGTTGAGCCATACTCCGCATGTATTGACGGAAACTACAGCAGATTTAGCATTTACCTTATTGATGAGTGCGGCACGTAAAGTGCCTGTATTGGATCAATGGACCAAACAAGGGCAGTGGAAGCGTACAGTGGGCCCTGAGCAATTTGGCATGGATGTCTTTGCTAAAACTATTGGTATTATTGGCTTAGGACATATTGGCGCAGCCATTGGGCGTCGTGCTCGCTACGGCTTTAATATGAATGTACTCTATCATAATCGCCGAGAAAAAATTGAATTGGCTGAATCGTTATCAGCTCAATATTGCGATTTGGATGATTTGTTGCAACGTGCTGACTTTGTGGTCGTTGCAGTGGATTTAAATGCAGAATCGAAAGCTTTAATTGGTGAACGTGAGTTGACCTTGATGCAATCGCATGCGGTATTGGTCAATATTTCACGCGGTTCAGTGATTGATGAAGCCGCTTTAATCGATGCATTAAGTCGTGGTCAAATTTTTGCAGCAGGCTTAGATGTTTATGAGCAAGAGCCGCTTCAAGAATCGCCATTATTTACATTAGCCAATGTCGTGACATTACCCCATGTGGGTTCAGCAACAGCGGCAACCCGTCAACGTATGGCAGAGTTGGCTTATCAAAATCTAGTGGATGTTTTGGTACATGAGCGCGCGCCACACTATGTGGTCAATCCAAAATTTGAATAAACAATCACAACAGTTTTCTCCATAATTCACCAAAATTCAATGCTATATTCGATGAAGTACGAATATGAAATTTAGAGAATAGACTTTGAAAAAGATTTTACTGGCATGTGGTCTCGGGCTTTGTTCGACATTGGCGCAGACGCAGTCCGTAGATTTTAGTTCATCCCCACAATTTTCTGTGCCTGAAATAGGTAGTGGCGTCGGCTTGTTGGATCAACAAAAAGAACGTGCTATTGGTGAGAAAGTGTATCGTGAGGTGCATCGTCAACTTCCTGTGACTGAAAATCCGTGGATGGAAGATCGTCTTTTATCTGTCTTTACGCATATTTTGAGCCAAACTCAACTTAATCAACCGGTCGGTTTGTTATTAATTAATGATCCACAAATTAACGCTTTTGCTGTGCCTGGTGGTTTATTTGCATTAAATGCTGGATTAATTAATTCAGCTCGCAACATGGATGAAGTGGCAGGGGTGATGGCGCATGAAATTGCACATGTCTCACAACGTCATTACAGTCGTTCACAAGAAGCTTTTAAAGGGCAAGGTTTATTGTCCCTAGCCGGTATCTTGGTCGGAGCCTTGGTGGCCTCACAGGCAGATGGTGATGTGGGTGCGGCTGTAATGATGGGCTCACAAGCCGCTTTGATGGATAAACAGCTAACCTATAGCCGAAACCAAGAACGTGAAGCAGACCGCATCGGGATGCAGTATATGTACCGTGCAGGATACAATCCGCAAAGCATGGCTGACTTTTTTGAAGTGATGCATCGCTCTACGAGTCGAGTGAGCTTTCTGCCTGATTTTTGGTTGACACATCCTTTAACCACGGAACGTATGAGCGAGGCACGCTTACGTGCCAATCAGTTGCCTCAAGTTAAAACTAGTTTGGTTGATCAAGATTTTGAAATTCTGCGCTGGTATAGTCGAGTACTCTCAGGTCAGGCGACTGAATTGCAATTAAATGCGATGGTGGCGCAAAAGAATTATGCAGCTGAGTTGGCTTTGGTGAGCTTGCATATTAAACAAGGCGACTTTAGTGCTGCTCAAAAGTTATTGAATGAAGCGGCAAAACAAAATGCATCGCATGCACTTTTTACTATTTTGCAGACCGATGTGCTGTTGGGACAAAACAAAGCGGCTGAAGCCGTGAACGCTGTGAAAAGTTCGGCAATCATCATGCCTGAAAATCGTGCATTAAATTATAAATATGCAGAGGCTTTGATTCGAAACAAAGAATATGCGCAAGCACAACTGATTCTACAGCGATTTTTACAAGCAAATCCACGCGACTTGAGTGGTTGGCGACTGATGTTGCAAATGGCTGATGCAGATAAAGATGCAAGCTTCCGTTCGGTCAATGTGCTGCGATATCGAGCTGAAGTAGAGTATTGGGGCGGGGATGAAGAACGGGCGATTAAATCTTTGCTACAGGCGCAGCGCATCGCCAAAGACTCGAAAAGTCTTGCTGCGAAAATCAAGCAGCGTGTAGACGAAATGCAAAATGAACGGAAATTAAAAATATAAAGATTTCAAATGTGATGCACTTATCTATGTTGATTATAAAGTGCAAATTGTAGTTTTAGTGGCTTAGATTAATCAGTGTAAACTAGCTGGATGTAAAATGTTTATGATTAAGAACTTACAAATGAAAAATATGATTTTGGTGGCCTGTCTGTTGGGTTTAGCAACGAATATTGCAGCAGCTAGCGCAGAACAATATGTGATTGCTGTGAATGATATTAACGAAAAATATAAAACTGATGTACGCCAATTTTTTAGTCAGTTAGACCCACAGCAACAGGGATTTAAAGCAGACCAGCAAGTGAAATACTGCGGTATTGTTCAGACTTATGTAAATGATCTATATCGTGCTGCAGACGAAAATCGTGCATTTTTAGATCGTGAGTACCGTAATATGAATAAGCAGGATGTGATTCAGCAGGTGATCGCATCAAAAGAGATGCAATTATTAAAAAAATATAATGTGCAATGTGCCCTAAATTAAAAATAAATTGATAAGCATTTTAAATCATCACGAGAAACTGAATAAAAATGAAACTCGATGATTTTGGTATGAGTCATGGCAGAATCACGCTTCAGTTGATTCAGCGCCACGATGCAAAAGCACTTTATGAGGCTATTTGTCAAAGTATAGAAACCTTACGAATATTTCCTGCAAGTTTGGCTTGGTCCTTACAAGAACCTAATTTAGATGCTTCATTGGCATGTTGTGATTCGAGAGTGTTGGCAGCGTTAAATAAGGAAAATTTTGTTTATGTGATTCGTGAGCAACAGTCGCATAACTTTTTAGGTGTCATGGATATTCATCAAATCAATTGGATGGAAAACCAAGCTGCCGTTGGATTTTGTGGAAATGTTGAATTTAAAGGGCAGGGTTTGATGACAGAAGCTTTGCAGTTATTTGTGGATCAATTATTGAATGATCTAGGATTTCAGCAATTAAACGCTTTTGTAGATGTAGAGAACAAGCAAGCACGACGTCTATGTGAACGAGCAAATTTTAAATTGATTGAAATCGAACAAGCTGCAATTCAAAATCCAGTAGATGGAAGTTGGCGAGATATTTGTAAGTATGAAATCGTTAAATAAGAAAGATAATTATAAATGATGAATGAATTTGAATTATTTTTGAATTTGGATAATTTGGCTATTTAAGTCATCAGCGTACTTAAATAGACCAAATCAAACAATATAGATGAAAGATTAAGAGAGTTTCGCTTTAATTTTAGCTGAAACTTGTGCAGGATCGGCACGTCCGGCTATGAGCGGACGTAGAGAGTTCATCACCTTACCCATATCTTTCATGCTAGTAGCTTCTTGCGCAGTAATTGTTTGCGCAATGATGGAATCAAGTTCTTCCTCAGTCATAGCTTCTGGTAGAAATTGAGATAACACCTCAATCTCGGCTTGTTCCTTACTAGCTAAATCATCTCGATTTGCACCTAAAAAGGCTTTAACCGATTCTTTGCGTTGTTTGATTTGCTTTTCAATGACCGCAAGAACTTGCTTATCGTCAAGCTCTATGCGCTCATCGACTTCGATTTGCTTGATTGCTGCCTGAAGACTACGTATTACCGTTAACTTGTCCATTTCTTTAGCACGCATAGCGGCTTTTAAAACTTCAGTTATTTGGTTTTTTAAAGTAGTCATTTATCTTGTCCAGGTTAGTCAATCAATCACAAATTAATCTTAGTAAAGGCGAGTAGTACGTACTGATTCGCGAGCCAATTTCTTTTGGTAGCGTTTAACAGCAGCAGCTTTTTTACGTTTACGTTCTTGAGTTGGTTTTTCGTAGAATTCACGTTTACGAACGTCAGCAAGAACACCCGCTTTTTCGCATGAACGTTTGAAACGACGGATAGCTACGTCTACTGGTTCGCCTTCTTTCAATTTAACTTGTGGCATGAAGAATCCTCATTAAGTTATGGATAAGATCTCGGGTCGAATTACCCTTGATCACAAGTGAAGGTCAGTATTTTACTCATTTACATCTCATATCACAAGTCTATAATAGGTTTCGCAATATTTTGAAATGGGCAAAAGGCAGTTTAATGATCGTTTTAGGCTTGGAAACTTCGTGTGATGAAACAGGACTCGCACTCTACGATAGTGAGCAAGGATTACGCGGACAAGTATTGTATAGCCAAATCAAACTGCATGCAGAATATGGTGGTGTGGTACCTGAATTAGCTTCACGTGACCATGTGCGTAAGTTAATTCCGTTATTAAAACAATTGCTTGAAGAAAGTCAGATGGATAAATCTGAAATTGATGCCATTGCATATACTCGCGGGCCAGGCTTGATGGGTGCATTAATGACAGGCGCATTGTTTGGTCGTACGTTGGCATTTGCACTGAATAAACCTGCAATTGGTGTACATCATATGGAAGGTCATATGTTGGCGCCGCTGTTGTCTAAAACTCCACCAGAATTTCCATTTGTGGCACTTTTAGTCTCTGGCGGACATACTCAATTGATGGCTGCTTATGGAATTGGTCAATATGAATTATTGGGTGAGTCGATTGATGATGCAGCAGGTGAGGCATTCGATAAAGTCGCTAAAATGATGGGTCTACCATACCCAGGTGGTCCAAATATTTCGAAATTGGCGATCAATGGTGACATCAATGCCTTTGAATTTCCACGTCCAATGCTACACCAAGGTTTAGATTTTTCATTTAGTGGTTTAAAAACTGCCGTTTCAGTTCAACTAAAAAAAGTTGAAGGCGAAGGTCGTGAGGCGGATATCGCTGCATCATTCCAAGAAGCGTTGGTTGATACATTGGTGAAAAAATCAGTGAAGGCCTTAAAACAAACGGGTTTAAAACGTTTAGTTATTGCCGGTGGTGTAAGTGCAAACAAGCGTTTACGTGAGCGCTTAGAAGCTGACTTGGCAAAAATCCGTGCAAATGTGTTTTATGCAGAACCTGCGCTGTGTACAGATAATGGTGCAATGATTGCGTTTGCAGGTTATCAGCGTCTTAAGGCGGGTCAGCATGATGGTTTGTCTGTTACAACTACACCGCGTTGGCCGATGACGGAATTGAGTAATCCAAACGAAGCGTAAAAATCGTTAAAAAAAAGAACCGCATTTGCGGTTCTTTTTTTTAATCTAAATTTGAAAATAACTGCGCGCTGCTGATTTTTCGCATAAATCCTGCACGTTTTAATGCCAATGTCACCATGTTAGTATTGCAAGATTGAATGCCTTCAAAATTACCAAGATCTTCTGTAATGAGTTTCCATAAATCACTTAAATCATTACATAGGACATGCCAGAAAAATTGTGAATCTCCACTAATGCCAAATAGGCAGCGTGTGTTTTTAAGTTCAGACAAGGTTTTGGCAATTTGATTTGCTGCATCTGGACGAGCTTTAATCAAAATAATCGCTTCGGACTTATAGCCCATCAAACTGGGTTCTACATCGACACGAATGTTGAAAATGCCTTCTTCCAATAAATCATTCAATAATTTCTGAGTTTTATGTTCACTGAGTTCGATTTGCTCTGCCAAACTTTTAATAGATGAACGCCCATCAATAGACAGAGCATGAATCAGTTTTAACTCTATTTCAGTCAAACTTCTAAAATTGACGTTTTTATCGCTTGTACCTTCTAAAGCTTTGGGTTTGCTTGCCCAAGTAAATGGTTTTAAAACGGCTTGGGTTTCTACGGTTTTAATATCCGGAATATGCGTAACAAAATCATGCATCCAAACAGAGAGATCGGCGGCCTTTTCTAATCCAATTTCAAGGAAAATATCGGCAAGTCCTGTGGTTAGAAAAACAATGCGTACTTCTGGACGGTTTGCAAAAAATTGCGCAACTTCTTTTTCCTTCCCAAATTTCACACTGATCCAGACATGAACGGTGTAACCCTTATTGGCAACCACAGGATTTAATTCAATTGCAGTTCGTATAACTTGGTCATCTAGCAATCTACCTAGACGTCGAGACAGCTTTTTTTCAGGGACATCACTAATCTGGCTCAGTTCTCGCCATGATCCTCTCGGATTGGAGATAAGAGCTTTGATGCATGCAGTATCGATTTCGTCGAAACTAAAAGATTCACTCATGATGATTGACTTGTCTAAAAACTAATTATAATCTAAATTTAAGTCTAGAAAATAAAATACAACCTGTATTTATGTCTAAATATTAAATGAGACGCTTATGGATGAGTCAAAAATGCAAAACTCAATTCCCACACAAGGAAATGTATCACAAAAGAAAGTTATTCTTGCAGGAACTGTAGGAAATGCTATTGAATGGTTCGATTGGACGATTTATGCAACTTTTGCAGTATTTTTCGCGAAACAATTTTTCCCTTCAGATGATCCAACTGCATCCTTGCTTGCGACCTTCGCAATTTTTGCTGTAGGTTTCTTCATGCGCCCATTAGGTGGAATCGTATTGGGTATCTTTTCTGACCGCTATGGTCGAAAAGCAGCTTTGGCCGCAACCATCATAATGATGGCAGGTGGTTCTTTGATGATAGGTCTTTCACCAACCTATGAATCAATTGGTATTTTTGCGCCGATTATTTTGGTATTAGCGCGATTACTTCAGGGTTTATCTTTGGGTGGTGAGTTCGCTTCAGCGGCAACTTATCTTTCAGAGATGGCACCAAAAAATAAACGCGGATTCTATTCAAGCTTTATGTTTTTCAGTTCAGCGATTGGTATTTTGATGGCCTCAGGTCTTGCTTGGGCTTTAACAAGTGCTTTAACTGAAACGCAAATGAGCGAATACGGATGGCGTATTCCGTTTATTTTGGGTGCGATTGGCGGCTTGGTGGGTATGTGGATTCGTAAATCAGTACCTGATAGCGAAATGACCCATAAAAAAGAATCAGTAAAAAATCCTTTGGTTGTACTGATTAAACGTCATCCGAAAGAAACGCTTCGTATTGTGGGTATTTCTATCTTAACAACATTTGCATTCTATATTTTTGTGGTCTATGTCCCGACCTATGCCATTAAAGTTTTAGGTGCAGAGCCACAAACAGCCTTTGCTGCAAATACTGTTGGCTTAATTATCTTTATGCTGTGTCAGCCTGTATTTGGCTGGCTATCAGACAAAATTGGTCGTAAACCGCAGTTGATCGTATTTGCTGCGGGATATTTAGTTTTCTTTTATCCAATCATTAAGTGGATGGATGGGACTTTTGCATCGATTTTATTGGTCGAGCTTTTTGGATTGGTTTTATATGCTTTATATACAGCCATTGGCCCCGCGGTCATGTCTGAACAATTTCCGACAGAAGTTCGTGCAGTTGGCATTGGCGCACCCTACAACTTGATGGTGGCTTTACTCGGCGGCACAACACCGTATGTGCTAACTTGGCTACAAAGTATTGGTAAACAAGATTACTTCTATTTTATGGTATTGGTTGGCGCATTATTAACATTAATCACATTTATGAAAATGCCTGAAACGGCAGGAAAAGGTTTGGAAGATATAAAATGAATATTGTGAATTTATCTGCACTTGAGCTTGGTCGCCAGATTGCCTGCAAAAAGATAACTTCAGTAGAGACAGTTCAATTTTATATTGATCGAAACCAAACATTTAAACAGCTAGATTGTATTTCGGAATTATTCGAAATCGAGGCTTTGCAACAGGCACAACATTTAGATGAGTTGCTTCAGCAAGGCACACGATTGAGTCCATTTCATGGTGTGCCAATTTTACTAAAGGATAATTTGGATGTAGCGGGTCATATCACCTATGCAGGTACGGTTTATTTAGATCAAAAAGCGCAAGCGAACTGTAAACTGGTTGATCAATTGCAAGATTTAGGTTTTGTGATTTTAGGTAAAACTAAAATGACCGAGTTGGCTTTTGGTTTGTCTGGTCAAAATCCAATGCAAGGCACACCTAAAAACCCGTGGGCAGAGCAGCAATTTGCACCGGGTGGATCATCTTCAGGTTCAGCGGTTGCTGTGTCTAGTGGTCTTAGTCCTATGGCCTTTGGCGGTGATACAGGTGGTTCGATTCGTACACCAGCAGCATTAAATGGCATATTTGGTTTTAAACCTTCAGCCCATAAAATTGCCGACACGGGTGCAGTACCTTTATCCAAAACTTTAGATACTCTAGGGCCTTTTGCACGATTTGCAGATGATATTAGCGCTTTAGTTAATGTATTGATGGATGTAGATGTTGGAGCGGCATCAAGTCAAAATGTAATTTATGCTTTAGATGAATCTGCATTTCCATATCCGCTTGAGCCTGAGGTATTAACCCTTTGGCGCGAAGGGCTAAAACGCATTGAATCATTGGGAATCGAAATTAAAAACTGGCAACCACCTGCACATTTCGATTTTCATGATTTATCGGACCGGACGTCTGACATTATTGCTTATGAAAGTTATTTATATCATGGCGATACAGCTGAAAATGCTGAAACACAGATGTGGGAATTAGTTCGTCAGCGTGTGCTACGCGGTAAGAGTATTTCACAGGAAAAATACGAGTCATTGATTGCAGAGCGAACTGAGTTTCAGCAGACATTTAAAGCTTCTTTAAATGGTCAATGTTTGCTGTTTCCAGTGAGCCCATTCCTTGCAGCTGTGTCAAGCTCAACGGATACCGAGTTTAGTCATGTGGGTGAATACACGCGTCCATTTAACTATTTAGATGCACCAAGTTATGCTTTTCCAATGACTCAAAGTGAAAATGGACTGCCGATGGGTATTCAGTTGGTTTCATATCAAGCTAATGATGTTAATGTGGTAAACACAGTGCAGAAAATTGCCAATGGTTTAGGTATTCGTTCTGTCCTTCCACCTATTTGTCAGAATTAAAGAATCATTTGTCATATTCAATTATAAAGAACCGCTATAGCGGTTCTTTTTTTATTTAGTTTTTGGGCTCTAGGCTTGTTTAAGTTGTTCTGACCCAATCCAATGCTTTGAAAATTGATAAGCAGCACGCCCTGAACGTTGCCCACGACCTTGACACCAACGTAGTGCCTCAGCACGCGCTTCATCTGTCCAAGGCATTGCAGCTTTAGCCAAATAATGTTCAACAATTTCTAAATATAAATTTTGATCCATTGGGTAAAAAGACAGCCACATCCCAAAGCGGTCAGAAAGAGATATTTTTTCTTCAATCGCTTCTTGAGGGTGAAGTTCGGTATATTGAGGCACATCTACCTTGGTTACAGGTGTGTTTTCATGCATGAATTCTGGCAATAAATGACGACGGTTACTGGTAGCATAAATAATAAAATTACTTGAACCTGATTGTAATGAACCATCCAAAACACTTTTTAAGCTGCGATAGTTTTCATCTTCAGCATTGAATGCCAAATCATCACAATATACGATAAATTTTTCAGGGCGATTTTTAATTAAATTTTGAATTTCTGGCAAATCAGATAGATCATCACGCTCAATTTCAATTAAACGTAAACCTTGGTCTGCATAATGGGTGAGCAGAGCACGGACGATGGATGATTTACCTGTACCACGAGAGCCAGTGAGTAAAACATCATTGGCAGGTAAGCCATTTAAAAACTGTAAAGTGTTTTGAATCACTTTTTCTTTTTGACGTTCAATTCCTTTTAAGTCTTCTAAATACATGACTTTGGGCTGTTTAATGGCCTTAAGCTGCTTATCTTGCCATTTGAAAGCGATACTCGAAAAATCGGGTGCTTGTTTAAGCTCAGGCAAACTGTGCTGTAATTGTAAGAGTACAGTAGATAGCGATTGAAGGATGTTGTCAGGTAAATCAATTGTAGCCATGATAAGTCAGCTTGTCGTGTCTTGTTGTTGGTTAGTATATGACAGCAGTGTACATCAATAATGCAGTTATAATCGCCTCAATATGTCAAAGTTAAATGATTGTTCTAGGAGATCAGCGCTATTCGAATAACCAAAAAGTTGTTATAAATCTAGCTGAGTGAACAGTTTAAAGTGTGCTGAGGGATAGTCATGTTGTTTACAGGGTTTTCAAAAAGTATTAATCCACATCAGGCATATCGGATAAAAAAATTAAAGCGTCAGCTCGACCGTGCTGAATGTTATGAAGAATGGAAAGATATCGCACTTAAAATAGATGAAGAATCGGGTGCGCAAGAATGGAAATTCGATAATAGTTCACCGTACTTTGATGCAGAAATTATTACTCATCGTTTAGGGTTACTGAGACGATATCGTGCTCAGAAACGTACTCGAGATTTGATGTACATTTTAAGTGAAGGTTTAACTTATGATGTTGGCAATATTGCTCATCCTTTACTGTTTACAGAAGCCTACGTCGGCACCAAAAAAATTATTGAAGACTATGTTGATGAGGTGAGTCAAAGTTTGGCATTTATCGCATCTGAAGAATGCGTTTGTCTTGATGCTGCACAAAAAATTGAATTCTTTGAACAAAGCCAAAAAGCCTATGGTCAACCTGTTTTGATGTTTTCAGGCGGTTCAACTTTAGGTTTGTTTCATACCGGTGTGTGTAAAGCACTGATGGAACAAGATTTGATGCCAAAAGTTCTGTCTGGTTCCAGTGCTGGCGCCATTATGACCGGGATGTTGGGTGTATCTAAACCGTCAGAATTTACCAATTTATTAAACGGACAAAATTTCTTTAGTGAGGCATTTCACTTTCGTAAATTGACTGAGTTAGTGCAGGGTAATGGCGGTTTGGCTGATGTAAAATATCTGAAAAAGTTTTTGGTTGAAAACTTAGGTGACTTAACTTTTGCCGAAGCTTATAAGCAATCAGGTCTGCATATCAATGTGGCAGTTGCGCCTTATGATGCATCACAAGATGCACGAATTATGAATGCCTATACATCACCCGATTTGTTGGTTTGGAGTGCGGTGCTGGCATCATGTGCAGTGCCTATTCTATTTCCACCGGTACGACTGACCAGTAAGCGTTATGACGGGCAATTTACGCCATATATGTCGGCAACGCGTTGGGTGGATGGCAGTGTGCGCAGTGATTTCCCACAGGAGAAAATGGCGCGTTTGTATAATATTAATTATAGTATCGCTAGTCAGGTCAATCCGCATATTGTGCCGTTTATGCAGGATGATGCTTCACGCTTTCGTAAAAGCATGTTGAGTTGGCCTGAGCGGATCGTTCGTCGTCAAGGTAAGGTGATTAGTAAAGGGGTGATGGATTTCGCCCGTGAGCGCGCAGGAAGTATTCCACCGGTAAGACGGTTGCTTGATCATGGTTATGGCGTGGTGGATCAGCGTTACTATGGTGATGTCAATATTGTGGGGAAATATGGCTTAAGACACTATAGTTATATGTTGCAAAATCCTCGACCTTATCTGTTTAAAGTATTGCAGCGTGAAGGTGAAAGAGCCACTTGGCCGAAGATTTCATTAATCGAAACGCAAGCCCGCATTGGTAAGACCATTCAGCATTGTTTGGAATTATTAAATTATCAAAATGAACCCAGTCAACGACATGCAGAATTTATTGCGGTTTAAATCCACAGATTTAGCGCAAACCATTTGCGAGCCAAAAACCAAAACCAAAAGTTTGGTTTTTGGCCGTCGTCTATATCAATTTCAATTCAACCAACAACGTCATTGGCTCAAGGCGCAAGTCAGTGACAGCAGCCCTGAACATGTAGCTAGTTTTGGTCGAGAAATTGAGCTGTACCAGCTATTCAATCAAGCGTCTACACAAAACAGTATCACGCTACCTTTTCAAGTGATAAAAGAGACGCATCTCAGTATTCAGCAAGAGCCTATTGATCGCCTATTAATACTGCCCAATGCTGAGCCTTGGTTCTTACAGCCTGCATCGAGTTTGAGCATCGAACAGGTGAGGCAGGTGCTATGGCAAGCTCTCGATGTGGTTGAACGATTAAGCTTGCACGGTTGGATACATGCAGATTTAAAACAAGAGCATTTTGTGAATTGGCAAGGGCAGTGCAGACTCATCGACTTTGAGCAAGCGCTACCATTAGATTTTGATCAGCAAAATGCCTTAACTGCGACACCACGTTATATGGCTCCAGAACTTTTCCATGGACAAGCAAAATCTTTGCACAGTGATATCTATGCGCTGGGGATTATTTTCTTGGAATGGCTGACATCACAGCGTTTAGAGGCGAAAAACTATCAAGATTGGGCCTATTTACATTGCCAACGCTTAAAGCTTGATCTGCCGATGCAATATCAAGGGTTTAATCAGCTATTGCAACACATGTTGATGAAGCAAAAAAATGACAGATTGGTGGATTTTTATCGCTTAAAAAGCGACTTAGTTGCTGAATTTGCTTAAGAAAAATACAAAAAAGGCACTATTGTTTTTTATTTAAACAAACAAGATGCTTTTTTATAAAAAAGGCTTGTCATGTAGGGGTGATCTCTATAATATACACAGCCATCGGGGACGTGGCGAAATTGGTAGACGCACTGGATTTAGGTTCCAGCGCCGCGAGGTGTGAGAGTTCGAGTCTCTCCGTCCCCACCACTGAATTACTAAACATGAGTTTGGTAATGAAGGTCACAGAGGATTGGTGTAATGGTAGCATGACGGTCTCCAAAACCGTTCGTCAAGGTTCGAATCCTTGATCCTCTGCCAAGTTTTAAAAAGTCTGACATTGTCAGCAACCCTGTTGGGGACGTGGCGAAATTGGTAGACGCACTGGATTTAGGTTCCAGCGCCGCGAGGTGTGAGAGTTCGAGTCTCTCCGTCCCCACCACTTAATTTATTAAGTTGCCAAATAAACAGGTTTTTAAAACAAATTAAAGTCTGACATTGTCAGCACCCGAGTTGGGGACGTGGCGAAATTGGTAGACGCACTGGATTTAGGTTCCAGCGCCGCGAGGTGTGAGAGTTCGAGTCTCTCCGTCCCCACCATTAGATTAAGCAAGGTTTTATACCTTGCTTTTTTGTTTTTGAAATTCGAAAAAATCAGTGTCTTAAACATGGTCTTTTTTGAAGACTAATTCTAATAAAAAAATCTAATGAAAGAATGATGAACCAGAGATACAGCAAGATGTCTTATCTTGCTTTTTTATTGTCTGAAATTTATCTCGTTAAAATGAGTCAGTAAAACAAAGGTGAAAAAAAGCCCGCATATACGGGCAAATTTAGAAATGCGGATTCGAATCAATCGAATTAAATCATTTATTTCTAATCGTTCGAATAAATTTTAATGAAGATTATGCCTTTAAATGATCTTCAAACTCTTCACCGAGCTGCATGGCCAAAGCATTACCAGACAAGTCTACAGTCACTAGACCATATTCTTTTTTAAAACTGAATGTAAATCCACGATTATCTGCCAGTGTACGAACAGAATATCCTAACTTTTCTAACCAAAGACGGAAGGCAACTAAATTTTTTGCTTTAACCACTTTTTTCACGAGCGAACTCCTTATCAATCATTAAAATATTAAATAGGGGTGTCAAAATATTTTTTAAAGGGGAAATGGAAAACTTTTATTTAAAATATGAAATTTTGATGGATAAATAAACAGATTATCGGCTTGTAAACGGTATAAACTTATTTAACTCGCTGTTTTATAACAAGCTAAACTTAATGTAAGTAAATATAACGTATTTTAAAAATTTGGGTTTTAACTGCTGGCTTAAAATCTGAACTATGTTTATAGAGAAGCTGTGCGCAAAATAAACGATTGTTTGGCTTAGAATGCACAGCTGTTTGGGCATGCAGTTGTGGATTGCAAATAACAGCTTGTTCAAAGCCTAATTCGCTGGATAGGTGAGCTGGCAATGCTATTTCTCATCAAGATTTATCGAAAAGCTTTTATACTATGTTCTATTGGTATAAGTAGATTGAACGCATGCAGAACATTGAGCACGCTGTAAAAGCAAAAATTGAACAGATGCAACAAGCGGGGCAGACGCCTGTTGCGGTAATGCTTGGACATGAAGATTGGTTGGTCTTTTCGGAGCAATCCAAAGTGGCGTATACGCCTTTTGGCAGTGCGCGACGTTATCAGCCTGCATTAGGTGGTTTATTGATGGTACGTATCGATGAAATGCAAGCCGTTCGAGTTGTGACTCAAGCTGAACTGGATGAGTTTGCTGCAACCAATCAAATTTTATAAACATAAAATGATAAATCGGCCCGAAACATTCATCACAAATAAAACAGTTTATTTGTGATGAAATCTAAAATGCTTATACCTTGCAATCCAATTAAAAATTGTCTTTGAGTTCTCTTAAGCGCTGAAACGCTTCAACACTTTCTGCGCGTAAAAATGGATTGGTTTCTAGTTCTAATTCAATACTGCTTGGTAAAGTACATTGTCCGAGCATGCGCAGGGATTCAACCTCATCAAACCGCTGTTGTATGGCAAGATTGTCAGGTTCAACATGCCGCGCAAACTGCGCATTCGATAGGGTGTATTCGTGAGTACAATACACTTGAGTTTCAGCAGGGAATGCGGCTATACGGTTCAATGAATCGTACATTTGTTGAAAGGTGCCTTCAAATACACGTCCACAGCCCATAGCAAATAATACATCGCCACAGAAAAGTGTATGAATGTCATCGATAAAATATACGATATGACCGAGGGTGTGGCCGGGAGTTGCTGTAATTTCAATTTCAAGACCATGAAATTCAAAACGGTCATTATGATCGAGAGGATAATTCACCCATGGAATACGGCTCAATTCTGCACGGGGACCGTAAACGGCAATGTTTTTATCCTGAATAAGTTCTGGTACGCCACCAACGTGATCTTTATGCCAATGCGTTAGCCAAATTTGCGTAAGATTGAGCTGATGTTCCTGACAATAGCGCTCGACCAAGGCAGCTTCAGTAGGATCTACTGCAATGACATCATGACTTTCGGTGTGCTCAAGCAGCCAAATATAATTTTGCAGTGAATTTTTGACATCCAATGTATGTATTTTAAACGCCATATCCATTCATTCAATATTTTAAATTAAGTTAAAGTTAGCATGAAAATGCTCAAAAGGTATGATTATCCATTTTCAACCCTAAATAAACGACAGAGTTCATAGCGCTATTTTAGTCTGGTGTCTATCTACAGATACAGGATTACCAATGGTATAAAAGTGCCCGCCAGCAACATGATGTAGGCTTTTCCATTCATCTTCTACTTCATGATAATACCAATGTCCGTTACGGAAGACGCGGTCGTCTGCATAGGCAGCAATGACTTCGCCAATAAACAGATCGTGCGCTTGTTGATTGTGCGGCTCAGGAATAAGTTTGCACAGTAGCCAAGCAGCACAACCTTCAACTACAGGAATATCTGAGGCATTAAATTGAAATAATTCCACGCCACATTGGCGTAATTTTTCTGGCGCATCACGTTGGCTCATCATGCCAAGTGCATAGACCAGTTTGAGTTGTTTCAGTGTCGGTACTTGTAAGGCGAAATAGCCTGAATTCTCAATAATCTCACGTGTTTTAGTTGATTTATCCAGTACTACCGTCACTTTTGCAGGATTGAACTCTAAGGCGCATGCCCATGCAGCAGTCATCACACCAGTATGGGTTTGATCCTGAGCAGAGACGAGCACAGTCGGCCCATGATTCAAAAGTCGGTATGATTTTTCTAAAGGAACGGGGTGAATATGCGTTTTCAAAATTGTGCCTATATTTAAGTTCATCTAAAACTTAGATGTTTTATTAAAAAGTGTTGTTACATAGCATATAACGCATGAAATATTTTCAAAAGCCTTTAATATAAATCACTAAATCAGGAGTTCTATCAATGAAAATGTATCAAGTGGACGCATTTACCCAAGTGTTATTTAAAGGCAACCCAGCGGCGGTTTTGGTGTTGGATGAATGGTTAGATGAACACTTGATGCAACAGATTGCTTTGGAAAATAATCTGTCTGAAACTGCATTTGTGAAAAAAATCGACAGCAGCAATTATGAAATTCGTTGGTTTACACCGACCACTGAAGTGGACTTTTGTGGACATGCGACATTGGCCAGTAGTTATGTGCTTTTTGAGTTTTATACGGCTGAAAAAAATATCCAATTTCATGTCAAAAATCTCGGTATTTTTAGCGTAAATAAAGCTGAAGATGGAAAAATTCTGATGAATTTCCCTGTGCGTCGGGCACAGGTCGTGAGCGAATATCCTGAAGAGCTACGTCTAGGGTTGAGTCAACCTTTTAAGCAGGTTTATCTGAATACGCAGGCGTATATCGTGGAATACGAAACGGCTCAACAAGTTTTGGACGAACAACCGAATTTTGAAATTTTAAAACGTCTTGGCAAAATCCGCACCGCCATCACAGCGCCGGGTACGATCACTGATGTTGCAATCACTGCGGCAGCCCAGCAATATGACTGTATTTCACGCTATTTTGCACCGGGTAATGGCATCAATGAAGATCCTGTTACGGGTTCTATTCATACTGGAATCGTGCCTATTTGGGCAGAACGTCTAGAAAAACTTCAAATCTTGGCGTATCAAGCATCGAGTCGTGGTGGTGAGTTACACTGTCAAATGCTTGAAAATGACCGTATAGAAATCTCAGGCTATGCGTGTTTGTATATGCAGTCTGACATTTATATCTGAAAATAAATCAAATACATGCTGTCTCATTCTGCAGCATGTATTTAATAAAAAGTAACTATTAATCCAGAAAAGCTCAGCATAAAATCAAAACCAATCTGATCGACAGCACTACGCTGATCGATACTAAATATAAAGGACACTTGAATTACATGCGTATTAAACATTTAACGCTTTCACTTTTTTTTGCAGGTTTAAGTACAAGCCTCTTTGCTCAACCTGTATTGGTTAAAACTGAACAAGCCATTGAAGAATATAAATTAGATAATGGTTTTCGTGTGGTTTTGGCGCAAAACGATAAAGAAAGCAAAGTGTTTATGAATACGGTGTATTTCACGGGTTCTTTAAATGACCCTGCGGGCAAAGGTGGTTTGGCACATTTGCTCGAACATTTGGCCTTTAAAGGCACTGAAAATGTCAAAGGTGATGAATTTCAGCGTCGTTTAGACCAATTCACGCTGATGACCAATGCCAGTACGGATTATTATTCAACGAAATACACCAATGTGATTCGTCCTGAACAAAGTTCAATCGATCAAGTTTTGCATTTGGAAGCAGAACGGATGGATAAATTGGTACTTCAGGAAAAATTTGTACCGACAGAAATTGATATCGTTAAGCGTGAACGTGAAATTCGTTTAGATCAGCCATTTTCAGTGTTAATCGACCAAGTTTTAAAAGAAGCCTATGGCAATCAATCTTTAGGCCGCTTACCGATAGGTGATTTGAAAGAACTTCAATCCATCAATATGAACGAATTAAACCAGTTCTATCGCCGTTGGTATGCGCCAAATAATGCAGTGATGGTGATTTCTGGTAAGTTTGATAAAGCGGCTGTATTAAAACAAATTGATCAACAATTTAGCCCAATTGCCGCACGCCAAATTCCTGAACAGGCCAAAGTCCCTAAATTAGATGGAACGAAATTAAAGCAACGCGAATTTACCGTTCATAAGGGCAGTGACTTTGGTAAATTTAATATTTATTTAAATGGTGCAGTCGAACCGATTAAAACCGCTTTGGCGGTATCTCCAACTTTGTATACCTTACAGCCAAGTGGGCATTTGTATCAAAGCATGGTGGAAACAGGGATAGCAACCGCAGTTCAATCCACCACATGGTTAGATAAAGATTTTAATTTGGTGTTTATGGGGGCGATATATGGCCCAAGTCATGATGCTAACAAAGTGGCAACCAGTCTGGCACAAGGTGTAGAGCAGAATAAAGCCTTTAATGACGTCGAGCTAAACCGTGTTAAAAGCCTGACTCGAAATATGGCTGACAATGTCAAAAATAGCGCAACAGCACTTGGCGAGCGTCTTAGTTCTTATACTGTGGCTTATAACGGGGACTGGTCTCAATATTTCCGAGACTTAGATAAAGTACAAAAGCTGAGTGTAAGCGACGTGAATCAAGTGTATAAGGATTTTCTAAAGCCTGAATACCGTGTCACAGGAAATATTCTACCAACACCTGAAGACCAGAAGAAAGCACAGCAACAGGCTGCGTCGAAACCTGCTGAAACTTTAGATCAGCAAGCGCCTGCAGAAGAGCCGTTGAAAGATGCGAGTGTTTATCGTGCTGAAGTGAAGCAATATGTTGCAGAGTCTAAGCAATATTTAAATCAGAAAGAAAAGCAGATTCAGCGCGCTAAATTTAAAAACGGCATTCAGTATGCGTTGTTTCCAACTAAAACACGTGACGACAAGACCTATGCTACGATTGCATTGGATTTTGGTACAGCGCAAAGCTTAATGAATAAAGGTGAGTTGCTAGATTTGACAGCTTATCTCATGTTCCGTGCATCTAAAGATCAAAATTTACAGCAAATTGCCGATAAAATTATTGATGTTGGTGGTGGTGCAACGGTCAGTGCAAATGATAATGGCCTCATAATTCAAATGGTTGCACGTAAAGAAAAGTTTGCTGAATTTTTGCAATATGTCATTGATGTTATTAAAGCGCCAGCATTTGAACAATCCCAATTTGATTTAATCAAAGCGCAAAGTTTGTCGAGTTTGGATCGACCTTATACAGAGCCGGATACCGTTGCTGCAATGACTCTGTCGCGTATTGTCGAGATCTATCAGCCGGGGGATATTCGTTATCACTTCGAACCTGAACTTGCGAAAAAACAAATTGAGTCAGCTACACGTGATCAAGTGCAGCAGTTACATCAAAAATTCTTTAAAACACAGCATGCACAAATTGCGGTAACAGGTGATTTTGATACCAAGCAAATAGAAAAAATTCTGAAAAAAGAATTTGCAGATTGGAAAACCAGTGAGCCATATCAACGCTTAGAGTCTACATTTACAGCGTATCCTGCACAGAAAGTGCATGCATTGTCTGAACAGCGTGAGTTTGGTAGTTACCAAGCCATTATGACTCTACCTGTAGGTGTAGAGCATACCGATTCTCCTGCGCTACAAGTATTACGCCACATACTCGGTGATTCACAGTTGTCTTCACGTCTAGCTCAAGAGTTACGTGAAAAGAATGCACTGGTTTATGGTTTTAGTGCAGACATTAATTTTGATGAATGGGTGAATTCAGGTGTACTGAGTATTGATGCAAACTACACTGCGGGTAAATCAGCACAAGTTTCTCAATCTGTTCATAAAGTGTTGCAAAACTTATTGAAAAATGGCGTGACGGAACAGGAAGTAGAAGCAGCCAAAGCCAGTATTTTGAAAAAGCGTTTAACTGCACTTGAAGATGACCGTCGCATTCATAGCATGTTGATTCCACAGTTAGAAAAAGGTCGTGATTTAAACTATCGTGAAAAGCGTGATCAACGTATTGCTAGTTTGACCAAAGCGGATGTTAATGCTGTCATCAAAAAATATATTCAACCTGAGCGTTTGGTTGAGGTGATGGCTGACCAATATGGTCAAGCTGTAAAATCTACTCAAAAATAAAATTAATAAAAAAATCCTCCATCTGGAGGATTTTTTTTGAGCTGCATTGTATGACTTGATTGTAAGATTATCTTAACGAACTTATAGGCGGTAGAACTGACGGGCATTTTGTTGGAAGACTAAAGTCAGTGCATCATGATCATAACTCGCGACCGCATCTGAAAATGCGTCAATAATATTCACCAAGGATGCACTCACACTATCCATCGGGAAGTTAGAGCCAAACATCACACGGTATTTCCCAAAGCATTGTAGAGCATGAGAAATAAGCGGAAAGGCGCAATCGAAAATCTCTTGTTTGGATGCAAGGCGTTGTTCTTTATGAAACTGATGACCCAGTACAGGCATGAATAATCCAGACATTTTGGTATAAACATTTGGGCAACTTGCCAGTTCAGCTAAATCATCTTTCCAACGAAACAAGATATTGTCACGTGAAGTTTGGGTTAAGCCTGTATGTGAGCCGACAGGTCCAAAGGCACCGACAGGTGTCCCAAAATGATCCAGCACGATAGATGTTTCAGGGAAAGCACGTGCTAAAGCGGTTAAATCACGAATTTGGTCTGAATAAACCCACGCATCAAAACTTAAGTTCATTTGAGCAAGAGCTTCAAAACCTTTCATAAATTTTTTATTGGTATAGAGATGCGGTTCATTGGTCCATGCATGAACTTTCGGGTCTTCATGTACAGCTGCCATTTTTCGTATGCCACGAAAATGTGGGGAGGCTTGTTTATGCATTTTAAGAATTTTCTTAAAACTACTGTCACATGGGTCTGCAGTGCCGACTATGGCGCCAAGTTTAATTTTTTGAGCGTTAAAGTCTAAGGATTCAATGAACTTGGTTTCACCAACTACCCCTTTACCTTTATGGTCATGCCAGCTCGCTTCTACATGTACGATTTGATCAACCAAATAATGTCCTGCATCTTGCTTATAATTATTAGGCAAATACGGTGTCGTCACATGTTTGATTAAGCCAACCGTGTCAATTAATTCTTGCGGCTTAACTAAGCGCATCATTTTGTCGAGCAAGTAGGGATGTTTACCCAATAATTTCACGGCAAGTGAAGCGGCATGTGGGGTATTGTATGGATCCCATTGATGTATATGTGAATCCACGATGGCAAAATCGAGCGTCTGCATTGCTATCCTTGTCCTTAAAACCATGTCCATTTCTTGCGTATTTCATTGTATTTTCGAATACGCGAGGCACTGAAAATAGCATGAATGATGAAAATACAACGTTATGACTAAATATTAAATCAAAGCTTTGTGAAAGAGAAGTTGTATAAAAAAAGCCCCGAAGGGCTTTTGATTAATGCTGATGATCGTGGTCGTGATCATGCTTATTTGCATGGAATTCTTCGTTATGACGGAAGCGAAGATAGTTTTCAAACTGTTCGCAATATTCATCATAATTATCTTCAAGCATCATTTGAAATTGTTGAAGAATATAAGACATTACTTGATCTTTGGCATCACGCATTTCTTTGCCATCTTTGAAGCCATTTGCGGCAACCCAAGTATTAAAGCGAGCAGTACCAAATAACATGGCAGCACTCACTTGACCGCGCATTTCTGCAGGTTTAACTTGAGAACCTTTTTCAACACGACAAAATTCATTGGCTTGTTTAATAAATTCATCCGCACGTTCAAAGAAAGCTGCATTCAACGCTTCTTCTTCGGTTACATCAGTAGCTTCAATCTTTTGAACCATGAATGTGTCCTAGCATAAAAATCTAATGCAGTATTATAGGCAAAGCCTTGCAGAAACTAAACCTTTGACTTAATCTAAAAAAATAGCCTAAGTAAAGTGGAATACCCCATGCAAGATGCAATCGCAGTGCAAAGTCTGAAAAGTGATATTGCATTACTTCGACAAAATGTTTGGCCGCCCTCAACCTTAGCCAATGTAGAAGGGCTGCCCATTTATTATGGTACACAATCTGAAGTAGCCGAATATTATGCGCAGTGGACTGGCTTAATCGAACGTGCTCAAGACTTATTTCAGCCCTTTATGGAAGATGAAGTCCTCGATGCAGTCCATTTGCCGAGTCATTTGAATCTGCCGCTTTTTTATTTTCACGTGGATCGTATTCGAATCAACAAAACACGGGCGAAAGAATCTAAAACCTTTCGTGGTATTGCCAGCTTAGTTGAAAAATGTGGGCAATTTGAAGCAGATCAAATTCAAGCGATGCGGCTATGGCTAGACAGCGATGATACGGCAGCTTTGGTCGCACACCGTGAATTTATTGACCTCAGAACCTATGTATTTCAACATGGACAAAGTGAATACACCCGTACCCGTTTTTATGTGAATGGCATTGTACTCAGTGTCGAAAACGACTTTAAATTGGTGGATGCCCGTGATAAACCACGTAAAGCTCGTAGTGATAGCTATAGTGACCCATTAGCAGATAACAATACGTGGAAAATCTTTGGGAAATATCGTTAATCAAATGTATTGACGATATCAGTTAGAGCGTGTAGTTAGTTTGCTGTACAAGGAAGCCTCGGGTTATTTAATCCACGCCCTAATGTGAATATAGCCACTATGGCAAATGCGACAAAGATCATCACTGAATGCAATAAGGTATTGGCATTAAAATGATCAACAATATAGCAGCCAAATAGAGAGCCACACGCAATCATGAGTTGGAAAATACCAATAAACAGCGGCATGCCTTTTTCAACAGCTTCAGGGGCATGTACAAACATCCAGATATTGGCCGTTGTAGGAAATGCACCAAAGGCGAAACCCCATAATGCGGTTAAAAGATATGCACCGAATAAGTGAACTGCAAAGTGTGGAAAGCTAAAAAATACCACGATAAAACTGAAGGCGACAAAAACAAGGGTATAGCGGACATTGATGTTACTGCTATAACCCGCAAATAAATTACCAAAGAAACCTGCGATGCCGTAGATCAATAATAATGAACTGATGGTGGTCGCATCAAAGCCTGCATGATTTTTAAAAAATGGGGCGAGATAGCTATAAGAAGAAAAATGAGCAAAACCAATTAATAAAATAATAATCAGTCCTTTACGTGCTTTATCATGTTGAATCAGTGCAGGTAAATCACTAAATCGAATAGCCGATGTCGGTGGAAGTTTTGGGAGAAGTTTGATTTCTAAAACTAAAATGACGATGCCAATCGCTGCAATGATTTGAAATGCGCTACGCCAACCCAACCATTCACTTAGCCATGTACCTAATGGAACACCTAATACCGTCGCTAAGGTAACACCTGCCATGACGATCGCAGTGGCTTTGGCTATGGCGAGATGACTGGGTGCAACACGTCCACTCAAAGCTATGGCTGTTGCCCAAAATCCACCGATAGCGATGCCCAGTAGAAAACGGCTAAACAACAAAAGTGCAAAACTTTCTGCGAAGCCAGTTATAAAATTAGCAATGACCATAATCACGGTTAAGGCAATCAGTAAGATACGACGGTCAAGTTGCTTCACAGCAACAGAAAGCAGGGGCGCTGCGATCGCACCCATAATGCCAGGGAGGGTAATCACCCAACCTGCGGTACCTACACTAATCTTTAAATCAAGAGCAATGGCATTTAACACACCAATAGGTAAAAACTCACTGGTGACTAGTGCGAAAGCTGTAATGGCAACCGTGAGGATTGCAAACCAATTCCCTTGATTGGGAGAAGATTCATCAGGCTGCTGCGTCAACTGTTTATCTGGTTTTAAAGCTGTAGCATGCGGATTCATAGCGTTACACCTTAATTATTTAATTTAATAGTGACTGTTATAAAAATAAATAATTTGATTAAATTGTGAGCGTCAATTATTTTATTAGTGAACGTTATAAAATATAAATGTTAGCTTATGATGAATGATTCAAAGCAAGAAAATCAGCACGCTAATCCAGCCGATTCGGTCAAGAAGCGTGGACGACCTAAATGTTTTAATGAACAGCAAGCCTTGGAAAAGGCGATGATGTTGTTTTGGCAATTTGGCTATGAAGGAACGTCCATCAGTGATTTAACTCAAGCTTTGAATATCACCGCACCTAGCCTATATGGCACATTTGGCGACAAAACGGCGCTTTTTGAAAAATGTATTGAATACTATAGTGAACACGAAGTTCAGCCTGCAGAAAAAATTCTACAAGCAGGTCAAACGGCTAAAATTGCGATGGAATTGTACCTATATGACAGTATTCAGCATTTGGTACAAGCCAATAAACCTAAAGGTTGTATGGTGGTGGTGGCAACAATGAATTGTTCACAGCAAAACCAAACCGTACAAGAACAGCTCAAACAACGTCGTGCCTATACCAAAACAAAAATTATGGATCGGCTCGCTATAGGCGTGCAAAATTCGGAAATTGAAAGTTTGGCTCATGCAGAGCAATTGACTGATTTTTATATGACCTTATTACAAGGAATGACCATACAAGCGCGTGATGGCATGGGCTTGATACAATTACAGCGCATGGTGAGTAGTGCAATGAGATCATGGGAGTTATTAGCACAAGGTCCTATTAGTATTGATCAAAAATTAAGCTCCTAATAGCAGCATAGTCTTAACGCAATTTTTTAGTTTTTTTTGAATGACTGATATGCAAATACTATGCTGAAGTTTATTTGCAGGGGTGAATTTTGATGTCGCCTAATTCCATTACACTGATATAACCATCAACCGCAATTAAATTATCGCTTTGACTCGATAGAGTTAGACATTCTCCGGACTTGACGCTAGATAGTAACTGACCTTGTTGCGGATTCAAGTTCATACTGTAAATACTCAGTGTGCCAGCATCGGTTTTGATTTGGTAAGACTCATCACCATAGTCCTCATTATTATTGCGCAGGACTTTAAAGGTTCGTCGTGTCTGATCAAAGTTTTGAGTTGGAGAAAGCGGCTTTTCTACTTGTAAGGATGCCGTGCGCCTTAATTCGGTGCTTTGCACAGGCTTATGTTGTTCACTACAAGCACTTAGTAATGGGAAAAGGATAAATATAAGTGAAAATGAAAATAGGGGATGAATTACAGGTATGTGACTATTCAACATAAAACCACCCTGAATCTAATTTTTCAGATAGCTTATTTTAAAAGTTTTTATCCAGAAAACAAAAATAATAGCTTCTCAAAATATTTCAATGTAACTGAGTCAAACTAAGGAAGTGATGAATTGAAAATAGCCGACTTTGAATATGAATGTTCAACAAATGAATATCTATATAATAATGTGGGATGCAAATAAAAAGGGGGACTCATTTAATCTCCCTTAGGTTTTATTTAATGAGTTTTCGACTGACAAGGAATTGTTCTGTCGCTTCTAAAAGTTTATCTGCATAAACCTCTTGCTTTGCAGTCAACCAACCGAGAACAAACCAATCGCTAGCTTCCAGCTCTGTTTGCTGAATATACTGTGCAGAAGAGGAAAGGACTTGGTATTCCTGTGCCGCAACTTGTGCATCATTGAGTGCTTTACTGTATTTCTGCAAATTTTTTACATCGTAAATCGACGTCAAAACTGGGAAGCTAAATTTAAGCTCTTGTATGCGTTGAGAAAGCACGTCTAAGCTTTCAAAATTGTTAATGTCGGCATCATTTAAAGCCTCTTGGAGGGCTTTATATTGGTTTTGCAGGGTTGTTTGAGCATACCATTTAAAATCATGTTGCTGCGGTGCATCCTCCACTTTCAAACTAAACATTAAAAGCTCAAGATAATGATGCACATTTTGAGTCGATTTAACTAAATTGCCTAACTTCTCTTTGGCATACAAAATATCTTTGGTTAAATTTTCTGAAGTCGTTGGGTTTTGTAAAAAGCCACCCAAGGTATTTTGCATGTGTTCAAAATGGTGTAATTGTTCAAATTGCTGCTTAAATGCACCCAATTGCACAGCCCATTTTTCAACGATATCACTGTTCCAATCTTTAAATAGCGAAATGGTTAATTGTAGATGATGGAGTGCTTTCTGAGCTTGTATAATGTGCTCTGCCTGAGCAACGCCTGCAGAAATTGCGGCAATATTAGGCAGAAGGTGCTGCATTTCCTGTGCAATTAAAAGTCGTAAGTTTTTTGCGGCAGTATCTTTTTTACTGAGTTGAAATTCTTTAGCCTCAACTGCTGGACTCACCGTTTGATTCAATGCCAGCAAATTCCCGATTTCCGCTTTACTACGAACGTCTAACCATAAATGATACTTTTTAACCCATTCGAAACTAAAGGCAAGGAGTGATTGAATAGAGCCACTTTTAAGCTCAAATTCAACTTCATGAACTTCTGTTTCTGTGCTGTTGCTGCGGATACAGCCGACATCTAAGCAAACTTCGATCTTGGCATCTTCAAACTCTATGACGCGATAAGTTCTGAGAATATCTGTTTCAAACTGAAGTTGTAACGAATCCTGCTGATCGCCTAAAGTGGTTTTTAAAACCGATTGAACTTCAGCTTCATTGGTATAGACCGATAAATCTAGGGCAGGGGCTTGTTCATGCTCGCCCAAATCTAAGTTATGTTCAAACCGTTCAATGTGACTTTTACCTGCAGCTTTCAGGGTTTGAATCCAGCGCGTTCCTTCTAAACGTTGACGCAAAGCTGCATGCTGCTGTGCCATTTTTCGATCTGGGGTATCAAAATATTTAGCTTTAAGTTGAATTTGTTCCGATTTTTTTGGATCGAGTGCTTTTAATAATGCAGTTCGACGTGCTTCTGGAATCTGGAACTTTAATTCAACTTCAACCATGGTTTTCTGTCCTGATGTTACAACTTCATAATCTGGGATGAAGCGATCTCTAAATTTTTATAAAAATGAAAAACTAAATCGTACGTAAATTTTCTATGAGCTAAACGCGTTTCGATTGTAGCGAAAAACAGTTGAGAAGTAAGACTTGACTGATTTGAAAACTCTGATTTTGGACTAAGAAAAGTTTTAAAAGATGGATATTCCATCAATTGTATAATTCACAATAGTTCAATTTTCATTGGAACAAAATAAAATTTTACGCCTTTAAAGTGGGCGAGTTTTGAGCTATGTTGATTAAAATAAGTTCAGGATGAGCACAACATGAATTCACAAGTACAACCCGAGTTTAATCGAGATTTAAAGCCCGAATTTCAGTTGCCTATTCGTGACTACTCGCAATTTTATCGATTTTATTTGACTGAACATCGAAATATCATGAGCCGACGTTTACATGCCACAGGCAGCAGTATAGGAATCTATTTCTTTGTAAAAGCAATTTTAAAAAGACAACCGAAGTATTTTGCTTATGGCCTGGTTTCAGGCTATGCCTGTGCATGGGTCGGACATTTTTTCTTTGAAAAAAATAAGCCAGCTAGTTTCAAGCAACCTTTGTACAGTTTTATTTCCGATTGGCGCATGCTGTCTGATATTGTGAAGGGGAACTTAAGCTTAAAAGACCGCAATTTAGATAAGATTGATAGTTAATTGTTTATTAATAAAACGCTTAATTTTTATGGATATGGGTGTGATTTTTTTTGAGTAAATGACTTGCAAAATTAGAGTGATTAGTCTAATAATGTTCATATTGTTTATTTATTTCTTATCATAAAACATGAATAGTCGATAAACCCCAGTTTTCCGAGCCTAGAGTGACCTTCTCTAGGCTTTTTTTATGGCCTTAGAAAAGTCTATTGTTTGAAAGATATAACAATAAAAATTTTCATAAAATAGGTTAGACTTTTTGATGCTCTGAACGCTCCCCAAAACGCTTCTTACCAAGCACCAAAAAGTCTAATAGGTTACACATTTTTATTTTTATAAAAGTGTTGTGTTTTTATTCGCTGAGTTTTGAGTTCTTCTGGTGCACTATTAAATAATTTGTATCAGTTTTGTTCTATACCTGAAAATAGGTATTTTTTGCCATTTTCTACAGAAAATTTAATTAAACATTTATATAAGTAGTCCTGTGAAAAGGAATATAACTTTCTCAGCAGGAAAGCATTAAAATTTTATGTCCCAAGCAACATTTCATAGACCTAATCGTTATAATATTCAAAAGTTTTAAGTTGTGATTGAACTATGCGTGGTTTATACCTCATTACCAATGATGATCCTATCGAATTGCTTTTAGCCAAGCTTGAAGGCGCGATGGCAACTTATGAAGTTGCTGTTTTGCAATATCGTCGTAAAAAAGTGGCAAAGGAAGATCAGGCTTATGAAATTGAATACATGAAAAATATGTGTAATCAGTACAAAGTGCCTTTTGTTATTAATGATGATCTCGAAACTGCAGTTCAGTATGGTGTGGGTGTCCATTTAGGGCAAGATGACGGTTCAATTGCTGAAGCTGTAGCACGCTTACCTAGAAATGTTTTGATCGGTCGAAGCTGCAATAACTCTTTAGAACTGGCTGAGCAGGCAATTGCAGACGGTGCAAACTATGTGGCTTTTGGTGCCATTTTTGCAACTGAAACTAAGCCTGAAGCAGGCAATATTGGCTTAGAAACGCTAAAACAAGCCAAAGCGAAACTAAATGTACCTATTTGTGCAATTGGTGGTTTAACTGTAGAAAATTCAGCAGAAGTCATTGAAGCAGGTGCTGATCTTTGTGCTGTGATTAGTGATGTATTAGATCGTTCAATGTCTGCTGTTAGCAGTCGTGTTTATGAATGGTCTGAGCTTTTTGCTGAACAAGCTTAATTTTATTTTTTAGATTGAATAAGTAGAGAATTTTTATGAGCTTATCTGCTAAGCAAGAACAATTATTTAAACAAGCCAGCAAGCATATTCCTGGCGGCGTAAACTCTCCTGTACGTGCATTTAATGGTGTAGGCGGTACACCGGTATTTATTGAAAAAGCGCAAGGCGCATATCTCTATGACGTAGACGGAAAACGCTATGTCGACTATGTCGGTTCTTGGGGGCCAATGATTTTAGGCCATGCTCAGCCAGATATTATTAAAGCAGTTCAAGAAGCAGCTGTAGATGGTTTAAGTTTTGGTGCGCCAACTGTACATGAAACCACTTTGGCGGACATCATTTGCGAAATTATGCCGTCTATTGAATTGGTTCGTATGACCAACTCAGGGACTGAAGCAACGATGACTGCTATCCGTCTTGCTCGTGGCTACACCGGCCGTGACAAGATTGTAAAATTCGAAGGCTGCTACCATGGCCATTCAGATTCGCTTTTAGTGAAAGCGGGTTCTGGCCTACTTACTAAAGGTGAGGGTGAAGCGACTTCTGCAGGTGTTCCAGCTGATTTCGCCAAACACACTTTAACACTGCCTTATAACGATATTGCGATGCTTAAAGAATGCTTTGCAAAATTCGGTTCAGAAATTGCAGGTGTAATTGTCGAGCCAGTTGCAGGCAACATGAATTTGGTGAAACCAATTGACGGTTTCTTACAAGCCATTCGCGATGTATGTGATGAACATGGTTCTGTCTTCATCATTGACGAAGTAATGACAGGTTTCCGTGTCGGTCTTGGCGGTGCGCAAGCGCATTACGGTGTAACGCCTGATTTGACCACTTTAGGCAAGATTATTGGTGCTGGCCTGCCTGTGGGTGCATTTGGCGGCAAGCGTGAAGTGATGGAATGCATTGCACCTCTTGGCAAGGTTTATCAAGCAGGTACATTGTCTGGTAACCCATTGGCTATGCGTGCCGGTATTGAGATGTTTAAACATCTGCGTCAGCCGGGCTTCTATGAAACTTTGACTGAAAAATTGGCAGGTTTGCTTGCTGGTTTACAGGCAGCTGCAGACGAAGCGGGCATTCCGTTCTTTACGCAGCAAGTGGGCGGCATGTTCGGTATTTATTTCACTGATCAAACTGAAATTACTGGTTTTGATTCAATTTTGAAATGTGATGTAGATGCTTTCCGTACTTTCTTCCACGGCATGTTACAGCGCGGTGTAAACTTAGCGCCTTCAGCATTTGAAGCAGGTTTCTTCTCAAGCGCGCATAGCGATGAAGATATTGCATTTACCATTGAAATGGCGAAAGAAGTTTTTGCCGAAATGAAGTAATTTTCATTTAAATCGGTAAATTCTGCTTTAGAATAAAGCCCGCAGCCTGCTGTGGGCTTTTTTGTTGTTTTAAGTTCGGCTTTTTAAGAAAAGGATTTTTAAATGAAAACCAAGCATTATTTAACTTTGGCAGATGCAGAATTTTTACTAAACACAGCACATGCTTATGCAGTTGAACAAGGTTTTAATGTCAGCATTGCGGTAATGGATGATACAGGCAATTTATTGGCGATGAAACGAATGGATGGTGCAGCGCCAATGACAGCAAATCTATGCTTAGAAAAAGCCAAATGTTCAGCCATCAGTAAGCGCCCATCTAAATTGTTTGAAGATTTGATAAAAGGTGGGCAGATGGGTTTCTTAACCATGCAGACGTTTAATGGCATGCTGGAAGGTGGTGAGCCGATTTTGTATGAAGGGCAATTGGTGGGTGCAATGGGCGTGTCTGGGGTAAAGTCATTTCAAGATGCAGAAATTGCACAAGTGGCGATTGAGAAGTTTTTCGCGCAGCAAAACTAAGCATGATCTTGAGTGAAATAGATAATTCAGCCCAATCGATATGTTGGGCTTTTTTTTATCTTGATTTAAATGTCTAGGAACTTCGCCCATAGCATTAAATCGAAATTTTCTAAGATTGAGCCGAAGCATTCAGCATGAAATTGATAAATGCTTTGAGTTTAGAAGACTGATAGTTAGACTTTGGATAGAGTAAATAAAAAGGCCGAGTTGTTTGGCTATAAGATTTGAGAACTTCCACCAACGCGCCGCTTTGTAATTCTTGCTCCACTGAAAAGCGGTAGACCTGCATCAGTCCCGCACCTGATTTAGCTAAGATTAAGGTCGAGAGATAATCATCTTTACAGGTAATTTTTCCTTGCACATCAACCATAATTTTTTTGCCTGCATCCATGAGTGACCACGGTCCAGACTTACCTGAACTCGGCAATTCAAACAAAATACATTCGTGATGCTGTAAGTCTTCGATGTTTATAGGTGCAGGGTGCCTTTTCAAATATTCAGGTGTAGCAACAATGCATAATGCAGCATCTTCAAGTTTTCGTGCAATTAAGCCAGAGTCGGTTAACTCATTACCGCGAATCGCAATATCATAATCATCAGTTACTAAATTTACATTATGGTTGCTGACATGAATCTCGAGCTTGATGTGTGGAAACAGCTCGGCAAATTTAGCCATTTTAGGCAGCAGTCGATAATGTGCATAAGCTGTAGGTACGCTAATTTTCAGTAAGCCGATGGGGTGTTCCTGTTCACCGCTGATTTGCATTTCACCTTCGAGTAGGCTATTCAGGGCTTGTTTGCAAAAATAATAATAATGCTGCCCAGCATCGGTAATTTTAAGTTGGCGTGTAGTGCGGACAAATAGCTTTACCTCAAATTTTGCTTCTATGCGTGATATCGCTCTACTGACTGCGGCAGGAGAAATGCCTGCTGCAATTGCTGCAGCAGAGAAACTTTTCTTTTCCACGGTTAAACAGAATAATTCAAGACTGCCGATTTGCAGATCATCATAGTGACGCAACATAATATTTCTGCTTATTAATTACATGATGTAATAAGTAAATTAAATTTGAAGATCTTTTTCAAGAATTTATTTTCGATAAAGTGGGTTTAACAGCTGATTCAGCACTGGCTGAGAGCAATTATTTATACAACTCCACAACGAATATAGGAGATACACATGGCGATTCTCAACTACGAAACAGGCCCGATTCAGGCAGAAGCAGCGTTTACTTCAGACTTCCCGGTTGCAAGTGAAATCAAGATGCATGATTTAGTGAATATGCAGGAAATTGAACGTCGCAGCATGGATGTGCGTCCGGGCATGCGCCACAAATATATGCCACTTGGTTTTGACCGTTTTAGTGGTGCGCTTTGGACTGGTGGACGCTACTTGTTTGATACTTGGGAAAATGTAAAAGATTATGAGCGTTTCACCAGCGAAGAATTGGAGTTTGAGCCGAATGTAAAGTTTTGGAGCCGCCCATTTTTCTTGAATGTACAGCGATATATTTGGCGTGTTGCTGGTGCGCATGATTTTAAATCCTTAGCAACATCGCATCATGTTGTTCGTTTTGAGCGGTTTTCGACACAGCATGATCAGTTAGATCAGCTGCTAAAAGAGGTTTGGCCGACTTTGCGAGAGCAAGCGAAGGCGCAAGGTTTGTCCAGTGCTTGGCTGATGTTTAATCAAGATGAAAAGCAAGTCAGTATTGTGACCGTGGCTGCCAAAGTGGATACAGGTAATGCGGCTGAGGATAGCATCAAGGCTTTGGCTAAACTTGAAAGCATGAGCTCTTTGAGTGAATTGTTACCTTCTGAGTTAGAGTTAACGTCACTATTTGACCGAACCAATCCAATACTTGCACAGTGGCTGCCTCTATCTCGTGTTGCAGGCGGTGAACCTTCGGCACATCCGATGTCACCACCATTGGCGGCACCTACCGTCGAACCACAAAAATAAATACGATAAGCTGACAGGGGTCGTGCTCTTGTCAGCATTCATATTGTAGTAAAACAGTCTAGAAAATGTGGTCGTTTGAAGTATCAGGGCTTATTGGAGTGCTAGCAGTGTGTTTTATAATGATCAGTTCTAGTTTGATATACTATGTAATATACAGATTTAGGAAATATATTAAAAAAATGTAATTCTTAATGCGATGTATACTAGGGAGGAGCAGCTATACATATATTTTACAATGATGAGTATTGATGTATCTCGAATATTGTTTGTGAATGAAAAGAATATTAAAGAAATTATCGTAAAATAAAAAAATGATATTTGAAAATTTTTTATGCTCATTTAAAAAAGAATGGACGTTATACAAATTAAAATAAATGGAAAGCTATGGACTCAAAAGAATTAGCTCATCTGCTCAAAAAAGGAATTATTAACGAAAACCTAGAAATTTATAAAGGATTGTTCACAGACTACTCACTATCAGAAATAAAAGATCCTTATTTTATTGATGCAATAAGTTTTTTTAATAATTTGCCAGACGAACATAAGAGAATTTTTTTTTCAATCTTACGACAAGTAATGATTGATTCAATTAGTAATGTATTGGGTGTTATTGATGGCAACTCAAGTTTAGAAGAGCACGATGGTGATTTTTCTTTGCTGTATGATGGTAAGTCACTTGAATATTTACAAGATTATTTTTTATCCCAATTTGAATAAAACCAAAACTTAGGTTTATCTAATAAACTTAATAGAATTAAAAAAATATATAAGTTTAAAGTTGACCAAAAAGTAAATCATCAGTAGCCGAAAGTCACCTTCAGATATGATTCTGCGTTAGCATATCAATTGTTCCAACTTGAGTTATGTACCGAGTCTGTATGCTTTATCCCATGCCCAAGAAAATCCAATTTGCACCTTCTCTATCAAAATGGCAGTTGTCATCAACACAGTCGGTATTGGTGCTGGTTGGTTTACAAAATTTACGCATGCAGCAGGGCATACAAGATACGCAGTTGATGGAAAATTTGATCCAACTGACCAATAAAGCCAAAGCCTTAGAGATTCCCATTGTCGACTTATATGGCGATGATTTACTTCAAGGCATGCAGCAGCTCGGTGAATATGCAACAACACACCCGCAGCTCATCTTTGCAGGGCAAATCACGCCTATGCTGAAACAGATCTTGCCGCACCTATATAGCGTAACCGAGCAAATCTGTATCGTGGATGATGCGATTGTGATGAATAATCTGGAACAGCATATTCAGTGGGTGGGCTCCATATCAGGCCAAGGTATTCATCACATGAGTAGTTATAATTTGATGCGGCTTTGGAATCTGTCAGCACCAACGGAATTCGTTTTGTCAACCAAAGGTATTTTATTGGCTATTGCAGAGCAGCTAGATATGGATGCATTGGAAATAGATCCCTTAATCGATTTACGTAGTTATGGACTCGATTCCGTTGCCATGGTCAGCTTAATTGGGTTGTGGCGTGCCAATGGTGCAAACATCCGTTATGAAGACTTTTTAGATGATGCAAGTCTAGAAGCATTGCTAGAAAAATTGCTCAGTACAGACTAAACAAAGCCAATTGGAATTATTTTTGTTCTAAATCGGAAAATACGTCGGGAAATATGCCTTTGTGCATTGTAATTGTTGGCTAAGCTTTTTATTATTGCCGCCTTGTTTTTCGAGATCAGAACTGGATTGAACTTTGAGTAATTTTCTAACCGAACACCTGATACATCGTGACACTGACTTTATGGTGATCCATAAACCAGCAGGTTTACTCACAGTTCCGGGAAAAACAGTAGATTTACAAGACTGTGTTATCAATCGATTATTACAAATTGAGCCGAATACTTTGCTCATCCATCGTTTGGATCGTGATACCTCAGGTATTTTGGTTTTTGCATTAACCCGTCAAGGGCAAAATCGAATTTCACGCCAGTTCCAAGAACGTCAAACTTCAAAAACATATCAGGCATTGGTTGCGGGTACGCTCGAAGGTGAAGGTACTATCGATGTACCCGTCGTGTATGACCCAGAACATCCGCCACTGCATATTGCCGATCCTGCACATAATAAGCCTGCACTTACGCATTGGAAAGCCACTGAACATTTTGAGATTCAGGGTCAAGCCGTAACACGTGTAGTGTTAACTCCTATTACCGGTCGATCACATCAGCTTCGTGTTCATATGCAATATTTAGGTCATCCTATTGTAGGTGATACTTTATATGCAACAATTGAACAACAACAGCTGATGCCGCGCTTATGTTTACATGCTGAGCGTTTGAGTTTTAACCATCCTGAAACAGAGCAAACAGTGGAATTTCACTGTCCTGTACCATTTTAGGAAAATCATTTAAATCCCTAAGAATTCTGCTCACTATTTAGTGGGCTTTATGTCAAAATATATTGCTTTATGGTCTAGATTTTTGCTCAAATAACGTTCACAGTTTGAGCATAATATTTTCAGACCGAACTTGAGAAAAAGGTGGAAAAATTGCAGCAGTTTGCTATTGGTCAACGTTGGTTATCAGATACAGAAACGGAACTGGGTTTAGGTGTTCTTATTGATGTTGATGAGCGATCGGTCAGCATTTTATTCCCGAAAAGTGATGAAACTCGTGTCTATGCCCGTCACAATGCACCTTTATCTCGTATTGTTTTCAATGTAAATGACGAAGTCCAAGATCAAGAAGGTCAAATTTGGATTGTTGAATCTCTTGAAGACCGTGGTGGTGTGGTTCGTTATAACGCGGTACGTAAACTTGCCGATGGCACAGAAGAGCGTAAAGCACTGAATGAAACACGTATTGGTGCAAGTATTCAGTTAGCAAAACCATTAGATCGTTTGCTTGCAAGCCAAGTGGACTATAAAGAATGGTATGACCTGCGTATCGAAGCACTGCTTCTTCAAGCCAATATGAAGTCTAGCCCTCTACGTGGCTTGGTAGGTTCACGTGTGGGTCTCATTCCACACCAACTGTATATTGCGCATGAAGTGGGTAAACGTTTTGCTCCACGTGTATTACTTGCTGATGAAGTGGGTCTAGGTAAAACCATTGAAGCAGGTCTGATTATTCATCAGCAACTCAAAACGGGTCGTTCAGAACGTATCTTGGTCTTAGTACCTGATTCATTGCAATATCAATGGATGATTGAAATGCGTCGTCGTTTCAATCTTGAGTTCTCATTATTTGATCTGACACGTACAGCATCAATTAAAGAACACGATCCAGATCTAAACCCATTCTTAACAGAACAATGCATCATTGCGAGTGTCGATTTGATGATCGACCATGATGACTTGCGTGAACAAGCCCTTGAAGCTGGGTTTGATTTGCTCGTAGTCGATGAAGCCCATCATTTAATGTGGTCAGAAGAAGAAGGCGGCAATGACCGTTATGACCTTGTTGAAGAACTTGCTGAAAAAACGCCGGGTGTCTTGTTATTAACCGCAACGCCTGAACAATTAGGTGTGGAAAGTCACTTTGCGCGTTTACGTCTGCTCGATCCACAACGTTTTAGTTCGCTAGATCGTTTCTTGGATGAAGAAGAGCAGTATCACCAAACAGCTAAAATTGCTGAAGTGCTGATGTCTGATCTGCCACTCGAAGAAGGGCATTTGGCAGCGATTGAAAGTCTATTAGGTCATCGAATTACTGACGAGCCAGAACAACGCTTCCGTGCCATTCACGAATTATTAGACCGTCATGGTACTGGTCGTATTTTATTCCGTAATACTCGTGAAGCGATTCAAGGCTTCCCGGGGCGTGACTGTCAGCCTGCGCCATTACCTGCACCAGAAAACTGGTCTAAAGATGGCAAGTTACGTGAACAAATGTGGCCAGAAGAAGCGCAGCTTGATGGCTCGTGGATGGAAACCGACCCACGTGTGATGTGGTTGATGGAACGTCTGCGTACAGACTTGAAACACAAAAAAGTGTTATTAATTGCACGTAGTGGTCCAGTGGTTGAGTCTTTAGAAAATGTACTTCGTTTGCATGCGGGTATTCGCACAGCGATGTTCCATGAAGGCATGAGCTTATTAGAGCGTGACCAAGCAGCAGCTTACTTTGCTGAAGAGTCATACGGTGCGCAAATTTTACTATGTTCAGAAATTGGTTCAGAAGGTCGTAACTTCCAGTTTGCATCTGACTTAGTTTTGTTTGACTTGCCTGCCAACCCGGACGTACTTGAACAACGTATTGGTCGTTTAGACCGTATTGGTCAAGAAAATCGTATTCAAATTCATGTGCCTTATCTGGTTGGTACTGCTCAAGAGCGTATGTTCCGTTGGTATAACGAAGCATTAAATATTTTCTGTAATATCTCGCCGACTGCGCAAACCTTACAAGAAAACTTCATCGTCAATCTGAAAGATTGCTTGTTGGCAGATAAAGGCCAAGAGTTTGAAGATTTGCTCGAAGCGGTGAGTGTACAACGTGAAGCACTTGAAGCTGAACTTCAAGAAGGTCGTGACCGTTTACTTGAGTACAACTCTTGCCGTCCAATCGTGGCACAAGAAATTGTGACTGCACTTGAAGACTACGACGACAATACTACGTTACCAATGTTCATGAAGCGCTTCATGGCGTCTACAAACATTGATTTTGATGAGCAAAGTAATGGTACCGTGATCATCAAGCCAACGGATCAAATGCAAGTTCAAGGTCTGACTTTGGACGAAGAAGGTATGACGGCGACGTTCTATCGTGACCAAGCACAGATCCGTGAAGATGCTCAATATTTAACACTTGAGCATCCATTCACTGAAAGTGTGATGGAAATGATTAATACGCAAGGCTTTGGTAGTACCAACGTTGCTGTATTGAAATCGGCCGCTTTACCGCAAGGTTCTGTGTTAATGGAAGTGTGGTTTAAAGTTGATGTCGTTGCACCGAAAGCATTGAATTTGCCGTCAAGTTTGCCACAACAGTTGGTTCGTGTATTACTGAGCGAAAAAGGTCAGGATTTATCGCAAAAAATTGCACCTGAAATTTTACGTCCTTATTTACATCATCTTGATGGTAACAGTTGCCGCCAAGTAGTTAAGGCGCGTCGAGATGTTATTGAACAGCGTTATACGCAAGCGCTGGAAATTGCACGTGGCGCATTACCGGGCTTTAAACAACAAGCCAAAGAAATCTATGGTAGCAAATGGCAGTATGAAATTGACCGCTTGACTTATTTGAAGCAGTTCAACCCAAGTATTCGTGAAGACGAAATTGCACGTTTACAAAAACTGCAAAAAGAAGGTTTAACTCTGCTTGATGGTCTAGCGGTTACACCAGAAGCGATTCAAATTATGGTAGTGGTTAAGCCATAAGTTAAGAATCTTAAAAAAGCACCTTAGGGTGCTTTTTTTTATGGCTAAAATTATAACTGTAAAATTAATCACGACAGATTTACGCTAAATCAAAGTTTTGTATTGTTTATTTTTAATCTAAATTGTCGACATCGGCATAAAAAAAGTAACTATTCTTCAGCAATTCTACAGCTTGATCAAAATCTTCATTTTCATCCAACATATAAAATATGCCATCAAGCTTTGTATAGTCAGGATGATTTTTTGCTAACTGAATTTGGATCGTACTTCGTTCTGCTTGGCTGCGTGTTACATAATGAACACTAAGTAAATTAAAGTCGATGTCATTACATAGCGGCTGTTTTAAGGCAATGGCACCACAATAATCATGTATTTCAGGTAATAAGCGTAGAACTAAATCAGCCTCTTTGCTTTCCGCCACGATGAGCTCTGGGTCTGCAGTCTTACACAAGGCCAGTATTTCTGTTAATAGGGTTGTTTCATCTAGTGTATGGTCTAACACGATGACTTTTTGCGGTTGGGTTAAATCAAAGTCATTTATTAAAATCATAAAACCTCCTGAAAATAGAATGGTTATGCTTTATTTATCTGCGTTATAAAATGAAATGGTGCTACGTTTGGAATCTAAAATTTATAAAAATAGTTTTGAATAATGTGTTTAGTCTAAGAATGTTCTAAAGTTAATCATGGCGTAGAAAAGCACCATTTTCTGATTCGAAGCTCAGTTAAATACTGAAATTTTAAAATAGGGTCTACGCTTCATGGTCATTGCTAGACCCAATATACATGCTTTGATTAGTAAAAGAATCGGCATCGCGACATAAGCTGTCGTGATTGATGTCGATTGAATTATGAAAGTGAAATGATTAAATGTATTTGGACATATAGCGATAACATCATATTCAAATGATTGATCACGAACTGCCTTAATGTCGTGTTTTGATGATTTAGTTAAGTAAAGTTTTGGCTTGGTTAAATTTATACGTCGATGCTAGCGAGTTGTGGGTAGTTCCGTTAAAATGCTTCAAATTTCAGCAGTTCGTTAGAAGAAAATAAAAATATGAAATCCTTAATTACCTTAGGTAGTAAAACGTCACACGGTGGTGTGGTTTCAGAATGTGAACCTTCATTTGTGATTAATGGTATTGCGGTGCATTTAAACGGCATGAAACATTATTGCCCGAAATGTAATTCGACTGTGGCTGCGATCGCGGCAGATCAAAGTACAACGGTAAAGGGGCGAGGTGTTGTGGTTGCTGGAGATAAAACCACTTGTGGCGCAACATTTTTACCGAATCAATCAATGGTCGGTTCACAAAAATAATCTGCAAACTGACTTTGGGGTCATATAGATAAACTCATTGAGTCCTGTTTAAATCGTATAGATCTCTTTATGATGTGGCATCATCAGTTGATTGGATGAGTTTTAGATGAAAAGCGCGATCCATTTTACCCATGCCAATGGTATTCCTGCTGCAAGTTATCGAAAGTTTTTATCCTACTTTGCACCGCAATTTGATGTGAAGGCGATTCCGCTTATTGGTATGGATGAGCGCTATCCGATCACCAATTTCCAAAACAAAAAGTGATTGGGCTTGGGCATTCTTTTGGCTCTTTAGTCACCCTTATGGCGGCTTATAAACGTCCAGATTTGTTTTCACTACTGATTATTATGGATCCACCTTTCGTAATCGGTCCTAAGTCTGCCATTTTTGAAGGTATGCAAAAATTAAAGCTCAAAGCTGTCGATAAACTTACCCCAGCGGCAATTACATTGAAGCGTAATGACCATTGGCCAAATTTGGATGAAGCCTATACGGCACTACGGAATAATCATTTATTTAAAAGTTTTGATCCGCAATGTTTTGAGGATTATTTTGCACAAGGTGTTCGCACTGATGAAAAACGCGGTGGCGTGACCCTCAGCATTCCAAAAGCCGTGGAAGCGCAAATTTTCCGTACAGTACCTGCATGGTGGTGGCGTACTCCACGTAAAGCCCCTCAAATGCCTGTACACCTTATCACTGCAGATAACAGCCATTTTTATAAACAAGGTTTGCCTGACGGAATGAAGAAAACCTATGGTATAGATTATAGTGTAGTTGAAGGTGGGCACATGTTTCCACTTGAGCAGCCGAAACAGACAGCGCTACACGTCATGCAGTACTTACAGCATTAGAAAAATAAATTTTGCTCATAAAAAAGGAGACCTGAACGTCTCCTTTTTTTGACCGTTAACTTTTAGCGAATCTGTGCTTCGTCTAAATGGCGAGCGCCTTCCAGGATCATACGAATCATAATCATGGTTTGTTCGGCAACTTCTTTGCGTTGTTCTGTCGGTAGATCAATGACTTTTGCACCCATGTTAAACACCAATTGGGTAATACCACGTGCCACGATGTCAGGATGAGCCAATTTACTTTGATTTAAACGTTCAAGCACGATTAAATCTTCTCTTAATTCTTGTTGGAAATAGTTAAGTTGACGCTCAACTGCATTTTTATAGGAATGCGAACCAGTATAGCCTTCACGAAGTAAAAGGCTTAAGTTGCCTTCATCGGCATCTAGCTGCTGAATAAATACTTCAACTGAACTACGAATAATACTGCTTTGGCGTGATGCCTGAAGGCGTGCTTCATGCAAAATTTGACGTAACACACCACCAGCTCGATCAATCAACTCAATGGCTAATTCATCAATATCTTTGAAGTGACGATAAAAACTATTTGGAGCAATGCCAGCTTCACGTGCAACTTCACGCAAACTCAGTGATGAAATACTTTTTTGTGGACCAATTAAATTAAGCGCTGCCTGAAACAGTTCTTCCTTGGTAATTGTTGCTTTACGACCTACAGTGCGAACTGCAAGTGGAGTTTCAGCTTCAGAATGTAATTCTTCCTGGTACATGTTAACCATATTCGTCTGTGCAGACTGAGTCATATTTTTTAATAGATTAAAAACATTAACATATTATAGCGTCTGCTAATAGCTTTTGTGAAAATGTCGATTAAATGCACAAGCGTATATACAAATATATATACATGTGTATAATAATTAAAAACCTCCCATGAGTTGTATTTGATTATGCATGTACTCGAAAAAGCAAAAAAGCCTTTAAACGCACTCAAAGACAGTGTTATAGACGTCAATGCGGTGAATTTCTGGTTGCAGAAATTTAATCCGTTATGGTCTGGTAATCAGGCACTCGGCAAAATTGTACAAAAAGAAAATGCAGCAAATGAGATGGTCAGCCTAACTATACAGGTGAACCGTTTGTTTAAAATGGGTGAAGCTGGTCAGCATCATCCTGTTTTTGCTCGTGTAAATGGGATCCGTTACGAACGTACTTATAGTTTGACTCAGTTAGATGATCAACACGTATTACTTAGCGTAAAAAAAGTGAATACGGGTATTGTGAGTACTTGGCTCGTAGAACAAGCGCAAGTGGGTGACATCTTAGAATTTGGTCAGCCTTTTGGTGATATGACTTTGGTGTCAAATTCTGCGCCGTTGCTACTATTGGCTGCGGGTAGTGGTATTACGCCAATGTTGAGTTTGTTGAAAGCGATGAGCAAAACTAAGCAAATTGCGGAGCAACCAATTCAGTTAATGTACTGGGTTAAGTATCACGATGACGCCGCATTCAAAGTACGCTTCGAAGCTTTGGCAAATGAATATCCAAACTTTAAATTTCAAATTTTCTTTACCCAAGAAGAAGTTGCTGATCCACGATTAAATGCCTCTCACGCTGCTCAATTTGACAACATTGAGTACAGTACAGTGTTTGCATGTGGTCCATCGGGTTTCGTCACTCAGGCCGAAGCGTTATTTGATCATGCACAATGCTTTATGAGTGAAGCATTTAGCATGAGCCCAATTGCAACGGATGACATTGGCTTTGTGAATGTCACGCTTACACAATCCAATAAAACCGTCAGTATCCCAAAAGGCCAATCAATTCTAGCCAGTCTTGAGCAGCAAAATATCAAACCAAATCACGGTTGCCGTATGGGCATTTGTAATAAATGTGCCTGCAACAAAGTAGAAGGTTCGACTAAAAATATGGTCAATGGTAGCCAAAATACAGAGCCGGGTAATTTACTCAAAATTTGTGTGAACTCAGCACAGTCAGATCTTGTTATTGATTTATAAGGTAGAAAAAATATGAACATGCCTGTAAAAATTGAATATTTTAAAAATCCTAAAAACCGTGAGTTAACCCAATCGCAATTAGATGAACTTGCGCGTGAGCTTGACGCAATTAAGCAAGAAGTTTTAGATGACTTAGGTGAAAAGGATGCGAAATACATTCGCCGTGTATATTCGACTATTAGATATTCATCTATGGCGGGTCGTGCATTATTGTTTGCAGGTTGGTTTCCGCCAGCGTGGATTTTAGGCACAGGTCTTTTAGGTTTTGCCAAAATCATGGAAAACATGGAATTAGGTCATAATGTCATGCATGGTCAATATGACTGGATGAATGATCCTAAATTCAATGGTCAGACTTATGAATGGGATATCGTGGGTACTGCAGATAACTGGCGCCAAACTCACAATTTTAAACATCATACCTATACCAACATTAAAGGTATGGATGATGATATTGGTTATGGTCTCGTTCGTTTGTTCCCAGAACAGCGTTGGAAGCCGGGCTATCTATTACAACCGATTTATAGCATTCCATTTTGCTTATTGTTCCAATGGGGTGTTGCCATTCAAAACCTTGAATTGGGTAAATACTTTAAAGGTCGCAAAACAAAACAGCAGACCAAAGAAGAATGGAAGCCAATGCAAGCCAAAATCGGCAAGCAATTATTTAAAGACTATGTGTTCTTCCCGCTTATTGCAGGGCCTGCAGCATTACCGGTGCTTACAGGGAACCTAGTGGCAAATGGTCTTCGTAATATTTGGACGTTTAGTATTATTTTCTGTGGTCACTTTACCAAAGATGTTGAAGTTTTCCCGAAAAAAGTACTTGAAAATGAAAGTCGTGGACATTGGTACATGCGCCAAATTCGTGGTTCTTCAAACCTTACTGGTTCAGAAGCATTTCATATTTTGACAGGGCATTTAAGCCATCAGATCGAACACCATTTATACCCAGATGTTCCTGCGCGTCGTTATCGTAAAATGGCGCCAAAAGTACAGGCCGTATGTGAAAAATATGGTTTGAACTATAACAACGCAAGTTTAGTGAAACAGTACGGCAGTGTATTAAAACGTATTGTGAAATATGCGTTTCCATTTAAAAAGTAATAAAAGCTGCACTTGAGTTACTGGATCAAAAAAGCCATGCATTTGCATGGCTTTTTTATATTAACTTTGGGGAAATATCTATTTTACTTTTTGATATGTAATTTGAGGATCTTAATCAAATTCATATAATTTCCTTTTTTAGCCATACGAATGACCAATTCAATTTCTTCTTTCGTCCACATCTGGCGAGTGGCTGAGAAGGCAAATTGAGCAAGGAGTACAAATGGATTTTCGCCAAATTTAATATGGAGGCCTTTGACATATTTCGGTGGATTGAATTGATTCATATTCTTTTCCCGCTTTTAATATTTGACCGCATTATTTATAATTAATGAGAAAAATAGCACACTATAAAGTCAAAATAAAAGCAGAATTTTCAAAATTTACCCATATATTAGAGCGACTTAAATTTAAGATTGTGATTGTTAACTTTGATTAATAAAACAAACTAAATTACTCGACTTTAGTCGAGTTCTGGTAGGCACTTATCCTGTCCATTCATGAAATGGTGGGTGGCCAATTCAAACATGGCGAGGTCTTCATCGCTATTTCCATAGGCATAAACATGCTCATAGTCTTGAAGGTTAAATTGCTCCAAAACGCGAATTTTCTTTTGCTCACCACTACAGTCTAAGGTTTCATATAAACCAGTCAGTATTTGGTCATTGGCTGCTGTTTCGGTACAAATCAGTTTGACCCCGAGCATTTCAGCCACAGGTTTAAGATATAAATCAACGGAGGCCGAAACTAAAACGACTTCATGACCGCGTTTTTGGTGTTGCTGTAATTGTTCATACAGTGAAGGATTGAGTTCTGCCATCAAATGTTCAGCATATTGCGCTGCTTGATTTAAAACCTGCTCATGATTGGCTTGGCTAAACATTGCGGCATATAGGCGAGGACGCATTGCATGTGCAGGATATAGCTTGAGATAATAGCCTTGAATCCAAGGGAGAATTTTAATCCCTTGGCGCACGATATGCCTTTTAGGCAGGGAATAGAAGATGAACCCTGTAAAACTGTCTTTGTTACACAGGGTTCCGTCAAAATCAAATAAGGCTAGAGTTTTAGGTTTTTGATGCGGCGCATGCATGTTTGATAACGTCCATCGACTCGTGTGGCAAACCAATTGGTATTGTAATCACGGCTTAATTTCGGCCCCGAAATTACGACTTCAGGCATCATGGCGTAAAACGGTTCTTTACCAGTCTTTTCTTGGTACAACTTTTTGACCGCTTTATACGTCAAAGTATCTTCGAAGTCCTGATCTTTTTCTTTTTTAAGATCTGAACGAATTTGACGTGGAGTCGCAATCACATTGTTTTCTGCAAAAACGGCAATCAGCGCGGTTTCCGATTGGCTTTTAGCTGAACGTGGAGAACCATCTTTATTATAAAGTAAGAGGTCACCATCTAAACCGAGCTCAGCAGGGGTTAAGTCATTCAACATGCTTTGGAATGCCGCATTACGACTCGAATAACGACCCGAGTTATAATCTGCAAAACGATAAATCGGTTTGTCATATTCAGCCGGATACATCATTAAACGGTGGATGCCATAATACAAACCGCCATATTGGCTATACATGTCTGTGCGTAGTGCGGCAATATTTCCACCTTGGCGTTTGTGGTCTTTGGCATAGCCTATATGGACTTGCATCGAACCCAAAGTAGTAATTGGGTTGAGCTTTTCACCAATATCTTGTCCAACCAGTTTCGCCGCGCCTGTTAACGCACTCACGTGATAATGTTTAGACATATAGTCAAAAATTTCACGATATAGCTCGTCTAGCTCACGTTCAGTTTGAACACGGCGCATTTGGCTGAGATAGTTATCTTCTGGATTTGGCTGATTTTTTAACACATCTTGGAAATAGCCAGCGACTGTACCACCGATGCCATCACCCAATTTATCTTTAAACTTTTCTTCAAGACGATCTTGAACTTCTTTGACGGCTTTTTCACCGAGTCCCGGCACATGTGGGTCAGCAACAAAATTGGACTCTTGATCGACCACAGCAACAATCGTACAGACATTTTCTTTCGTGGTCGGAATACCGAGCTGATCACTAATGTCGTAGATATCATTGGCCCATGACAGACGATCATTCACGCGAGGTGGAATGGCTTTTTTAATCTGTTCCGCTTCCATAGTGGGTTCATCTTTGCTCCACCATGAACCATTACCACAGGCAGCCAAGCCAATGGATAAAGCCAGTACAGAAAGGGATTTAAAGCATAATGTGGTCGAAAAAGTTTTGTTCATATTTTCCAATAGACTCAGCCATATGGGGGCGACAAAGCAGGAGCAGTATACTATGCAAAATACATAAGTAATGAATAAATATGTATATGCCTCATAGGGGACTGTCAATCTATTTATGGAGATCTACGCGTGTAAAAACAAGCAGTTTGGTTAGGATGATTGGAAAAAGAATGCTTTTTGAGCTAAATAGATGAATATTCCAATATCATTTTCAACAGATTATAAAAAATGAAGGTATATACTAGCTGAAATCCATAATTTTTTAAGGGGATTATTATGCCAGCTAAATTTTTCAGTCGTTTCTTAGGTTTGATTGCGTTAGTTATGGTATTGGGGGCAATCGTTATAAACTTTGTTGTGGCTAAACCAATGGTGGAATATTGGATCTTACTCTTACTACCTTGTTTTGCTGTTCCAATTTTAACCTCAGTGATGATCACAAAGGATGAAAATCTTTAACATCATCGTTCAGTAAATTTATATTTCAATCCAATAGATGATGAATACTCAGTCTGTGCAAAAAAGCTCACATCGGGTGGGCTTTTTTGTGAATTAGCCAAAAGTCTTTTATACTATGCAAATGAGAAGGTCAAAACGTCAGCAAAAATTAACAGCTTCAAAAGTTATTTGGTCAACTGAACAAGATGCCGAGTTGATCGAACATGCAGACTTAGCAATGCCTGAGTTAATCCAGCGCTTGGGATTTTGTGAAGAAGATATTTTGCAAAGAAAAGAAATATTAGGTTTAAACCGGCGGGCACGACAAATTCAACGTTTATATTTTAAATAATTGAAGTCAAAATCATTGAAAACGGCGGAACACTTAAAATGCCTGTGAATTTAAAAACCACACAAACTGTGGGTTTTTAAATGTTTACTCAATTATTTTGCAACGGCTTCAGAAGCAGAGGCTACTTCAGTCGCGTCCTGAGCAACTTCCGTTGTTTGAACTTCAGATGCAGCAGCTTCAACTTTTTGTTCTTCAGCAGCAAATGTAGTTGCAGCCGCCGTAGAGATAAGTACAGCAAAAAGTGCTTTATTTAAAGTTTTCATGATTCAATCTTCAGTCTATTTTTGGAAAAAACAACTTAATGTATTAATCATGAGAAACGTGTAATTAAAATAGATTGTTCTGTGTCCAACTTGTGAATTTCAACGAAAAAATTATTAAAATAAATCAGTATTTTGAAGTCTATCACAAAATAAAATGTGCCATTCAATTGCCGTTTATTATTTGAAAGCTTTAAAAAGAAAAACCCGAATAAATCGGGAAGTATATTTTACGTTGTTATTACAGCGAAACTTACCCACTTTTCGCTTAATTACAATTTATCGCTGAAATATGACGCCATGATGAAAGGGAGATTATTCAGCAGGGCATTCAATTTTGAGTTTTTCTTTGTAATAGTCCTGTGCGATCTTCAAATCGTTCAACATTTTATCTTGAGTATAGTCTTGGGCTGCGAGTTTGAGCATGGCAGGCATGTAGTTAGTTTTATATTCATGAGGGTAGTCATGACATAAGACTTGGGTTTTTTCCTTAATAGATGTGCTTGGGGCATCTAAAACATCAAGGTATTGACTGATTTGCGCATCTGACTGCTCAAATTGTTGAGTCGCTTGTTCCGTTGTTAAATCAGCGTTTTGGCTTTCAGCTGCAGCCACCTCGTCATTCGGTTGTTGGCAGGCAGTCAGAATAGAAGCGAAAAATATAAAAGAGAGAATTTTCAATTTATTCATAAAGTTCAACTCACAGATGTGAATTTATCGGGTTTAAGTTTTCAATGATTTTAGCAGTATCCCTCTATAGTAACACCTGTACAGGCAGATCTGCTGAAAGTCTGATGTTGAATCGATAGTGTGTTAACTACATGGCTGATGCATAAGTTTCAACGACTCTTAAGCAAAAGCGTAGAAATTTTTGTTTGGAATTACTAAACTATCGCATTGCAAATTTGCCGTCCAATTCCGAAGCTTCAAATTCCTCAATTCAATCGTTGAGCAATGTTGATATTCATTGTCATCATTCAATTGCATAATCATTGCCATGAAACGTTTTTACGCTCAACAGATTTTGCGAACATAGATTTGAATTTAGCATTGTTAAAAGTGGATTCGAAGATTTCGAATGTGGTTCGGGTATCATTTGCTAAATATAGCTAGAGGTTAAAACATTGAGTCAACATCCTGTCATTCAAGAATTATTCGATCGTCCCATCGAGAGAAAACTGTGGGTGGCACCTATGGCAGGTGGGTTAGATTACGTTACTATTTACAATAACATCCAATTTAATGAGTATAAATAGTGCATTATCTAACCAAAATTATTAACGGACTAACAATTTGCTTCCTAGCATCAGTGAATTGCTATGCTAAAGATGAACCATCAAATGCTAATAATGTAATTGAATTTAAGTGGTACGAAGCCAAAAATTATTACAACAGAATAATGAGAGAGTCTAGAGAAGCCAAAAGGAATGATAGTGATTGTGAGAAAAAACTGGATAGCTGTGATAAAGATATGAAAAGCTATCTTTATTACCCGAAAGCATTAGCTGACGCAAAAGCTCGCTTAGAAGCAGCTGAAAGCAAGCTATATGAGAAAATGTCATTAGAATTTGATGCAGATAATGTTGGTGTTCAGAAAGATTAATACTTTTATAAGAAGCGGCGTAATCAGAAAAGTCTTGTCGCGTTAAATAATAGATATTCTTTTCAGAAATATCTAAACTAGCGATATGCTGTAGTGCTCCTGTTTTTGTCCTAGCAAAACTGTCCGCCTCATCCAAATACTGAAATATGAATTCTCTGAGTGTTTTTGCTTAAGTTGCACCTCAGGGTTCAACATTTTTTCAGGGTGCAATTCAATTTCTGCCTCTGCGCGTTTAATCCACTCATCAGCCAAAGACTTTTAGCTAAATGTTTTGGATTGCTTGAATTCTGGGTAGCCTTGAAGTTGTACGCGGACTTGAGCTCTATACCGAGTTGTACCGTCTTTTGTTTGTCGCTTAGTGACTGTACCTATAAATTTGCAACATTGAAATTTCGTGGTGCAAATAGGTTGCAACTAAAGAGCATTAAAAGTCAATACGAAGCGACTAAACGAAGTTAAACGAGGTTAAAAGATTTTGAGTAAAAACAATGTCATTCAAGAATTATTCGATCGTCCCATCGAGAGAAAACTGTGGGTGGCACCTATGGCAGGGGTTACAGATCGCCCATTTCGTACACTTTGCAAATACTTTGGCGCAGGTCATGCTGTCAGTGAAATGATGACGGCAGATAAGACCTTACGCATGAGTAAAAAGAGTCTTTATCGTGCCAATTTTGATGGTGAGATAGCACCTATCTCAGCTCAAATTGCAGGGTCAGATCCAGCTGAACTGGCTGAAGCCGCTCGCTATCAAGTGGCAAATGGTGCGCAAATTGTCGACATTAATATGGGATGTCCGGCGAAGAAAGTTTGTAATAAGTTGGCAGGTTCTGCGCTGCTCAAAGATGAAGACTTGGTGGCTCGTATTTTAGATGCTGTGGTCGAAGCAGTTGATGTGCCTGTGACCTTAAAAACCCGTTTGGGCTATCTCAATGGTCATGAAAACATTATGCGCGTTGCGAAGCGTGCCGAAGAAGCTGGGATTGCTGCGTTGGCGCTTCATGGTCGTACACGTGAAGATATGTATCTGAATACGGCGCGTTATAGCTTAATTAAAGATGTGAAATCGTTGATCAATATTCCTGTGATTGCCAATGGTGATATTGATACACCTGAAAAAGCTAAATATGTATTGGATTATACCGGTGCCGATGCAGTCATGATTGGTCGTGCAGCTCAAGGTCGCCCATGGATATTCCGTGAAATAGGACATTACCTGACGACAGGTGAGCATATGGCGGCGCCAAGTATTATGGAGGTTCGTGACGTATTGCTTGGACATTTGTCTGAATTATATGGTTTTTATGGCGAATATTCAGGTTGTCGAATTTCACGCAAACATATTGCTTGGTACACCAAGGGTCTACGCTCTAGTAATGAGTTCCGCCAAAATATGTATAAAGTTGAATCTACAGCAGATCAATATAAAGTCGTCGAGAACTATTTTAATCACTTACTTGATCATGGTCAGATCATGAGTGATGTTCAAGTTGATCAGGTCAACTTGCTTGAAACCAAATAATTTAAAGCCAAACGAAGTAGATCTGCATTATTCGATACAAAGTAGGCTGCTTTAAGTTAGTTAGATTGATTTGAAATAGATTTAACTAATTTGATTCACATGATCTGAAACAATTCTTGAATTGTGCATCGATGATGACTTAAATTACATATAAAAAGCCCTCAATGTTGAGGGCTTTTTTGTAGGCATTCATGTTTGAATGTCGCGTTGAGCGAGGTCTTAGTTAAAGCGCATTTCTAAAATCAATTGATTGATCAAGTCAGGTGCTTCCAATTCACGTATTTGAGAGACATTGGTTCCCGCCCAAAAAGCACCATATTCATGTACACCATGCTTGCTAGCAGCGGCATGTAATTGTTTGCCTAAATCATAGCTATATGGGTAAGCCGGGACGGTCGGGCGAGTCGGTGTGTCAATATCTGTGTGCCAGTTATTGATAATGCCACGAGCAGGGCGGCCTGAAATACTCGAAGTGATCTGCGTGATGGGTGCATCAAATAATGCTTTGCGATAAGCTTCATTGGCATTTGATGTTTTGCATTGCACAAAAGCAGTGCCCAATTGAACAGCATCTGCACCCAACTCCATAATTTGATAGGCCTGATGTCCATTCATAATGCCGCCAGCAGCAACAACGGGGCATTGAATATGGCGTTTCAAGAGCTGAACCAAATCACGAGTCTTAACGCTGCTATCAAAGTTTTCATTGAAAATGCCGCGGTGACCACCAGCTTCAATACCTTGAGCAATCACGATATCAATGCCTGCAGCTTCGATCAGTTTAGCTTCTGCTAAGTTGGTTGCAGAAACTAGAGTCAAAATACCCGCTTGTTTCAAGGCTTGGATTTGATGTGGATGTGGAATACCAAAATGGAAGCTTACCGCTTTAGGGCGCGTTTCCAGTAAGAGGTTTAGAAAATGGTCATTGTCTTTAAAGCTTGGATAAATACAGTTCAGTGCTTCAGGAGCTTCTGCATTATATTGAGCAAAGCGTGATTTAAATTGCATGATCCATTTGGCAGCAACTTGTTCATCGAGTTCTACTGTGTCATGACAAAAAAAATTGACCTGAAAAGGTTGTTCAGTGAGTTCTTGAGTTTGTAATATTTGTTGACGTGCATTCTCAACACTGCTTGCACCTAAACCCAGTGAACCAAGTCCACCTTGATTTGACACTTCTGCAGCAAGTTCAGGTGTAGAAACACCTGCCATTGGGGCAAGAAATATAGGGTGTTTGATGCCAAGTTTTTCTAATAAAGTCATGTGCATACTCCAATCACTCTAAATACTTTGCCCAAGCGAGTGAAATTAAGCAAATAATATTCGTTATTTCATATCAAAATGGTCTTATGCTTACACGAAAGTTGTACTTGAAATTAAGCGACACCTCGTGTCGTAGTAATGATGTATGACCCGACTTTTGAGGTGGATCCTTTTAAAATAATGCTGTGTTCACTTTAAATTTTATAATTCTTCCATGTCTGAACGTATCCGTGAAAAACTGCAAATTTTAGCCGATGCTGCCAAATATGATGTCTCATGTTCTTCGAGTGGTAGTAAGCGCCAAAATAAAGACAAAGGTCTGGGTAATACTGGAAACGGTATTTGCCATAGCTATACCGAAGATGGTCGCTGCGTTTCGTTATTAAAAATTCTATTTTCCAATGTCTGTATTTTTGACTGCGCATATTGTGTGTCCCGTCGAAGTAACGACGTAAAGCGCGCAGCATTTACGGTACAGGAAGTGGTCGATTTGACTATGAATTTTTATCGTCGGAACTATATTGAGGGGCTATTTTTAAGTTCGGGGATTTTTAAATCGGCGGATTACACCATGGAACGTATGTTGCAGGTGGTAAAAAAACTGCGTTTAGAAGAAAATTTTAATGGTTATATTCATCTGAAGACCATTCCGGGGGCATCTCAGGAAATCATTACCGAAGCAGGTTTATATGTTGACCGTATGAGCATTAATTTGGAAATGCCGACAGAAGATGGTTTAAAAAAATTTGCACCTGAAAAAAGTCATGTCGAAGTCCAAAAAGACTTAGGTATTGTGCGAGATCGTTTGATTCAATTTAAAGATGAGCGAAAAATAATACGTACAGTCCCCAAATTTGTACCCGCAGGACAAACGACGCAAATGGTGGTGGGCGCACATCAAGAGTCTGACCGTGATGTAATACTGATGGCAGACCGTCATTACAAAGAGTTTAAGCTCAAGCGTGTGTATTACTCGGGTTATATTCCAATTAACGAAGAGGAGCGTGCGCTGCCAGCTGTGGGGTCTGCGCCACCTTTATTACGAGAAAATCGGCTGTATCAAAGTGACTGGTTAATGCGTTTTTATGGGTTTGAAGCGACGGAATTGGTCGATGAAGAGCATCCAAATTTAGAATTGGATATTGACCCTAAATTAGCGTGGGCACTGCGTCATCCCGAGCAATTTCCCGTGGATATCAATCGTGCTGAATATCAAATGATCTTACGTGTGCCGGGCATCGGTGTGCGTTCTGCTAAAAAAATTGTTCAAGCACGACGTTTTGGTAAAATTCATATCGACCAATTAAAACGTATGGGTATTTCCTACAACAGAGCACAACATTTTATACGCTGTGAAGATTCACCTAAATTTATTCGTGAACAACAGCCTCATCAAATAAGACAGCAGATTTTGCAAAGTGGCCAGTCGAAATATACGCAGCAAATTTCTCCACAATTGAACTTCGGTTTTTAGGATACAGTCGTGAGTATTTATGTCTTTGATGGCACGATGACAGGATTGTTAAGTTGTGTTTTTCGGGCCTTTCAATTTAAGCAATTTGACATTCAGATTTGTACAGATGGGCAAGTGCAGGCAGGTCTTTTCGCCGATGTCATTGATGTGGCTAGTCATGATGAACAAGCACAGCGAGTATGGCAAGGATTAATGCTCAAAGCATCTGAAAGTGCTTTGAAGCAGTTTTATTATGCGTTTTTATCCGAGCAGCAGCAGGCTTTTCAGCATTGTTTTAATTTTGCGATTTATGTGTTCCAGCAACAGCGTGATGTGTCTAAAAACTATGGTCATGCTGATGTATTAGGGATGAGCCAGTGGGCGAAGCAAGTGGGGCGTGAAAAGCACCGAATGGAAGCTTTTGTGCGTTTTAAAAAATGTCAGGATGGCTTGTTTATCAGTTTAGTCTCACCTGACTTTAATGTATTGCCTTTGATCGAACGGCATTTTAAATCACGCTATCAAGATCAACGTTGGCTGATTTACGATGAAAAACGCAATTATGGCATTTATTATGATTTAAAACAGGTGCATCAAGTGGATATGGATGCCACAACCATAGATAGGCAAATACAATCAGGCCATAGTCAATCCTTTAATATCGAACTGGATGATGATGAGGTTTTGTATGATCAGCTTTGGAAAGATTATTTTAGAAGTGTCAATATTGAAGCCCGACGTAATATGAAATTACATGTGCAGTATGTGCCACGTCGTTATTGGCGTTATATGAATGAGAAAGCGATTTAAGTGTGAATCATCTAGTTGTTTTCGGGCATAATGATCGAGCTTTTGATTGTTTAAGTGAGACTTTGATGAAATTATTTCTTGTTACAACCGTTCTGACGGCAATGACGCTCACGGCGTGTTCTGCAAATGAACAAGAAAAGAAAACATTCAATCCGCAAAGTTATCAAGTTGCCGATACAGCGGGATTACAACAACGCTTTGAACAATTAAATCAGACTCTAGCAGCTGATTTTAGCCAACTAAAAAAAGTAGAAAGTATGGCTTTTTCAGATCAATCCGCTTTAGATGTTCATAACTTAAAAACTTTAAATCAGCATTTTGTTGCCAACACCGCTTTAAAAAGCTCAAAAATTGCCTATTGCGAAGTAATGAATCATTATTTTTCTGAAATGTATCATCTCGGACATGTGAACTTGGCCTTGGTGAAAGACGTTAAACTGCCAAATGCCGCAAACGAAGATTTGAGTCAGGTATTTGCGAATACAGACCAATTTTATGATTTTATTATCAACCGCTATACCACATATAAACAGGCACAAGAAACCATGCAATATGGTTGTAATCTAAAAGCCGCACTAGCAGATTAAAAAAAGCCCCTCAATGAGGGGCTTTTTTTACAGAAATTAGCAGCCCGTTAACTTTTCCGGTTGTGGACGTTCGCCAGGGAAGAAGATTGGACGTAGTTTGACGCCGATACCGTTCCCAATGAAGGCAAATACTAACCATAACCAGCCGTGTAAACTCCCTGAAGCAATACCGCTGAAATACGCACCAATATTACAACCGTATGCTAAACGTGCGCCATAACCCAACATCAAACCACCGATCACAGCTGCTAGCAGTGAGCGTTTTGGGATATTAAAGTTCGGTGCAAATTTACCAGCAAGGCTCGCTGCGAGTAATGCACCGAGCATGATGCCGAAATTCATCATTGACGTGATATCAAACCATAATGACTCGGTCAGTGCTTTTGCATTTGCAGGTTGCTGCCAATATGCCCAAGATGCAACATCAATCCCCATAACACTTGCTGATTTTGCGGCCCAAACGGCTAAGGCAGAGGTCACGCCCCAAGGACGGCCCGCAAGTGCGAGTGTGGCAAAGTTCAGTAAAGTCAGGATAATTCCACCCCAAACCAATGGCCATGGACCACGTAGAAAGCGTTTCCAGCCGTATTGGTTAGCTTGCGGCTCTACTTCAAGCTGACCATGGCGTTTCTTTTCAAAGTAAACTGTTGCTGCGGCAATCAATGCAAAGAACACAAAGTTTAAAACCAGTGCAGGGACTACACCAAAGCTTTTGACTAAAGAAATCGGTTCAAAGTGGGGAAGGTCAAACCACCATTGAATATGTGAAGTTGCAATCAATGAACCTGTACAGAAGAAGATCAGCGTTACAATCATACGTGCGCTACCTGCGCCCACAGTGTACAGGGTCCCTGATGCACAGCCACCGCCAAGTTGCATACCAATACCAAAAATAAAGGCACCGATCATCACGGACATTGAAACAGGATTAACGTTACCTTTGACTGGGTTGCCAAATAATTCACCCGCACCTAAAGCAGGGAAGAAGAGCAATACAGCCAAAGCCAACATGATCATTTGTGCACGTAAGCCACGACCACGGCGTTCTTTAATGAAGACACGCCAACTCGAGGTAAAACCAAAAGATGCGTGATAAAGGGTCATACCCAAAGCACCACCAATTAAAAATAGCAATGCTTGGTTAACGCCCACAACCAGATAAGCACCAATGGTGCCTAAAATTAATAAAACAAAAGCCACCCAAATCGATACATTGGATCGATTGGCTGGCGCAGCAATAACAGACATGGAGAAAAAAGCTTAAAAAATGTAGCTCTATTTTACGGTTTTTATATATTGTAAAAATGAATATTGTTGAAAAATCACACAATCATTGCTGCGTATAATTGATTTAACATATATAAAAAACTGATAAAACGAGCGTTAAACTGGATTTACATTAAATAAAGAACCAATCCAACTTGAAAATAGCATGGCTGCAATGCCCCAGAGTGCAACACGTAGACTGCCTTTCAACATAGAAGTACCTGCTGCATAACTGGCTAAGGCACCGAGGAGTGCTAGAGAAATCACACCAACGGCCATAACGGTTTTTTCAATATGCATGTCAGCACTGATCAAGATCGCAACCATCGGAAATATTGCACCAATTGAAAAGGCTAAAGCCGATGATAGCGCTGCTTGAACGGGTTTTGCTGCGGTATTGTCATGGATTCCAATTTCATCTCGGGCGTGGGCTTCAAGTGCATCATGTGCAGTTAATTGGACTGCGACTTCATGGGCCAGTGTAGGCTCTAAACCACGTTGAATATAAATTTGGGTAAGTTCTTTAAGTTCTAGCTCAGGGTTCTTTTGCAGTTCTTTATGCTCCATGTGAAGATCTGCTTTTTCGACGTCTTCTTGAGATTTCACAGAGATATATTCGCCCGCCGCCATAGAGGTTGCACCAGAGATGAGTCCTGCAATGCAGGTAATGAGTAAGGTATGGCTAGAAGCACCACTTGCAGCCATGCCCATAATTAAACTAGTGACGGAGATAATGCCATCATTTGCACCGAGTACAGATGCACGTAGCCAACCCGTACGTTCCATAAAATGTTTTTCGGCATGATGTGAGTAAGACATTATTTTCTCTAAGTTTGTTATTTATATGACCTCATAAGATTGACCTGACATCGGTTAAATTTCAAGTTAAAAATAGATTGAAACAGTAAGTTGAATAAAATACAGATATAAAAAAAGCACCCGAAGGTGCTTTTTTTATAAAATGCTTATTGCTGCGCTTTTTCTTTCACGTCAGCTGCACCTTGTTCAACAGCACCTGCTGTTGCAGCAGTTGCGTCTTTAGCTGCTTCTTTGGCATTGTGTGCAGCAGCTTCAGCATTTTCTGCAGCATTTTCGGCTGCTGTCGCAGTTGCAGTTGCAGCATTATCAACAGCAGTAGCTGTCGCAGTTGCCGCATCTGAAGTTGCATCAGCGATGTCATGGCCTGCTTGGTCAGCAGCGTTTTCTAAGTGTTCACCAGTTGTTGCACCTGTTTCTGGCGCTTTGTCTTTATTACAGCCAACAAGTGCAACAGTTGCAGCCAAACCTAAAGCAACAAGTAATTTATTCATTTTGATCTTTCCTTTTTTTGTTATGCCCGTAGCATGGGCTGAATTTATATTAGCTGAAAAAATATTCAAAAATCGATCAAAAATTGTTGATTTAGTGTTATTTTATCTAGCTTATTTTGTAGTTTGAAAGGCTTTATATCTGCTTATGGCGTTAAGGGTTTTGAGTAAATAATTCTTCAATTGAGTTAACAAGTAGATAGATAAATTCACTGTCTTCATGGCGCCATAAATATATTTCTTCCCCCAATTGTGTGTCGTCTACCGTACGCAGCAATAAATAATCGCCATCGCCGTTATGTGCAATAGCAATGCTGTTTTCAGGGAAGTCTTCAATTTCACTTATGGATTGATGTTCTGCGGCTAGATGATTCATTGTACGTTTTATTCTTTTCACATCGCTGCTGTCTTGGAAGGGAAAAAGCCACCATGCTTCGATGTCATCACCATCTTTAAATTCATCCGTGCTAGAAAAGCTAATGCCGAATTCGCCACCATTTTCAATTTGCATTTTGGCTTTATATTTATCTGGAAACTTAAATCCTAATTGTTCTTCAGTTGCAGTAATAAATTTTAAGTCTAATGGAAAGGGCATGATGTTGTTCTTAAATGATTTTGGTGATTTATGAATAAGCTAGGCGTAAATTTTAGTCAATATTTTTTTACACTCGTTATTTTTATCCTAGATGATTTAGTTATGGACATATGGGGCATAAAAAAGCCTGCAATCAATGCAGGCTTTTTTGAGAAATTAATCTATTAAGATTAAAGACCAGCAGATGCTTTAAGCGCTTCCACTTTGTCAGTTTTTTCCCATGTAAATGCGGTATCAGAACCTTCACGACCGAAGTGACCATACGCAGCAGTTTGTTGGTACATCGGTTGGATCAAGTTCAACATACGAGTAATACCGTATGGACGTAAGTCAAAGTGTTCACGTACAAGTGCAATAATCAAATCTTCAGATACTTTTGCAGTATTGAATGTGTTGATCGAGATAGATGTTGGTTCTGCAACACCAATCGCATATGACACTTGAATTTCACATTTGTCAGCTAGACCAGCAGCCACAATGTTTTTAGCAACATAACGGCCTGCATAAGCAGCAGAACGGTCCACTTTTGATGGATCTTTACCAGAGAACGCACCACCACCGTGACGAGCCATACCACCGTAAGTATCTACAATGATTTTACGGCCTGTTAAACCACAGTCGCCTACAGGGCCGCCAATCACGAACATACCTGTTGGGTTGATGTGGAATTTAGTGTCTGCATGGAACATTTCAGCAGGAATCACTTTTTTCACGATTTCTTCAATTACCGCTTCTTTCAATTGAGCTTGAGTAATTTTTGGATCGTGCTGGGTCGAAAGTACAACTGCGTCTAAACGAACTGGCATGCCGTTTTCATAAGCAAATGTTACTTGGCTTTTTGCATCAGGACGTAACCAAGCAAGTTTGCCTTGTTTACGTAGTTCAGCTTGTTTTTCCATTAAGCGATGCGCATATGAAATAGGTGCTGGCATAAGCACATCAGTTTCACGGCTTGCATATCCAAACATTAAACCTTGGTCGCCTGCACCTTGATCTTCAGGTTTTTGACGGTCTACACCTTGAGCAATTTCAGGTGATTGTTTACCGATCATGTTGATCACGGCACATGTTGAGCCATCAAAGCCAAGATCTGAATGATGATATCCGATACCATTTACGGTATTACGAACAATCGCTTCAAAGTCAACATTTGCAGTTGTTGTGATTTCACCGGCAAGTACAACCGCACCCGTTTTTACAAGCGTTTCACAAGCAACCCGTGCATATGGGTCTTCTTTTAAGATTGCATCCAAAATAGCATCACTGATTTGGTCAGCCATTTTATCCGGATGGCCTTCGCTTACAGATTCCGAGGTAAATACAGCGTACTCGCGCATAAGTCCTATCACAGTTAAATTTAAAGACGCAATATGTTACATCGAGAAAGCGTTTAGGACTAGCTCAACATGACCAAATTGGATGAAATTAATTCATTTCAATGACTTTTTAATTGATATAGGCATCTAAAAAATTGATATAAGCTATGGATTTATCAATTTAATTTTTTATGATGAGATAAAACTGAGATATTTTGTTTTGGCACAAGCAACAATGTGATTAGGCGTTAAAATGCCTAAAGTGGCATTTTAAGTGAATCAATTATAAGAAAAAATCAAATCAATATCCTGAGATTTATCAATAATGAATGTCATGAACTGCCAGAATATGACTGTAAACGACAATTATTCGTTTAATTTGAAAAATAAAACACAATAAGTGTGGGCTTTTGAGACTTGGTATGCAAATTGCCTATTTGTCATTACGTTGAATGGGGAAACGTAATGAAACAGTCTGGTTTTACACTCATTGAAATTATGATCGTGGTGGCAATCATTGGTATTTTGGCTGCAATTGCTACTGTATCTTACAATGGCTATGTCGCTCGGGCGCAAGTAGCTGAAGTATTAACAATGATTTCACCCTATAAAATTAAATTGGTGGAAAATTATTCAGCTGAGCAAAGCTGTGTAGATTTGAATACAGCGCTGAATGAAAGTATCAGTACCAAGTATATTGCAAGTAGTGAAATTACTGATGTGGCAGGAACGTGTTCAGTGGTTTTTACGTTTAAATCAACAGATGTCAATTTTGCTCTTCGCTCAAAGCAGATCTATTTTAATATTCCTGATGGTTTAAATGGTGCTTGGAATTGTCAATCGGATGATATTTCGCAGCGAAATTTACCTGCTACATGTCGTGGTATCTAAAGTTCTGTATCTAGGGTCTCGAAGATATTGGATCAGTGCTGATTTCACAGGGATGAGTATGCTCTTAGAGTTTAATAAACATTCATAAGTTTCTTTATTGATTATATTTCATATTTCTAATGGTCATTTATTTGGATCGGCTTTGGCTGCTATTTATATTCACAATTTCCATTCGATGTATTGGACTTTTATCAATTACGAAGCGTTTGCTTTCGCCACTAAACTCTAAATATGCATTGCGCTGTCATTGATTCGCCATATAAAAGCGTCACTGTATACAAAATAAACGACATGCATAGGCTTGAAATTGAGCAATAAGCGCCCAAAATACAGGTGGTGCAGGAATAATTAGCGAAAATTTGCCCCTGAGGCTTTACCCATTCCGCTTTTTTTAAGACAATATGCGCATCTTTGAATTCTTATTCATCTTACTCTTTTAAACCATTTGTTTGGACTCTGACCTATGACAACCCCGCTTAACGAACGTCGTATTGCAAACGCAATTCGTGTATTGGCAATGGATGCTGTGCAAAAAGCAAATTCAGGACATCCAGGTGCTCCAATGGGGATGGCAGATATTGCTGATGTGGTATGGCGTGAATTCCTCAACCACAACCCTGCAAACCCACAATGGGCAAACCGTGACCGTTTCGTATTGTCAAACGGCCATGGCTCTATGTTGCAATATGCGCTATTGCACTTAACAGGTTATGACCTGTCTATTGAAGATTTGAAATCTTTCCGTCAATTGCATTCTAAAACGCCAGGTCACCCAGAATTGGGCTATGCACCGGGTATCGAAACAACGACTGGTCCATTGGGTCAAGGTATTGCAAACGCTGTAGGTTTTGCACTTGCTGAAAAAACTTTAGCGGCTCAATTCAACAAAGAAGACATTACAGTTGTAGATCACAACACTTACTGTTTCTTAGGTGACGGCTGTTTAATGGAAGGTGTTTCTCACGAAGCATGTTCATTGGCTGGTACTTTGGGTCTAGGTAAATTAGTTGTTTACTACGATGACAACGGCATCTCGATTGACGGTGAAGTAGAAGGCTGGTTCTCTGATGATACAGAACAGCGTTTCCTTGCATACGGCTGGCAAGTACTTAAAGTTGACGGCCATGATGCAGACGCAATCCGTGCGGCAACTGTTGAAGCAAAAGCTGAAACTGCGAAACCAACCTTAATTATCTGTAAAACCATTATTGGTTTAGGTTCGCCAAACAAACAAGGTAAAGAAGATTGCCACGGTGCGCCGCTTGGTAATGATGAAATCGCTTTAACTCGTGAAGCTTTGGGCTGGACAGAAGGTCCATTTGAAATTCCTGCTGATGTTTATGCAGCTTGGGATGCAAAAGCCAAAGGTACTGCTTCTGAATCTGCTTGGAACGACACATTTGCTGCTTATGCTGCTAAATATCCAGCAGAAGCAGCTGAACTAAAACGTCGTCTTTCTGGTGACCTTCCTGCTGACTTCGCAGCAAAAGCGGATGCTTATATTGCTGAAGTAAATGCTAAAGCTGAAACAATCGCTACTCGTAAAGCTAGCCAAAATGCCATTCAAGCATTTGCACCACAGCTTCCAGAAATTCTAGGTGGTTCTGCTGACCTTGCAGGCTCTAACCTGACTTTATGGAAAGGCGCAGAAGGCGTTGAATCTAACCCAGCGGGTAACTACGTTCATTACGGTGTACGTGAATTCGGTATGACTGCAATTGCGAACGGTGTAGCGCTGCATGGCGGTTTCGTTCCTTATGTAGCAACATTCTTGATGTTTATGGAATATGCACGTAATGCAGTACGTATGTCAGCATTGATGAAACAACGTGTGATCCATGTGTATACCCATGACTCAATTGGTCTAGGTGAAGATGGTCCTACACACCAACCTGTAGAGCAAATTGCATCTTTACGTGGTACACCAAACCTAAATACTTGGCGTCCATGTGACACTGTAGAAGCGTCTATTTCTTGGAAATCTGCGCTACTTCGTTCAGAAGGCCCTACAGCGTTAATCTTCTCTCGTCAAAACTTGCCATTCCAAACACGTACAGCAGATCAAATTGCTGATGTTGCGAAAGGCGGTTATGTACTTGCAAAAGAAAAAGGCGAATTGAAAGCAATCATCATTGCGACTGGTTCAGAAGTTTCATTGGCAATGGATGCTTATGCACAGCTTGAAGGCGTACGTGTTGTTTCTATGCCATGTGCTGAAGAATTCGTAAAACAAGACGCTGCTTACCGTGAAGCGGTTCTTCCTGCTGCGATCCGTGCGCGTGTTGCTGTTGAAGCTGCGCATGTGGACTACTGGTGGAAATTTGTAGGTCTTGATGGCCGTGTAATCGGTATGACGACTTACGGTGAATCAGCTCCAGCAAAAGACTTGTACCAACACTTCGGTATCACAGCTGATGCTGTTGTTGCTGCTGTGAAAGAAATTACCGCTTAATCTATAAAGATTAACAGTAAAAAAGACGCCCCAGAGAAGGGGCGTTTTTTATTGCAGAGATTAAATATATTTTTTAATTGTGAAATAACGATTTGTAACGAATGAATTAAAGCATTGGTTTAAAATTAATTCATTCATGCAGTATTCAGCCACGGGTGCAATGTTGCCCCAAGTGAGGAAACGATGAGCCTTTACGATCAGATAAATGATGAAATTGTACTGATGGATGCTGGTGAACAGAAATGGATAGGCACGGACTTAGAGCTTGAAGCCATGGTTGCAGTAGAATTGATGTTGCAAGATTTGCAAGAAGACAAAGTGATTAAGATTCGCCGTAAGAACCATGAAAAGCATACAGGTTTAAAGCAGGTAGATCGGATCTTGGTTGAAAAGCTATAAGCTGAATGGTTAAAAAGTCCGAATCTTCGGGCTTTTTATTTGTCTATTGTATTTATAAAACAGATAAGAAAACGTTCTTTCAAGACTCATCATGTTTAAAAAGAGCGCATAAAATACAGTGTTTTCAACACAAAAAGCTTTATTTCAGTTATAAAAATCCAGTGATCATTTAAAAAAGACATTGAACGTGCAAATACAAATTAAAAATTTAACTGAAATTTCAAAAAGCCAATGGCAGCCGCTCTGGGAGCTGTATTTAGAATTTTATAAAAGTCAGGTGGCGGATGCAGTGACCGAGCGAACATGGCAAAGGTTACATGCTGCTGAGTGCGAACATGTGTATGGCTTTGCAGCCGTAATTGAACATCAAGTGGTTGGGATCGTGCATGTCATTGAACATGAGAGCTGCTGGACATTGCAGCCTTATGCCTATTTGCAAGATTTATATACGCTTGAAGAATATCGCGGGCAGGGTATTGGCAAGGCGCTGATCGCGAAAGTGAAAGAATATTGTGATCAGCGGCAGTGTGACCGTGTGTATTGGCTTACGCATCAGGACAATGAAACAGCACAAAAGCTGTATGATCAAATCGCGAGAAAAACTGGGTTTATCCAATATCGCTGTCATTAACTTAATGTAAAAGGCCATTCCAAATCAACAGCAGCTCTTGCGTGAAGAGCTGCTGCATCTAAGTATTAAGCTGAAACTTTAAAGTTTTTAGCTGAGTCTGCATCTTGCTGAATGATCCATTCTCCGCCTACGCGGAAAGATGATGCTGAGGCATAGGTATCTTCCATGAATTGGAAATAGCTGATTAAACCATTTTGAACTTTGGCTTTGATTGAAAAAGGCGAGGTAAATGTATTTTTAGCATACACTGAGGTGTAGGTGAATTGACCAAATACAGCTACGGTTTCATCTTCAGCGATCATATCCGTGATTTGAAAGTCGTCGATATTCCAGTAGGTCCCGACGTTGGCAAAGGTATAAATATAAATGTCTCTGCCTGTGCCAGACCCAGCCCACGGCTCAATTTGTTTCAGTTCTGGGTTGCTAAAGTTAAGGGAAACATATGCTGCGTCTTCGGCTACCAGTAGCTGAGTTGCATTTTCGACGAGTTCTTTTGAAGTATTCATAAGAAATGCCAAAACGACATCTTTGGGCATTTTAGTATTTAAGGCTTTTTCAATAGCCAGCGATTGTTCTGTCATTTTTGGGTACTCAGATTTTTATGATGTCTAAAAATCTTAAGTGGATTTGTTTAGAAAACCTACGACTCAGATAGGTTGATGTTTCCTAAATTTAGGATAAATAACTCATGGATCAATTAAATTATTAATTATTTGAAATATATGGGAAATTTAATAATTGAGAGTGGTTGTAGATGCTGCTACAGATTTTACAAAACTATCGTTCTAAACATGCAACAAAACGTTTTATCTTTAAAGCTGTAATACGGCTAAAAACCTATAGACTTAATAGTATTCGATAGTGAGATAAAAACATGAACTTTAAAGCATTAACAATCGGTTTGGCGGTAGCATCAGTTACAACAATTTCTATGGCAAAACCTGTTGCCTATCAAATTGATCCTACTCATACAGCAACAGTATTTACTTGGAATCATTTTGGTTTCTCAACGCCTTCTGCAAACTTTAGTGACATTCAAGGGACAATTAATGTCGATAATGCAAAACCTGCAAATTCGTCTGTAAATGTGACGATTCCATTATCGAGCTTAAATACCAATGTCAAAGCATTAGATGATCATTTAAAAACAGCTGATTTCTTTGATGCTGAAAAATATCCAAATATCACGTTTAAAAGTACAAAAGTTCAAGCGATCAGCAAAACTAAATACAAAATCACGGGTGATTTAACAGTTAAAAATGTGACTAAACCAGTGGTATTGGATGCTGTATTGAACAAGCAAGCCGTTCACCCAATGACTAAGGCGGAAACGATTGGTTTTAATGCAACGACTTCTTTTGATCGTTCAGCATTTGGTGTCGGTGCATATGTACCAAATGTAGGCGACAAAATTACGGTAAATATTACGACTGAAGCCGCTGTGTCTACAGCAAAGGCAGCAGCGAAATAAGATTTAGCTCCCTCAGCTAAGTTAGGAAAGCACCCATTTGGGTGCTTTTTTATGTCTCGTAGATGAGTATTTGATGAGTGGTCAATCGCGATTGAGCAGCAATAGGCAGCCAAAACTGATGAAAATTCCACCGGTAATGGCGTCAATTTTTTTACTAAATTTTTGATAGTAATGGGTCATTTTAGGTGCTGAGAATAAGACCGCAACCAATGCAAACCAAATCAAACTTTCAATAAAGACTAAAGCCAATAAAGAGCTTTGATCAAAAATACTGACCTTTGCACTGATTCCAATAGAAAATACACTACTGAAATAAACCAATGCTTTTGGATTGGCCATATTGGTCAAGAAACCTTGGAATAACAGCGTCAAAGGCGATTTTTTCTGTACAGCTTGCTCGGTTGGTTTCGTTATTGTGCCGAGGTCTTTACTCCATGCAGATTTTAATAACTGAGAGCCTAAATATAAAAGATATAAGCCACCCAAAATCATGAGGCATTGTTGTAACCAAGCCATTTTTTGAAATAGAAAATGTAAGCCACTTATTGCACAAATTGACCAAACTAAAATACTAAGTGATATACCTAATGCGGCAAATAATGCATGTGATCTGGATTGTCGAATAGCACTTTGAGTGACAAAAAAGAAGTCTGGGCCTGGGCTGATGAGAGCAAAAAAGTGGATGAGCGCAATGCTGAGTAAGGGAGTCATTCTAATGGCTTATACGTTTTGAAGTGCAACCGTTATAAGCCATTTAGCTTTAAATTAATAGCTGTTTTAAAGCTCAAGCTGTTGTAAGAATTGTTGCAAAATAAGGGGAGCAACACGTTCTAAATGAGGTGCATGTTGTTGGCTTTCCATGCGTAAATTTGGGATGTTAATTTGTGCTTTATGCAGTTCACATGTATGCCCAATTAGCCATTTTTCCATGGCCTGTGTTTCTGCTTCAATATGAAACTGTAGAGCTAGAATATTGGGCCCATAGCTAAACGCTTGATTTGGATAAATTGCTGAGCTGGCGAGTAACTGTGCATTTACAGGTAAATCAAAGGTATCACCATGCCAATGCAGTACAGGCACTTGATCTAATGGCGCTAATATATTGTCAGTAATAGCATCAAGTTCTAAGTTACTCCAACCGATTTCTTTGCTATGACCTGCATAAACTTTCGCTCCCAATGCATGCGCAATTAGCTGAGCACCTAAGCAAATGCCTAAAGTCGGTAAATTACTCTCTAAACGTACTTTAAGTAAGTCTATTTCTTTTTGTAGGAAAGGGTAGTCATTAGTTTCATAGACTCCGATCGGGCCGCCCAAAATGATGGTAAGCCCTGTATGTTGCATAGCTTTACTGAGGTCATCGATACCAGCTTCGAAGTATCTCACCCGATAACCCAGTTGATAAAATACATCTTCCAATGAACCCAAATCTTCAAATGCAAGGTGTTGAATGACGTAAATGTTTTCGTTTAATGCAGTACTCATAGGGATTTTTCAGGATTAAAATTTCAAAATAGAATGTAGCTTGAATTGTCGGAGATTAAAAAGGAAAACTGTAAATTTTTCACAATTGCGAAAAGAGATAAATATAGAAGTTGGCTGAAGCGTATTGTTTTTTTCTTTGAATGATTAGGTCTGAAAATTGAACTTAGCATTTAAAACTTTTGTATTGTGAAGTAAGGGATTCTCGAAAGGCTTTATTGGCAAAATTTATGAGAAAAAGTGCATGATATTTTGATAAAGCTTTGGTTTAGTATAAAAAAAAGATGAAAAACCAATGGAAAAGCGTTTAGAGATGCGTATGATGAAATCTTCGACAAACAACAGTTCATTTTTCTTTTAATATCATCACATAATTAGATAACTGATTTTAAAAGTAAAAAAATATAAGCCAGGGAACTTGTATGCAGTCAAAACATAATCGAGATGCCAGTCTCTTGCATGCGATACATAAAATTTTATGGAAGGAATGGGACCCGTTAGGGATTCGCCGTATTCCTGCTTTACGTGATGAATATGATGATTATTTGCCCAATATTTTTAAATTAATTCAAGAGGATTCAAGTGAATCAGAAATTTTTGAATATTTATGGTGGGTTGAGCAAAAGGTCTTAGAGAAAAAAGGGCAGAAGGAACATACCCTAAAAATTGCGAAAATGTTGAAGGCAATTGAGCGCTAGTTTGCGGTCATGTAGCTAAAAAAACCGATACGTTGTCAGTATCGGTTTTTTAGTTTAAATCTCATTGGAAGCTCTTAGAAACGGTTTAGAATTTCTTTTCTAAGGTAAACATAAAGCTTGGAATTGATTCATTGATGCGAGATTGGTATAGCGCGCCAGAACTTTGTTCTTTTAACACTTCTTTATAATCTGAGCTGAGAATATTACGTGCATTGACCGATGCAGACCAATTTTGATCAAAGCGTTTAGTAAAACTCACATCCATATTGATACGTTCATTGCTGGTGCGATTGTAAGGTTCGTTACTCAGCGCACGCGTATATTCAGGGGTGTAATTGAGGTTCACACTTGTTGCAATACGCCACGGTTGATAGTTATAAGATAAACCAGCACTTGCGGTATAAGGTGCAACATCACTTGCCAAACGATCAGAGCCGTCAGTTTCTTCAATTTTTGCACGTACAGTTGAAAGCTGAGCATTCAACATAAAAGAATGATCATTCTCCGTTTGTTTCAGTGCATAACGTCCAGCAATCTCCACACCATAAGTAGTTGCACTGTCTTGGTTATATGGACGTTCTACAAAACGGCAATCTGTATCTCCTGTTTCACAACGACTACCTGTAGCATTTTCTGACAGGATCGATTTTTCGATATAGTCATTAATTTCTCGATAATATGCAGTGATATTTACACCGCCAGCAGGGGTGTTATAACCTAAGGTTGTTTCGTAAGCATTAATAGTTTCAGGTCTTAGGTCAGGATTACCACCACGATCAGGATTGTTTAGTGTCCCTGCATCGCTATCTGTAGAAACTGAAATCGTCGGCATTAATTGATTGCTACGTGGGTTTTTAAAAGCCTGACTCAAATTGGTTTGAAGTGACCACTGGTCATTAAAGTCAAAACGGTGTGCTAATACAGGACTTAAATGCTGATCTTGATAATCCACTAAACCTGAACGATCAATCCACTCTTGGCGTACACCTAAAGTTAAGGTTTGGCGCGGCGTATATTTCCAACTTCCTTCAACATAGGCTGCATATAATTGTTCATCTAAGGTCTCTGCAATATTGCTTTCAAGTTTATTGCTTCGTAGGTCGGTACCAAATTTTATTTGGCGTTTTGAGTCGAACTTGCGGACACCGTCGTAGCCTAAACCATATTCATTAATTTGTTCATCAATATATGATTGGGAATCTCTATACTCTGTTAATTCGGTTTCATTTTGCTGCTCGATTGATAAGCGAATTTTGTCTGAATTTCCTTGGTCTTTACGCTCATATCGTGTGTTGAGTCGAATGCTGTCATTTTTATCTTTTTGGACTTGGGAGCCACTTGTGCCTTCGCTTTCATTGTTGCGATAAAACATTTCAGCGACCAATTTTTGTTGATCATCAAGTTGATATTCAACACGTGGGGTTAACATTTGCGACGTACGATTGGTGATGCGTTTCTGGGTTTTCGTTCCTGTTGCATCTTGTGTACGGATGAGCGTATCTGAGTCATTCCACATTTGGCTCCCAGATAAACTATAGATCCAAGGGTCTGAACGACCATCCATTTGAAAGTTTAAATTAGTGCGTTCTTCTTCACGTGTATTTGATTTGGTTAGGCCATAACCAGCACGTACAGATCCACTCAAGCGCGTGCCATTCAATGGTTCTTTTAAAATAATATTGATGACTGCAGAAGAAGCAACCGAGCCTTGAGCAACGCTCGGTTGTTTGGTGATTTCAAGGCGTTCGATCATTTCCGGTGTAATGCTATCAACAACTGACATGCCCCCACGAGGACCACCTTGTACAGGTTCACCATTGATTAAAAACACGGGTGCGCCACCACCACGAAAACGCATGCCGCCAGCACCTGCACCACCACGTGGACCACCGCCAGCACCGGGCAGTTGAAACCCTGCAGCACGACGCAGCGCATCATTGATTGACTGATCTCCAAATTTCAACATTTCATCACGGCTTATGATGGTTTTTGCGACAGCACTGATATCTGGGTCTTTGGGCTTAGTGCTTGCTGTTGGAACTTCAAATGTTAAAGCTTCCATTTGCTGAACTGCTGCAGATTCTTGGGGATTTTGAACAGTATCTGCGGCCCAAATTGATGTTGAGATCGTAAGTAATGCGTAACTTAAGCTGGTCAGTTTGAGTGTGGTGTGCGCGCCGTGCATTATTTGGTTGTCCAAATGTAATTTTGGCAAAGAATAACGGAAAATTATGGAGAAAAATTGAGGAAAATAACCAAGATGAGCATTTCATCAGATTATTTTTAACAGGTAGGCGAAAGGTCATTTTGCAATAAGGAAAGCCTTATTCGTTGGGGGAAAATTAAGGCCTATTAACGTCGCTACAATATAATAAATAACAGATGTTACGCAGTAGCATCAGAAGCGTACTTTGCTTCAAATAATAAAGATACGCGGTAATGTCATCCGCAATGGTTTGAGACAGGACGACTTCTAATCAAAAATGTTTTTGCGATACATTGAATCATTTGACGGTAGTGAACGAGTTTTGTCTGTGAGGTGCATTGCACCGCAAGATGGTTTCCTTGCGAAGCTTCGCATCTCATTATGCCGAATGAGCAACAACGTTTCGTAAGAGTACTTCCAGCCGAAAGCTAGTCCCTGTATTTAATACCTAAATGTAAGACTTCGTCGAATAGATTTAAATATTATTTTAAAAATGTGAAATGGCTTTCATGTGCATAACATGAGTAAATAAATCTAAAAATAAGCCTTTGAAGAAAAATTTAGACATAAAAAACCCTCATCTTTCGATGAGGGTTTTTCGTATTCTGGAGCGGGAAAGGAGACTCGAACTCCCGACCCCAACCTTGGCAAGGTTATGCTCTACCAACTGAGCTATTCCCGCAATGAGGTGAATTATAGAGAATTTCACACAACTGTCAACTCTCTATGCTTCTGTTTGCTTAATTAATCAGCACGGCGCCAAATAGTGCCTTGACGAGTATCTTCAAGAACAATCCCTTGATCTAACAAAGATTGACGAATGTCATCTGCTTTGGCAAATTCTTTGGCTTTTTTCGCATCTTTACGTTGTTGAATTAAATCTTCAATTTGCTCTTCAGAGAGACCTAGTGCTTCTTGACCAATATCTGATTTTAAAAATTCATCAACATTGTGCTGAACCAAACCTAAAATATTGGTCAAGTGACGCAATGTCGAATAATACACAGCCGCTTGTTCAGCATTTTCATCTTTTACGGCACGGTTCAATTCTTTGTTGACTTCAAACAATACCGCAATTGCTTCTGCCGTGTTGAAATCATCACGCATAGCGGCATTAAAGCGCTCAACTAAAGCATCATCCAAAGTTTCTACGGTTTTTTCACCATAGACTTGCTGATAAGCTTTAAATGAATGATAGAAACGGGAAAGGGTATTTTTCGCTTCTTTTAAAGCAGTGTCAGAGAAGTTTACTGGGCTACGGTAATGTGATGACACAATAAAGAAGCGAATCACTTCAGGGTGGAATTTATCCATCACATCACGAATAGTGAAGAAGTTACCTAAAGACTTCGACATTTTTTCGCCATCGACATTAATAAAGCCGACATGCATCCAGTAATTAACATACTGTTCGCCAGTAGATGCCTCAGATTGCGCAATTTCATTTTCATGATGCGGGAAAGTTAAGTCTGAACCGCCACCATGAATATCAAAATGGTTACCTAAGCAGCAGGTCGACATCGCTGAACATTCAATATGCCAGCCCGGACGGCCATTGCCCCAAGGTGAAGCCCAAGAAGGTTCATTTTCTTTGGCATGTTTCCAAAGCACGAAGTCAAAAGGATGTTTCTTTTCTACTTCTACATCAACGCGTTCAGAAGCACCAGCCTGCATATCGTCAAGTTTACGACCCGAAAGACGACCATATTTGGCAAACTTTTCAACTTCAAAATAAACATCGCCATTTGCAGATGGGTAGGCTGTACCTTTGTTAACCAAGCTACCAATCATATTCTGCATTTGATCGATATAGTCTGTTGCACGTGGTGCTTCATCAGGTGCTGCACAACCTAAATTGGCAGCATCTTCGTTCATGGCCTTGATAAAGCGATCGGTTAAAGCAGTAATGCTTTCGCCATTTTCATTGGCACGGGCAATGATTTTGTCGTCAATATCGGTAATGTTGCGAACGTATTTAACGTTCCAGCCCTGACTGCGCAGGAAACGGATAATGTAGTCGAATGCAACCATAACTCGAGCATGACCAATATGACAGTAGTCATACACGGTCATTCCACAGACATACATGTCGATATGTCCTTCTTTACGAGGTACGAATTCTACTTTTTTACGTTGCTCTGAGTTATATAGAACAAAAGGTTGCATAGGTCTTCAAATTGTTTCTACCAAAAGATGGCTCATCTTAACCTAAGCATTTTTATTCATAAAGTTAAAACCCAAAAAAGCAGATATTTTTTAATGCTTGATGTCTTTGCGTTGCTAAAAATAGCGTAGAAGGTTAATTGGATTCGGTCTGAATCTCATTCGAGTGCTGAATTCAATTTATCTGTTCCTAAGATAAAAAAGAAGAAATGCATCTTTTCTGCATAATTCATGAATTCTTATACATTTGGAAACGTGCTATTTGCATAGATATGATAAAATTGTGAAAATTTTTTATTTTGAAAGTGAGAGCGCACCTCTCACGGCTTAAGGTATAACAACTTTGAATCCACCAAATATGCCGAATCAAGTCGATTTTCAGAAAGTCGCATTAGAAACTTTGCGTATTGAAGAGCATGCTTTACAAGTATTAGCGACGCAAATAGATGATCGTTTTAGCCAAGCCTGCGAAATCATTTTACAGTGCAAAGGGCGTTTAGTGATTACTGGTATGGGCAAATCGGGGCATATCGGTCGTAAAATGGCCGCTACGTTTGCCTCGACCGGTACGCCATCTTTCTTCATGCATCCGGGTGAAGCTGGGCATGGTGATTTGGGCATGTTGGTTAAAGGAGATGTGCTCATTGCAATTTCAAACTCAGGTAAGAGTGATGAAATTATGATGCTGATGCCATTGATCAAACATTTGGGCATTCCTCTCATTACTATGAGTGGCGACAATAAAGGCCCAATGCCACAAAATGCCGATGTCGCATTGACCTTGGGTAATATTCAAGAAGCATGCCCTTTGGGTCTAGCTCCGACCTCCAGTACCACTGCAACATTAGCCTTAGGTGATGCCCTTGCGGTTGCTTTATTGGATGCACGTGGCTTTACCTCGGATGATTTTGCACGCTCTCATCCTGCTGGAGCGTTGGGTAAGCGTTTATTATTGCATGTAAAACATCTAATGCATACAGGTGAAGACTTACCCAAAGTGTCGCCAGAGACACCAATGAATAAAGTTCTCTACGAAATTTCAAATAAACGTTTGGGACTCACCACGATTGTCGATGAAAACGATACCTTATTGGGTATCTTTACCGACGGTGACTTACGTCGTTTGATTGATAAACAGCAAGGCTTTGATGTGAATATGAAAGTCTCAGAAGTGATGATTAAAAATCCTTTGACCATTTCACAAGAAGAACGCGCGGTACATGCTTTAGAACGTATGAACGAAAAGAAAATTACACAATTTGTAGTTGTTGATGATGTCAATAAAGTGATTGGGATTATCAGCATGCATGATTTGATTCAGGCTGGGGTAAATTAAGAAAATGGCATCGTATGTATTGCTAGAACAAGCGCGTCACATAGAAGCACTGGTACTGGATGTAGATGGAATTTTAAGTGATGGATTTGTAACGTTAACCAATAGCGGCGATGAAATCAAATCCTTTGATATTCGAGATGGCTTAGGCATGAAGTTGGTGCAAAAAGCGGGTATCAAAGTCATCATTATTACTGGCCGTAAAAGTAATATTGTTGAAAAACGCATGTCTGACTTAGGTGTGGACTTGGTTTTTCAAGGACGTGAAGATAAAGGCGTTGCCTTGACTGAAGCCTGCGCACAGTTTGGTATTGATCCTTCAGATTGCCTATATATGGGCGATGATTGGCCCGATCTTTCAGCCTTCGCTATTGCGGGGATGAAAGTGACCGTACCAAATGGACATTTAGAAGTACGTCGCCGTGCAGATCTTGTTACGCAGGCGATGGGTGGACGTGGTGCTGTTCGTGAAATCTGCGATATGCTTTTAGTTTCTAAAGGTGTATACCAGGAACTACTTGAAAAATATGCAAGTGCACCTTATTAATAAATTGATGCAGTCACTGGATTGAATCTCCGCTTATGGATACTAAAGTTTTATACGTGACAGCTGTGGTCATTGCTGCTGTAAGCGGTGGTTTTTACTATTTCGGTGGAAAGGGTAATAAGCTTCAGGCGGACTCTTCGAAAAGTATGACTTACTCAGCTGAAAACATTAACCTGACGCAGACTGATGAGCAGGGAAAATTGCATATTCGTGCGCAAGTCGATCGACTTGAGCAGGATTTGCAAAAGCAAACTTCTCATTTGGTGAATCTGAAAGCATCGACCTATCAAGATGGTGCTGTCGATGCCACGTTCTTTGCCAAACAAGCCAATGGTATGGACGATAACCAAAAAGTCGTACTGAGTGACAATGTGGTTGCGACAAAATTGATGCGTGAAGGGCAAATGGAGTTTCGTACTGAGGAACTCACTGCTTTTCCAAAACAGCGTGAAATAGAAACGGACAAGACTGTAACGGTGATTTCACCACAAGCCGAATTTGTCAGCCAAGGTTTAAAAGCAAATTTAAACGACGGTCAATACGAATTTTTTAATATTCGAGGAAAGTATGAACCATAATTTTAATCGAAAAACTGCAAAAACTTTCCTAAAACGTACAGCGCTACTCGGTTCACTGGCGTTATGTTCAGTTGCAGCTTTTGCTTTGCCTTCAGATCGTAATCAACCGATTTCATTGGTTGCCGATCGTGCAACATTTAACGAAAAAACCGGGATTACGACGTATACCGGTAATGTCATCATTGAACAGGGTTCGATGAAGCTTCAGGCAAACTCAATCGTTGCGAACTTAAACAGCAAAAAAGAGATCAGTACGATTACAGCAACGGGCGGACCAGCACATTTCCAACAAAAAACTGATCCTGCCAAAGGCTTTGCAAAAGGCCAAGCTCAGAAGATCGTCTACAATGCTGAAACGGGTATTATCACCATGACGGGTGGTGCTTTGTTACAACAAGATGGTGCAAGTATTCGTGGTAATAGCTTGAAATACAGTATGAATAAAGGCGATATCGTTGCTGAAGGTACACCAAATAAATCTGGATCTTCTTCAGGTCGTGTACAAATCGTGATCCCACCATCAAGCACTAAGTCCTTCCCAGGAGCACGTGATTAATGGAGCAAACCTCGCAAGTTCAAACTTTATGTATTAAACATTTAGCCAAAAACTACAGTAAGCGTTGGGTGGTAAAGGATGTATCCTTTAGCATGCAAAGTGGTCAAATTGTGGGTTTACTTGGTCCAAATGGTGCAGGTAAAACCACAAGTTTCTATATGGTTGTTGGCCTGGTGCGTATGGATAAAGGTGAGATTCATTTAGATGATCTTGATTTGTCTGACTTGGCAATGCATGAGCGCGCACGTAAAGGTATTGGTTATCTACCCCAAGAAGCATCTATTTTTAGAAAATTAACCATTTCTGAAAATATCATGTCGATTTTAGAAACCCGTAAAGATCTAAATAAGCAACAACGTCAGCAACGTTTAACGGAATTGCTTGCCGACTTTAAAATCACACACATCAAAGATTCTCTTGGTATGAGTGTGTCGGGTGGTGAGCGTCGTCGTGCGGAAATCGCGCGTGCGTTAGCGGCAGACCCTAAATTTATGTTGCTAGATGAACCTTTTGCAGGGGTCGATCCTATTTCAGTGGGTGATATTAAAGACATTATCCGAACATTGAAAGATCGCGGTATTGGTGTATTAATTACCGACCATAATGTGCGAGAAACCCTTGCGATTTGTGAGCATGCCTATATCGTGAGCGAAGGTTCAGTGATTGCAGAAGGTACTCCAGAAGAAGTCCTTGCGGATGAAACTGTACGTAAAGTTTATCTTGGTGATGATTTTACCGTTTAATTGAATAAAATAAGAAATTTCCCGTTGAATGGCGCTAGTTTCATTCAGCGGGTTTATGTTATTGTCTGAAATGACAAAAACTGAGCGATTAATCTAAAAAATTAACAAGAATTCAGTATACTTTAAACTAAAAATACGACCTGCAAAAATCATGCGATTACGAAAGATGAATGGTCCAGAAGTTGGGCGTCCGCGTAAAAATAAGTGCAATTTCTTTTGTATATTATTATTACCCTTTTCCATTGGTTCAGTATATGCAGCAGATACCGGCACTGCACAAAGTACCATTCAAAAGACATTAGATAAGATTTTTTTACCTAATAAGCCTAAACCTTCTGCCAAAAAAATTAACATCACAGAACTCAGTAAATATAATTTAGATACCTCACGTGTACAAGAAATGCCAGCCGTTGCTTATGGTCGAACGCAACAAGGCAGCTATAATCCAAACACAGTAGCGAAGAATCTAAGTTTTATTGATGCGATACATATCGCCGTCCAAAGACGTCCAGAAATTACGCAAAGTATTGCTACAGTTGCATCGCAAAACGCCAATATTGACCTTGCGAATGCTGCATATTATCCCCAAATTTCAGGTGGATTAAGTACCGCAGATCTGACAAAAGGCGAGCGTGGACGTCAGTTAGTGTCTTTAAATGCGACGCAGATGTTATATGACTTTGGTAAAACCAAAAGTGCTGTCGGTATCGAAGAAGCAAAAATGTTACAAGAGCAGGCTAATGTACTTGTAAATTTAGATGAAGTTTCTTTTGATGTTGCAAATGCAATTATCAACATTAAACGATATCAAGAAGTGGCTAAAATTGCGCAGCAGCAAATTGCCGGTGTGAGTCGGATTGCTGAGATTGCTAATTTACGTGCAACCGCAGGGATCAGTAGTCAAGCAGACCCTATTCAAGCCAAGTCAAATTTAGAAGCTGCGGAATCAAATTTAATTGTGCAAGAAACTCAACTTCGACAGTACCAACAGCGACTTCGTACCTTGTTAGGTTTTGATGTAAGTCAGATCAATTGGGTGATACCTGATCGGATCTTAACTGCAGCAGCTTTATATGAGGATCCGGACTTCAAGATGATTCCGAGCATGATGAAAGCACAGGCTGGGGTTGAAATTGCCAAATTGCAAAAGCAACAGTCAAAATTAAGTGCTTATCCAACCCTCAATGTCAAAGGCAGTCTGAGTCAGGCGGTGAATGGCCGTAATCCAAATAATGATGAAGATGATGGTTTATATAATTCAATCATGTTGGAAGCCACCAGTAATTTTTACCAAGGTGGGGCAATTGCAGCGCAAACACGTGCCGCTAGCTATGCAGAAGAAGCAGCAAAAGCACAAGTAAATACAGTCTATTTGGATGTGATTGATCAAGTCCGAATGATTCGAGAACAAATCGAAAATAAAAAGCGTCAAATGTCGATATTGGTGCAGCGTCGTGAAACAACTGTAAGAACTAAAGAACTGTATCAAGAACAATATAAATTAGGAACTCGAACGGTTGTCGATCTACTGAATGCAGAGCAAGCCATACATAGTGCCGCACAAGAAATTGTGACATCACAATATGATATCTACTCAGCACTTGCGCAGTACATCCAAGTGACAGGACGTTCACGAAATATTTATGAACTTAATAATATATCTATTCAGGGGTTTGAAGTTCAGCCATGAGTAATACAATAAATTATCAACCGTGGCTACAAGCGGTTATGAATATTGCAAAGCATTATCGAATTGAACCCTCTGAAGAACGTATACGGTTGCAGTTGGATTGGGATCAACACAAAAATGCCGATGAACTGGTCGCAGTGATGGCACGCCAAATTGGATTAAGTGTTCGTAAAAACAAATACGACATAAATCTACTTAATCCATGGCGCTTACCTGTATTGGTCGAGTTCATCAGTGGTGAAGTGGGTGTGGTAGAACGCATCGACGTAGACGGTAATGCCAGTGTACAATTGAGCGGAGATGAAGGCCTATCTCAAGTCTTCTCTATTGAACGATTGAGCCATGGCGTTCGCAATATTTATATTCTGCGTCCAGAGTCATCTGTACCCGATGCACGTGTTGATGAATACATCAAGCCGTTTGAAAAAAATTGGTTCTGGTCGATTGTTTTAAAAGACTGGAAACGTTATATAGACATTATGTTTGCTTCATTAATGGCGAATATTTTGGCCCTAGCCACTATTTTGTTCTCAATGAACGTGTACGACCGCGTCATTCCATCTCAATCTGTACCGACTTTATGGGTACTTGCGGGTGGGGTGTTAATTGCAGCGATATTTGAGTTTGCACTACGTGTTTCACGAATTTATTTGTCGGATATTATTGGTAAACGTGCCGATTTAAAAATATCTGATCGTGTGTTTGGTCATGCATTAAGAATTAAAAATAGCGAACGCTCAAAATCTACAGGTACTTTTATTTCACAGATTCGTGAATTAGAAGGGGTACGCGAAATGGTCACCTCGACGACTGTTACTGCGATTGCCGACTTACCGTTTTTCTTCTTGTTCCTGTTCATCTTCTGGTTAATTGGCGGCAATCTATTTTGGGTTATGCTGTTGGTGGTTCCTTTGATGATTATTCCAGGGATTTTGGCGCAAAAACCATTGGCTAAACTTGCACAAATGGGTATGCGCGAGTCTTCGATTCGTAATGCCTTATTGGTTGAATCTGTGCAAGGTATGGAGGATATCAAATTACTTCGTGCTGAATCACGTTTCCAAAACCAATGGAACCACATGAATGAAGTGTCTGCTGATGTCAGCATGCGTCAACGTAAAATTGTAGGCTTAATGTCGGCATGGACGCAAAAAATTCAGGGTCTAACGTTTGCAATTGTTGTACTTGTCGGCTGTTTTGCTGTGATGAAAGGTGAAATGACCACAGGTGCTTTGGTGGCTTGTTCGATTTTGTCTTCACGAATGTTGGCACCGATTTCTGCACTGGCAGGGGTATTAGGTCGTTTACAACAGGCTAAAGTGGCAAAAGCCGGTCTGGATGAGCTCATGAAGAAACCTGTCGATCAACCGGATTATTCTCATCTTATTCATCGACCATCAATTAATGGTCATTATGAACTCAATGGTGTGTCATTTAAGTATGGTGAAGATGACCCACGTCCAAGTCTTTTAATTCCAAAACTGGAAATTAAGGCTGGAGAAAAAATCGCAATTTTGGGCCGTAACGGTGCTGGTAAGTCTACGCTACTCCAATTGTTATCGGGTATGCAAACGCCAGTACAAGGCAAAGTTAAATTAGATGGGATTGAGCTGTCTTTAATTGACCCCGCAGATGTACGCCGTGATATGGGGCTATTGAACCAAAATGCACAGTTATTTTATGGTACGATTCGTGAAAACTTGACCTTGGGTGCTCCGCTGGCTACGGATGAACAATTGATTGAAGTACTGAAAATTACGGGTGCAATTCACTTTGTTCAAGAGAAAAAAGAAGGGCTAGACCATATCATTTTAGAAGGTGGTGTAGGCTTCTCTGGCGGTCAACGCCAAGCTTTGTTGCTTGCACGCTTATTGATTCGTCAACCCAATATTCTATTGCTTGATGAACCTACAGCAGCCATTGATGACGTATCTGAGAAGCAGTTGATCGATCATTTAAAAGGTTATTTACAAAACCGAACTATGGTGGTAGCAACACATCGCCGTGCGGTACTTGAGTTGGTTGACCGCATTATTGTGGTGAATGAAGGTAAAATTGTCATGGATGGGCCTCGTGATCAAATTCTGAATCAGAATGCTCAGAAAAAAGTAGCTGGGGCTTAAATCATGAGTGAAAATAAACAAGAAATACAACGCTCGACCAAAGTCAGCTTTAAAGAGCCACCATTACCGAAATCGAGTTTAATCATTTGGATTATTACGATTGGTCTGGCCATTCTTTTAGTTTGGGCTTGGTTGTTTAAATTAGAAGAAGTCTCTACAGGGACAGGTAAAGTGATTCCATCTTCGAAAGAACAAATTGTTCAGTCGCTTGAGGGAGGTATTTTAACCAAGTTGAATGTGAAGGAAGGTCAAATTGTTGAACAAGGTCAAGTCCTTGCGCAACTCGATCCAACACGCTTCGCATCAAATGTTGGTGAAACCGAGTCTTTACTTGTGGCATCACGTGCGACAGCAGCACGTTTACGTGCAGAAGTGAATGGTACACCATTAACCTTTCCTGAAGATGTTCAAAAGATTCCAGCTTTAGTGAAGGAAGAAACAGCTTTATATCATTCACGTCGTGCAAACTTGGAAGAATCTGTTGCCGGCTTAAAACAGGCATTGGTGTTAGTTCAACAAGAATTGGCCATGACTGAGCCGCTTGTTGCTAAAGGGGCAGCAAGTGAAGTTGAAGTACTTCGTTTAAAGCGTTCAGCGAATGACTTACAAAATCAGTTAAATGATGTCCGTAACCAATATTTGGTAAAATCACGGGAAGAATTGTCGAAAGCCAATACTGATATTGAATCACAGCAACAAGTGGTGAAAGGCAAATCAGATACACTCAGCCGTACCGTTTTTAAATCTCCAGTTCGTGGTGTGGTCAAAGAGATTGATGTGATGACATTGGGTGGTGTGATTCCGCAAAATGGTAAATTGATGACTATTGTACCTTTGGATGAACAGCTTTTGGTAGAAGCACGTATTTCACCGCGAGATATTGCTTTTATTCGTCCGGGTCAAGAAGCCTTAGTTAAAATTACGGCATATGACTATTCGATCTATGGTGGTCTAAAAGGTAAAGTGACCGTCATTTCACCAGATACGTTACGTGATGAAGTGAAACAAGATCAGTTCTATTATCGTGTTTATATCCGTACAGATAGTGATAAATTAAGCAATAAAGAAGGTAAAAGTTTTAGTATTACACCGGGTATGGTGGCAACAGTTGATATCCGCACAGGCTCGAAAACTGTACTTGAATATTTAATCAAGCCATTCAATAAAGCCAAAGAAGCACTTCGCGAACGTTAATAACGCAGTGCCAATCAAGCCTCCAGCATTGGAGGCTTTTTTGTGGATGTAAGTCTTTCAAAAAACGCTATAATATCCTTTGATACAGGATCTAAAGACGTTATGCCATTTACACTCGCCGCACAGTTTGAATATGAAGAAGACATTAAAAAAAGTCGTTTTCAAGCCATCGCAGTTCCTGTGGAAAATGAACAAGCCGTTAAAGAATTTCTCGAAGCCCATAAAAATATCTCAACAACACATCAGTGTTGGGCATGGAAAATTGGACATACCGTACGTTTTAATGATGATGGTGAGCCTTCAGGCACAGCAGGTCGGCCCATTCTAGCAACCATAGAAGGGAATGACCTAACCAACGTGTTGGTCTTGGTTAATCGTTGGTATGGCGGAATTAAGCTCGGGACAGGGGGATTGGTACGTGCCTATGGTGGCTGTGCAGGTCAATGCCTTTTACAAGCTGAAAAAATTGAACTTATTGAGAAGAAAAAAGTGCAATTTAGTTGTCAGTTTAATGAATGGGCAATTTTCCAATATGAACTCAATCAGCAGCAAATTGAATTTCAGGAAGACTATACAGCGCAGGGCGTAAATGTACTTGCAGCATTGCAAATTCATCAAATCCAACCGCTACAGTTAAAGATTCAAGATGTAACTCGCGGACGTGAACAACTGTATATCGTAGAGGCTGCTGAAGATGAATGAAATAGATCCATTATTGAAATATCGAGAGCAACATAAGCATCGTCTAAATTATATGCCTTGGTTGTATTGGTCACTCAAACCGAAAAATCGTGGTTGGGCCGAAGCTTGGCAACAGGAATATCAAGACTATCTCAAATCGATGGAAACCGTTGAAATTGGTGCAAACTGTTTTATATCGCCATTGGCTCATATTTTTGCCGAACCGGGACGTAAGATTGTTATTGGAGATAACAGCTTTATTGCGGCGGATTGCACTTTGCATGGCCCAATAGAAATAGGCAATGAAGTGGCGATCAATCATCACTGTATTTTAGATGGTGGGCGAGTGGGCATCAAAATTCATGATCAAGTTCGTATGGCGGCATATTGCCATCTATATGCTTTCGATCATGGAATGGATGTCAATCAACCGATCTATCAACAAGCTGTACGTTCACAAGGGATTGAGATAGAGCATGATGTTTGGTTAGGTGCGCATGTTGGAATCAAGGATGGTATTCACATTGCTGAGCAGGCTGTAGTCGGCATGAACAGTATGGTGACGAAAAATGTTGAAGCGCGTGCAATCATTGCGGGAAATCCTGCAAAATTCATTCGATATCGTGAATAAATAATCGCCAAATACTTCATAAATATTTTTTATGCTTACACAAATGCATGCACAGTGAAACAGAGTTGTGATAAGTTAAAAATAACAAACAACATTTTATAGCCAAGCAATAATAAAACGAGGGCTAATCATGAAACGAGTTATCGCCTGTATCGACTCTTCTCCATGCATTAATGCACTAGCTGATGCTGCTGCTTGGGTTGCTAAACAAACTCACCGTGAGTTGGTTTTACTGCAAATACTTGATTACTATCCGGCAAGTTATCACTTAGGTGAAATCAGTGGCGTGATTGGATTTGAAAGTAATGCCATGCTCTTAAAAGAACTCGCGGAGTTAGAACAAAAACAAAGTGATTTAGCGTTAGATTATAGTAATAACTTGCTCAAACACATTTCTGAAATGATCCAAGATAAGCATGGGATTCAAACCACCCATATTCAGGAAAAGGGTGACTTCTTAGAGCAAAGTTTTAATATTTTGCAAGATGACGATATTGTTTTAATTGGTCGCGTTGGTGAACGTTCAGCAGAGCGTAATAAGCCGCTGGGTAGTAATGTTGAAAACTTTATTCGTGGTGCAAGTTGTACAGTTATGACCGTAGGACCAACGTTTAAACCACCGACTCGCTTTATTTTTGCCTATGAATATTCGCCTAAATGCGTTGAGTTAATGAAGCGTGTGGCACAAAGTGATCTACTCAAACTCTTACAATGTCATTTGGTTTATGTTGGAGATCACCCACAAATCTTGGATGATCCAAAAAATTATTTAACCAATGCCGGTCTAGATGTGGTGACAGAATACCGCTATGGCGATGTTTCGGAAAATATTCTGGACTATCAACAAGAGCATGGCATTCAGTTAATCGTACTGGGTGCGTTTAGTCACAGTAAAATCCATCAGTTCTTCTTGGGCAGTATCACCACCAGTATTTTCAGAAATTCGAGTGTTCCATTGTTGGTTGTAAAATAAGTTGAGCAAATGAACAGTTGATTTAATAGACGGACAATTACGAGTAAATAAATAATAAGTTGTTGTTTTAAAAATAATCAGAGTTATCCTCAAAAATTGTGGATAACTCTGTGTGTAGTATTTGTAGGTAATTGTTTTTAAAATAAAATATTATATTGATTGTTTTTTATACCTTTATTCGAGGTGTTTAAAAAACACCTCGATTGAGATTATTTAACGATTGCAATCGCAAAACCATCATGACCTTTACAACCTACAGTTTGAAGTGCCGTGCAAGATAAAATTTTTGGATGATTTTGCATAGCTTTGAACATATCACGGATACCTTCAATGCTTGGTTTATGGTTTTCAGCGTTCAGAATCTCGCCTGCACGAATCACATTGTCTAAAACAATCACTGTACCTGAATGAGATAAATTTAAACTTAATTCTAAATATTCAGGGTAGCTCTGTTTGTCTGCATCGACAAAAATAAAGTCAAAAGCTTCTGTGTCGTCAGGAAGGGCACGTAAAATATCTGCCGCACGACCACATTTCAGTTCAATCGTTTGTGTAAGCTTTGCATTATCAATATTTTCTTGACCGAGGGCCGCGTGTGTATCACGACCTTCAATGGTCAGAATGTAACCATCATCAGGTAATGCGCGTGCTAACCACATAGTGCTGTAGGCTGCAAAAGTGCCAAGTTCTAAAACGCGTTTACACTTGTTCATTTGGATTAACATTTGTAGCAACATGCCTTGATTGGCCGCTACAGCAAGATGATCTGGAAAGCCACGTTCATCTGTATGTTGAAGTGTTTGAGTCAGTATTGGATCTTCAGGAATTAAATGTGAATCGATGTAAGCATCAATGTCTGTCCACATTTGTTGCATGTTGTCGCACCTCGTGATTGATGCAAGCATTTTAAACCTTTCCACCAACATCGCAATTTATTGTTCTATATTTGAATATTTTATGTACAAAAAAGACCTCCGAAAAGGTCTTGATATGACGATGTAATGTTTTAGTAATTACACATTGAAGAGCGACTTGAGTGATCAGGTCCCCAAGTACGGTAGCCTTGAGTATCAATATGAATTTGTCCGCTGGCATATAAACCTAATCCCATATTGAGACTCTGCCCGTGTTGTGACCAAAATTGGCATAAACGGAACTTGGTATTTTCAATATAACTGTAGTCTTCGGGCTGCGGGTACGCAGGTCCAATACGGAAATCAATCGCCGAGTTATATAGGTGACGAGATGAGCTTGCACCACCAGCACATTGGTTCAAAGGCAAATCACGATAAACCGAAGTCACTTCAAAGTCCGTTAAGATATTTGCAGCAACTAAATATTTAAAGACACGTAAGGTCGCAATTTGGTTTTGCCATAATTCACGGTTAGGCACCATATATTCTGAGCGACCACATTTTTGCCAATCACGTGCAGTACGCATCAGCTCAAATGAAGGGATGATATTGCCTACACCATTTTTCTCTAAAAAGACTTCATAGTCTCGAACGCGACGTAAATTATCAACAGACGCTACCCATGAGTTGTACGCATAAGGCACCACTTTAGGCGGGGCTTGTCTGATGGTCGTCACTTTTTCTTGAGGTATGTAAATACGTTTACCGTCGGGAGTTGTAATAGTGTGACCTTGTTTTTGTGGTGTAGTTGTACAACCAATGAAAACAAGAGGAAATATTGCAACGGACAATAATCCCTTGAGTAAATGCTTCATTATAGAAATCAATTATTTATAAACTCGTTCTATTTTAATCCAATTTGATTGAGAAAATTTGAATAATTTGCAATGAAATGTGTGCTTTAAGTATAAAAAAAGATCAGCATGTGCTGATCTTTTCATGAAAGCGTAAAATTACTTTTCAAGATATTGTAATTTATCAGCTTTACCGTTCCACTCTTCACGGTCGGCAGGTTGATCACCAATTTGAGTGATGTTCGGCCATTTTTGAGAAAGTTCAGTATTAAGTTCGATAAATACTTCTTGACCTTCAGGTAACTCATCTTCAGAGAAAATCGCGTTAGCTGGACACTCAGGTTCACATAGCGCACAGTCGATACATTCATCTGGATTAATAACAAGGAAGTTTGGACCTTCATAGAAACAGTCAACAGGGCAAACTTCTACGCAGTCTTGATATTTACATTTAATACAGTTTTCAGTGACAACAAAGGTCATGGCGACAGCTACCTAAAAAATATGGTTCTAATAAACTAATGGTGTATTTTAGGCAAAAAATAGGGTAACTAACAATTCCTTTTATTGATAATTATTATATGCAGTGCTGTTAAAATCACTAAAAACTGAACAATTTATGTAAATTTCACAATGAATGAGAATCATACTCAAAAACTGATTAAATTACATCTGTTTATCGAACAATATTTTTAATGTGTATTTTAAGCATGAAACATTTAACAACATTAATTTTTTATCAATTTATTGCTGAATAGCCGCAGTAGTAGATAGCAAATATTTACTAATTTACACATTTAAATGGAGTCAATGCAAAGAACACCTTCATAGGTGTTCTTTGCATATCTCATCTATCGCTTCTGCTAAATTTAGATCTTAAGTAAATCCTTTAAGGCGTAAAGCTGTTGTAGTGCTTCGCGTGGACTTAAGTTATCTACATCTAAATCTGCTAAGGCATCAAGTACGGGCGATGTTTTTTCAACTTCCACCACGCGTTCGATGACTTCTGGCTCTGCTAGTGCAGAGAATAAATCGGTTTGTACAGCCGTATTGAGTTGCTGCTTTTGCTGAGTTTCTAAAATGCGAAGGCGATTTTGTGCTTCTTTGATCACTGCCGCAGGAATACCTGCAAGCTTTGCCACCTGTAGACCATGACTTTGACTCGCCGGGCCTTGTTGGACTTTATGTAATAGGATCAAGTTGCCATTTAGCTCACGAGCAGTTACATGATAGTTATCGATATTAGCGTCTTTGCCTAACTCGGTGAGTTCAAAATAATGCGTTGCAAATAGGCATAAACATTTAATACGACGCGTGAGATCGAGTACACATGCCCACGCCAAAGATAAGCCGTCATAGGTACTCGTACCACGCCCAACTTCATCCATCAGTACCAGTGATTGATTGGTTGCATGATGAAGAATCTGAGAGGTTTCAGTCATTTCCACCATGAAGGTTGATTTGCCTGTAGACAAGTCGTCGGCAGATCCAATACGGGTAAATATCCGGTCGATCGGCCCTAAAATGGCAGATTGGGCAGGGACAAAGCTACCACAGTAGGCTAATAAGCTGATTAAGGCAGTTTGGCGCATAAAGGTCGATTTACCGCCCATATTTGGCCCTGTGATAATCGCCATACGGTGATTAAAGTCCAAACTGGTATCATTTGGGGTAAATGCCGATTTGCTCAGAGATTCCACAACAGGGTGACGTCCGGCTTTGATTTTGATCCCAACTTCAGGGCTATATTCAGGACGTGACCAATTGCGTAATCGAGCTTGATGGGCAAAATTAGCCAGTAAATCAATTTGCGCTATAGCGGCGCTCATCATTTGTAAGTTGCCAATATCTGCACGTAACTCATCAAGTAATAGCTCAAAGAGCATTTTTTCGCGCGCTAATGCACGTGACTCACTCGAAAGCACCTTATCTTCAAAAGATTTCAACTCAGGGGTAATGTAGCGTTCCGCATTTTTTAGGGTTTGGCGGCGAATATAATGATCAGGTGCTTGCTCAGCCTGCGCTCGAGTGAGTTCAATATAGTAGCCACTGACACGGTTATAGCCAATTTTTAAGGTTGCAATGCCGGTTTGTTCACGCTCTTTGATTTCGAGATCAATGAGGAATTGTCCTGCATGGTCACGAATTTTACGCAGTTCATCAAGTTCAGTGTCGAAACCCTCGGCAATCACATTTCCATCACGTAAAAGCACTGGCGGGTTTTCTACGATGGCAGACATGAGACGCTCATGTAAGCCGTGAAAATCACCCATTTCATCATTTAACTGAGCGATCAGCTTAGATTGGTGTGACTGAATGATCGGTTCAAGTGCATGTCGAAGATAGGGAATTTGTGCACAAGTTTGACGTAACTGAACTAGGTCTCGTGGACGAGCACTGCCGAGAGCTACACGAGATAGCACACGTTCAATATCACCAATTTCTTTGAGAACTAAGCGGATCGGAGACTCATGATAGCCTTGCAGCATCGCTTGTGATGCATCTAAACGTGCATCCAATAAAGCGGTATCTCGTAAAGGCTGCATTAAGGTACGACTTAATAGACGGCCACCCATCGCAGTTTGGCAATCATTGATAAGTTGGAACAGGGAAGTGCCATGTTCAAATAGGGGATCAATCAGTTCTAAGTTACGACGAGTGACGGGGTCGAGCGCCACAAAATCACTACTTTGTTCGAGTTGAATGCTGCGGATATGTGGTAAAGCAGTTTTTTGAGTCACTTTTGCATAGTGAATCAAAGCCGCTGCGGCAGCTTTCGCCAAAGGTAAATGGTCAATACCAAAACCTGAAAGTGTGGCAACTGCAAATTGGTCACACAGCGTTTTTTGTGCGTTATTTAAATTGAAGTCGACGTTTGGACGTTTAGTGACAGGGCAGTCTAATTGACGTTTAATTTGCTCGACAATATTCGGATCAATAAGATCTTCATCAATCAAAATTTCGCTCGGCATTAAACGTGAAAGTTCGATTGCTAATTGTTCCAGCTGATAGTCCATTTGCTGAACTTTGAAAATACCTGCACTGAGGTCTAGTAAAGCAATCCCGATCTGATTTTGTTGTAAGCAGATCGCGACTAAATTTGAACTTTGATGAGAGGCAATTAGTGCATCATCCGTTAATGTCCCCGGGGTAATGATACGAACAATGCCGCGCTCAACTGGACCTTTACCTGTTACCTCACCAATTTGCTCGCAGATAACCACCGTTTCCCCTTTTTTTACAAGGCGGGCTAAATAGCCTTCAGCTGCATGGTATGGGACACCAGCCATAGGAATTGGTTCACCATTGGCTTTACCACGATGCGTTAATGTAATTCCTAAGAGTTTTGCTGCTTTATGCGCATCTTCAAAAAAGAGCTCATAAAAATCACCCATCCGATAAAACATCAGTGAATGCGGATTTTGCATTTTGACTGACATGTACTGTTGCATCATCGGAGTCAGGGTTGAAAGGTCAACTTTGGAATTATCAGCTTGCATGAAACGAAATACCTTAAAATAAAAATTTGTGCGCTGTTAAACGAAAAACACTGTTTTGATGAAAATTGGATTTAAAAAAAGTCCTTATATTTATATTGTCTCTTCGTTCAAAACCACAGGTGTACGTTAACAAATCGTGTTGCTGATTCTAGCAAAAAAAGTGGCAGGAAAATGCCAGAAAAGGTTTGTCTGCATGTAAAAAAAGCAGTCAAAATATTATTTATAAACGCTAAAAAGTCTGTTTGTAAATTCAACAATGGATACATTTACAAAGCGATAGACTGACTCAAACATCAAGCTGCGCTTCAGCCTCAGCTAATCGATATTGGTTTCGACCGCTGCCTTTTGCAAGGTAAAGTGCACGATCGGCAGCCTATATAAATTTCTGAATTTTATCAGATTTAGATGGAGTGATCGTTTCCGTGCCGATGCTAATCGTCACAAATTTAGACATATGGCTGGCTGGATGTGGAAGTTCGAGTGATTAAATTCTGCGAAATAAATCGGCTGCCAAAGGTTCATTTTTCAGCTTCAGTTAACACCCTAAAGAGGAGTAAAAAACCTTCGCTGCCATTGTGTGCAGCTAACTCACCATTTCGATTGGTGATTTGAGACAAAACCTCAGTAATTTGTGTGAGGCAGATGTCACGCGCCTGATGACCTAAATGATCATTTTAATTTCAAAAAAATTGATATCGATCACCATGATGGTTAAAGGCTGTTGATGGCGTAGGGCATAATGCCATAGCTGTTCTAAAGCTCCTTATAACGGACGATGGTTTGCTAGCCCAGTCAGTGGGTCATGTTCTCCCAACCAACAACCATGGCAATATAAAAACGCAGACCAACAAAGGCATAGATGATGACCAAGGCATACTTCATGGCTGCATGTAATAGCGCATCATTGTGATCATTACAAATCACAGTAAAGATGATAAATATGATCGCAACAGCGCACATCGAGCTTAGACAAGTATAAACATTAAAATAAGGGTTTAATGCGGAAAAAAAGATAAATCCCATGCAATCAGAGTGATAAACACTACCCAAATATACAGAGGAATCTACAAAACTGCGTTATGGAATCACTTGATAAATCCCCGTACATGACAGGGCATACAGGAGAAAAATAATGATTCCGCGAAAACGAAATTCTTTCGGCACTTCATCACGGTAGAGCGGTTGATAAATGGATTATAAACTTGACGTAAAATATACTTAATTTTATATAGTTATGATTAGACCCTTAATTTCACAGAAGAAGTGACTTAAAGCCTTAAAATTTCATAATTCGATATGCTCATAAAAAATTAGTAAATGGGCACAATATTTTGAATTTATTTTACAATAATTTATCTCCAATATAAGGTTTATGTAAAGTTTAACGAGTGCCTTTGAGTTTTTATAATGATTAAAAAAAAGCTTATATAGTAATTACCTGAATAATGGCATATTCAAGTAAATGCAGAAATAAAAAAAACCGATCCTGAGATCGGTTTTAAAATATGTAGATCGATTTAAATGCTGTATTGCCTTATGGTTTATAGAGGCCAAGTTCAATCAAATGCAAACGTAATATACGGCGTAGTTCGAGTACAGCTTCAGGGGTTTCTTGAATCGAATGACCCCCTTTAATGATTTTTTCTGAAACAGCACCCTCTAGATGAGCACTAGTGTATGGTACGATATCATCCGTCATAATATTTTTATCTTGACTGTTGGTGTTATTTCCCATAATTGAATGAAACTTCAAACCCTTACGTGGCTGAATATCTTCAGTGAGCGCGATAAATTTTGATTGATGACTTAAGTCACTTGGTCCATTTTGGATCAAGCCATGGTCAATTTCACGAAATAAATCTTTCAGGTCTTCTTCTTGAGTTAACACATCACCCATGGCCGATAAAAAAGCTCCTGGGAGTTTAATAATTTTTCGAGCGGCTTTGGTAAACCAGCGATCTGCATATTCTGTACCGCGATGAGGTGCAGCTAAAAAAATTGCGCGGCTGAAATTTGGAATATCTTCAATCACCATACGTTGCTTCACTACTGGAATATTTCGGTACTGATTTAATTGACGTGAATTCATCATTTTCAAAGCTGCTTGTGTGGTATCGGCTTGGCTGACCAGTAGTCGTGCAATAATGCCGCCCATACTATGACCGACTAGAACAGCATCTTTTTTAGCTGCGGCATTGGCGTCTACTTTGCTAAAGGTCTGAGTCAAAATGGAATAAATTTGGAAGCGGCTTTCAATAATCGGCATATTAGTTGAATAGAAGACTTGCCATACTTGATAATGTTCACGTAGCACTGAATCGCCCATAATATCGTTAGTCAGACGAATCCATGCTTCAGGGCTGCTAGCAAGACCATGTACCAAGACGATAACTTTCTTGTCAGGATTATATGGTTCAAGCATGTAGAGATGCGGCATCGTCAGCTTTTCATCTCGGTCAATCAGTGATAAATAAGCTGCCTTACCCAAGTTATTTTGTGCTAACCAAAGACCATATGGAGCAGAAAAATTGGCAGCAAGCGCATAGTTTTTATTGGCAATATTGACCTGTTCATACTTATACGGGTCGTAAGCTTTAATTTGAAACTCATGTTGATTCAAAATTTGATCAACTGTAGTTGTAGCGCTTAGTGGTTCAGCCGTTAAGGTTGCAGCTAAATAGCGCGCTTGATGGATATTAGGATTTGAACCAGACGGATATTTAAAATCAATCGGGTTGATAATATATTTTGCTTTGCCTGTTTCAATCGTATGTTCTTCGGGTAAAACTACAAGAAATTCGGAGCCAAAACCATCTCGGCGGGTAATTGAACGTAAACCTGAGAAGTTGAGGTTATAGGTTGACATCAATTGTTCAATTTTACGATTTTTGAGTTCTGGGTAGTGGCTGAAGTCAATGTGATAGGTGGTTTGTCCGACTTTGATCTGTTGTGTGACTTCTTGCGGTTTATAACGTAGCGCGTAGCTACTAACCAGTTTGGCAATCCCTTGATTATAGAAATCTCGGATTTGAACTTGGCGGTTATCAAAAATACGATCAGCAGGCGCACGTTTGGTTTTAAACATGTACGCATAGCTATAGCGAATACTTTTATCGAGAAGTATCAATTGTTGATCTAAGCACTTATTATAAGTGTCTTGTTCAATTTTTTGTTTTTCTTCAGATTTGTGACTACTGAGCACACCTAACTTGCAGGCTGAAGAAGATTCATATTCTATAGCTTTAGCTAAATATAATTCACTTGCTGTAGAAAGTAATTGTTCATCTTGAATCTGAGGAATTTGTTGTAACTCATCAACACAGGCTTTCGGGTCTTCTGTGCAGGCTTTGGCTTCCCGACCTGTCATCGACAAGACATTTAAACTGGCTTCGCTAAGTTTGTTTCGAGAAATAATACTTTCACGTTCATTGGCAATCGAAACATTGAGTTTTTGATTTTTGACACTGACGACCTGACATCCACTCAGTACGCTTGTACTTATGATTCCAAGGAGCAGTATTTTTTTAATATTTTGCTGCATAAAGAGGCCGCGCATAAGGTTAAGTATTTTCAAATCATACGATAATTGTCAGGATTTTCAATTCACCTTAAATGAAAAAAGACCGTTAAAACGGTCTTTTTTCAAAAGAATTTTCTAAATCGTCTGATTTAAGACGCAGCTTTTGGTGGATTTAAAACTTGCCAAACATTCCAGCGACCTTGCTTTTCAATTTCTTGAATTAAACGATCAGCAACTTCTGCTTCTTGTGGATATTTAACTTTATAGTTCTTTAAAACCTGAATGGCGTTCTTTTTTTGTTCCATGGCAATATAGTTATTTGCTGCAGAAAGATACGCTTCTTGAACACCGGCTTTCATTGCTTTGTCTAAGTATGGAATCGCTTCACGTTGACCACCACCTTCAGATAAACCAAAACCGAACCAGAAGTTTGCTTCTGCATCATCTTGGTTGATTTTTAAAATACGTTGTGCGTAAGTTAATGATTTAGTTGTATACACAGAACCCAAATCAAGGTTACGTGCCATCACACTGGCTTTAAATGCACGAACTAAAATATCAAAAGAAGCATTGTCTTTAGACGCAAGCGTATCTAATTTTTGCGTAACTTCCTTGAGTTTAAGCTCAAACCCTTTGCGTTCTTGGCGTTGAACAAAACGTGGTGGATAGTGACGTGCTTTACCTTCAACAAGCTGTAAGAAATCATCAATTTCAGTAATGTCGATTTCATTGTCACCTGCTAAAGCAGCAAATTTCATCGAACGTTCTTTGCTGTCAACAGTGGGGATAATCAGGCGGTTTTCTTCAAGGGTTAATTGCTTAGATGGGTCGGTTGGGCTAGTTACCACCATCTTAGTCACAGGCTGTGCTGCAGCTTTTTGTAAATTTAATTCAAAAGGAGGTGGTGCATCGTAGTTAAATGGGTTGAGTGCGTAGAAAGGTGGAGTCAGTTCAGGCTCTACAAAAATCATGGCATCTTTAGGAGCATTATTTTTAGTTGGGGCGCTTCCACAAGCGGCAAGGGTTAAAGCAATACAAGCAACTGCCAAGGGCTTAAGCGTCATATTATTCATCCATTAAATTTATTTTATACAAAAAAGCATGTTGGTCAGTCTAAAAAAACTCTGAACAACATGCAAGTTAAAGGCAACTTATTCTGATTGCTTTTGGTTAAGCCTTAGATTGACTACTTTGAGCTTCGCATTCGCGGCGCACATCTTCAATGATTTTAAGTTCTTCCTGACTAAAAGGTTGTTCATTAAGCTGTTGCTTTTTGAACGTTGGGTCAAGGAGAGACAAACGCTGACACAAATTATTCATACGTTTTTCATTGTGCTGAATACGATCTAACAATACACGCATACCTTCTAATATCGGGTCAGTTTGGTCTTGGGTTGCAGCATAAGGCTGGAAACCAATACTTTCTGCATAGTCGCGACGACGCGTTTCCGCTTCATCTTTTGGTTTATCTTTAGTGATAAAGCGTGCTGGATTGCCCACAGCAGTAGTATTTGCAGGAACTTCTTTAGTCACGACGGCATTTGAACCGACTTTGGCATTTTTACCCACCGTAAATGGGCCTAAGATCTTTGCACCAGCGCCAACCACTACACCATCTTCCAAAGTTGGGTGACGTTTGCCTTTGTTCCAAGTCGTGCCACCTAAGGTCACACCATGGTAGAGGGTGACATCATCACCAATTTCAGCTGTTTCACCAATCACCACACCCATACCGTGGTCAATAAAGAAACGACGACCGATTTTCGCACCCGGATGAATCTCAATGCCTGTGGCAAAGCGGCTAAAAGAAGACAATAGACGAGCTGAGCCTTTACACTCTTTTTTCCAAAGTTCATGTGCCATACGATGCATGATTAAGGCATGAATTCCTGGATAAGTCGTTAAGACTTCGAGCGTATTTCGTGCAGCAGGATCGCGCGCGAATACAGCCTGTATATCTTCTTTAAGCTGCTTAAGCATTAGATTGATCCTCATTGTCTGTAGATTTTTTCCATGTTCCGTTATTTAAAGCCTGTACTCGGCTAAAGATGCCACGTAATAAGTGGTATTCCATACGATCTAATTGTATACGTCCAAATAGGCGACGCAAGCGTAAAGGTAATAATCTTGGATTTTTTGGATCCATAAATTCAATCTCTGCCAGCATTTTTTCAATATGCGGGTAGAACTGTTCCATCATTTCATGGGTCACCAAAGGTTCGTCCCATTCCATATCGATGTTATTGGTAACATGCATATTGGCATCAGGATTTGCAGTTAACTCGGTATGTGCAAGGGCGGCCATGCGCATTTCATAGCAAATGACTTGAATCGCTTGAGCAACGTTTAAGACGCCATATTCAGTATTTACTGGAATAGTGACGTGGTAGTTAGCCATTGCCAATTCTTCATTGGTCAAACCACGGTCTTCACGGCCAAACACCACGGCAATTTCTTGCTGTTGTTCACAGACCGCTTTGAGAGACATTTCGGCAGCAGGGCGAGCATCAAGTAATGGCCATGGGATGGTACGACTACGCGCACTAGTACCAAAGACAATATGACAATCTTTAATAGCTTCTTCTAATGATTCAACGATTTCAATTTGATCAATTAAATCGACAGCACCGGCAGCTAAGGCATTAATGTCCGGATGCGGGTAAGTCTTCGGTGCAACTAAGACTAACTTTGAAAGTCCCATGGTTTTCATGGCACGTAATGCACTACCAATATTTGCGGGTAATGTTGTGTTCACCATGACAATACGCACATGGGAGAGATGTGCTGAAACCGCAGCATTGTCAGTTTGATTCATGATATTTCCAATATGTTTATTTAAAAAAGCAGTTCAAACAGCGTTTAAACTTTAAGAAAATTGATTGGCTTCTGCTTGATATAAATCCATGGCATCATCCATGCTCATCCCATCTGGCGGTGGCGGAACCTGCGCAGGAATAGAGGCTTGTTCATAACTTACCGCTTTGGCAGCTTTGGATTTGACATGATATTCGACATGCAAAGATTCTTTGCCGAAGTAGTCACGCAGCTTAGACAGTAATTCATCTAGTGGGGCAACTTTCCAGTTTAAGCCCAAATGAATGTCGGCCGTCGCATATGGATAGTCTATATATAACTGCACAGGGATATGCGTACACATATCGACATTGCAAAAAGGCAGTAAAATATTTTGGATGTCGCGTGATAGCGTTTTACTAAAATGTTCAGGTGTTAATTTAATTTGAATGGCATTGGCACGTTTTTGACGGATTTCATTCAAACTGAAGGCTTTAGTTAAGCGACCCATTGGCCGATCAAAACCTTCACGTTCGTAAATTTCACCTTCAATGACCACCACTTTTTCGTTTTGAATCACATCTTTGAAGCGGTTAAAACGTTCGTGATTCGCAGATACTTCTATACGTGCAGTACCATCATCGAGCGTCACCATCATGCGGTTCGGGAAGTTGGCAATATCGACGACTAGGCCTGCAAATACTGTAGTGACACCACGTCGTGTAGGCGTAAGCTCATTAATGCGCTGTGAAATAAAGGCTTTTAGCTCTGATCGATACACATCGATCGGATGACCTGTTAGATAAAGCCCAAGAGTATCTTTTTCACCTTTAAGACGAACTTCATCTGACCACGGTTTAACAGGTTTAGAAGGTTTACGCTGAACTTCTTCAACTTCACCAAATAAATCCATCATCCCTGTTTCGCGGTTTGTACGGGCTTGGTCAGCCGCTTGTACAGCTTCTGGCAATTGCGCCATCAAGTCAGCGCGTTCTAATCCTAAACAATCCAATGCGCCACCACGAATCAATGCTTCAAGCGTGCGCTTATTGATTTTTTTTAGGTCAATACGATGACAGAAGTCAAACAGATCTTTATATGGGCCATCTTGGATACGTGAGTCAATCACAGACTGCATGGCAGCTTCACCGACACCCTTGATCGCACCTAAACCATAGACGATGGTTTTTGGATCGCTGGCATGGAAATTATATAAAGACATATTGACCGAAGGTGGTAAGACTTCAAGACCATTAATACGACAGTCATCGATCAAGAACACCACGTTGTCCGTGTTCTGCATTTCCGAGGTCATCACTGCTGACATAAATTCAGCAGGGAAATGTGCTTTTAACCAAGCGGTTTGATATGCAACAAGGGCGTAGGCTGCGGCATGGGATTTGTTAAAACCATAGCCTGCGAATTTTTCCATATAATCGAAGATATGGTTGGCCGTATCTGCATCAATACCTTTGGTTGCAGCACCTTCAGTAAAGATCTGACGGTGCTTAATCATTTCTTCGACTTTCTTTTTACCCATGGCACGACGAAGTAAATCCGCGCCACCCAAGCTATAGCCAGCACAGAACTGCGCTGCCTGCATTACCTGTTCCTGATACACCATAATGCCGTATGTCGGTTCAAGGACACTTTCTAGTAATGGATGTAAGTATTCAAACTCGCCACCATGCATTCGGTAAATAAAGTCAGGAATCAGATCCATGGGGCCTGGACGGTATAAAGACACGAAAGCAATAATTTCTTCGAACTTACTTGGACGTGCCTCTTTCAGCATTTTTTTCATGCCGACGGATTCAAACTGGAAGACTGCTGTGGTATTTGCATCTGCGAACACAGCATAGGCAGGTTTGTCATCCAAAGGAATCAAGGAAATATCGACAGGTGTAGTGATATCTGGACGGGCATTAATGTGCTTAATGGCATCTTCAATTACCGTTAAGTTACGTAAGCCCAAGAAGTCGAATTTAACTAGACCTGCAGCTTCCACATCGTCTTTATCGAATTGGGCTACACGGTTAGTTCCATCTGCATCACATAGGACAGCCGAATAGTCAGTTAACTTAGTTGGTGCAATAACCACACCACCGGCATGTTTACCTGTATTACGGGTAATGCCTTCAAGTTTGAGTGCCATTTCCCAAATTTCGGCTGCATCGTCGTTATCTGGGTTAGATGGATTGGTGACAATATCTTTGAGTTGTGGTTCGGCCTCAATGGATTCTTCCAAACTTAAACCTAAAGGCTTGGTCGGAATCATTTTAGAAATACGGTCAGCCAAACCATAAGATTTACCCAAGACACGGGCTACGTCACGAATTGCACCTTTTGCCGCCATGGTACCGAAAGTTGCAATTTGAGAGACCGCATCTCGACCATAGGTGCGTGCAACATAGTCAATAACACGGTCACGACCTGCAATACAGAAATCGACGTCAAAGTCGGGCATTGATACACGTTCAGGGTTTAAGAAACGTTCGAACAGTAGGTCATAACGTAGTGGGTCTAGGTCAGTAATTTTTAAACTATAGGCAACCAAGGAACCTGCACCCGAACCACGGCCTGGACCAACAGGGACGCCATTACCTTTAGACCATTGAATAAAGTCCATGACAATTAGGAAATAACCTGGGAATTGCATGGTCAGGATGATCCCAACTTCATAAGCCAAACGTTCATCATAAGGCTTACGAATTTCTGGCCAGTCGTCACCACGTTGTTCGACAGGGTACAAATGCGCTAAACGTTCTTCTAAACCTTCTTTTGATAAATGTTCAAAATAGGTGTCAATTGTATGACCTTCAGGAATTGGATAATCGGGAAGGTCATGGAAGCCTAAACGTAATGACACATTACAGCGTCGCGCAATGTGATAGGTATTTTCTATAGCCGTTGGAATGTCTGCAAACAGCTCCGTCATTTCCTTGGCAGTTTTAAAATACTGTTCAGGACTGTAATTTTTAGGGCGACGATTGTCACCGAGGACATAGCCATCGGCAATACAAACGCGTGCTTCATGTGCCTCGAAATCTTCTTTACGAATAAAATGCACATCGTTATGAGCAACCACACCAATGTTAAATTTCTTCGCAAGTTTTACTGCTTCGTGAATAAAGTCTTCTTCACCCGAGCGCTCAGTTCGTGTAATCGCTAGATAAACACGATTGCCAAATTTTTCGACCCATTCAGCTAACAGTGGTTCAGCTTTTTGCGGGTTGGAAGAGCAAAGCATTTTGCCGACATCACTTTGCATACCCAGTAAAACAATCAAGTCTTGGTGTTGATTTAAAATCCAATCTTTTTTTACGCAAGGAATATCAAGCTGTTGACCTGAAATATAACCTTCAGAAACCAATTCTGTTAGACTGCGCCAACCTTTATTGGTCATCGCTAGAAGAGTAGCTTTGTGTTCAGCATCATTCAGACGAATGGTTGAACCAAATATGGGTTTAATGCCTTTATCTAAGCACTTTTTATAGAATTTTACAGCAGCATGTAGATTTGAAAGGTCAGTAATGGCCAGAGCGGGCATTTCATCTGCAGCTGCAGCTTTTACAAGATCAGGTATACGTACAATAGATTCAGTAATGGAAAATTCTGTAAAAATACCAAGATGTACAAAGTGCATAGATGAGTCCCTGCGAAAACAGCTGCTGATTTTAGCATGCTCTGAGATCAAACTTGCGTTTATTGCATGGCTTTATGCAGATTTATAAATTCACTGTTTAATCAATAAACGCTGTATGACAAGCACCATTTAGCAAGCAATACCTTGATTAACTGAAAAGGCAGTTAATTTGCCATTTTTAAAGTTGAATGCTAGATTGCCAATATAGGGTAAATCATAATTTTGCGGCTCTTTCAGCACGGATTTGGCATGAGTAGGTGAGAGTAAAATCACATATGCAACTTCATTTGGATTGGCGGATTTTGCACTTTTGGGAAAGTCTTTTTTAAATTGTAGAAAGTTATATTGGCTTGTCAGATGTTTTGACCCAATTTGAATTTTATCGCGTATTTGAGTGGATTTATCCCATTCCATCCAAACATCCCCTTTGGTTTGTCCAAGTTGGGCGAAGCTGCTTTTATTTTTATAGAATGAATTATTCTTAACTTGAGGATTGTCCTCTGCATAAATTTCAAATTTTAGAAATTTACCTTTTGATGTGACATGAAATTCAGTATTGCCGGTACATTCTGAATATTCATATTTAAGCTTTACTGGACTTTTGCTGATTAATGCATTTGCTTTTGATGCAGGCAAGGGTAAGGCTAAGTCAACATCATTTACCTTAATACTAGTGACATAGTCATAATCAGCAATGGATGCAGATGCTGCAGAAGTGATGAATATCCCCGTTGTGAAAAAAGTTAAGCGGAAAATTTGTGCTGTCAGTGTAGTTTGCATGGGGAATATAAAATTCTATTCTTTTGATATTTTGTACTCATTCAAATTTTTGTAAACGTAATATTGAAGGTTATATTTTAAATTTTATGGTGTTGCTAATTTGCCGTCAAAATAATTTAAAACTAAAAAAAATTTTGGTTTAATTGCGGCATTAAAAACTAAATTTTAGAATCTAAGAAACTAAAAAGCCCTCCGAGGAGAGCTTAAATATATGAATTATGCAGGCTTAGCGCAGTTTCGATAACCAGTCCCCCAGACTTTGTACGATTTGTACCAAGATCAATAAGACAATGACGGTCATGATGACCACGCTACTATCAAAACGTTGATAACCATAAGAAATGGCAAGATCACCGATACCGCCTGCACCTACTGCACCCGCCATGGCTGTTGCACCAATTAAGCTAATGGTTGCAGTCGTTAAGTTTAAAATTAAAGAGCTACGAGACTCTGGTAGGACAAATTTAGTAATGATTTGCAGCGGAGATGCACCCATCGCTTGAGCAGACTCAATGATGCCGTCATTCACTTCAAGCAACGAAGTTTCAATCAGACGACCAATGTAAGGACCAACATAGATTGTGAGAGGAACAATTGCAGCCCAAGTACCAATTGAAGTACCCACAATGACTTTGGTCAAAGGGATGACCGCAATCAAGAGGATAATAAATGGCAATGAACGCAGCGCATTCACAATCGGGTTCAAACCATGGTAGATGACACGATTAGGCAAAATGCCTTGTGGACGTGAGACATATAAAATCACGGCCTGGATAAAACCCCAAATACAGCCAAAGAGCATGGCAAAGAACACCATGTGAAAAGTTTCTTGTAGGGCAGTGACGAACTGATCCATAGACAAAGAACTTTTCCAAAAGGGTGCTGTAATTTGAGTCAGCCATTGAACAATTAAATCTCTCATTGCTGAACTCCTGCTTGAGTGACTTCAACGCCATGTTGTTCTAAGAACGCCACCGCTTGTTGAATCAATGCTGCATCACCTAATAGCTGAACGAACATTTGTCCAATCACCGCACCATTAATTTCAGTCATATTGGCAAACAAAATATTCAGGCTAATATCAAACTGTTTAATTACCGCTTGAATGACGGTTTCCTGTGCCGAACTGCCCAGAAATTTTAAACAATAAATACTGTTATGGTTTTGATTTTCTAGATTATTTAAAATATTAACAGGAAGCTGTTGCTGCAATACAGTTTGAATAAAGTTTTTGGTTGTATTGTGTTTTGGCTGACTAAAAATCTCTAAGGTTGAGCCATGTTCGATGATTTTCCCTTGTTCCATCACCGCAACATAATCACAAACAGATTCAATCACATCCATTTCATGGGTGACCATCACAATAGTAATGCCTTGTTCTTGATTGATTTTCTTTAATAACGCCAATACCGACTTGGTGGTTTGCGGATCGAGAGCAGATGTTGCTTCATCACACAGTAAAATTTTAGGATGATTGGCAAGCGCACGGGCAATCCCGACACGTTGTTTTTGGCCACCAGAGAGCTCATCTGGATAGGCATTTTTCTTATGTTTTAGGTCAATAAATTCGAGCAACTCTTTTAAACGTTTTTGGCGTTCAGCTTTAGACACACCTAAAAGTTTAAGCGGCATTTCAATATTTTCTGCAACTGTTTTGGTTTGCAGTAAATTGAAGTGCTGGAAGATCATGCCAATATTGGTTCTTTCTTGACGTAGCTCTGCCGAATTTAAAGCAGTAAAGTCTTTATCATGAATAATAATTTGCCCTTCACTTGGACGTTCTAGCAAATTAATTAAACGGATTAAGGTACTTTTGCCTGCACCACTGTAGCCAATTAGACCGAAAATACAGCCATCTGGAATGTCCAGATTAATCTGATCCAGTGCTGTAACGGTTTGGCCTTTTAGCTCAAAATGCTTGGAGATATTTTTAAATTGGATCATAGCGTCAAAAAAGGTTCAGAAATGAAAAAACAGGCAAAGTAAACTTTGCCTGTTTATTTGAAGAAATTATATTACTATTTTGCTTCAGTGAGGTAGCTAGTTGGTTTATTTACATCAATTTTAGTACCACCAAAATGTTCATCGATGTAAGCTTTAACTGCTGGAGTGTGATAAAGCGCGCCTACTTTTTGTAGAACTGGGTCATTTTGACGGTCAGCAGCAACAGCAAGAATGTTCACGTTCATTTTTGTACTTTGGTCGATTGGCTCATAGTAAACTGCATCTTTCAGTACGTTTAAACCACCTTCCATCGCAAGGGTATTACCCAAAACAATCGCATCAACTTCGTCTTTAACACGAACCGCAGTCGCCATTTGAATTGGTTTGATTACGATTTTCTTCGCATTTTCAGTTATGTCAGCAGGTGTGCCTTTTACATCGTCAAAATCAGCTTTAAGTTTGATTAAGCCAGCAGATTGAAGTAGTAACAATGCACGTGATTCGTTTGCGCCATCATTTGGAATCGCAATTGTTGCACCTGTTTTGAACTCTTCAAGTTTTTTGACTTTGCTTGAATAGATACCCATTGGCTCTAAATAAGTAGTCGAAAGCGGTGCGATTTTATCTTTATTGTTGTCATTAAACGCGACCATATAAGCATATGATTGGAATGCGTTAACATCAATTTCTTTGTTTGCTACAGCAGTGTTCATAGACACATAGTCAGTGAAGTTTTTCACTTCAAGTTTAATGCCAGCTTCTTTGGTTTCAGGAAGCGTAGCAATATAGCGCCAAATATCAGCATCCGAACCAGTCGAAGCCATGGTGACGGTTTGCACTTCTGCAGTGTCTTTTTGTTGTGCTGCGTCAGTTGCAGGAGCTTCTTGTTTACCACAGCCTGAAAGGCCAACAGATAAACCGAGAACTAATCCTAGGAGCTTTTTCATATATTCACCCGAGTAAATTTATAAAATTAATAAATTCACAAATCATATTATGGAGAGATTTACTTAAGTCTTTTATCAGACAGGCTGATAGATGCTTAATAATTTAAAATGCTACACAGACTTATACAATTAGATCTGAGTCTATTTCCAAATGGGAAAAGATAGCCATTGCAAGCTGCTGTAAACAAAAGATTTAATAAAGCAAATCTCTATATTTCGCTAGGCATCATATCAATTTTTTATTATTCAATATAGTGATTTAAAAAGTTATGCTTAGCACCAAAATTGTATATGGAATATGTTTAATTAAATAATTTAATAAGTAAAAACAATATATTATTTATAATTAAACTATTTCAGTACATCATATATATAAGTTTAGGTCTATATAACAAATTTTAAAATGTATTGCTGAAAAAATGATAAAAATGAAATAAGTCCTGTCATACACAAAATTTGTAACATTCATATGTGAAAATAACGAAGTGCTCCAATCTAATCTGCATTGAAATCTTTATTGATACATTTACAGTTCAACTCTGATTCATGGTTTTTCAAAATCTTAGATCTAAATCTGAGGAAGATTGAATCCGCTACATTGTTTAATATAAGCTGCTTTATAATTGATCATAATAAATTGCTATGTGCGGCACGCTATGTTAAATCAGTTTGATTTCGTCTCAATTGTAAAAAGCCTACAGTACATTATGGCGGTAGATCGGTGAGCCATGTTTTAAAAGTGGAAGATGGTAGTCAAAAAACCATCGGTGTATTTTTACCTTCAGAGCAACCCATGACGTTTGAGGCGCATGTGAAAGAACGTGTTGAAATCACATCGGGGTAGTGTGTTGTGCAAATTGGGGAGCAGGGAGAGTTTGTACAATATACTTCTAGCGAAAGCTTTATTGTTCCTCAAGATTCTATTTTTAAAGTGCAATGCACCGATGTTGTCGACTATGTATGCAATTTTGATTAAGTATGCTTAGACAGGTTTACAGTTGCTTTAGCTTTACACCTTATGATTTTTAGTTCCTAGGTCATAGCAAATGATTTTTTAGAGCTGAACCCCGCACTTAGCGGGGGTTATATGATTCAATGAATGATTTAGCTTTCTTATGCGAAATGCTGCAGTAACTAAAATTAAGCTTTTTAACATCATCTATAGCCACTGTTTGGCAGAGTTAATGTACTTTAGTTTTGCCGTGAATAATTATTGAATTAGCAAAATGGAATGTGCAAATAATCACTGCGCTGAATTTCATAAAGCACGTGACGGTTTAGTGGGTGTGCAGCTGGTACACGTGGATGATTAAATTCACGGACTTTTTGCATACCAATTTTTTGCATAACATGTTCGGATGGTTTATTTAGACACGCTGTAAATGAAATGACTTTCTCAAGTCTTAGATTTCGAAAAGCATGTTTGAGAACTGCTTTCGCACCTTCGGTGGCATAGCCTTGATGCCAATATTGCGGCAGTAAGCGCCAACCAATTTCAGGGGCATCTGCGATTTCGAACTCAGGTGGATGGATATGTAAGCCGATAAAACCAATAAATTCGCCTGTGGCTTTCAACTCAACGGCATATAAACCCCAACCACGTGTTTCTATTGCATCGCGTAGGCGCTGCATAAATGTGGTGGCTTCTGAAGCATCGAGTTTTTTTAGAAAATAACGCATGACGTCGTCATCTGCACACATTTGGATAAATGGGGCAGTGTCGGAGTCTTTCCATTGGCGGAGGATGAGGCGAGGCGTTGCGATAAACTGATTCATGCTAATTCATCTTTATCTTTTAATTGCTTTGCTTTCTAATAAATATAGTTCATTAATCAATAAAAATTCACGTATTTGTTGTGAATAAGGCTTATCAACTTCACTATGTGCACGTTCATTTCTATAAGCAGTAAATATATTGGTAAATAGACAACCTAGGGCATTTGAAACCTTTTCATTGTTTGTATCCCATGAATAAATTGATTTGCGTTGTTTATCTGAAATGAATGCGGTTTTTAAAAGACTGTTAGAAAACAGACTATGATCATTAATTTTATCTTTGACAATATCTTCTAATCTTGTATATGCCGTTAAGATTGAGTAATTGGGATCATCATTAAATTTAAGAGCAAGATCGAAAATTCGAGAATCAACCAAGTGGAAAGGTAATTCTGTTGGATAGAAACGGTCATTATTGATTTGGTATTCCGTAGTTTTATAAATTGCATAGATGTATTCGTATATGTTAATTGGCCGTACAACTCTAGCTGTGAACATTGTTTCAAGATCTGCATCTGATAATGAACTATGATTTACTTTCTTCATTAATTTTTCAGAAATATTAATTTCTTCAACTTCTATATTGTGCTTTAAAAGAAGTTGCAGTGATGATGCTAATCCTTTAGGTCCTTCACCAGAATAGCCTGAACTAAAGCCTGATCTGATAATGTAAGTATTTCTATTAGATTTGATTAAATATGCATGTATTTGATTGCAAGATAAAAGTAATGCTTTTTCAATATATGTTTGAGTTTGGAGAATGACACCAATAGCGTCTAAACAATCTTGAGTATAAGGTGTCCCTAAATATTGTATTTCTTCAGATGGTCGATTAAATAAATTAAAGATCATTTTAATAAAGTATTTGTTTGATATTTAATTGAATATATCAAAAAAAACCCGCACTCGGCGGGTTGTTTATTTAATTTAAATTAATTAAGCATTTTCACGAGCAATTGCACGGTAACCAATATCTTTACGGTATTGAACACCATCAAAAGTCACTTTTTGGCAAAGCTCTAAAGCTTTCGCTTGTGCTTCACCAATGGTGTTACCAAGCGCAGTCACACAAAGTACACGACCGCCAGCAGTTACAATTTCACCATTTTCAAGTGCTTTAGTACCAGCATGGAACACTTTCGCATCCGCCATTTCAGTGTCTAAACCTGAAATTACATCACCATTGCTAGACGTTTCAGGGTAGCCCTTAGATGCAAGTACAATACCTACAGTCTTACGCTCATCCCATTCAGCTTCTTTTGGTAAGTTACCTGCAATGCCAGCTTCAACCAAATCAACTAAAGATGATTTTAAACGCATCATAATGGGTTGAGTTTCAGGGTCGCCAAAACGACAGTTGAACTCGATCACTTTAGGTTGACCTTGCTCATCAATCATCAAGCCTGCGTATAAGAAACCTGTATAAACGTGACCGTCTTTTTTCATACCTTCAACGGTAGGACGCATCACTTCATTCATGGTTTTTTCAAATACGTCAGCCGTCACCACAGGAGCAGGAGAGTAAGCACCCATACCGCCCGTATTTGGACCTTGGTCGCCTTCAAAGATACGTTTGTGATCTTGAGAAGTCGCCATCGGCAAGATGTTGTCGCCATCAATCATACAAATGAAAGATGCTTCTTCACCTGCAAGGAATTCTTCGATTACTACACGTGAGCCAGCATCGCCAAATTTGTTGCCTGCAAGCATGTCATCAATCGCATCAAATGCTTCTTGATTGGTCATGGCAACAATTACGCCTTTACCCGCAGCAAGGCCATCTGCCTTGATAACGATTGGTGCACCATTTTTTTCAACAAATGCTTTTGCTGCATCTACTTCTGTAAATACATCATAGAAAGCAGTTGGAATGTTGTGGCGTTTTAAGAAATGCTTAGCAAATGCTTTAGAGCCTTCAAGCTGTGCTGCAAATTGAGTTGGACCCCAAATTTTTACACCCGCTTCACGGCAAGCATCGACTACACCATTGACAAGCGGTGCTTCTGGACCAACCACGATTAAATCAACAGCATTGTTTTTTGCAAAGTCGATAATCGCTGCATTGTCTAAAATGTTAAGCGCAACATTTTCGCATTTATTTTCAGTTGCAGAACCCGCATTACCCGGTGCTACAAAGACTTTTGCGACTTTGTCATCTTGCGCGATTTTCCAGGCTAATGCATGTTCACGACCGCCATTACCCAAAACTAAAATATTCATCGGTTCATACTCCATGAATCGAAAATGACATAAAGTCCTCAGCCTAAAAATAGGAGAGGACTTTATGCAAGATTAGAAATCTAGTGTATTAAGCAAAAAAATGTGCTTAATTGTCATGATCAAGTTGCCAACTTAGTGACGGAAGTGACGCATGCCAGTGAAGACCATTGCAATACCAGCTTCATCAGCAGCAGCAATTGTTTCTTCATCACGCATAGAACCACCCGGTTGGATAATGCATTTGATACCTGCTTTCGCAGCGTTATCAATACCATCACGGAATGGGAAGAATGCATCAGATGCCATTACAGCACCTTCAACAACTAAACCAGCATGTTCAGCTTTGATTGCAGCAATACGAGCAGAGTTCACACGGCTCATTTGACCTGCGCCCACACCAATCGTTTGACGGTTTTTAGCATAAACAATTGCGTTTGATTTAACGTATTTCGCAACTTTCCAAGCAAAGATCATGTCATCGATTTCTTGTTCAGTTGGTGCACGTTTAGTCACAACTTTAAGGTCATCTTTAGTGATCATGCCTAAGTCTTGGTCTTGAACCAATAGACCGCCATTTACACGTTTGTAGTCAAGCTGTGCTTTACGCTCAGTGATCGCAGGAAGCTCGCCGCATACAAGTACACGTACGTTTTTCTTCGCGCCAGTCACTTCAAGGACGCCTTCAGCAACGCTAGGAGCAATGATCACTTCAACGAATTGACGGTCAACAATGGCTTGTGCAGTTGCAACGTCTAATTCACGGTTGAATGCAATGATGCCACCGAATGCAGATTCAGGGTCAGTTGCATAAGCAAGGTCATAAGCCGCTTGGATGCCGTCTAAAGATACTGCTACGCCACATGGGTTTGCGTGTTTTACGATGACACATGCAGGCTTAGCAAATGATTTTACACATTCAAGTGCTGCGTCAGTGTCTGCGATGTTGTTATAAGATAATTCTTTACCTTGAAGTTGTTTCGCAGTAGAAACAGATGCTTCAGTTGCTGTGTCTTCTACATAGAAAGCAGCAGATTGATGCGGGTTTTCACCGTAACGTAAGTCTTGAACTTTGTTCAATTGAGTATTGAAAGTACGCGCAAATTTATCTGCTTGACCTTCTTCCTTACCTACGCGAGCGCCTAAGTAAGATGCAATCATGCCGTCATACTGTGCAGTATGTTCAAATGCTTTAACCGCAAGGTCAAAACGAGTTGCATGTGAAAGTGAACCTTCAGCTTTAAGCTCAGCAACGACAGTTGCATAGTCAGATGCATTTACTACGATACCTACAGATGCATGGTTTTTCGCAGCAGCACGAACCATAGTCGGACCACCGATGTCGATATTTTCAATCGCATCAGCAAGTGAGCAGTTCGGTTTTGCAACAGTTGCAGCAAACGGATAAAGGTTAACAACTACCAGATCGATTGCATCGATGTTGTGTTCAGCCATCACAGCTTCGTCTAGACCGCGACGAGCTAAGATACCACCATGAATTTTCGGATGTAGCGTTTTTACACGGCCGTCCATCATCTCTGGGAAACCTGTGTGCTCTGAAACTTCAACTACGGCAACATTATTGTCTTTCAACAATTTGTATGTTCCGCCAGTAGATAAAATTTCTACCCCTAGAGCAGCAAGTTCTTGTGCAAATTCAACAATTCCAGTCTTGTCAGACACAGAGATTAAAGCGCGTTTAATAGTCATGATCTTCGTCACAGTTTTCAAGGAACAGATTAAAACAAAATTAGCAAAATGCAGGTTAAAAAAAATGCCTGCGGAAGCCGCAAGCATTTTATCATTTATTCACTCATTAAACCGTGAGCTTTCAACTTTTTACGTAAAGTACCACGGTTTAAGCCGAGAATCTCAGCAGCGCGGGTTTGATTACCACGTGTATATTCAAGAACTACAGATAGAAGAGGCTTCTCCATTTCCGCCAGCACCATATCGTATACCTGAGATGGTTGCTCGCCTTGCAATTGTGCAAAGTAATGGCGAACTGCGCGATCTACGTGAATACGAAGAGCGACATCAGATTGTGCAGTAAAAATAGGAGATTTGCTATTCATGCGAATTAATCCGAAAAATCAAATATCACTTGGGTAAAGTGATTTGTTAAAAGTGGTCTATAAACTTGAATGAACTCCGTTTTAGTTCCTAATGCGGAGTTCTAAAACTTGTACATTACTTGTAGCTTGACACAACTCGCAAAATTGTTCGAAAAATAAGCGTAACAATAGATTAATAATTGTTACAGCCTAAAAAACAAACAAAAAATCTACTCAATACGCAATAAATATTAAAGCGCACGGTTGGGATTGTATTTGTTGTGAAAAATTAGCGAGGAGTTTGCAGCACAAAGCTTTCGTGGCGCGTATCATACCATTGTCTAGGAAAAAGTGAGCAAGAAAACTGCATTTTTTTTATGTTTTTTTTACTTTTTTAATAGTTTTTTCCAATATTAGGGGCGAATCAACTCAATTGAATAATTATCGAAGCTCTTGCGTGCAATTGGTAGACTAAATTGGAATTTAAAAGGACTACTTTTTGGGATCCGTTGGATGCCATGCAGACTTTTGTCCAAATACTCTTCAGGTAAAAGCGTATAGTTTGCTATTTCAGTACCATTTTCTTTTAGTGAAATTTTCATATTGGGTAAGGCAAGGCTACGGTCATGAAAATTGATCATTTCACCTGTAAAACGTGTTTCATTATTTCCAATGCTACGAATTTTGACTTTTTTGGTACTAATTAAACTGTAATGTTCCTCTAGGCGTGAACAATTGAATACATCACAGACCGCAGTAAATGCAGCACCCATCACTGGACTATTTTTTAAATATTGAGGATTGAACCAGAAAAACTGGAATATAAGTGCACCAAATAAGAAAGCATTAATACAGAACCACATAAAATAATTCAGTGGTGTACGTTTTTTATCTTTTTCAGCCTGTTCTGCCCAATTTACAGCAGGCAGGTTGCCGATCGGTTCGGTGCTGAAATAATTTAAGTTATTTAAATAAGTTTTTAGATCGATATTAGAGTTTTCGACTTTTTGATCAAATAGTTTTAATAAATGGTGGGTTGGTGTTTCTTCAACAGTCACTGGTGTAAGCGTATTATTAAATTCGCTGACATTAATAATAGTATTGGAGTTTTTTTGAGGGGCATTTTCTTGCTCAGGGGTAGAAAAAGACAACGCTTTATCTACCACCAAATGAGACAGTGCATTAAAAGATGTAGAGCACTTTGGGCAACAAACCATGCCCTGAGCGACAGTAAGCTGCGGAACAGTTACTTTATATGTTGTAAAACAAGTTGGGCAGTTAGTTAATTTGTCGCTCATAAGTACACATTTTAAATTTTAATACTGTTGGCGTTTACCCGAAATTCGGCACCATGTTTCGTCACGTTTTTCTACGTCTAATATATCAAAAAATTCAGAATAAACACTAGAAACATCAGAAACTTGCTCTTCAATTACACCTGCAAGTGCGAACTCGCCCTCAGATTTAATTAAAGTTGAGAATTCTGCAGCCAAGGCCATTAGAGGGCCTGCAAGAATATTAGCAACAAACACATCGGCTTTTTGTCCAGCGAGTTCTTGGTTGAACTCTTCAGGTAGGCCTACATACAGATTTTCCAGTACACCATTCAATTCGGCATTTTGTTGTGTTGCTAAAACCGCTTGTGGGTCAATATCAGTGGCATAAACTTTTTTTGCACCCAAAAGTAAAGCTGCAACACCTAAAATACCAGAACCACAACCGTAGTCGATTACGATTTTATCCTTAAGATCAACTTTACCTAACCATTGTAGGCATAAGAATGTTGATGCATGGTTGCCAGTACCAAATGCCAGACCTGGGTCTAGTTTGATGTTTACGGCGTCTGCTTCTGGCGCTTCCATCCATTCTGGTACGATCCAGTATTTTTCACCAATTTGGATAGGCTCGTAAGCATCCATCCATGTGCGTTCCCATTCTTGGTCTTCAATGAATTCGCTACGCATTGGCGCATCAGGAAGTTGAGCTTTAATAAATGTTTCTAATGCAGCAACATCAATTTCTTCATCATCTTCTTGTGCATAGATACCAGTTACGATCACTTTATTCCAAAGTGGTGTTTCACCTGGAAGTGGTTCAAGTAAATCCTGATTTTCTGCATCATCTAGCGTGACACTGACTGCACCTAAAGAACTGAGCAGCGTTTCAGTGTAATCAACTTGAGCTTTTTCAACAGTAATATGAATTTGTAACCACTTCACGGACATAACCTAAATGAGTTTTATAAAAAGCTATTGTAACGGAACTCGGCAACTTGCAGCTAGCGATTATCAAAATTGACAAAAAATAAAAGGATGCACGTGGCATCCTTTTAACTTTTCAGCGACTTAACTTTTAATTGTTTCTGTTGTCGTTGTCGAGATCGGTGCGAAACGTGTAATTAGGAAGCCAAATACAGCGGCAAAGATGTACATAAAGATTGAATAAACCGCCGCAGGCATTGCAACGGCCGAGCTTGCCATCACTGTTAAGGCGATGGTCATGGCTAGCGTGCTGTTATGAATACCGATTTCAAATGCACATGCACGTGCCTGAGCACTATTGATGCCAAATAGTCTCGGAACAAAATAACCGATACATAAGCTGAAAATACAGAATAGAACCGTTGCTAAGCCAACTTGGGTTAGATAAGCCGCAATATTATGTCGTTCAGAATAAATAGCACCGATAATAATTAAGATGAGAAAGACCACAGCAAAGATACGGAGTGGTTTATGCAGTTTCTCAGTTAGTTTAGGTGCATAGTGACGAAGTAACATACCTATACAGACGGGGATGATAATGATGCCGAAAACTTGGAGGATTTTTCCAAATTGCAGACTGATTTGTTGGCCTTCTTGCATGAAGTGCATGATCGAAAAATTCACGATCAATGGAAGGGTTAATGCTGCAATGACAGAGTTGATGGCGGTCAGGGTAATATTTAAAGCCAAGTCACCTTTAAATAGATAGCTAAATAAGTTCGCTGTACTACCACCAGGTGAGGCTGCAAGTAGCATCAAGCCGACAGCAAGCAGTGGTGGTAATGCTAGCAGTTTACATAGTAGAAAGGCGATACCGACAAGCAACACGAGCTGGCAAAATAATGCGATCAACACGGCTTTAGGGTGCTTGGTGACACGTGCGAAATCTTTGGGGGTAAGTTCTAGCCCAAGCCCGATCATAATAAAGGCCAGTGCTAATGGCAAAAGAACCGTAATAATTCCAGAATCCATCTTATTTATTCTCCTTGAGCATATTTAATGGTGTTTCACCAAAGTCCTTATGGTGATTACGTTTGAAAAATAGTTTAGGTTTTCACTTGTTGAATTAGGTGGCTGCCACGGCGTGTCAAAATAAAACCAAATAAGGTTGCCAATAAATACATAAAAATAGAATAAACACCGGCAGGTATTGCGACTGTGGTGTTTTCAAGCACACTCAGTGCGATGGTTAGGGCGATACTGGTGTTATGAATACCAATCTCAAAGGTACACGCACGAGCCTGCTTTTCAGGCACATCCGAGAGGAATGGAATTAAGTAACCCAAAAATAGTCCACTGAAACAGAGTAAACAGGTTGCAATGCCGACGCTGGCAAAATACGTAATAATGTTGGATTGTTCGCGCAAAACTGCGAGTGTAAAGATAAGAATTAATAAGAAAATAGACAACATTCGCATCGGCTTGTTGATGTGATATGCAATGGTCGGAAAGGAGTTGCGAATAAACATACCGAAACATACCGGTATCAAAATAATCAGAAATACATGGGTGATCTTATCGATAGGCATACCAATACTGGTACTTTCACCAACAAAATGCAAAATGGATAGATTGACGATAAAAGGCAATGTAAAGCACGATACAACTGAGTTAATGGCCGTTAAGCTAATGTTTAAAGCAATATCACCTTTATATAGGTAGCTAAAAAGGTTTGCTGTGGGGCCACCGGGTGAAGCCGCAAGCAACATGAGCCCCACCGCAAGTAATGGGGGTAACTCAAGCAACTTACACAGGAAAAACGCAATACTGGTCAGTAGAATAAGCTGAGTAAATAAAGCGATGAAAATAACTTTTGGATAGCGTCCAACGCGTAAAAAGTCTTTGACTGATAGTTCAAGCCCCAAACCCATCATCATGATGGCTAAAGCAATGGGCAGAAAAAATGCAAATAATCCCGAATCCATGGAATTTCCTGATATTTTTATCCTTATAGTATTTTTTGAGTTTATCTCAGTTTAATAAATAAGCAATAAATAAAAGCGAGTAAAAACTGATGTTTTACCCGCTTTATTTTTGATCTGTTAATTGGTCGATATTTTCATCGACAACTGTTTATTTAGGACGAGGAGGAGTAAACCCTAAAGCACATTTTCCTTTAATTTCTTGTCCATTAATCGTTGCAGTAGTGGCTTTTGCATCTGCACTACATGTGCTTAATAATTCGGCTTCTTCGCCATGAAGATTTGCATTTTTGGACGAGCTAAAAAATTGTGGTTCGCAAGTACCATTCCAGATAATACCGCGATAGGCAAATGATACTTGAGCGCCTTGGCTTTTACCTTTACAGACTTGTTGATATCGCTGTGCATCATACACTTTCTCAACTTTATCATTGGCTGAGGCAGCAAGTGGTGATAAACATAAACCGCATAAAACCGTGGATAGCAAAATATTCTTATTCATGCTTATAGTCCTTATGATTCTCATGGGATCTATAACAGAATAAAAAATCATCAGAATAAAACAACAATCTTCGAGTAACATTTGCTTGAGAAATGTATATTTTTATGTGGAATATGCAAAGTATGTATGGTCATAAAGAAATATATAGGCATAAAGCAGTAGTCAATAACAATAAAATCGAGTTAATCAGTCAACTTATCGGTGAATTTTTGCTATAATCTTCCGTCATCCTTTTTTAATCTCCTTTACCACTATGCATTATCCTAAAGTTTACGATGTCATTGTTATCGGCGGCGGTCACGCGGGTACTGAGGCAGCTCTTGCTGCGGCACGTATGGGTCGACAGACTTTACTCTTAACTCATAATATTGAGACTTTAGGGCAGATGAGCTGTAACCCAGCCATTGGTGGTATTGGTAAATCACATTTAGTACGTGAAATTGATGCGCTTGGCGGTGCTATGGCATTGGCTGCCGACAAAGGTGGTATTCAATTCCGTATTTTAAACTCACGTAAAGGTGCGGCTGTTCGTGCGACTCGCGCGCAGGCTGACCGTATTCGTTATAAAGCTGCGATTCGTGAAACCCTCGAAAATCAAGCGAACTTGGATATTTTCCAACAAGCAGCTGATGACCTTATTGTTGAAGGCGATACCGTTAAAGGTGTAGTCACCCAAATGGGTATTCGCTTTGATGCGAAAACTGTTGTATTGACTACAGGTACATTCTTGGGTGGTGTGATCCACGTAGGTCTAAATAATGCTTCAGGCGGTCGTGCGGGCGATCCTCCTTCAATTTCATTGGCTGCGCGCCTTCGTGAATTGAACTTACCTGTAGGTCGTTTAAAAACTGGTACACCGCCACGTATCGATGCGCGATCAGTTGATTTCTCTGTAATGACGCCACAGCCGGGTGATTTCCCATCTCCGACTATGTCATTCATGGGTGATGCGTCGATGCATCCTGAGCAAATCAATTGCTATATCACACATACCAACGAGAAAACTCACGATATCATTCGTGGCGGCTTAGACCGTTCGCCAATGTATACTGGTGTGATTGAAGGTGTGGGTCCACGTTACTGCCCATCGATTGAAGATAAAATTCATAAATTTGCCGATAAAGATTCGCATCAAGTGTTCTTGGAACCTGAAGGTCTAGATACACATGAGCTTTATCCAAATGGTATTTCAACTTCATTACCATTCGATGTTCAGTTTGAATTGGTTCGCTCGATTCGTGGTATGGAAAATGCGCACATTTTGCGTCCGGGTTATGCAATTGAGTACGACTATTTCAACCCACAATCATTGAAATTCTCTTTAGAAACCAAATCGATTAATAACCTGTATTTTGCAGGTCAAATTAACGGTACAACAGGTTATGAAGAAGCGGGAGCGCAAGGTTTGCTTGCAGGCTTAAACGCAGCACGTCGTGCATGGGATCAAGAGCAATGGACACCAAAACGTGATGAAGCGTACATGGGTGTGTTGGTTGATGACTTGATTACTCTCGGTACTAAAGAACCGTACCGTATGTTCACGTCACGTGCGGAATACCGTTTGATGTTGCGTGAAGACAATGCGGATCAGCGTTTAACTGCGATTGGCCGTGAAATGGGGCTGGTGGATGACGCACGTTGGGATTCTTTCTGTCAAAAAATGGAAGCTGTTGAAACTGAAAAAGGTCGTTTACAACACCTTTGGGCAGCGCCAAACAATCCACTAGGCAAAAAATTCGTTGAAATGACTGGCGATGACCTGTCAAAAGAAACCAATGCAATTGATTTGCTCAAACGTCCAAATATCAACTTTGCGCAAATTGCTGAATTGACGGGTTCTGAAGTTTCAGCATTTGTGGGTGAGCAAATTGAAATTGCTGTGAAATATGCAGGTTATATTAACCGTCAGCAAGAAGATGTTGCGCAAATGAAGCGTTTGGAAGATACACGTATTCCTGCTGATTTTGATTACGATGTAGTTTCTGGTCTTTCACGTGAAATCACCATGAAGCTGAAAAATGTATTGCCTGAAACATTGGCACAAGCAAGTCGTATTCCAGGTGTAACACCTGCGGCTGTTCAATTGGTGATGATTACGATTCGTAAGAATAACCAAGCGAAAAAATCTGCATAAGATTTTGAGTTAAACAGAAAACCCGCTCTGTTGCGGGTTTTTTATTGTCAATAAATTATTGGTTGTTGGTATTTGATCGGATTAAATGAATATTTTGATCATCATTAGTTTTAGCTATGGTTTGATTATTAAAATCTTTCATAAACCTAAGTGATTGATAATTAATTATAAATACAAAAAATAAGATCTAAAAACTATTGATATACAAAGTTTTAGGTCTTAATGGTGGGCTTTTGGTCGTGTGAATTCCGACCTTTGTAGTGGTATTTATTCTACCCAATAAAGCCGAAACTTCAGGGCATGGCGTACAAGTGGGTTTACGCTACATGAATGGAGTTCGATTATGGCAAATCAACAATCGGGAAAAATGCAAAAATTTCTAACGGTATTTTTGTGTTTCTGGGTAGCATTTTTTGAAGGTTTTGACCTGCAAGCGCCCGGTATCGCAGCAAAAGGAATCGCAGCGACATTTTCCTTAGATCAAGTGCAAATGGGTTATGTGTTTAGCTTAGGTGTGTTTGGTATGTTATTTGGCGCGTTCTTTGGGGGGCGTGTCGCTGACTATTTGGGACAGAAGAAAGTCCTGATGCTGTCGATTTTTATCTTCGGTGTATTTATGTCTATCACGGCAGTTGCACCAAGTATTGAAATTTTATATATCGCACGATTCTTTACAGGTTTAGGTTTGGGTGCTGCGATGCCAACGATGATCTCGGTGGTGGGTGATGAAGCGACGGATGCTAACCGTGGGCGCTTAAATAGTTTGATGTACTGTGGCTTACCCGTAGGTGCAATCTTTGTTGCTGGCTTGGGTATTGTTTTTAAAGATATCTCATGGCATACACTATTTTTAATTGGTGGTTTAACGCCTTTAATCTTGATTCCATTCATGGCGATTATCTTAAAAGATAAGCGTACAGAAAAAGTTCAGGCAGAAACCAAAGAAGCTGTTCCAGCGATGGGGCAAATCCTGTTTGCTGAACAGCGTTATAAATATACATTGCCGCTTTGGTTGAGTTTCTTCTTTACCTTAATGGTAAACTATATTCTGATCAGTTGGTTGCCTAACTTGCTTATGGGGCAAGGGCTGGAAAAGCAACAAGCTTTTATGATCATGTTGATGTTCCAAGTGGGCGCGGTGATTGGTACGCTGGGTTTAGGCTACTTGCTGGATCGCCTAAAATTATGGCAAATGGCAGTGATTATCTATTCAGGTTTGTTTGTGGCATTATTTGTGCTGTTTACAACAAATTCCATTCCTGTACTCATTGCTGCAGGCATCATGGGCGGAATTTTCTCTACAGGTGGTCAATCGATTTTGTATGGGATCTCTCCAATTTTCTATACACCAGCTGGGAAAGTGACAGGTGTGGGAAGTGCAATTTCATGGGGACGTTTGGGTGCAATGACAGGTCCATTACTTACAGGCAAGATTTTGGCGCTAGGTCTAGGAACGACAGGTATTTTAATTGCAAGTGCGCCGGGTATTGCTTTGTCAGCTATCGCGGTGGCTGCATTATCTGCCTATAAGTCATCCCTTAAGAGATAATCGAAATCAGTCAAATTTAAAGGAGCTACGGCTCCTTTTTTATTGAATAAATATCTTTAGCTGAAACTAAGTTTTGTTAGAATAAATCTAATATTTATGAATAAATTTACTTCTATGTCTTACCAATTGATCGAACTTGATATTTCTCCTTCAGATAACATTCAGTGTCCACATTGTCAGCAACAAGTGATTGATTGGTCAGAAGAGCAGTATGTGCAGCCTTGTGAGCATGTGTTGTTTATTGCAATGGATATTGGTTTTGAGTTTATTACCGATGAATTTGAGCAAACCATGCAGCATACAGTCGATGACTTGCATGCTAATGATGATCAGTATCATATGTTTACTGAAATTACCGCCTCGAGCTTCCCTGAGTTTCTGATTTATAAGTCTGATTTAGGGGTGGAAGGTTATTCACGTTATGTCGGCTTTACGGCATAAAATATTGCTAAAAAATCTCAAAATAAAAAAGCCAGTCAAGTGACTGGCTTTTTTAATGAAAATCAGAAAATTAACTTTCTAATTCTTCTTCGACATCATCTTCGGCACTGTCCATACCGAGTTCTTTAAGTTTACGGGTTAAAGTGTTGCGACCCCAACCTAAAAGTTCTGCTGCATGGCGCTTACGCCCACGTGTTTGCTGTAGTGCAGCATTGATGAGGGTGCGTTCAAACATTGGTGTGGCAATGTCGAGAATTTTCATCTCACCATTTTTAAGTTTTTGTACGGCCCATTGACCAAGTAACTCATCCCAGTGATGTACGCCGATACGATCAATCCCTTGAGCAGCAGGGTTACCGTCTGTGCCTTGAATTGGAATCTGTTTTAATTCAGATGGTAAATCTTCTGGATACACTTCACGGCCTGTGATCATAACCGTTAACCAACGACAGGTATTTTCAAGCTGACGCACATTACCTTGCCATGGCAGTTTTTGCATGTATTCTTGCGTTTCAGGACGCAGAATCTTCGGACTCACCCCAAGTTCTTTACCTGCACTTGCAAGGAAATGCTGTGCAAGCATCGGAATATCTTCACTACGATGTGCAAGTTTTGGAATATGAATACGAATGACGTTTAGACGGTGGTACAAGTCTTCACGGAAGCGACCTTCATGTACTAACTTTTCTAAGTCTTGGTGCGTTGCCGCAACGATACGGACATCCACCTTGACTGGGATGTGACCACCAACGCGGTAGAATTCGCCATCCGCTAAAACACGCAATAAGCGGGTTTGGGTTTCAAATGGCATGTCGCCAATTTCATCAAGGAAAAGAGTCCCGCCATTGGCTTGTTCGAAACGACCTTGACGCTGTGTGTTGGCACCGGTGAACGCGCCTTTTTCATGACCAAATAATTCAGTTTCGATCAAATCTTTTGGAATTGCCGCCATGTTGAGCGCAATAAAAGGCTTGTTGCCACGTGGTGAATGCTTATGCAGCGCATGCGCAACCAATTCTTTCCCTGTACCTGATTCACCATTAATTAATACAGTAATGTGTGATTGAGAAAGACGACCAATGGCACGGAAGACTTCCTGCATAGCAGGTGATTCACCAATAATCTCTGTAGATTGAATCGGTTGAATGGTTTTAGCAGATTCTTGTTGTTGTAATTTGGCAATATGTAAAATTGCACGGTTTACAAGAGCTAAGGCTTCATCAATATCAAAAGGTTTTGGTAGATATTCAAATGCACCCGTTTGATAGCTCGACACAGCAGATTCTAAATCTGAATGTGCTGTCATGATGATCACAGGTAAGTCAGGGTAGTTGCCTTTGACTTTACCTAAAAAGGTCAGTCCATCAATACCCGGCATACGGATGTCTGTCAAAATAACATCTGGCGCATCGACACTTAACTGATCTAAAGCGGATTGTGCTTCTTCAAAACTGGTAACATCAAAACCTTCTTCTTTGAATGTTTTTTCCAGCACCCAACGCATGGCGCGATCATCATCGATGACCCAAATCTTATTACGCGACATGATCTGACTCCCAAGGTAAATATAGGCTAAATACTGTTTTTCCAGGAACTGATTGGCATTCAATCATTCCGTTATGTTGATGCATAATATTTTGTGCAATGCTTAGACCGAGACCTGTGCCTTTCGCTCGTCCTGTCACTAAAGGGTAAAATACGGATTCTAATATTTCTTGTGGGACACCCGGTCCATTGTCCTCGATGTCAATGCGCACCGCAGAACGTTTTAATACACCGTTGATGGTGACTAAACGTTGAATACGTGTGCGCAAAGTGAGTTCTGGTTGATGCTCAACAAAGAACTCTTTGTTTTCCGTCATTGCCTGAACGGCATTAACACTGATATTCAGCATGACCTGAATCAATTGATCACGATCTGCGAAAACATCCGGTAAAGAAAGGTCGTAATCACGGGTGATCTTAATTTTCTTCTTGGTTTGGTTGACGATCAGTGAACGGACGCGTTCAAGTGGTTCGTGCACATTGACTGGCTCGTAACTTGGCAATTGTCTAGAGCCAAGCATAGTGTCAGCAAGATTACGTAATCGATCCACTTCACTAATAATAATGTCGGTGAATTCGCTGTACTTCGGATCATTTAAGCTACGCGCTAAAAGTTGTGTCGCCCCACGGATACCACCGAGTGGATTTTTAATTTCATGGGCAACACCACGAATCAGTTGTCGTGCGACTTGATGCTGTTGAATCAGGTTTTCTTCTTTAGAGATTTTCAACATCCGGTCGATTTGATTCAATTCAATCAATAGCAACGGGTGGTAGGGTTTGCCAGAGTTGAGCTGTGACACAGTGTAATCGACATGAATGTCTTTAAAGTTGACATTAATCGTTGCTTCTCGGCGCGTATAGTGTTGACCAGAAGTTAATGTATTCATTAATGCATCATGCGTATTGAATTCATCATCGGGCATATGGAGTAAATTTAATACAGGCTGACCTGATGCACGAAGTAAACTGATGTCAAAAAGCGCTTCACAAGATGAATTTAAATAAAAAATATTCAGGTTGCTATCGACCAATAAAATGGCAGTGGTTAAATTATCCACTAAAAGCCGGTAATCAATCGTCATAGTCTGATCCATTAGCGAGAGGTTCCTGTCTTAAAATGGCGCAATGGCATCTTCATAAAGCAAATCGTTCAATCTAATAAGGTTCGAATTGATGCAAGTTATGCAAGATATAAGCCAACTATTTTAGAAATACGCTAAGTTTTGATGCTTATTTGAATAAATGCGCTTATTTAAGACTTTAAATAAAGTGTATAGCCGATTAAAAACAGGCTGTAAATATAAAATGCATTAAAATGGTGCAAATGAAATTATATGGATGAATTTATAGCATTATTTTGGTGCGTGATATAAAGAGTGGCCTTTTCACCTGTTTTTATGTTTTGAAAAGACATACAATACGCGGATTATAGTGGAGCGCAGATTCATGAAATCCCCCAAAGTCGGTTTTGTTTCTTTAGGTTGTCCTAAGGCATTGGTAGATTCCGAACGAATTTTAACTCAGTTAAAGACTGAAGGTTATGATGTAGCATCAGATTATGATGGTGCCGATTTAGTAGTTGTAAATACCTGTGGTTTTATTGAATCTGCAGTACAAGAGTCGCTAGATGCCATTGGCGAAGCGATGAGTTCAAACGGTCGCGTAATTGTGACTGGTTGTTTAGGTAAAGACGAAGACAAAATTCGCCAAATGCACCCAAATGTCTTAAAAGTGACAGGTGCTGCGGCATATCAAGAAGTGATGGAAGCTGTGCACGAATACGTGCCTGAGCCACCAAAACACAATCCGTTTATTGATCTAGTACCTGAACAAGGTATTCGATTAACACCAAAACATTATGCTTATTTGAAGATTTCAGAAGGTTGTAACCATCGTTGCACATTCTGCATTATTCCAAGCATGCGTGGTGATTTGGTTTCTCGTCCAGTAGGTTCAGTATTGACTGAAGCTCAAGCACTGAAAAAAGCAGGCGTAAAAGAAGTTCTTGTGATTTCTCAAGATACATCGGCTTATGGCGTAGATACTAAATACAAATTGGACTTCTGGAACGGTCAGCCCGTTAAAACCAAATTCTATGACATGTGTGAAGCATTGGGTCAATTGGGTATCTGGGTGCGTCTGCACTATGTATATCCATATCCACATGTGGATGCTGTGATTGACTTAATGGCACAAGGCAAAATCCTGCCATATTTGGATATTCCATTCCAACATGCAAGTCCTAAGATTCTAAAACTCATGAAACGTCCTGCGCACAGTGAAAATACACTGGAGCGTTTAAAAGTTTGGCGTGAAAAATGCCCTGATCTTGTGATTCGTTCTACATTTGTTGTGGGCTTCCCAGGTGAAACTGAAGAAGACTTCCAAATGTTGCTTGATTGGTTAAAAGAAGCGCAGCTTGATCGTGTGGGTTGTTTTACTTACTCACCAGTTGAAGGCGCGACTGCAAATGATTTGCCAGATCATGTGGCTGAAGAAATCAAACAAGAGCGTTATGAACGTTTCATGCAAGTTCAGCAAGAAATCTCTGCTGCGAAATTGCAAAGCCGTATCGGTCAGAAAATGACAGTACTTGTGGATGATCTTGAAGAAGAGTTCCCAGTTGCTGTTGCGCGTTCTTATGCAGATGCACCTGAAATTGATGGTAATGTTTTTGTTGAAGATATCGATAAGTCAGTGATTAAAGCAGGTGATTTACTTGAAGTAGAAATCACAGATGCAGATGAATATGACTTATTTGCAAAACTAATCTCGGTTAAGTCTGCTTAAACGATTCATTAAAAATAATTGAAATTAAATAATTCGGAGTTGATGATGCTTGATTCTAAAAAACCACGTTTTGGTCGCATCCTGCTTAAGCTTTCAGGTGAAGCTTTAGCGGGCAATAAAGAGATGGGTATCGATGCACAAGTGCTCGATCAAATGTCACTCGCAATTGCGCACCTTGTTGGTTTGGGTGTTCAAGTGGGTATCGTTGTCGGTGGTGGTAACCTTTACCGTGGTAGCCAATTACAAAAAGATGGTTTGGTTGGCCGTGTAACAGGTGACCAAATGGGTATGTTGGCCACTGTGATGAACGGTTTGGCACTGCGTGATGCTTTGGTACGTCGTAATATCAAAACTCGTCTAATGTCAGCTTTGCCCATTGGTGCTGTAGTTGAATCATATTCTAGCCGTGATGCAATTCGTCATTTAACACGTGGCGAAGTTTGTGTATTTGTCGCAGGTACGGGTAACCCATTCTTTACGACAGATACAGCAGCATGCTTACGCGGTATCGAGATTGAAGCCAATCTTATTCTTAAAGCGACGAAGGTTGATGGCGTATACAACAAAGATCCAAGTAAATATGAAGATGCAGTGAAATACGATGCATTAACATTTGACCAAGTTTTAGATGAAAAACTGGGTGTGATGGATTTAACTGCGATCTGCTTATGCCGTGACCACAACGTTCCACTTCAAGTATTTGATATGAACAAATCAGGTTCATTACTTTCAGTGGTAATGGGTGAAAAAGAGGGTACTCACGTTACTAACTAATGTACGTGGGCCCTAAAGCTCTTTATACTACAAGCTATTTTAGAATTTACATCTTTTCGAATTAAGTTAGGAAGATCACATGATTAACGATCTTAAAAAAGACGCAGAAGACCGTATGAATAAATCTCTAGATTCTCTAGAGCATGGTTTTGCTAAAGTTCGTACAGGGCGCGCGCACCCATCAATTTTAAATGGTGTTATGGTTCCTTACTATGGCTCTGATGTGCCATTAAACCAAGTAGCGAACGTGGGTGTAGAAGATTCTCGTACTTTACTTGTTCAGCCTTTTGAACGTTCAATGGTTGCTGCAATTGATAAAGCAATCCGTGAATCTGACTTGGGCTTAAACCCGATTACTGCTGATGCCATCCGTGTTCCTATGGCTGCATTAACAGAAGAAACACGTAAAGACATGCAGAAAGTTGCACGTAACGAAGCTGAAAATGCAAAAGTTGCGATCCGTAACATCCGTCGTGATGTTTTGGGTGATATCAAAGCATTGTTGAAAGAAAAAGAAATTTCTGAAGATGATGAGCGTCGTGCGGGTGATGACATTCAAAAAATCACAGACAAATTCGTTGCTGAAGTTGAAAAACGTCTGGCTGCAAAAGAAGCTGAATTGATGAAGGTCTAAGTTTTAATGACCTCATCTGAAGAAACTTCCCGTCTTCCAAAACATGTTGCCATCATTATGGATGGCAACAATCGTTTTGCCAAAAAGAATCAAATGCAAAAAGGTGAAGGGCATCGTTCTGGAAAGGACATCCTAGATCCCATCGTTGAACATTGTCGTAAAAGAAATATCCAAGCACTGACGGTTTTTGCTTTTTCGAGTGAAAATTGGAATCGTCCTCAGTTTGAGGTTGATTTGTTGATGGCTCTTCTTGAAGAAACCATTCATGAACAGTTGCCACGCATGGAAAAATTTAACATTTCCCTACGTTTTATTGGTGATCGTTCTCGTTTATCTCCTAACTTACGTGACTTAATGTTGCAAGCTGAACAAAGGACTGCTAATTTCGACAGCATGACTTTAACTATTGCAATTAGTTACGGTGGTATGTGGGATATGGCACAGGCTGCAAAACAAATCGCAGCAGATGTTTTAACTAACAAAATAAATCTTGAAGCAGTGGATGCTGAAGTCTTTGGTCAATATGTCAGTTTAAGTGATCTACCTCCGGTAGATTTGTTAATTCGTACAGGTGGTGATTTCCGTCTTTCGAACTTCTTGCTTTGGCAAGCTGCGTATGCAGAACTTTATTTTACCCAGACATTATGGCCTGAATTTACCATTGAAGAATTTGATGACGCACTAGCAGTATTTGGTGGTCGTGAACGTCGTTTTGGTAAGACCTCAGAGCAGATTCAACAAGAGCAGTTTGAGAATAAATAAATGTTAGAGCGGATAATAACCGCATTGGTACTGGTTTCAGTTGTATTGAGTTGCATGTTTGCAACCGAGTCTAAATACCCAATGCTTGTGCTGATGATTATTGCATCAGCTGTCGCTGGTTATGAGTGGTTTAAACTCATGCCGCGGAATACACAAAATGTGATTAAACCTTTCGCTTGGGGCTATGGTCTAGTCACTGCTATTCTTTCAGCACTAGCATTGCATTTTACTGATGTTGCATTGCTGCTTTGGGCAGCTTCAATCTTTACTTGGATCTTAAGTGTATATTGGGTGAAGTCTTATCCTGAATACGACAACTGGTATAACCCGAGTCTGAGTGGTATTGGTTTAGTCTTAGTTCCTGCTGCGGTAACTGCTATTTTTTCTGTGTGGATGAACTCACCTTGGTGGCTCATGTATCTGTTCCTGTTGGTATGGGGGGCAGACAGTGGTGCATACTTCGTGGGACGTAAATTTGGTAAGAAAAAACTTGCACCAGATGTGAGCCCAAATAAATCGATCGAAGGTTTATATGGCGGTCTATTCACTGCAATGCTAATTGTTATTGTTGTTGAAATTATTTATCTTGATTTAAGCATCGCTGAACATATTTTATTTTTAATACTTTCAGTAATAACAGTATTTAGTTCAGTACTTGGTGATTTATTTGAATCGATGATCAAGCGTCGTGCAGGGATCAAAGATTCTGGTCGTATTCTTCCCGGACATGGTGGTGTGCTGGATCGTATTGACTCGTTGCTTGCTGCAGCACCTATCTTTGCGGCAGGTATGTATGTTTTAAAATTAATTGGCGTAGATTTATAGATGTCACAATCTGTTTGTATATTGGGTGTAACAGGATCCATTGGTCAAAGTACTTTAAAGATTCTGCAACAGCACCCCGAAGAGTATTCAGTTTTTGCAGTCACTGCACATAGCCGAATTGTAGAACTTGTCGAAATATGCAAACAATATCGACCGAAAATCGCAGTTGTTCCATTCAATAAAGTGGATGAACTGCGCCAATTACTCGTAGCTGAAAAATTAACTGATATTGAAATCCTGCATGATGAAGCAGGATTAATCGCAGTAGCAGAACATCCACAAGTTGATGTGGTCATGGCAGCTATTGTGGGTGCGGCAGGATTGCTACCGACATTGGCTGCTGCGAAAGCAGGTAAGCGTGTCTTACTGGCAAATAAAGAAGCGCTGGTGATGTCGGGTGACATCATGATTCAGACCGCACGTGAAAATAATGCTTTGTTGCTGCCGGTCGATTCTGAACATAATGCAATCTTCCAATGCTTGCCTGAAACTTATCTACAAGGTGAGCGTCATGGTCAGCCAAAGCTAGGTGTAAAACAAATCTTACTCACCGCGTCTGGTGGTCCATTTTTACATCATAGTTTGGAACAATTACAAAGTGTGACGCCGGCCCAAGCCTGTAAGCATCCAAATTGGTCGATGGGGCAAAAAATTTCTGTTGATTCTGCAACACTAATGAATAAAGGCTTGGAATTAATAGAAGCCTGTCATCTTTTTGCAGTTGAAGAACAATTTGTAACAGTTGTTGTCCATCCACAGAGTATCATTCATTCAATGGTTCAATATGTAGATGGTTCGACTTTGGCACAAATGGGTAATCCTGATATGTGTACGCCTATTGCTCATGCATTAGCATGGCCGAAGCGTATTCAAACACATGTGCCTCCATTAGATTTATTTGTTCATTCACAGTTAAACTTTGAACAGCCTGATATACAGCGATTCCCAGCGCTAAAATTAGCACGCCAAGCCATGAAGGCAGGTGGCTTAGCTCCAACGATTTTAAATGCAGCCAATGAAATCGCCGTGGCAGCATTTTTGCATGAGAAAATTGGCTTTACTCAAATCCCTCAAATTGTGGAACATGTGTTGGGGCAAGTTGAAAACTCAGCTGCAAATAATATTGATGTTATTTTGCATGCAGATAAATCGGCACGTATGGTTGCTGAAAAAGCAGTATTAAATTCAGGAAGTTAAGACATGAATGCCTTGTTTATGATTATTGCAGCAATATTGCTACTTGGACCGCTGATAGCGATTCATGAATTTGGGCATTATTTCGTTGCACGTAAACTGGGCGTAAAGGTTTTGGTGTATTCGATTGGTTTTGGCCCAACACTGCTCAAGTGGACGTCGAAGAAATCAGGTATTCAATATCAACTGTCTGCATTGCCACTCGGTGGTTATGTCAAAATGTTGGATGAACGCGAAGGTGATGTCGCAGCAGAAGACTTACCAAAAGCATTTAACCGACAACACCCTTGGAAACGTATTGCAATTGTTGCGGCAGGGCCACTCATTAACTTGGCTTTTGCAGTAGTGTTGTTTTGGATTTTATTTTTACCAGCTCAGGAACAGCTCAATACGCGCGTAGGTAAAATTTTACCGAATACGCCAGCAGCGGCTGCGCAAATGCAGTCTGGTGATAAAATTACTGCCGTAGATGGCACTCAAGTATCCACTTGGGAGCGCTTGAATTATGCCTTGGTTGATCGTGTAGGTGAAACTGGCAATATTCAAATTCAAGCTGAACGAGCAGGGCAAATTCAAAACTTCAGTTTACCGATTCAAAGTTTCTTACGTGATCAAACTCAGTCACCACTCGATGTTCTAGGTTTTACGCCGTATCGTCCTGAAATTCCTGCAGTAGTTTCAAAACTCAGTGAAGATGGCGCAGCGATTCGCCAAGGGATGCAAGTGGGTGATCGAATTGTTTCGATCGATGGCGTAAAAATGAAAGACTGGTTTGATGTTGTACAAGTTGTACAAGCTTCTCCAGAAAAGTTACTTAAAATTGATGTTTTACGACAAAATAAAATTGTGCATTTAAGCGTGATGCCGCAAGGTAAGCGTGACCAAATGGGTAAAGTCACAGGGCTTTTAGGTGTACAAAGTGATCCGGGTAAAGTCAATATTCCAGCCGAATACAAACAAACCATTCAATACACGCCTGTAGAGGCGATGGGCAAAGCGGTAGAAAAAACAGGTCAGATATCTAGTATGATCCTGAATTCTATTGTAAAAATGGTACGTGGTTTGGTTGGTTTAGATAATTTATCTGGTCCGATTACTATTGCGAAAGTGGCTGGACAAAGTGCTGAGATGGGGTGGCAAACCTTCATTTCATTTATGGCACTGATGAGTGTAAGTTTGGGTATTTTAAATTTACTACCGATTCCTATGCTCGATGGCGGTCATTTAATTTACTATTTTATTGAATTAATTCGTGGTAAACCTGTTTCTGAACAAATACAATTGGTTGGATTAAAAATTGGTATGGTATTGCTGGGTAGCATGATGCTACTGGCTCTATTCAATGACATTATGCGTTTATAAGAACGTTATACGAAATAAATTAACAGCGGAAAAGACTGGCATGCAGCACAAACATTTATTTATGCCATTGGCACTGGTTAGTGCTATGGCCGTAGCACAACAAGTATATGCAGCAGATGATTTTGTAGTACAAGATATTCGTGTTGATGGCTTAGTGCGTTTAACTCCTGACAATGTAGCCGGAATGATCCCATTCTCCGCTGGTGATCGTGTCAATGATCAAATCATTTCAAACTCAATTCGTAGCATGTTTGCGTCGGGTTTGTTTGATGATGTGAAGTCTTCACAAGTCGGTAATACCCTTGTATATACAGTGGTTGAACGCCCAGTAATATCTAAAGTTGAGCTAAAAGGCAATAAACTTATTCCTAAAGAAGCCTTGGAAGAAGGCTTGAAGAAAATGGGTCTGTCCGAAGGTGAAGTTTTAAAGAAATCATCTTTGCAAACGGTTGAAACTGAATTAGAACAACAGTACATGCAGCAAGGTCGCTACGATGCTGATGTCAAAGTGATTACAACCGCTCAACCGAATAACCGTGTAAATGTCTTAATCGAGTTTGAAGAAGGTCAATCTGCCAAAGTATTTGATATTAATATCATTGGTAATACGGTCTTTAAAGAAAGCGAAATTAAACAAATTTTTGCATTAAAAGAAAGTGGTTGGAACTCGATCATTTCTCGTAATGACCGCTATGCACGTGAAAAGATGGCTGCGAGTTTAGAAGCGTTACGTGCGATGTATCTCAACAAAGGTTACATCAACTTCAACATTACCAATTCAAGTCTAAATTTGAGTGAAGATAAAAAACACGTCTTTATCGAAGTTTCGGTGGATGAAGGTGAACAATTTAAGTTTGGTGAAACCCATTTCTTAGGTGATACGCTTTATACGCAAACTGATTTAAACGCTTTAAAACTCTATAAAGATGGCGATTTATATTCACAAGAAAAAGTGAATGGTGTGAAACAGCTTTTACTTCGTAAATATGGTAATGCAGGTTACTACTTTGCAGAAGTGAACATTGTTCCTGAAATCAATAAAGACACCAAATTGGTTGATTTAAATTACTATGTGAATCCGGGTCAGCAAGTCACTGTTCGCCGTATTAATTTCACTGGTAACTCGAAAACAGCTGATGAAGTTCTACGTCGTGAAATGCGTCAAATGGAAGGCGCATTAGCAAGTAACGAAAAAATTGATTTGTCTAAAGTGCGTTTAGAACGTACTGGTTTCTTTAAAACCGTTGATGTTAAGCCTGCACGTATTCCGGGCACGCCAGATCAAATTGATTTAAATGTAAATGTTGAAGAGCAGCATTCGGGGACAAGTACTTTAGCTGTTGGTTTCTCACAAAGTGGCGGTGTAACTTTCCAAGCAGGTTTGAGTCAAACCAACTTCTTGGGTACAGGTAATGCAGTTTCTATCGATTTGTCTCGTTCAGAGACTCAAGATTATTACAACCTCAGTGTAACTGACCCATACTTCACTATTGATGGTGTACGCCGTGGTTATAACTTGTACTACCGTAAAACCAAGTTAGATAACGACTATAACGTTAACAACTACGTCACTGACAGTTTTGGTGGTGGTATCAACTTTGGTTATCCGATCGATGAAAACCAAAGTATAAGTATGGGTTTGAATATTGATCAAACTGATGTAACTACAGGCCCATATGTATCTACGTATGTCCGTGACTACTTACTTGCTAACGGTGGTAAAGCTACAGGGAAAGGTTCTTACTGCCCAAAAGATGCTAATGGTGAGTCTCAAAATACTGTACCTGTTTATAATGATAAAAACGAAATAATTGGTTATAAATGTGCTGTTGAAGAAATTACTTATGACAATGAATTTAAAGGTGATTTCTTAACTTATAACCTTAACTTGGGTTGGTCGTACAACACCTTGAATCGCCCGGTATTCCCTACATCGGGTATGTCACACCGCATCAATGCCGAAATTGCATTACCAGGTAGTGATGTTGAATATCAAAAAATCACTTACGACGCACAAGCTTATTTCCCACTAGGTAAAGACTTTGTGTTACGTGGTTACGGTAAGTTAGGCTATGGTAATGATTTACCATTCTATAAAAACTTCTATGCAGGTGGTTTTGGTTCAGTACGTGGCTATGACAACAGTACTCTAGGGCCGAAATATCCTGGTGTGTATTATGATGCGCAAAATCAGGTTGACTACGATCCAGAAGAAGTCGGTGGTAATGCTTTAATTCAATTTGGTACTGAATTGGCTTTACCTGTGCCATTTAAAGGCGATTGGGCGCGTCAAGTTCGTCCAGTATTGTTTGCTGAAGGCGCACAAGTATTTGACACCCAATGTGACGTTCCTAAATCTAGTGAAGACCGTCAATACTGTAAAGATAACTACGGCTTTGATATGAATAACATGCGTTATAGTGTTGGTGCAGGCTTTACTTGGATCACGATGATTGGTCCAATTTCACTGAGTTATGCATTCCCACTGAATGACAAAGCTGGCGATGAAACAAAAGAAATCCAATTCGAGATTGGTCGTACGTTCTAAGTACGACCCTTCTGGGAATAACAAAATTACAGGTTGATAAGATGAATAAATTATTTGCTGGTTTGGCGGTATTGGGTATGTCGTGTTCTGCTGTGGTACATGCAGCGGGTTACGGTGTGGTTGATTTAGAAAAGGTGGTGGATCAAAGCACTTATCTAAAACAACAAAATGCTCAAATTCAACAGCAGTTGAAACCACAAACCACTAAAATTGAATCACTGGCTAAAGAGCTGGAAGCAATGCAACAGAAAGCTCAGCAGGGTGGTGATAAGTTGACTGCTGCGCAAAAGCAGCAAATGGGTCAACAGTATCAAACTAAACTCAAAGAGCTGACTGATTTACAGCAAAAAGTTCAAGCTTCGGTTCAAGGGAATATTCAGTCCTTAAATCGCACGATGGATACTCGGATCAAGCAAGTTGCAGAACAATTGCGCACAGAAAATAAGTTAGATGTTGTTTTGAATAAAAATTCAGCACTTGCGTATGACCCTAAGTTTGATTTAACTGATAAAATGATTCAAAAGGTTAATGCAATTAAATAATCAATGAATTCTCAAAAATTCAGTTTAGAAAAGCTTGCTCAACTTGTTCAAGGTCAATGTATTGGCCAGTTAGACTTGCAATTCAGTGGAATGGCAAGTTTGGAGAGTGCTCAACCGCATCAGCTTGCATTTTTAAACGCAGATAAGTATCTGAATGAAGCTCAACAGTCTCAGGCTGGTGCGCTGATTGTGACTGCAGACATGCAGTCACAAATCCCTTCACAGCAAAACTTCATTGTTGTACCCAATCCGTATCTGGCTTTCGCTATTCTGACGCATGTTTTTGAAAAGAAATCTGTAGAAACAGGTATTGAAAGTACTGCCCAAATTCATCCTTCCGCAATCATTTCTGATACTGCTTATATTGGGCATTATGTGGTGATTGGTGCGAATAGTGTGGTGGGTGATGGGACTCGCATTGAATCACAAGTGAAGATTGATCATGGTGTTGAAATTGGTAAAGATTGTTTTATAGATTCGCATGTGACGATTACTGGTGAAGCCAAGTTAGGTGATCGTGTACGTATCCATGCAAATACGGTGGTCGGTGGTGAAGGATTTGGTTTTGCACCTTATCAAGGGAAATGGCATCGTATTGCTCAATTAGGTTCTGTACGTATCGGGAATGATGTGCGTATTGGTTCAAATTGTAGTATCGACCGTGGTGCTTTAGATGACACAATTTTGGAAGATGGTGTCATTATTGATAACCTTGTGCAAATCGCGCATAACGTCAAAGTTGGTGCAAATACGGCAATGGCTGCGAAATGTGGTATTGCCGGTAGTACAACTATTGGCAAAAATTGTGTGCTAGCAGGGGCTGTTGGTATCGTAGGTCACATTAATATTGCAGATAATGTGACAATTACCGGTATGTCAATGGTCACAAAAAGTATTTCCGTTGCTGGGAGTTATTCTTCAGGTACGCCAATGCTTGAAAGTGGTTCTTGGAAAAAGGCAGCAATCCGCTTTAAACAATTAGCAGATGTGCCATTGACCCAATTGGTCAAACGACTTGATCATATGCAGTCTCAAATTGAGTCCCTTGAATCAACATTTAAATTGCGTAAATAATTATGATGACAGAGTCGAATACCCCAGCTTTCACAAAACCTGAATTACCAATGACTATTCAGACTATTCGTGAATATTTGCCACATCGTTATCCGTTTTTATTGGTTGATCGTGTTGTTGAAGTGACTGACAACGGGATTGTAGGCTATAAAAATGTAACGATTAATGAAGAATTTTTACAAGGCCATTTCCCTGAATACCCAATTATGCCGGGTGTGCTGATTGTTGAAGCATTGGCGCAAGTATCGGGTATTTTAGGTTTCATTATGAATAATGAGAAACCTTCAGCGGGTTCGCTGTTCTTATTTGCTGGTGCAGAGAAGGTTCGATTTAAAAAACAAGTCGTTGCAGGCGATCAACTTGTATTAAAATCGGAATTAGTGATGCAAAAGCGTGGCATTTACAAATATAATTGTGTTGCCACTGTAGATGGCGTAGTCGCAGCAACCGCGGAAATTATGGTTTCGCATCAGAAAACAGAGACAGCATGAGCAATAACGAATTAATTCATCCTACCGCCATTATTGACTCATCAGCAGTAATTGCTCCGGATGTGCAAATTGGACCATATTGTATTATTGGTCCTAAAGTCACAATTGGAGCGGGCACTAAACTGCATTCACATGTTGTGGTGGGTGGTTATACCCGTATTGGTCAACATAACGAAATTTTTCAATTTGCCAGTGTTGGTGAAGTTTGCCAAGACTTGAAATATGCTGGTGAAGAAACCTGGTTAGAAATCGGTGATTATAACTCGATTCGTGAACACTGTAGTTTACATCGTGGTACTGTTCAAGATCAGGGTCTAACTAAAGTTGGTAGTCACAATTTATTGATGGTGAATACGCATATTGCACATGACTGTGTAGTAGGTGATCATAATATCTTTGCTAATAACGTCGGCGTTGCAGGTCACGTCCACATCGGTGATTATGTCATCGTAGGTGGTAACTCTGGTATTCATCAATTCTGTAAAATTGATTCATACAGTATGATTGGTGGTGCATCGCTTATTTTGAAAGATGTACCTGCTTATGTCATGGTATCTGGTAATCCAGCCCATGCTTTTGCAATGAACATTGAAGGAATGCGTCGTAAAGGTTGGTCTAAAAATGTGATTCAAGGTTTACGTGAATCTTTTAAATTGATCTATAAAGATGGTTTAACGACGAATGAAGCGATTGAGCGTATTCGCATTGAAATTTTGCCTGAAGTGGCAGAAGCGCAATTGTTGATTGACTCACTTGAGCAGTCTAAGCGCGGTATTGTGCGCTAAATGCTGCGAATAAAAAAAGACACCTTATAAGGTGTCTTTTTTTGCATTAAAAAATAGTTCTATTTTTTAACAAAGCCTGCTTCTTCAGATTTTGGATACTTTTGGGTGAGCTTGGTTTTGAGCTGCGTTGCTAAATTGCTATTTCGATCGACATCTTTTGCAATGCTATACAGTTGATATAACGCTCTAGGCGCGCGGGTCGATTCAGGGTATTGATCTACCACGATACTATAGTTCTTTTTCGCTTCCACGTAGTTGGTCGGTTCAACAGCAAGGTTGAACTCAGCTAGCCAAAAATATGCATTGCTAATATAGACACTGTTAGGATTATTCTTAATAAAGTTTTTCATCGGTGCAATGGCTTTTTTCGCACCACCTTGTTTGTATGCATCTAAAGCAACGGTATATGCCGCTTTCTCGAGCTCAAGTGAGTCACCACCTGCATTTACAGGTTGGTTTGCAGATGAGCTTAATGTTGCTTGGGTCGTAGGTTGTTTAATAGGTGTAGGCGCTGTATTAGCTGTTACTGGGTGCAGTACCTTGTTGGTTATCCTCCGCGGCCTCTGTGTCTCCACTTGGATCTACTTTTTGTTGGAGTAGTTCTAAACGTTGATCTAAATCTGCATAGCGGTTTGTAAGTTCACTTTTTAATTGTTCGATAATATTGTCTTGCTCTTCCATTTTACCGCGTAAGCTACGCAATTCATTTTCAAGCTGTTGGTTCTTCTGCATAAGCTGCCAATTCAAATTGGTTGGAATAGGGGTAGAGCCAGCACCTGTTTGAATGGCCGTATTATTTGCTGTATACACAGTACCATTATTAGCGCCACTCAAACCACGAGATTCAATTGGAATATTGGCAAATAATGCACCTGAGCAAGTCAATGTAAGGGCACACAATACATGCTGTTTAAACATCATAAAAATTCCATGTAGTTACAAGCATGTCCGTATAGAATAGTTTTATTACAGACAGCTTTAGATAAAACGATAACCACATTAAAAACGCCAAAGATCTGAATTGCAATAAGCTTTTACAATCTTGTTGTGTATTAAAGTAAAAATATAGTGATGAAGTTTCACGTTTTCTACATCATCGACCATCATATTGATTTATAAATAATCAAACAGTGTTTTCTACTCAGGAATTCTTGGTTTTAGGCTTGCATGTTTATTAAAAATCTCTATACTCTGTTCTTGCAATGGTAGCCCTGCCGGTTACTTCGCAATTGTACTCTACAAACCCCGCCAGGACCGGAAGGTAGCAACGGTAGTAGAAATATGATGTGCCGAAGTCTTGCTGGTAGGGTTGCCACCAGTTTCAATAATAATAAATTAAACGTCCTCTCATTTTTTCAATCCTATATTATTCTTTATTTTAGTTTTATTAATTCTTCATTTAGATCTATATTTTTTTTATTCGTCATCAAATTCTTTACGTGCAATCACTTTAAAAATTGTATCGAGATCAAAGCCTCGATATTGCAAAAAACGTATTTGTTTGGCTTTTTGTTTTGGATCACGTTCAACAGCTTTGCCAAATTTTTTTATCTTGAGCTGGTAGGCTTCAGTGACCCAATCTGTTTCTTTTAATTCATCCTGAATTAATTCACTGTCTACTTTTTTATTTTTTAACGCGAGCTTTATACGATTAGGGCCTTTACCTTTACGTTTTTGACTCGATAGCACCATCTCTGCTACACGCTGATCGCTTTGATAGTTCTCACGTGCGAGTTCTTCCACCAAGTGTATGACTTCTTCACGACTATCCGCATACAGTGCTAATTTTTCGATTAAATCCGCTTTTGAGTATTCTTTACGTGTGAGTACTGCAAAAGCGTACGAGCGTAGACGAGAGCCGCGCAGTCCCGATTTTTTTTCAGCATGAACATCTTTACCATTGGTGTCAAAATGCAACGCAGTGTGATCGATCACCGAAGTATTGTCATGTGAAATGTCAGTTTGTGCAGCATGATTTACGCAGGTAGTTTCTTCAGCTTCTGCAAACTGTTGTTTCAGTGCTTCATAATCAAGCAAGAGTGGAAAATGGTCTTTAGTCATGGGGTCATTTTAATACAAATTTTGAGTGCAAAACAAAACGCCCCGTAGGGCGTTTCGTCTGCTATTAAAGTATGCTGTAATTAAGCATCTAAAAAGTCTGGTTCTTCTTCGTCTTTGTCTTCTACAGGTGCTGTACCCGTAGTCAGAAGTTGTTCACGAATCAGTTTTTCGATAGTTTGCACAAGTTCAGGGTGTTCTTCTAAGTGGCGAATGGTATTGTTTTTACCTTGCCCAATCTTGTCACCTTGGTATGAATACCAAGCACCTGCTTTTTGAACAATTTCTTGTTGTACTGCGAGGTCAACAAGCTCACCTAAATGGTTCACGCCTTTACCATAAAGAATTTGGAAAATCGCTTCACGGAATGGAGGAGCCATTTTGTTTTTCACAACTTTCACTTTAGTTTCTGAACCAATGATTTCGTCGCCTTCTTTCACTTGACCAATACGGCGGATATCTAAACGTACAGATGCATAGAATTTAAGTGCATTACCACCAGTTGTGGTTTCTGGGCTACCAAACATTACACCAATCTTCATACGGATTTGGTTAATGAAGATCACCATACAGTTCGAACGTTTCGCATTACCGGTAATTTTACGCAGTGCTTGGCTCATCAGGCGAGCTTGTAAGCCCATGTGTGAGTCACCCATTTCGCCTTCAATTTCGGCGCGAGGGGTCAGTGCAGCTACAGAGTCGACAACGATCAGGTCAATGGCACCTGAACGTACCAGCATATCTGCAATTTCAAGTGCTTGTTCACCATTGTCTGGCTGTGAAACAAGTAAGTTATCAATATCTACGCCAAGTTTACGTGCGTATTGAGGGTCTAATGCATGTTCAGCATCGATGAATGCACAAGTACCGCCAGCTTTCTGACATTGTGCAATAGCTTGTAATGTCATAGTCGTTTTACCAGAAGATTCAGGACCGTAGATTTCTACGATACGACCTTTAGGCAAACCACCAATACCTAGTGCGATATCTAATGTTAAAGAACCTGTAGAGACAGCTTCAACTGCCTGTACGGTATTATCACCAAGACGCATAACGGTGTTTTTACCAAACTGCTTTTCAATTTGGCTTAAGGCCGCATTTAACGCCTTGCTTTTATTATCATCCATCTTACAACCTCAATACGATGTCACGAAACAATATACTCAAGTGGATGTATTCAGTTTAAATCTGTTCCACGAGTGTATAGTGACAGAAATCATCCTTTTGTTCTATGAAAATCACAACAGGTGCGACATGTTGTGACGCTTTAACTTAATCATCATTATAAGACCATTGCTGGTCAAACTGTTGATCATTTTCTCTTTTAAATTTACCAATATCTCGACGATCTTTTTTACTTGGTCGATGATCTGGCCGAGCTAGATTATGCAACTTTCTTTGTGATGCGAGCAATTCCCGTTTTGCAATACTGACCTCAGTTTCATCATAAAGCAGCTGAGCGGTTGGGGCAGGCCCACGAACATCCGACAGTGCTTTTACCACCACGGTTTTTTTCTCAAGGCCTTGAGCAATGGTTAATTCCATGCCTACACGAACCTCACGAGAGACTTTAACGCGTTCGCCATTATGATGAACTTTACCGCCTTCAATCGCATTTTTGGCAATAGAGCGTGTTTTAAAAAAACGTGCAGCCCACAACCATTTGTCTATACGCATACCAACCGCATCTTCGGCTAGATTTGATTTACGCATATTTTTTCTGTTCCTCGGCTTGCTCAATCATTTGAGCTTCTAAAATAGGGATTAAATCTGTTAATGCGGACAGCATTGGGTAATTGCAAGTCTCGCGAGGCGCTTTGGCAGATGAAGGCTGCTGAATCGAATAGAGCTGTTCAATCCCAAAAAGTTTTGCACCATTAAGCACTTTTTCTGTGTCATCAATGAAATAACAGTTTTTTGCATTGAAGGGGTGTTTGCTTGCTAATATTTGCCAAAACTCAATAAACTCTTTGGCATGACCGAGCGTTTCTGAACTGACGATAACATCGAAAAAATCACGAAGACCGGTTTCTTTAAGTTTGAATTGTAAGCCTGCAAAGTCGGCATTGGTTGCAAGCCAAATAGGATAGCCATTTTCTTTAAGATAGGTGAGCAGCTCGATGCAGCCTTCGCGTTTAGCCACTTTGGCTTTTTGTTCTATTTGCATTGCCAAAACATCAACGCCAACTTGTGAGGTCCAAAAGCGAGAGGAGTACCATTTTAGGGTATGATTATGTTGTTGATAAAAACTAAATAGCGTTTGCTTGCTTTGTTCGAGTGAGCACTGATGCTGTTCAGCATAGCGAATTGGCAGCAGCTCATTCCAAATGAAATCATCATAAGCAAGATCGAGTAAAGTACCGTCCATATCGAAAATGATCGTCGGCTTTTCTGAGTAATTTGGCATATAAAGGTATTCTATGTTTAAAACAACAACAGCACCGCAAGACCCACTCATTTTGCAGTTGGTTCCCATTGTGACACAAGCTTGCGAAATTTTGCGAGAAGAATATCAGCGTTATTGCTCAGGTGCGGATTTTGATGTGGAACGTAAAAGTGATGATTCACCTGTAACGCAAGCTGACTATCGTGCAAATAGCTATATTACTCAAGCATTATCCAAAGTTTCTAACTTGCCTGTATTGTCAGAAGAAGGTGACAAGTCTGAACGTATGCAATGGCAAAAATTTTGGCTGCTTGATCCTTTAGATGGTACCAAAGAGTTTTTACATAAAAGACCTGAATTTACCATTAATCTGAGTTTGGTTGAGGGTGCTAATACTACCTTTGCCATATTGGCGATTCCGGGGGAATATAGCGTATATATTTGCCCATTTGCGGGACTGCCGCTGAAATATGATAGCCAGTCAACCACATGGTATGAATATGTTCAAGCCTCTGTAGAGAATGTCGTACACGTTGGCTTGAGTCAAAGTGCCAAAAATAAGCCGATTTATACGGACTATCTAGACGCTTTAGAAAAACTCACTCCTTATCAGGCATACCATGCTGGTAGTGCATATAAGTTTTGTATGATGTTAGAAGATCGAGTTGATATTTACCCGCGTTTTCATCCCACCTGTGAATGGGATACGAGCGCTGGACAATGTTTAATCGAGCGTATTGGTGGTGGTTTGGTTGATTTTAAAGGTCGCGCTTTTTTATATAACCAGCGCAAGACTTTATTAAATGGTGGATTTATTGCATTTAAAAATGCCGAAATGAAAGAATTGGCCTTAAATGCTTTGGCAAACATGCCTGACAAAACTTGAGCTAAATCGGGTTCATGCTATAGTGTCAGCACACTCCGTTAAATCTCCTGCATATAAGAACTGTCAATTATGGCCCTAGATTTGCTCCCTCCTAGTATGCTGAAAGCAATAGACTTATTGCCGGATGAAAAGACGCCTGTAACATTGTTTACACGTCATTCCATTCGTGAAGTTGTACAAGGACAGGGGTTGGCCGGTTATGACTTACAACTGACCCATCAAGGACGTGATTTAGCCGAAGCGTGGGGCAGCTATTTGGTTGAAAATACCGATCGTGTTATTCAACACTGTATTTCTAGTCCAATTCAGCGCTGTGTGGATACGGCAGCATTGATGATTCAAGGTGCAGATAACGTCACGATTGAGCCAAATACCCACCATATCGAGATCATTGAACAAGGATTATTGGTCGAGCCGGGAAGTTTTGTGCTCGATATTAAAAAAGCAGGACCATACTTTCAAAAGCAAGGTGCTTTAGGCTTTATCAATAGTTTTGTGAATAATGCTTTGCCGGGTATGAAACAGCCCATTCATGGGGTGGTAGATGTTTTGGAGTTGATTTACAACACTCATCCAACCAATGATTATGGTCTGAGTCTAGCGGTGAGTCATGATACGATTTTGGCTGCAATTCTTGCCATTATTTCAGGTAAAAATATCGTGACACGCGAAGATTGGCCTAAAATGATGGAAGGTTTATTTGTTTGGTTTGAAGGAGATGTATTCCTTGAGTCAAAACTGAAATGGATTTGGCGTGGTGAACTAAATGAATTAAATATTCGTGAATTTCAGCAAGCTGAACAGCAACTTTAAGAAATTTTGCTAATAATAAAAAATTTATAAAAGGCATCCATGTGCGGATGCCTTTTTTATCTGTTTCAGTATTTCATTAAATAAAAGATTAAATATTGGCTTTAATTCGTGCAGGATACTGATTTAAATCAATACTTGAACCGTCGTCACTATAAGGCCAGCGGCTAGTATTGACAGGTAGATGCTGTTGGTGGATTCGACTGTATTTGTCTGCAGCAATCAATGTCGCAATGTCATGATCTTTAATGCTATACGCTTGCACGAGTTCAGCTGGATATTGTGTGCGTTCAAAAAATTCAGCTTCTGTTTCCCCTTGATGCAGTGCAAAGATACGTTCTACAGCTGGTAAGTACACGCCATATGCTAACCATGAGTCTACACCTTGAGAGGCTTGAATCTCAGCGGTCGATTTCATATTTGAAATGACTTTACCTAAAATGTCTTTTTCACCTTTAGATGTAAAATATTCAATATATTGATTTTCTGCTTCTGCAAATTTTTCTAATGATGGCAAAAATTGGTTAATCGACATTTTTATCCCTCTTTTCATTTGTACAGCAATGGCTGCCTAGGATGAAAATTAAAATACCATAAAAAATATATGGGATTAAGCCATTTCTTAAAATTTTTATTTACAAAGTTTCTAAAAATATCCTGACAATTTCTGTCGGGAATATACGATTGTATTAACAGGTCTACATCTTAATTTTAGTTGAAAAGTGAAATACCTGTCACATTAATAATGATTCTACCAATACAAAATATTTAGATTTTATTTGAATTGTTAATAAGTGACAAAACACGGCAATTGAATGATTAAAAAAAAGAAAATAGCATTAAATTTGTTGTAAATTATTGATTTATATATTTTTATGTGAGTCTCTTTATTGGATTTTTTTGTGGCTAATTGGGGAATAGTAGTGAAAAGTGTGATAGATTTTTCATATAACAAATTATCAATTTGTATTGTGTCATTAATGTTAGTTGCTTGTGGTGGTGGAGGCGGTGGTGATAGTTCAAGTGGTTCTGCATCAACTGCAAATTATCCAGAACCGACCCAAGACATAGTCGATGATACCAGTATTGGCTTTTATGACTACGATGCAAATGATGCTGTTCGTGAAATACGAAATGATTTAGTCGGCAACTTTTCAGCGCAAGTTCAATTTGGTCAAAGTCATGTCGTCGATCCGAATGCGAACGAAGCCAAGAAAATGCCACGGTTAACCAGTGAAAAAGAAGCGCTGCTTATCGTGACGCCAACACTTGATATGCAAAACATCAACCAACTCAAAGTAGAAATCTATCAAAACAATCGCTTAGTGCGCACTGCGACATTGGATGATCCAACGCAGATGCCTGTTTCAGACCAGAGTGGGCAAAGAGGTCGTCCAGATGTTTGGTACAGTAAACGTGCGTGGACCACGAAACTCAATTGGGATGAAGTTAAACCCGGTCTAAGATTAAAATTTATTGACGCAAATAAAGTCAGCGGTGAATTGGCTGAGGATAAAATCGATTTTGCTGCACCAGGGGAATTGGTTTTAAATAATATCCGTGTTGGTATGTTGGCAGATAAGCCAAATTCTACCGGCCACTATATGTTACTAGAGCCTGAAAAAGCGGGCACAGATTATTTCCAAACCATTCCTGCAGCAGAAATGACGGTTGCACAATATGATGATATGCAGTTAACACGTGCAATGGTATCTTCAGGTGTTATTTATGACAGTAAAAGTGCCGGAGAAGGAGGTGTTTATGCAGGAGACATGCGTGAGGATGTCGGTAAATCAACCTTTAGTGTTGGTATAAACCTTGCTAACTGGGGTATTACCAGTGCATCTATGGCCAACCAAAGTCAGCCACAATTAACTCAAACAGTAGTTGTCCATCATACGAAGGGGAACTATGCCAATGGTGTGCATACTCATGGACTGAGTGGTGGTAATGGCATGCTCACGCTTTATGATTCTGTAGGGAATGAATTTAGCCATGAAATTGGCCATCACTATGGTTTAGGGCATTACCCTGGTCAGGTAGGTGACAATCTATTTTGGGCTGCACATCATGCGGACAGTGGATGGGGTTATATTGCCAATCGCAATATGATGCGCGGAAATCTATCATGGACGGCGACATGGAAGTGGGATGGAGCGAATGGTATCCCAAATTTTAAAAATTTGTTTCCGTACGGAAAAGATGCCATGTCCGGCGGGTATCCTGATAGTAATGTATCACGCTACACACACTATACGGGTTACAGCACATTCCTGAAAATTCAACCGCACTTTGACCGTTATGTCTGGGATGAAACATCACCTACCGGCTACAAAAAGTGGAATAAAACCACTCGTGAAATGGAAGTCGCTCAACCGAAGATGCCAAATTCTACGGCTCCGGTTTGGTATAACGCAGATCAAAATTATCCACGACCACGGGTTTTTGGTCAGCCTGTCATTACCATTTTAGGGGGCTATGATCCAGTCAATCAAGTTGGTTTGTTGTATCCTGCTGCACGTTCAAACTGGGGTAATGTGTATGACTTAAATGCTGCCAATACCGCTTTGGATCAAGCGGCATGTTGGTTGAATGTGCAATACACGAATAAAGTCAACAATATTGCTTTAGCACCTGTACGACTAGGTAGTAATGCCAATAAACTGCATGTCAATTTAGCTTTGGCAGATCAACCACAAAAGGTCAATTTATATTGTAAAAAAGCAGGTGAAGAAGCCAAATTATTAGCAAATATTGATATTCCAGTCTACAGCACAGTGATCAAGCCGGCCGTCAAAATTGGACGTCAGCACGGTTATAGTGCTTTGCGTGCTATCGAACTACCTCAATTAGAAAGTGCTTTGGAAGCGCAAGCTGCAAATGCTGTTGTTGCTCTTAATCCAACTGAAAAAATGCTGTATGAGTCATATAAAAATGACAAGTCATTGATGAATAGTGTGGCGCGTCAGCAATTAACCCGTTATGAGTCGCAACAAAACACAGCATACCGACTAAATCGTTGGATGAATGTGTATGCACAAGACCTAACCAATCAAGTTCCTGAGGCACAAAGCGCACTCGAAGCATTTATGAAAAAGCTTTCAGTATCTCAGGAAGGTATGTTCGAGCAGGCGACATTGATCAAAAATGGTAACAACTGTTTGAAATCTGAAACCTTAACTGATGGAACATTAAATTTATACATCAGTGGCCCAAGCGGATGTACTGCGGACGAATCGGAACAGTGGGTATATGATGCCATTGGCCGTATACACAGTAAGTCAAATCCAGATCAATGCGTAACAGGCAACGGTGGTTCAGCTAAAGTGACGCTAGAACGTTGCGTGTTAAACCAAACCAACCAAATTTGGACCATGGACCCTGCGACTACAACGATTCGTCAAAGTGGTCAATGCATGGATTTAAATACGGGACGTTTGCAAAATAACCGTGCGGATTTAATTCGATATAGCTGTACCAATGGTGGCAATCAACGTTGGACAAATTTGACAGCAAGCCAAAACTTATTATGGACGTACTTATCAGCGACGAATATGAAGCTGATTAATAAATAGCCTATAATTAAAAAAATAAGGTCCATCGAGGACCTTATTTTTTTGCTTTTAAAAACCTATAGGTACAAAAAAAGCCCTAAAAAGGGCTTTTTTTATCGCAACAAATTAGTTAGCTAAAGCTTTAACTTGTGCATTTAAACGGCTCTTATGACGAGCAGCTTTGTTTTTATGGATGATGCCTTTATCAGCCATACGATCGATAACAGGAACAGCTTTTTTGTAAGCTTCTGTAGCGACAGCATAATCACCAGCAGCAATAGCAGCTACTGTGCGTTTAAGATAAGTACGAACCATAGAACGTAAGCTTGCGTTGTGTTGACGTGCTTTAACGTTTTGACGAGCACGTTTTTTTGCTTGAGCAGAGTTTGCCACTCGTGCACTCCTTGAAATAGATTGGTCTGGGCGGGCTGAAATTACATCTGAAAACCAACATCAGAAGAACTATCACCAGCCCGTAAACAAGTGCCATATTGTGATTAAACTAAGCGCTTAAGTCAAGTCTTGACATGCTTTGACAACATTTTAGATGCAGAAAAATTTTAAAGAAAACGTTAGATTAGTCTAAAGTGATTGAGATTGTATGAAAAATGACTAAAAGTATAGAGAATGCGATTGTCATCGGAGCAACAGGATTGGTCGGGCGGGAATTGGTTTGTCAGCTCAGTCAAAATGCAAGATGTAAGAATATTACGGCTGTGGTACGTCAGCGTGACCATGAACTGAATGGACTGGCAAAAGTTCAACAAATGGTGATCAGTGACTTTCTTTCTCTGACTCAGGATGATGTGAGAGATTATAGTCATGCCTTTAGTTGTTTAGGCTCGACCATTAAAAAAGCAGGGTCTAAAGATAATTTTTATCAAATTGATTTTAGCATCAATGCGCATTTTGCTGAATTATTAGAATATACAGATACACAATTGATCATTGTCAGTGCTATGGGCGCTGACGCCAATTCCGCATTTTTTTATAATCGAGTCAAAGGGGAATTGGAATATTATTTAAAAACCTTAAAGTTAAATCAACTTTCGATATTAAAGCCTTCGCTGTTACTTGGTGAGCGTAATGAATCTCGACATTTAGAGGATGCGACACAGAAGCTCTATATGCGCTTTTCGCATTTTGTACCTGACCGTTTCAAATTTAAGCCAGTGACAGCACAGCAAGTGGCTCATACTATGGTCGAGGCGGCACAAACTCAGACTGAAAAGTTCGAGATTTATGATAATTTACGCATACTAACAATTAAATGAGGGAAATACCGTGTCTACAGTTCCATTCGTCACTTGTGATTTACTTGATGATCATCCAGACAAAGAATTACAAGTGGTGATCCCGTCTTTGGATGGTAAATTCTTTCAAAGTTATGGTGCACGAAAAAGTTTTGGCGGTCAGGTGGTGACGGTTAAATGTTTTGAAGATAACTCTCGTGTTAAAGAATTATTGGCAACCGATGGTACGGGTAAAGTATTGGTTGTGGATGGTGGCGCTTCGATGCGCTGTGCCTTGATGGGCGATATGATTGCTGAATCTGCAGTCAAGAATCATTGGAATGGTGTCATTATTTACGGCTGTGTGCGTGATGTCGATGCGATAGCCGAACTTGATTTAGGTGTGCATGCTTTGGCCGCAATTCCACAAAAAAGTAACCGCAAAGGTGTGGGTGAAACAGATATTCCATTAAGTTTTGGTGGTGTAAACATTCAATCTGGTGATTTTATTTATGCTGACAATAACGGCATCGTTGTTTCAAAAGAGCAATTGGTTGTTCTATAAGTGTGTTTGAGTTTTTAGTCATGGAATGAGTGGGCATTGCTTACTTATATACGACGATACAAATCTGGAAAAATACAAACATCAGCTGAGGACTCTCGGCTGTTGTATAAAAATACGAAATAAAAAAAGAAAGGAAAAAAGTATGTTGTTGCATCAATTAAAAGTGGCGCAAGCGTTGCTCTCAGGCGTAGCAGAGGGAGGACGTGGTACAAATGGGACGCCTTATCCCAAACAACCTGAAAAAGCCCTTAAACTGTACGAATTTGAAGGTTCTCCGTATTGCCGTCGTGTGCGTGAAGTTTTGACCACACTTAATTTGGATTATGAGGTTTACCCATGTCCCAAAGGGGCTAGAAAGTACCGTTTAGAGGTACAGAAATTAGGTGGAAAACAGCAATTTCCTTTCTTGGTGGATGACAATACAGGGGATCGTTTGTACGAATCTCAGCAAATTATTCATCATTTATTTAAACATTATGGCAAAACAGGTCAGACTCCTAAGAAGTATGCCAATTATCCTAAAATTCCGTATGTTGCCTATGTTGGAACCTTAATTAATGGGGCTCAAGGCGTGTGGGTGCACCGTAAAGTCATTCATCGTGATGCTCCATGTCAACTCTTAGAACTATGGGGTTTTGAAGCGAGTCCATATACACGCATCGTACGTAGCGCATTGTCTGAAATGGAATTGGCATATACCTTTCATAATGTGGCTAAGGAACGTTGGCAAGATCAGGGATTAGCGGTAATGCGCTTAAAACCTGGTAAATATGTACCCCTGAAAGGTGGTAAGCGTGAACAAGTGTTAAAAATCATGGGGAACAATATTCAAGTGCCATATTTGAAAGATCCCAATACTGGTGTTGAACTTTTCGAATCTGAAAAAATTGTGCAATATCTGAAAAAGCAATATTTGAGCTAATCTTACTCAAGTTTAAGCTAAGTGCAGTGTATAGTCAGACAGATGGCTATACACATATTGTAATGATAAATGGGTCTAAAATTAGAAGAAAAATGCATCATAGCTGCATCAATTGAATTAGAATAAATTATTAAAAATAAGAAATTTACTTAATTATAGGGATATCCTAAAAGGATTAAACTCATTAATGTAAAAGACATTTCATTTTTTCGGGGGAAGTAAATCATGTCACCACAAGAAGTCATACTACCCGTACCGGTGCTTGTCGTTGAAGATGAGGAAATTATTCAATTACGTTTACGTCAAATTTTGACGGAGCTGGGTTATAAGCGTGAAGAGCTTATCTTCACCAAAAATGTTAAAGAATCTATTCAAGCCGTAGAGACACAACCGATATCATTAGCCTTAGTTGACTTAGGTTTGCCTGATGGCAGTGGTATCGAAATTATTGAAAAAATACGTTCCCTCGAAAGTAATACTATGATCTTGGTTGTCTCTGCATGGAGTACACAAGAAAGCTTATTTGCTGCGATTAAAGCAGGCGCAACAGGCTATGTATTAAAAGAACGTGATGATGCTGAAGTACTTTTATCTATTCGGAGTATTTTACGTGGTGGGGCGCCGATTGACCCATTTATTGCACGAGAAATCCTAAAACAAATATCCGAAGCTGAAGCACCAAGTCCAGAACAAACAGTCGCCGATGAAGCAGACTTAAACCTGCTGACCAGTCGTGAAAAAGAAATTTTATGTTTGGTTGCTCAAGGTTTGAGTAATCGTGAGATTGCTGAACAGCTTTTTGTATCACGCTATACCGTAGAAAGCCATATTAAACATATTTACCGAAAATTAGCCGTAACGAAACGAACAAAAGCCGTGAGTACAGCAAGATCTATGGGTATTTTATAATGCGTAAAGGAGGATATTTTGTATTATTTATCCTCTGTTTAGTATGGGGGAGCTTGAGTCATGCAGAGCAAGTATTCCCTGTAAATGATCAATGTAATGTAACTGTGAATAGCATTTCACGGGTGAAAACACCATCCAATCAAGAATTACCCCGAACGGGATGGAAAACCACACAATTACCTGATCGTTGGAAAGAAGATAAAGACTGGGAAGGTTATCAAGGTGGTGCTTGGTATAAACTAGACTGGTCTTGGTACTGTAAAAATAATGCCCGTTTGGCAGAACCCATCGTACTATATATTGATTATATCATTAATACGGGTTCAGTCTTTCTGAATGGCGACTTGCTGTGGACCAATAAAAATCTTCAAGAACCGATTTCTAAAAGTTGGAATGTTGCGCGCTATTGGATTTTACCGATAAGTGGAATCAAACATGATCATAATGAAACTTTGATCTATGTGTATGGTTACTCGAGTTTAAATGCTGGCTTGGGCCCAGTAGTATTTAACAATGTAATGGCAACGGTTGAGCAAGCTGAAAAAACAACGTTTACACGTCGGACCATATTACAGTTAAATATTTTTCTTTCTGGGGTCTTGGGTCTAATTTGCTTTATTATTTGGTTGATGCGTCCTCGTGATACCAGTTTTGGCTGGTTTGCGCTTTCAACAGTGCTGTGGATTTTATTTCTCAGTAATGCCCTGACTACTGAAACCTTTCCATACCCAGATTCGGTTTTTTCTGCCAAAGCTAATCTGATATTTGTAATGCTGTACTTTCAGTGCTTTAGCATTTATATCTTACGCTTTCTTGGGCGTAAGTTTCCACGAATAGAACTGTCATTTACAATGTTGACTGCTGCACTGATTGGTGTGGTGTGTATTTGGCCATTCGAACAAAATGCAGATATTTCGAGCCTTATTTTCTTTTTGTATTGTGCATTCTTTTTTATCACTTACCTCTATCTGTGTAAAATTTGTTTCAAAGAACGAAGAAAGGACTATATTTTATTAGCAATCTGTTTGACTGCGATAATTGTGATAGTCATAGCTGACATCATGGTCTTGGTACTCTTTCCAAAAGAAAATTTTACACCTTTATCACCCTTTACTTCACCGATTATAACCTTATTTATAGTGGTGATCTTGGGGGCGAGACTCAATCGAAATATACAGAAAATTGAAAAATATAATGATGATTTGGCATTTGAAGTTCAGAAAGTCAGTGATGAACTATGTAGTAGCTTGAATGATAAACATCAGCTTGAACTGAGTAATGTACGCCTGCAGGAACGGATTAAATTATCGCATGATCTGCATGATGGTCTGGGCGCATCCATTGTGCGCTCGATGATCTTGGTTGATCAGTGTGAAAGTAATATTCCAAACAGACAGTTCTTGTCGATGTTGAAATTATTGCGCGATGATTTAAGGCAAATTATTGATAGTGGATCTTCTTTAGACAGTAAAGTGCCAGATTCACCTTTGCTCTGGATCGCACCTGTTCGACATCGCTTTAGTCAGTTGATGGATGAAGTGGAAATGAATGCCAAATGGTGTATTCCTTCGCAGTGGGCGATCAAACCAACGGCAATTCAGTGTCTGACTTTAATACGAGTGATTGAAGAAAGCCTGACCAATATTGTGAAACATAGCCAAGCAAATCATGTCAATGTCACGCTGTCACAGTTCGAAAATGGCGCATTGTTATTAACTATTGAAGATGATGGCGTCGGTTTTGATGTTGAGAGTGTTTCAAATCATGGCATGAGTATCGGTATGAGAAGTATGAAAATGCGTGTGGAGCGTATAGGCGGAAATTTCAAAATTCATTCTCAGCAAGGCTATACCATTATTCAAACAGAAATTAATTTAAAATCAGCTGCATAAAATAATATGTTGAAATAATAAAAATGATGATCAATTCGATATTAAGTCATCTAAAGCGCATTGCATTCTTCTGCTGTGTCACTTTTATAGCAGCTTGTGGTTCGCAGGATCATGCGCCTAAACCAGGTGAGTATGGGCAGATTTTGTTCCAGCATGCGGTGTTAAGTACTGAAGAAATTTAACAATTACTCAGTGAAAGTCAAAGCGATACAAATATATTAAACACTAAAAATTTTGCAGTGGATTACATGGCGACATCGAGCCAAAACCCATATCGTGCAGTCTTGTTGGTCAGAGATAGGGCAATGACCAGTGGTGAGGTATCTGTAAAATTTCAAATTGATAACTACAATGCCGCTATTCAACAAACCTCAAGCAATCTTATGCAAATGGGTGCAGGTATTGATCAGGTTGAACGATTAGAAACATTGGATGCAGGACAAGAATTTACTTTTGTTATGGACGGTGCGCCTTTTTCAGTCAATGCTGCCAATGATCCAAATAGTATGACCAGTCAACTAAGTTTATTTGAGTCGAGGAATGTGGAGTTTCAAAGTATTGAATTACAAATTTGGCAAGGCAAAGGTGGTCAATATGGTGTAATGCGCTATCTTTGGTTTATTGGATTGGTGTTATTGATTGTATGGGTTTATCGTGTGATCGTGGAGAAAAAAGCCGGTCAAGTCGAAGATTTTTTAAATCGTAGAAAGCGAAAATAATGCTTTTCAGCAGTATAAAAAGGGAGCATGACGCTCCCTTTTTATTGAGTTTATTCAGCTTCCGTTGGGACGAGCATCAGCACAGATTCATTTAATAGCATGGCAATATCTTCTAAGATATCAGCATCATATAAAGATTCGTCTAGCGCTAGACTTTGGCCATCGGCAATGGTTTTTAAATGCACTGCAAATTCGTCTGAGATACAGATTCCTTCGCCATTTGCCCAAAACAAAATATCACCGTCTTGCTCTGTATATAGTAAGCGTGAAGCCGGTTCTAACATGAGCTGATAGCCTTGATCTAGAGCTTCCTCTAAATCACCAGTGCCGATTTCTTCGGCTTCAGGAATATTGTCAGGATATTTAGGTTCTGACATTAAGCTCATGATTGCATCTTCAAGTACGGTTGAATTTTGCAATTGTTCAAATAACTTTTCTTTTAAATACTCAAGTTCATTTTCAGTCACTTGGCCGATCGCACTGATTTGATCACGTAAAATATCAGTTAATGGATTTTTAAGTAGAGGATTGTCTGTGAATTTGTCTGTCACTCGATCCATCATTTCAGTGACATTTGGCATGCGGAAGCCAAATGAATAGGTCAGACATTCATCTTCAGCTACGCCATAGTGTGATAGGCCTGGTGGCACATAAAGTAAGTCGCCGGGAGCAAGCACTTCATCAAAATGTACGTCCATTTCTGGTAGTAAGCGAAGTGGTTGACCTTCTACAAATGCAGTATCTGCATCACACATCTGACCCAATTGCCAACGGCGATGACCATAGCCTTGTACGAGGAAGACATCGTAAAAATCAAAATGTTGTCCGACAGAGCCGCCTTTTTGTGCATACGACACCATGATGTCATCACGACGCCATTGCGGAATAAATGAAAACTGCTTCCAAAGCTCGGCTAGGTCAAAAGAATAATGATCGACAGCTTGAACCAATAAAGTCCACAGTTTCGGCATTTTTTGAAAATCGGCTTTAAGTAGTGGGGAAGATTTCACTGTCCATTGGTTAGGATCACGATCTTTTTGTTTGATGAGACGTGCAGTGACGTTATCTTCTAAAGCCAATTCAAGAACATCTTTCGGTTCAAGTATTTGGGTAATTTCAGGGAGTGCATTACGAACCAATAATGGTTTTTTTTGCCAATATTCGGCAAGGAATTGTTCAGCGCTGATGCCGCCGAGGATGTCAAGAGAATGAGCCATAGCTAAATACATACAATTTCAATGGATATATTGTCCCTTGAGATTCCTGTTTTTAGCAAGGCTCTATTTCATTAAATTATTGTGATTAGCTTGAGACTATTTTAAAGGATTGTCTTTGAGATATTGCATGACTAATTTTTCAACTTCCAAATCATAGCTATTGGCAGCAGCCGTAGTCGCTGAAAATTTCATGAATTGCTCAAAATGTGCATTGGTGTCAATTTTAGTATTTTCTTTGTCAGACATTAATTTAAAATGATTCGGCATGACTTTTGCCATCATTTCAACATTTTCGGTTTGTAGTTTTAGAAGTTTTTTCACTTCAACTGTTTGTGGCTGAATGCTTTCAAATTTTTGTTTGCCTAGAGCAACCAGTTTATTGATTTGTTGTTCTGGCGTGTTACTACCACCGGTTTTGGTCTTAGTGCCTAGCTGTTGAATGATTTGCTCCTGCATTGCAGCGCCTTGTTGTTCTAATTCAGCATAGATAAATTTATATTGAACCCACTCATTGACTAAGTTTTTGTTGTATTGCTGAGAGTTGGTCACAGTTTGATTCACTGTATTGGTATGACCGTTTGTCGAACAAAATAGAAGGCTAATGCTAATGAGGCTAGATGAAATTAAATTAAACGTTTTCATGTTTTCAGTTCTTGGTTGTAATAAATAAGTAAGTGACTTTTTAATCATTAGCCCATAAAGAGCTAATGATGTGTTTATTATGCTGTAACAGATAAAGATTTTAAAATTATGGGACTAAGATCTTAAGCTCACGCAAAATATTGCAGAGTTTAATCATCGGCATACCCATGAGTGTAGTTTGGTCTTGCCCGATCATTTCTTCAAATAAGCTAATCCCTAAACTTTCACATTTAAAACTGCCAGCGCAGTGTAACGGTTGTTCAACCTGAACATAACGTTCAATTTCAGGCAAGCTAAGTTTGCGAAACTTCACTTTATAGTGCTCGACAAGGGTTTGTTCAAAACCTGTCGATTTTTGTTGGACACTGAGTGCCGTACTGAAATAAACGATTTTGTCAGAATTGGCTTGAAGCTGCTTAATGGCTTTTTCATCGCAAAGCGGTTTACCGATAAAAATATCTGGTGCGCCTTCGCGCCATGCGACTTGGTCAGAACCAATCACAATCGCGTCTGGGTGTTGGTTTGCAATTGCTGAAGCTTTTTCAAATGCCAGTCGCTTTGCTAACTCATCAGCGTGGTTCTCACCACGAGGTGTTTCGTCTATATCTGGTACGATTGAGAGGTAATCAATCCGTAAACGGTCCATTAGGTCTTTACGGGTTTGGCTGCTAGAAGCCAAAATGATTTTGGAAGTACTCATTACACTGCATATTCCATAAGTACATCAAGCGGTACATAAGACAGCACCGCTTGGTGACACGCTTGTATTTTAATAGGTGGGGCAAATCCTTCTTGATACGCTTCCACCCAGCGAGTCACACAGATACACCAGAAGTCACCAGGTTGTAGTCCTGGAAAACCAACTTCGGGTAAGGGTGTGATTAGGTCATTGCCAACTTTTTGGGAAAAGTTTAAAAATTCAGATGTCATTTGTGCACACATCGTATGCTGACCAAGGTCTGTTGTTGCTGTATGGCAAAAGCCATTTCTAAAATATCCGGTAATCGGATCAAAACAACAGCTTGCCAAGGGTTCGCCTAAAACATTTAAACGATTAATATTTGGGTCTGGATGAATCGACATAAGCACTGAATCTTTATAAGGCTTTTCGCTATCATAACAAAACTTTGGCTCGACATAGCTTTTCTGCAAAAGAAGCTAACGTTTTTCTGCATAATCATTTAAAATCGTCGCGTTTTGATATCAATAAAAGAGAGTAATGCATGAACTTTCAGCGTATGACTGACCTAGATTTGGCGGGTAAACGTGTTCTGATCCGTGAAGATCTTAACGTACCAGTTAAAAATGGCGTGATTACAAGCGATGCACGTTTACGTGCGGCGTTGCCAACAATTAAAGCAGCTTTAGAAAAAGGTGCTGCTGTAATGGTGTATTCACACTTAGGTCGTCCTGTTGAAGGTGAGCCTAAAGCAGAACAGTCTCTAGCACCTGTAGCCGCTTATTTAACAGAAGCTTTGGGTCAAGATGTTCAACTGATCACTGATTATTTAGACGGTGTTGACGTTGCGCCAGGTCAAGTGGTTTTACTAGAAAACTGCCGTTTCAACGTAGGTGAAAAGAAAAACAATCCTGAATTATCTGCTAAATATGCAGCACTTTGTGATGTTTACGTTATGGATGCATTTGGTACGGCTCACCGTGCAGAAGCATCGACTGAAGGCGTAGCACGTTGTGCAAAAGTGGCTGCCGCAGGTCCTTTACTTGCTGCTGAGCTTGATGCGCTAGGCCGTGCACTTAAAACTCCTGCAAAACCAATGGTTGCGATTGTTGCAGGCTCAAAAGTTTCTACTAAATTAGATGTATTAACTTCACTATCTGACATCTGTGATCAATTGATCGTGGGTGGTGGTATTGCCAATACATTCTTAGCTGCTGCGGGCTTTAATGTTGGTAAATCACTTTGTGAAAATGACCTGATCGACACAGCAAAAGCCATTGCTGCAAAAGTATCTGTACCACTTCCAACAGATGTTGTTGTTGCTGATGCTGCTGAAATTGATTTTGCAGACTTCCTCGGTTCATTAGCTGCTGCTAAAGCTGTCGTGAAAAAAGTTGAAGATGTAACAGACAACGACATGATTTTGGATGTGGGCCCTGAAACTGCAAAAGCATTTGCAGAAATCTTGAAAACTTCAAAAACTATTCTATGGAATGGTCCAGTAGGTGTGTTTGAAGTTGATCAATTCGGCGAAGGCACCAAAGCATTGTCTTTATCGATTGCAGAATCTGAAGGCTTCTCGATCGCGGGTGGTGGTGACACGCTTGCTGCAATTGATAAATATGAAGTTGCAGACAATATTGGTTACATCTCGACTGGTGGTGGTGCTTTCCTTGAATTCGTTGAAGGTAAAACTCTTCCTGCTGTAGCAGCGCTTCTTGACCGTGCTTAATTTAGTATTATTAATAAGATAGTACAGTATTAAAAAAGGTTGGCTTCGGTCAGCCTTTTTTTATCGCCCATTCATTTTGCCGTCATCAAAGTGCAATATTTCTGCAATAAAATTCATCGCAACACCTAATTTGCAGTAGTAGGAAACAACGATGAACTTAAAACTTGCACTTGCTGTACTTTTAATCGCACCATTAACTTTGACAGCTTGTGCTAAAAAAGAGTCTGCACCAACGGAATCAGAAGCATCTGCTGTTGCCGTAGACAATGCTCAAACAACGCCAGAACAACAAAAAGCCATTGATGAACTTGATAAGCCAGTATTGGATGAAAAGAACCAAGATGTTCCTGCTGAAATTGCAAATGCACCTGCAGACGAAGCAACAGCTGACGCTGAAACAGCCGCTTCAGCAGCAGCAGCTCACTAAGATTGTTGTCTTTATTTAAAAAGTCCCTGCAAATGCAGGGATTTTTTTTTAAATAGTGTTATTTGTTGCTGAATTGAAATGATTGAGCATGTAGAATATGCGGCATTACCTGGGAGGATATTATGGCTCTTATTTCATTGCGCCAGCTCTTGGATCACGCCGGCGAACATGCTTACGGCGTACCAGCATTCAACGTAAACAACTTAGAACAAATGCGTGCAATTATGCTTGCAGCAGATGCAACAAATTCACCTGTAATTGTACAAGCATCTGCGGGTGCACGTAAGTATGCAGGCGCTCCGTTCTTGCGTCATTTGATTTTGGCAGCAATCGAAGAATGGCCACATATTCCTGTGGTTATGCACCAAGACCATGGTACTAGCCCTGATGTATGTCAACGTTCTATTCAACTTGGCTTCTCATCAGTGATGATGGACGGTTCTTTAGGTGAAGACGGTAAAACGCCAACTTCATACGAATACAACGTAGACGTGACTCGTCGTACTGTTCAAATGGCACATGCGTGTGGCGTTTCAGTAGAAGGCGAAATCGGTTGTTTAGGTAGCCTTGAAACTGGTATGGCTGGTGAAGAAGATGGTGTAGGCGCTGAAGGCGTACTTGATCATTCTCAGCTTTTAACTTCAGTTGAAGAAGCGCGTTCATTTGTAGCCGATACTAATGTTGATGCACTTGCAATTGCAGTGGGTACTTCACACGGTGCGTACAAATTTACTCGCCCACCTACAGGTGACATCTTAGCGATTGACCGTATTAAAGAAATTCACGCAGCGTTACCAAATACGCATCTTGTAATGCACGGCTCAAGCTCTGTGCCACAAGAATGGTTGGCTGTAATTAATGAATTCGGTGGTAACATCGGCGAAACTTATGGTGTTCCAGTAGACCAACTTGTAGACGCAATCAAACACGGTGTTCGTAAAATTAACATCGATACTGACTTACGTCTTGCATCTACAGGTGCTATGCGCCGTATGATGGCTGAAAAACCAGCTGAATTTGACCCACGTAAATTCTTCTCTGCAACTGTTGATGCAATGAAACAAATTTGTATCGATCGTTATGAAGCATTTGGTACAGCGGGTAATGCTGACAAGATTCGTCCAATTTCTTTAGAGAAAATGGTGAGTCACTATAAATAATTTGTCTTGAGATAGATTATTTTTGAAGAAAAGCCCACAATTAAGTGGGCTTTTCTTTGATTTGAACTTAGAAAAATTGCTTTAAATACAACTCAAGAATAAGAGCGTGTCATGGAATTGATCTTTGCTGCCGCGATTTGCAGTGTTCTCGTTTCAGTAATTCTAAAACTCTGTCGTGATCGGGGTTTTAACCCTGCACAAATGATCACATGGAATTATGCATCTGCGAGTATTTTATGTTTTCTATGGTTTAAGCCGCATCTAGCGCATATTTCGATTAATAAAACGCCGTGGGTTTTAATTGCGGCTTTGGGTGTATTACTGCCGACAATTTTTTATTGCTTAGCACGCTCACTGCAAACAGCGGGTATTTTAAAAACCGAATTGGCTCAGCGCTTATCTGTTGTGCTTTCTCTTAGCGCAGCCTATTTTATTTTCAGTGAATATTTTAATGCCATTAAGCTCATTGGTATTGCACTTGGTGTACTTGCGGTATTGCTGATTTTATTTTCACAGCGCAAGGGAAGCATTGATGGAAAGCAGGGGATTTTATTTTTATTAAGCGTTTGGGCAGGCTATGCACTGATTGATGTGTTATTAAAATTTGCCTCAGGTTTGGGCATGCAGTTTGCAGTGACTTTAAATCTGGTGTTTATTTGTGCATTTTTACTTTCGAGTATTTATAACATCGTACAGCACGGCAGTTTGGGGCAGACCAAAAATATCCTCGCTGGATTGGGCTTAGGTCTCTTAAACTTTGCCAATATTGCACTGTATGTGAAAGCCCACATGTTGCTTAAAGACACACCTGCAATCGTGTTTGCTGGAATGAATATTTTGGTCGTGGTTTTAGGTGTGGTTGCGGGCCTTATCATCTTTAAAGAAAAATTGAGAGTCGCAACCGTATTTGGTTTGATTGCAGGGATCATGAGTGTGGTTTGCTTAGCATATGCCATGTCTGTCTAAGATAATTTTTAGCAAAAACGATCGGGTGCTGTAGTACATCATCCCATTCAGCCACGCCCATGAGCAGTCCTTGATCTCGACAGGTTGGACACTCAGGGCAGTGATGATCAGTATATTGATAAGTATGCAGATACATTTGATGGCAATGACCGCATTCAAACTTCATCGGCATTTGTAGTAAATATGACATGTCCCACCTCTGCTTGATTTGTTGTTTTGATTCAATTTATTCAGCAAAGTTCAGACCAATTTATAAATTTTATATTTTCACATTGTTGCTAAATATGTCGTTATAAAAAAAGCCCTCGATTTGAGGGCTTTTAGTTTTAGATGCATAGTTAACGTGTGAGTTGTTGAAAACGTTGTAAGGTGTTTTCAAAATAACATTTACCCACAGCAACAGGGTGCTTCAGGAAATCTTGAGTTTCAATGGTGCCTTGTAACTGACCCGGTTGTTTACAGTTTGGGCAGTTTGGATAGCTATGGAGCATATCGCCCGCGTATTTTTGTAAATAAACCGTATTGCACGCTTCGCAATGAAATTTCATGGGTAATTTTATAGCTGTAGGCATAGGGAGAGACCTGAGTATATTTTGAGCAGAATATACTCGATAATTGTTTAAATAATAAGTCCCGAAATGACAAAAAAGAGGCAAAATTGCCCCTTTCGTCGGTTTTATGGAAAGCTTAGAGGTGTGTAAAAATTTCTTCAGCATTCAGACGTGATTTAGGTAATTTCGCATTGAAATCATTTTCGCTACGATAGCCTAAAGTCATCAGTACAGAAGGAATCAAGTTTTGTTCAACTAAGCCCAATTCTTCAGAGATGATCGCTTCGTCAAATCCGCCAATTGGAGTTGCATCCACACCTTCAATGCCTGCTGCCAAAAGCATTTGACCTAAAGCAATAAATGTTTGGTTTTCAGCCCAACGTTGAATATCACCTTTTTCATTACGATAATAATCGACATAACCTGTACGGCTGTCTTTTTGACCTTGTTTGGCTTTGTCATCTTTAAAGCGACCACTACGATCATCCTGATTTAAAAGATTATCTAAATGCTCTGCAGTGATGTCTGCTTTAGTACAGAATAAAATCGTATGTGATGAATCTAAAACTTTTGGGGCATTGTAGGCATATTTTCCTACTAAGGCTTTGGCAATGCGTTGTTTGGCTGCATCATGATCTGCAATAAAAAAATGCCAAGGCTGAATATTGATGGAAGATGGTGTTAAACGGAGTATTTGTAATAAACGCTCAAATTGTTCCTGTGGAATTTTTTTAGCAGGATTATATGCTTTCGTGGTATAGCGTTGTTTTGATACGTTTAACAGATCCATCGAATATCTCCAGATATAGTTTGCTGTAGTTTAGCGGATAAATGGACAAATGGTCTAAGGAGAAAATTTTCCAAAGATAGATCTTAGTCGTATATGCTGGACTCAATGGCTAAAAATTAACAGATTTAAGCTGTATGAAGTGCGAATTAGAGTTATATAAAATCATAAGATAGATAAATGCTATTGGTAGTTTTTGCCAAAAGGCGTTTAATCAATTGTAGTTAATCATAGTTTAAGCATGAGACAGCAGCGATGGATTACACCAATCATTTCAAGAAAAAATTAAAAACCGAACAGCAGATTGGTTTGTGGGTCGGTTTAGCCGATGCTTATGGTACTGAAATAGCTGCAAATGCAGGTTATGACTGGTTGCTCATTGATGGTGAGCATGCGCCAAGTGACTTGCGGACGACATTGTCGCAATTGCAAAGTATTGCAGCATATCCTTCGCAAGCTGTGGTTCGACCTCCAATTGGTAGTTTGCAACTTATTAAACAATTGTTGGATATAGGTGCGCAAACCTTGCTCATCCCTATGGTCGAAACTGTTGAACAAGCTCAACTTATGGTTAAGGCAGTACGTTATCCACCCGAGGGTATTAGAGGTGTTGGTGCAGCATTAGCACGTGCAACACGTTGGAACAGTATTGCTGACTATTATGCAAATGCACATGAAAATATTTGTTTACTGATTCAGATTGAGTCGGTTGAAGGGATTAAAAACTTAGATGAAATACTGAAAATTGATGGCATCGATGGGGTGTTTATTGGTGCAGTAGATTTGTCGGCGACGATGGGTTATCAAGGGAATCCGAATCATCCTGAAGTACAAAAAACCGTGATTGATGCGATTCAGCGCATACGTAAGGCGGGTAAAGCTGCAGGTATTTTGTCGACACAACATGATGTGACTCAAAAGTATATCGAGTTAGGCACAGAATTTGTTGCCGTGGGTGTCGATACCAGTGTGCTCATGAATTCGTTACGTGAACTTTTATCGAAATACAAAAATGATACCCCAGTAATGAAAACAGAAGGTGGTTACTAAGCGATACAGCCTTCGTTATATTATTCACTGTATGGGTAATTAATTTACTCGATGGTTAAAATTTTAATTCAATAATTTTAGCAAAAGTAGTGGCTTAGAGTATATGTAAACTCTACTTTTGCTAATCAAAGCACAATATTGTATACTTCTGCTTAACTCGAAGCGGGTAATGTTCCTGCTTATCTTTTTTATTTAGCTGATTGTGATTTATCTGTATTCAAGCTTCTGACTTGAATCTTATCTTTGTAACTACAGAATTATTATTCCAAACCCGATTGATTAATCTCTTTGTTCTGTCACAAAAAGCTCACATGTTGAGTAAATCTTTTGAATATTTTAAATACTTGGCAAACTGCCAAAGCTGTAAATGGCGATGAAATTAATGTGAAATTGGTGCCTTTGAAACGTCAACAAAATACCAATGCTGGTTTAATTTGGGTTGATGTTGGGCAAATGATTGAATTAGAAACAGGTGAGACATTTAACCTGAATCTAGATGGTAAAAGCTTCTATACTGGCCCAAACCAGCTATATCGCTTAGCCTGAAAGCAAAAAACAGCAGATCATCTGCTGTTTTTTTGCCTAAAAAAAGCGGCTTAAGCCATTTCAAGGTGTTGATGCTTGTTCGCAACTTGAGCGTGATTTTTATATCGGTATTGCGCCGCACGGTGGTTGTCGGGCAATTTCGCGCCTTGGCCGAAGAGTTTTTCACGCAAGGTTCCGTCAGCATATTCTGTTTGATATACACCACGACGTTGTAATTCTGGTACCACGTATTCCACAATATCTTCAAAACTCTTATGCGCCAATATGTAGGCTAAGTTAAAGCCATCGATACCAGTGTACTCAATCCACTCTTGTAAGCGGTCTGCCACGGTAGTTGGTGAGCCAACAATGACTGGGCCGTTACCGCCGACACTGGTCCATTTTGCAATTTCCTGAATCGTCCAAATTTTATCAGGATCTGCCTCTACATAAGATTGCAGCATGGATTGAATGGCATTGGTCTGAATGTATTCAACTTGATCGGTTGGTTTAAACTGCGAAAAGTCGACACCTGACCAGCCCGAAGCAAGCGTCAAACCACCATCATAGCTGCCATATTGCTGATATTCACAGAATTTTGCTTGGGCTTTTTCATCGGTCTCATCAACCACTATGGCCAGCATGGTATAGATCAGGACAGAATGGGGATCTTTGCCTTCTTTTACTAAATTATGCCGAATACCATTGGCCAGTTTTTTTACTGCAATTTGAGTCGGTGCCGAGATGAAAACACATTCTGCATTTTGACTGGCAAACTGCTGTCCGCGTGCGGATGCGCCAGCTTGATATAAAACCGGTGTACGCTGGGGTGAAGGTTCGCAAATATGAATGCCAGGAACAGTAAAGTATTTTCCTTCATGTTGAATTGGATGCACTTTGCGGTGATCAGCAAAGATACCATTTTGTTTATCGCGCAGCACGGCATCATCTTCCCAAGAGCCTTCCCAAAGTTTATAGAGGACTTCTAAGTATTCATCTGCAATGTCATAGCGGTTGTCATGACTGACTTGGGTTTTTAGGCCTAAATTTTTAGAGCCGCTTTCTAGATATGAAGTCACAATATTCCATCCGGCACGGCCTTTCGTCAGGTGATCTAAAGTACTCATACGCCTTGCGAAAGGATAGGGGTGCTCAAATGAAATTGAAGTCGTGACACCAAAGCCTAAATGTTTGGTGACAGCTGCCATTGCAGGAACAATTTGCAAAGGATCATTCACAGGTACTTGGATAGCGCCAGTCAGCGCATGTTCAGCAGAACCGTGGTAGACATCATAAATACCCAAAACATCTGCTATAAATACGCCATCAAATTTTCCGCGTTCTAAAATTTTTGCTAAGTCGGTCCAATATTCTAGGTCTTTGTATTCTGTAGAACGGTCTAATGGATGATGCCACAGACCGGGTGACTGATGTGCAATACAGTTCATTTCAAAGGCATTGAAGCGAATATTTTTAGACATGATTTTTTACTGGGTTATTTAATCTCTTGCATAAGAGGGTATATAAAAATACAGCTGCATTTATTAATAAAAAGTCAAAAACAAATCTGAATAAATGCTAATCATAATTTTTGAATACTTCATATATTCATATGGATAAGCAGATATTTTTTTTGTTTGGTACGGCTTATAAAGATTTTGTTTGACAATTAAAAATGTAAATTCAATGTCATCAAAACTGATTTGTTTTGATGATAATTCTATAAATAATCAAAATAAAAAGTGCTAGCTTATTTGAATAATATCTAAACTGAGCATTTTAATAATGACTTCAAAAATTGAAATTAAACTAAAAGAGGCGCAAAACATTCCGCGCGATTTCTATCAATCTAGCGGTTTAGCGCATATTATTCGATCTGATCAAGAAGCTATCGAGGTTGCTGAACAATTAGCTGTGGAATTTACAAAAGAATCAGCTAAACGCGATCATGAACGCCGCTTACCTTTACAGGAAGTACAGCAATATTCAGCATCAGGCTTGTGGGGCATTACTGTACCGCGTCAATTTGGTGGTGCAGGAGTGAGTTATAAAACCCTTGCAGAAGTGGTCAAAATTATTTCTAGTGCAGACTCATCCCTAGGACAAATTGCTCAAAACCATTGGGCCTTTGTTGAGCATATTCGTTTGGATGCAAATCCATCACAGCAAGAGTTTTTCTTTGATCAAGTCTTACAAGGTAAACGCTTTGGCAATGCATTTTCAGAAAAAGGTTCCAAAACAGTTGCAGAATTAACAACAGCCATTGAGTTTAAAGATGATCATGCGCTCATTAATGGTCAAAAATTCTTTGCAACAGGCGCTTTGCTTGCACATTGGATACCTGTTGTTGCTGTGAATGATGGAAAGCCTTATGCAGCCTTAGTACCCCAGCATACGCCGGGTTTAACCATTATTAACGACTGGAGTGGTTTTGGACAAAGAACGACAGTCAGCGGTTCTGTACTGTTAGACAATGTCAAAGTGGATTTAAATCACATTGTACCCATTCATCAAGCTTTTGAACGTCCAACTGCTGCGGGCGCTATTTCTCAATTCATTCAATCTGCTGTCGATGCTGGTATTGCGCGCGGTGCGATTAATGAAACGATTCAATATGTGCGCCAACATGCACGTCCTTGGATTGACTCAGGCTTAGAAACGGCGGTGCAAGATCCGTATACGATTGCCAACATCGGCGAGTTGAAAATTAAACTCCGAGCTGCAGAGGCAGTGTTGGCTTTGGCGGGTGAAGCGATAGACCGAGCCGTAGAGAACCCAACAGAAGAAACGGTGTCAGAGGCAACACTACTGACAGCAGAATCTAAGGTCCTGACGACTGAAATTGCGTTACTTGCGGCGAATAAACTATTTGAACTCTCAGGCACACGATCAACGTTGTCTGAGCTGAATTTAGACCGTCATTGGCGTAATGCGCGCACGCATACTTTGCACGATCCCGTACGTTGGAAGCTGAATATTGTAGGCAACTACTATTTAAATGATGTACCACCGCCGCGCCATGCTTGGAGTTAAGAGGAGAAGATTATGACGATTCAAAATAATAAACAGCCCTTATCTTTAGGTGCTGACTATGATCAAGTGGCCGCTAAGTTCCGTCCGATTTTTCAGAGAATTGCAGAAGGCGCTTTGGCGCGGGAACAAAATAGGAAACTGCCGTATGATGCAATTTCATGGTTAAAACAAGCTGGATTTGGTGCGGTCCGTGTACCCGTGGCTTTTGGCGGTGAAGGGGTTTCACAAAAACAGTTGTTTCAGCTGTTAATTGAATTGGCTAAGGCCGATTCTAATGTTGTACAGGCATTAAGAGGTCATTTTGCTTTTGTAGAAGACCGTTTAAATGCGCAAAAAACACAAGATCAAACGGTTTGGTTTAAGCGCTTTCTGCAAGGCGATTTGGTCGGTAATGCTTGGACAGAAATCGGAAAAGTTGAAATTGGAGATGTTGTTACCCGAGTTACTGAAAATGCGCAAGGTCAGCTAAGGGTCAATGGTCAAAAATACTATTCTACCGGAACAATCTTTGCAGATTGGATCGATCTATTCGCTTTAGATGAAACAACGAATCAACATGTTATAGCCGCAGTTTCAACACATGACGCTGGCATAAAAGTATACGATGATTGGGATGGCTTTGGCCAAAAAACCACAGGCAGCGGCACACTGAATATTCAAGATGTTAGTATTGATCGTGATCATATTTTGCCGTTCGATCAGCGCTTTAAATATCAAACGGCGTTCTATCAGGTCGTGCATTTGGCAACGCTGGCAGGTATAGCACAAAATGCTGTGGACGTTTTCAGTAATGAAGTCCGTGAACGCACACGTATTTACAGCCATGGTAATGCTGATTTAGTTCGAGATGATGCACAAATTTTACAAGTGATTGGTAAGGCGTCGGCACAGTCTTATGCAGCTGAAGCAATTACACTTCGTGCAGCAGAAGCTTTAGATGTCGCATATTTAAGTCATTTTCAGTCTGATACCCAGTTGGATCAGCAAGCGAATGACCGTGCGGAGCTAGAATCCTCTAAAGGGCAAGTGGTCATATCAGAGTTGGTACTAAATTTGAGTAGTGAGTTGTTTAACGCCTTGGGCGCTTCAGCAAGCTCGACAACTAAACAGTTAGACCGCTTTTGGCGTAATGCTCGTGTAGTGTCATCGCATAATCCATTTATTTATAAACAGAAAGTCATTGGTGATTGGGAGGTTAATCAAACGCCGCTACCATATGTATGGCAAATTGGTAATAGTCCAGCAGTTAAGCAACCTGTCATTGCTGCTTAATAAATATCTGAAGATGTTCACTGTGGATGAAAGTAAGTCCATAGTGAATTCCTTGTGAAATTATTTTTAAGTTTAAACTTTGTTTTTTTTAAGATTTTAAATGACGTTAATCTGCTATATGTAGGATGCAGTTCAATTGATAATCTGTTGAGATAGTCTGGTAAAAGGCTATGTCTTGATATATGGATGTGTTGTTTTAACCAAATTTGACGACAGGATTAACTAAAGTCTAAGGGTTAGTAAGACCATTTTTTTAATTTTAAATCACTCACAGATGGGTTTTCACCAACCTCTAATATTTGAGCTTGTTCTGCGCGCCAGTCCCCTAAAACGATACGTAGTTTTCCATGCACATCATGTATTTGGGGCCGGTGGGTATGTCCATGAATCAGTAGATCGGCTTGGTCTAAAGCTTTTTCTACAGCTTCAGCATTTACATCCATGATGTCATAAGATTTAACTTGCTTAGTTTCTGTACTTTTTTTGCGGAATCCATTGGCTATTTTTTGTCGAATGCTAAGCGGTAAGCTTTTTAAGAAACCTAAAAGCAAAGGATTACGAATCACTTTACGAAACTTTTGGTAAGACACATCATCGGTGCAAAGTAAATCGCCATGTTCGAGACGAATTTTATAGTTGCCAATGTGGAGATAATCCACGTCTTGTAATAATTGACCGTGAAATTTATTTAAAAACTTTTGACCCAATGCAAAGTCACGATTACCCACTTGGAAATAAATTTGATTTCCCAAAGAAGTAAAATCTTTAAGCGCTGCAATGATTTCGTCTAACCATGGGGCAGTAAAGTCATCACCAATCCAAGCATTAAACCAATCACCTAAAATATACAGCTGGGTATTTTGAGTTTTGTATTGTTCTAACAAAGCTAAAAACCCCCGAACGAGTCGAGGGTGTTCAGGTGACAAATGTAAATCAGCGATAAACAGATAGGTCACAAATCTTTTCCTTATCATCCTCAAGGTTTCTCTAGAAAGAGAAACCTTTTTTCATTACTCCATTTTAAAGCGATGCTTTAAAACTCATAAAGAATGGAGAGGACGTTTTTTACTCAGAAATGATTTTAGCTGATTCAATTACAACGTTCTCTAGAGGAACGTCTGCGTGGTAGCCACGGTTACCAGTGCGAACGCTTTTGATTGCGTCAACAACGTCAAGACCTTCAACTACTTTACCAAATACTGCATAGCCCCAACCTTGCGCTGTTTTACCAGTGTGGTTAAGGAAGGTGTTGTTTTTCACGTTAATGAAGAATTGAGCTGAAGCAGAGTGAGGTGCTTGAGTACGTGCCATAGCGATCGTACCAACATCATTGCTTAAACCGTTGTCAGCTTCGTTTTCAATAGAATCACGAGTTGTTTTTTCTTTGAAGTTTTCATCCATGCCGCCGCCTTGGATCATGAAACCATCAATAACACGGTGGAAAATCACGCCGTCATAGAAACCATCGCGAACATACTGTAAGAAGTTTTCAGCAGTTTTAGGTGCTTTTTCAGTGTTAAGCTCAAGAACAATACGACCTTTATTGGTGTTTAATTCGACTTGAGGAAAACTCATTGTGTAATCTCCTGTACATGGACATGAAAGCCATGGGTTTTTTGGTTGTGAGAAGCATAAGCAAACTGTAAACTACAAGGCAAGTAAAAACGTTACTTTCTTTGTTAAAAATAAAGAAAAGCGTTTTAATTATCCTAATTTTATCTTTATAGAAGTGATTTTATTACCATGAAGCCAAACGATGTTGTTTCATCCCTGCCTAACAATCCGACAACCAAGAACAATGCCCCTGTCGAAGCTGCGCAGCAGGAACAACAGCCAGGCTTAGATTTTGTACGTCAAGTCATTACAGATGATTTATCTGCAGGTCGTACCGAACAAGTTGTAACACGTTTTCCACCAGAGCCAAATGGCTACCTACATATTGGTCATGTAAAAGCCATTTGTTTGAACTTTGGTATTGCTCAAGAATTCGCAGGTCTATGTAACCTCCGTTTCGACGATACAAACCCGGATGCCGAAGAACAAGAGTATGTAGACGGTATTGCCAATGACGTGAAATGGCTAGGTTTTGAGTGGAACGGCGAGCCACGTTATGCATCAAGCTATTTTGATCAGCTTTACACTTGGGCAGTGCAATTGATTGAACAAGGTGATGCTTATGTGGATTTGCAGAGCCCTGAAGAAATCAAACTAAACCGCGGTAATTTTGTGGAGCCGGGTAAAAATTCGCCGCAACGTGATGCTAGCGTAGAAGAAAACTTAGCGCGTTTTGAACAAATGCGTAATGGTGAGTTGGGAGAAGGTCAGGCAGTACTACGTGCCAAAATTGATATGACTTCACCTAACATCCATATGCGTGATCCTATTTTGTATCGTATTTTGCATTCTGAACATCACCAAACTGGTGATAAATGGAAAATGTACCCAATGTACGACTATGCGCATCCATTATCAGATGCCATTGAAGGGGTTACGCATTCACTGTGTACACTAGAGTTTGTTGATCACCGTCCATTCTATGACTGGGTTGTCGAGAAAGTTAAATCACCATCTGTACCACATCAGTATGAATCAAGCCGCCTAAATGTAGATTACACCATTACCTCTAAACGTAAATTACGTAAATTGGTTGAAGGTGGTTTTGTGAATGGTTGGGATGACCCACGTATGCCTACCGTTGTGGGTATGCGCCGTCGTGGCTTTACTCCAGAAGGTCTACGTGACTTCTGTAAACGTGTAGGTGTAACGAAAGTTGATGGCAGTATCGTAGATGTTGCAATGCTTGAATACTGCATCCGCCAGTCTCTAGAAAATACTGCTGCTCGTGGTATGGCTGTGTTGAATCCACTCAAAGTGACTTTAACTAACTTGCCTGAAGCAATGGATTTGGTGCATGCACGTCATCCTAACGTTGACATGGGTGACCGTATCATTCCGTTGACTCAAGACATTTACATTGATCGTAAAGACTTTGAAGAAGTTGCGCCTAAAGGCTTTAAACGTTTGATTCCGGGCGGTGAAGTGCGTTTACGTCATGCGTATGTGATTAAGTGTGATGAAGTGATTAAAGACGAGAACGGTGAAGTGGTTGAATTGAAATGTTCAATCGACCCTGAAACTTTAGGTAAAAACCCTGAAGGCCGTAAAGTGAAAGGTGTTGTACATTGGGTTTCTGCAAGCAAGGGTATTGCTGCGGAAGTTCGTATCTACGACCGTTTATTCACTGAATCAGACCCTGAAGTGGGTGATGACTTCCTTGCAAACTTAAATCCAGAATCACTTAAAGTGGTTCAAGCGGTCATTGAGCCTGCATTGGCAGAAGCAAAACCTGAAGATCGTTTCCAATTTGAACGTGAAGGTTACTTTGTTGCAGATCAGTTTGATCATACAGCTGAAAAACCAGTGTTTAACCGCATCTTAGATTTGAAAGACAGTTTTAAACCGGGTAAATAAAATCTTAGTTTTTAAAGGGATTCATCTTTGAATCCCCAATAGGTTAAGATCAAGTAGGTTAAGATTAAGCTCAACTTCGGTTGGGCTTTTTTCATGCTTGAGATGGTTCATTAAGGCAGTACAGAGGGGAAATAAGTGATCATTCGAAATAAAAATAATAGCTTTAAACTTTTATTTGCATGGCATGGCACGATACTCCCAAAAGTCATGCCTGCGTTGGCTGTCGTCGTGAGTTTGTCGGCGATTTTGGTGTATCTAAGCGCTGCACACTACCTAAATACGCCTGAAGTTCCAGCCATCGGATTTACCATCTTTGGGGTAATTCTGTCGATTTTTTTGAGCTTTCGAAATACTGCCTGTTATGACCGTTGGTGGGAAGGTCGCAAGCTTTGGGGCTCATTGATTGCCAATACACGCCACATGATTCGTGATAGCCATGTACTTGAAGATGAGCAAAGAACCGTGTTGATGCACCGTATCATGCTGTTTTGCAACTTATTACGTGATCGTTTACGCCATGAATCACAAGATATTGTGCATTTTAAAGATGGTGTAGCTTTGACAGATCAGCAATGGCAGCAATGCCGAGACAATATCAATGCACCTCAATATTTACTTGAAATTATTCAAAAAGATTTAGTCAAAGCCTATAAGCAAGGTCAGATTACAGACATTATCTACAGCACGCTTACACGTCATACCGTAGCTATGGGTGATATCCATGCAGGCTGTGACCGTATTATGACCACGCCATTGCCATTTTCCTATTCGGTGCTTTTACATCGCGCGGTGTATTCATTTTGTCTGATTTTGCCGTTTAGCCTAGAGGCCAGTTTAGGGATTTGGACACCTGTTATTGTGGCTTTGATTGCGTATTTATTTTTAGGTTTGGATGCGTTAAGTGCAGAGCTGGAGGAGCCTTTTGGCTTGCAGGAAAATGATTTGCCGCTGGACTCGATTGTACGAAACATTGAGCGTGAAATGTTTAGCAGCTTAGAAGTTGAACTTCCGCCGCTGATTAAGACTTTTAACAGTAATTTAAGATAAATTCTTGGCCTAATTTTCAGATAAATTCGGCGATACGTACCAAGCATACTGATGCTGAAAAAAATCGTCCAAGTGTCGCATAAAAGCCTGTACTTTAGGCGGAACAAAATGTCGATGCGGAATTACCACATAGATTGCTGTACTTTGAACAGGGATCTTGGGTAGAACTTGGATGAGCTGGCCAGATTGTAAATCTTCCTCCACATGCCAGATGGAGTGGTTTGAGATGCCTAAACCTGCAAGTGCTGCTTGGCGTACGCCTTCACCTGAGTTGATATGAACTTGTCCTGAAACAGGTATATTTATGTTGTGTTGATCTTGGACGAATGTCCAAAGCTGCGAAACACCCTTAGGGTATTTCTGTAAAATGCATTGGTGTATAGAGAGCTCTTCTAGGGAGTGAGGTTCGCCATGTTGTTCGATATAGCTAGGCGAGGCACACAAAATACGACGGTTTAAGCTGAGCGGTTTAGCAATTAGTGATGAGTCTTCTAACTGTCCAATACGTATCGCAACATCTATACCTGCGGAGACCAAATCTAAATTTTGATCGGTCTGTTCAATATCTAAAGTCAATGTTGGGTGTAGATTGGCAAAGGCTGCAAATACTGGCCCCATGATACGATTTCCAAAAACTTCTGAACAGGTGATTTTTAATACGCCGCTGAGTCGTTGTGGTTCAGGCTGAAATTGGCTCAGGAGAGAATTAAATTGTTCGAATAAGGGAAAACCTTGCTGCAATAAAACAGCACCTTCCTGTGTTAAATGTAGCTGCCGTGTAGTGCGATGAAATAAGCGCAGCCCTAAACTATGTTCAAGTCTGTGTAGACGGCTACTAGCGACAGAAACAGAGAGATTGGCTTCTTTGGCAGCTTGACTGATTGAACCCAGTGCCGCCATTCGTGTGAATAAGTCGAAATCTTCAGTTAGCATTATCAATATAATCAAGAAAGTCTTTCTCGATATTCAGGGTTTTTCTGATAAATATCTGTGCCTATTCTGTGTATAAATTAAACACAGGAATTCACCATGAACTATCACAACCTAGGGCAATCTGGCTTACAAGTTTCAGAGTTCGGCTTTGGTGCAGGTACATTTGGCGGGCAAGGCCCTATTTTCTCTGCATGGGGGCAAGCGAGCTTAAATGATGCTCAGCGCATGATTGATCTGTGTATTGATCAAGGCGTGAATTATTTCGATACCGCAGATGCTTATTCAAATGGTGCCTCTGAGCAGATGCTCGGTGCATTACTTCAATCAAAACGCCAAGAGGTGATTATTTCCAGCAAAGTGGGTATCCGATTGAATGATGGAATCAATCAAGGTGGATATTCTAGAAGCTATTTAATTCAAGCCGTGGAGGCGAGTTTAAAGCGGTTAGGTACGGATTATATTGATGTGCTGCAACTGCATCAGTTTGATAGCACGACGCCACTTGAACAGCTGATGCACAGTTTAGATGACTTGGTACGTAGTGGAAAAGTTCGCTATATCGGTGCATCGAATTTTTCAGGCTGGCAGCTCATGAAAGCTCAGTCGATTGCCCAACAGCATGGCTATGAAAAGCTGAGTGTGCATCAAGTCTATTATTCTTTGATTGGACGTGACTATGAATGGGAGTTAATGCCTGCGCAGCATGATCAACAGATTGGTGCAGTGGTTTGGAGTCCGCTGGGCTGGGGGAGATTAACAGGGAAATTTGATCGTGAGCACGCGATTCCAAAGCAAAGTCGGCTGCATGAAACAGCACAATTCGCACCGCCAGTTCGACATGAAAAGTTATTTGCAGTGTTAGATGTAATGCAAGAAATAGCCATGGAAACAGGGCACTCTATCCCGCAGATTGCATTGAATTGGCTGAAAACCAGACCGACAGTTTCTAGTATTTTGATAGGCGCACGTAATGAACAGCAACTGTTGGAGAACCTTGCGGCGAAGGAATGGTCATTAAGCGTAGAGCAGTTAGCCCGATTAGACGTAGTCAGTGCAGTGTATCCACCTTATCCATACTATCCCTATTGGAATGGGCAATTTATAGAGAAGAATCCCACGCTAGTGACATCAGCATTTATTTCAGAACATACAGCAGAATAGGGCAATAACAATTCAGTGGTAGGCAATGATCAGTTCTCTGTGCTATCACTGAATAAAATTAAAATACTGTAGGAATGCAGATGAGTGTCGTGATTGAAACCCAGATGTTAATTCGTAAGTCCATCAATATCGTATTTAATGCTTTTGTTGATCCTTTAATAACACAGCATTTTTGGTTTAGTGCATCGAGTGGCTATCTAGAAGAAGGTAAAACCGTGCAATGGACTTGGCAAAAATATAATGCAGTCGCCGATGTAGACGTGCTGAGTATTAAGGAAAACAAATTAATTCAAATACAGTGGGGAGAACCAAAAACTCAGGTCGATTTTATTTTTGAGCAAATTAGCCCGATGGAAACCTACGTTCGTATCAAAAACTCACAGATTCCTCTGCAAGGTCAGGCATTGATTGATTTTATTATCGATAGTACAGGGGGTTTTACAACGGTTTTGGATGCAGCCAAAATTTATTTAGAACATGGCCTGCAAAGCAATTTGGTTGAAGATAAATTTCCACCTTTTAGCAATGTGAAGAGTGACCAAAATTAAGCATTACATCTGATACGCCGTAAGCAAAATCTTGTGTATTGGCACAGGATCTCTAAGCAATGTGCTGATGTATTGAAATTTGATAAAGCCACGGTTCAATGCTGCTGCAGTGAATTAACGATTTTTATGTTCTTCACGCTTTAAATAGGTATAAACCGGCATTTGCATTTTGGCTTTTTCGCGCAGTTTCTTTTTAATATAGAACACCAGTGCAAAGCAAGTGGTGGTCACGGTTAGCATCATACTGCTCATAAAGCTCATCAGAGAACTGACATAACCAATCGTGGTGAGTCGGTTCATCATACGGAACACTTGAGGACTACTTTCAACGCCGGTAATAGCCCATGTGCATAAGTGTTCACAGTTATTAATAATCAGATGATAGTTGTTTTCATGCATGCGAGAGCGCATACGACGCACCACTTTACGCCCTTTAAATTTTGGATTGCTATATGACTGAACGATAATTTTTTTGCCGTGGCTGAATTTTTCGATCGAAGTCATTTCAATTGGATGTTTTTTGAAAAGGTGTGCAAAACCAGAGTAGTGAATGACTCTACCACGGCCGGCATATATACCATGATGGCTATAACCGAAGTGTTTAACAATCAGATGTGTTCCAAGAGGAAAACCATCTTTCTGCACATGCATGAATTTACCAGTCCTACTTTAAATCCGAATTATTTTTAAAGATTAGTCTACTTTTAATCTGTGAATTAATCGACTATTTTAGCGATGATTTAGCTAAAATTTGTTCGATTTTTAACGCGCGCTATGGATAGGGTCATGCTTAGTCTTCATTTAACCTCAATGTTTAAAAAAATGCGCTTTATGATGCTGCTCGGTCTGATTTTCTCACCGACTATTTCCTATGCCAATATTCAAGCGAAACGTGTCAGTCAGCCCATTGCAGTGGATGTGGTTGAAATTTCGGATTTGAGTAAACTAGAGCTCTATTTATATGATGCAGAGCAGCAGCCATATCGAGACCTACAGCGTTTAAAGCAGTCATTAGCGCGTAAATGTAATACGATGAACTTCGCAATGAATGCAGGGATGTATCATGCAGATTTAGCGCCTGTTGGTCTTTACGTTGAAAATGGGCTGCAGAAAAAAGCCTTGAATCGTGCAACACGAGGCTTTGGTAATTTTTTAATTCAGCCGAATGGTGTTCTAGCATGGAATGACAAGCAAGCGGTGATATTAACTACACAAAAATATGCTTCCACAAATTTTAATGCACGTTATGCGACGCAGTCAGGTCCAATGCTGGTGGTAGATGGAAAAATCAATCCAAACTTTATCCCACAGTCAGATTCATTGAAAATCCGCAATGGCGTGGGGATCAAGAACAGGAAGTTGTATTTTGTGATCAGTCGTGAAGGCGTGTCGTTTTATGCATTTGCACAATATTTTAAGCAGCAATTATCGATTAACAATGCCTTGTATTTAGATGGATCTGTGTCTAGTGCAGATATTCAAGCATTGAATAGACATGATTCAAGTTTGAAACCTTTAGGGCCAATTGTAGCGTACACAACAGCATCTCAGTGCGAATCATAAAAGCCCGAATATTCGGGCTTCATCTGTACAGTGTTTAGATTGATAGAATCTACTGTTTATTTGCCGACTAAACCTAAAAAGGTACTTTGGGTTTGGCACATTTGAATGGCATGTTCTTTAGATTGTTTTTTAATACTTTCTTCAAACTGTTTTTTCTGTTCTTTGATTTGTTCTTCGTTTAAGCCCATTTGTTTCGATAAGGCTTCGAGTTTATCCCAGGATTCTTTGCATTCTTTGGGAATTTGGCTACAAGCACTTAGACTAAGTATGCAGCAGGCGATTAGGCAAATTGTTAATTTATTCATGTTCATTCCTTTAGTTTTTATATCAATCCAGTTTAGTGGTTATCTGCTTTTTATTTGATGCAATATTAGGTTTTATTGTCGTGTGTTTAAAAATTAGACATCACTGAGTTGCCTTGGAGCATAGCATAAAAGCTGTAAATAGCGATGTGGCAAATCCACAAAACCTGATCTGTAAATAAGCGGCATACTTTTGATTAGACTAAAAAATGAAAAAGGCACTCTGTAAAACAGAATGCCTTGTTTGAACATTGAATGTTCAGACTCTACTGTAGAGGTAGATGCTGGATTTCATTTAATTCCTTACGGCTATAACCGCGCGAAGCGAGTACTTTTTTAATACCGAGGATAACATCTTCATCCGTTGCCTTTGTAAGAGCAGCAATAAGCTGTTCATTGGTTTTACAAGAGCAATCATTTTCAACACAGGCAATTTGATTCTTATGCCCGTTTTGCTGTTCTTTAGCGAACAACTTATGCCAAAAACTCATAGAGCCTTCATTTGCGACCTAACATAGGACGAAATATAACCAATCCAATAAATAAAGCAAGACTACTAAAGTGATATTTTAGCCAGTTGAATGATCATTTTTTCGATTGGACTTTTAGAATCTTTGTCTAATTGATATAAAAAGGCATCCATTGCACTGCATGTGGCGAGAAAATAAAGCTTTTTTAGCATATAAAAAAGGAGCTTTTAGAAAGCTCCTTTTATGACAACAACATGACTTGAAATAATTTGTTTAAAACTTCTCAAGAAACACACCAGACTCTACATGGTGTGTATAAGGGAATTGATCAAACAAGGCGAATTTGCTGATTTTATGCGTTTGTGAAAGCAGTTTAAGATTGTCATGCAAAGTATCTGGGTTGCATGAAATATAGATAATGCGTTCAAAACGTTGCAACAGTTTTAGTGTTTCATCATCGATACCTGCACGCGGTGGATCGACAAATACCGTATCGAAGTTATAGCTTGAAATTTCAATCTCAGCTTCTTCAAGGCGGCGGAATGTACGTTCAGCATTGTAGGCTTGGGTAAACTCTTCAGCTGAAAGACGAGCCACTTGGATATTATCAATACCATTTTGCTCAATATTCCACTGCGCGGCATAAACTGAAGACTTGGCTAATTCTGTTGCCAAAACGCGATTAAAGCGTGTTGAAAGAGGCAGCGTGAAATTACCATTACCACAGTAGAGCTCAAGTAAGTCTTTGTCTGAGTGATCCGCAACCTGACACGCCCATTCCAGCATTTTTTGACATACGCCGGCATTTGGCTGTGTGAAGCTACTTTCAATTTGTTTATACTGATATTTACGGTCAAATACTTGGAGTTCTTCAACCACATAGTCATCAGTTAAAATCACGCGCTGACCACGACTACGACCATAAATCTTGATATTGAGCTTTTCAGACAGCGCTTTGGCAGCAACTTCCCATTCAGCATTGAGCGGGCAGCGGTAAACCAATGAAACCAGCATTTCACCTTTCAGCGTTGCTAAGAAATGAACTTCAAATAATCGGCTAGATAAGATCTCTTGTGCCTTGAGTTCATTTAATAATAGGGGCATTAAATCATTAATGCTTTTATCTGCAATCGGGAAATCTTTAATTTCGACAACTTGTTTTTCATTGTCTGCATTGCGTTCAAACATTGCATAAAACATATCATTTTCAGTATGCCAAATTCGGAATTCCGCTCGCATACGAAAGTTTTGTTCAGCAGAAGGAAAAACTTCTAAAGAGGGAGGGTTGTATTCTGAAAATTGAGCCGTAATGCGGGCAACTTTGGCATCAAGTTGTTGCTGATAAGTTGAAGTCATATGCAGTAAAAAATCGCAAACATATTAAAAAAAGTCATGTTAGCAAAATTCACCTTATAAGACTAAATTAATTCCACTTTTGGCTGTATTTATCTGTCGAGAAAATGAGTCTGAATGCGCTAAACAGAATATTTATCTAGGGGTAGTTAAAAAAACGCTCAATCTTTATGGAACATTCATAAAGATTGAGCTAAGTGAGGAACTGATTAGTTGGAGTTCATTCGAATGTTTAATTCATCGTCATTAAGCTGGCATTACCACCGGCTGCCGCAGTATTGACACTGATTGCCCGCTCAATCACGAAACGTTCTACAGGGATGTCATATTGGCCTGAAGCTAAATGCGTAATGCCAATAATTGCACCTTCACGAGAAGCGATAACCTGTTGAATCTTTAATAACTCAGTTTGTTCACCATGGTGTAAAACCGCATCAAAATTGCCATGATAAATATCCGTGATCACTTTAAATTGGTCCACGAGGATTTTCGGCATGCTATTTAAGTGTTTTAACACAAAAGTATTGTCTGCAAGTACCACGGGTTGACTACCCACCGATAAAATCGCAGCAATTTGATTCAGTTGATCTGCATCATTATTGGCTAGTGAAAGTACACCTTTACGTGCCAAAATGGCATATTGGTTGTTTTCACCAGTAGGGCCTTGCAGTTCAAAACTTTGTCCTGCGGCTATGGCCTGCGGTGCTTGAATGGCAATGCCTGCAAAATGTTGCTTCGCCCAAGCGTTAAAAGCTTCATATGCAGGGAAGTGTGCAGCTTGTGTTTCTGCCTGAGCAGCATAAGGTGTAGCCAATTTTTTCTCAGAAATTTGATGCATTAAACGGTAAAGATATAAAGGACCGCCAGCTTTTGGACCTGTACCTGATAAGCCTTCGCCGCCAAAAGGTTGTACACCAACCACAGCACCTACAATATTACGGTTAATGTACAGGTTGCCGACTTCTGCATGACCGATAACTTTTTGAATCGTGTCATCAATACGTGTATGCAAGCCCATGGTTAAACCATAACCTTTGGCATTAATTTGTGTTAATAGGTTTTCAATCTCACCATATTTGTAGGTAATTAAATGCAATACTGGCCCAAAAACTTCGCGTTCTAAATCATTTAAATTTGGCAGTTCAATCAAAGTTGGTGCAACGAAAGTTCCCGTACTTAAGGCATTGCCATCAGCATTAAACATGATTTGATGTACTGGATAGCCTTTGCTACGCATCTTCTCAATATGTTTTTCAATATTTTGCTGTGCTTCAAGGTCGATCACTGGGCCAATGTCAGTTGCTAAAAGTGCAGGATTTCCGACACGAAGTTGCTTCATCGCACCTTGTAACATGGTACGGACAACGTCCACATTATCTTCTTGTACACAGAGAATACGTAGGGCAGAACAGCGTTGACCGGCACTATCATAGGCAGAGTTAACGACATCCAATACCACTTGTTCTGTCAATGCTGATGAGTCAACAATCATGGCATTTTGACCGCCAGTTTCAGCAATCAATACCACGCTTTCGCCAAATTGGTTTAAGCGCTGTGCCACGGTTTTTTGCAAGATACGTGCGACTTCCGTTGAGCCAGTAAACATGATGCCTTGGACACGTGAGTCCGCGCTGAGTTTGGCACCAATGGTTTCGCCACGGCCAGGAAGGAGTTGCAATACATCGAAGGGAACACCTGCTTCCCATAAAATATGTACAGCTTGAGCAGCAATCAGTGGCGTTTGTTCAGCAGGCTTGGCAATCACGGTATTACCTGCAACCAAGGCCGCCGCAATTTGACCTGTGAAAATAGCAAGCGGGAAGTTCCATGGACTAATGCACAGCACAGTGCCAAGAGGTTCAATTTGCGTATTTTCTGCTAGATCAATCATTTGAGCTGCATAATAACGTAGGAAATCTACAGCTTCACGGACTTCAGCAATAGCATTGGCATAAGTTTTACCACTTTCACGTGACAACAACACCATGAGAGATTGCAATTGTGCTTCCATCAAATCTGCCGCACGATTTAAGCATGCTGCACGCTGATCTTTGTCTAAAGTTTTCCATGAAGCTTGGGCATTTACCGCATTATTGAGAGCGATTTCCGCTTGCTCTAGACTAGCTTCACTGACACTGCCGACCACATCATTACGGTTTGCAGGGTTTGTAATGTTGATACTTGCAGTATGAATTTCTTCTAAATTAGCGCCCATTGCACTAGCATGCCACTGGGTATGTGCATGCTGTACTGCCGTGGTATTGAGCTGAGATAAGTCGCGATCATTGGCTAAATCGAGTCCTTTTGAGTTGCGACGTTCTGTGCCATACAAATCTTGCGGAAAAGGGATAGAAGGATGCTTCGCTCCAGTGATACCTTCTTTTTCAGCCGTCGCTAATATCGTCTGTCTTGGATTTTCAATTAAATCTTCAATTTTTAAATTTTTATCTGCAATACGGTTGACGAAAGAGGTATTCGCACCATTTTCCAGTAAACGTCGAACCAAATAGGCCAATAAGGTTTCATGGTTACCCACTGGTGCATAAATACGACAAGGCACACCCAGTTTGTTATCAGACTTCGAACCCACCACTTGTTCATAGAGGGGTTCACCCATGCCGTGAAGGCACTGAAATTCATACTGGCCTGGATAGTAAAGCTCTGGCTGTGCTAATTGGTAGATCGTAGCAACGGTTTGCGCATTGTGTGTTGCAAACTGAGGATAAATTTGCTCAGGTGCTGCTAAAAGTTTTTTAGCACATGCAATATAAGACAGGTCGGTATGAACTTTGCGCGTAAATACAGGATAGTCACTCATACCTTCAATTTGCGCTTTCTTAATTTCGCTGTCCCAGTATGCACCTTTCACTAAGCGGATCATTAAACGTTTTTGGCTACGCTTAGCGAGGTCAATAATATGGTCGACCACATAGAAACAGCGCTTTTGGTAGGCTTGAATCACAAATCCAATACCTTTCCAATCCGCTAATTTAGGCTCAAAACATAGGCGCTCAAGTAGTTCCAAAGAAATTTCAAGGCGGTCAGTTTCTTCAGCATCAATGTTTAGACCAATATTGTAATGCTTGGCTAATACTGCAAGTTCAAGCACTTTGCCATAAAGTTCGTTATGCACACGGTCGATCTGTGAACGTTGATAGCGCGGGTGTAGGGCAGATAATTTGATCGAAATGCCTGCTCCGTTATAAACATCCTTACCTTCAGAAGCTTGACCAATCGCGTGGATCGCATCGGTATAGTCTTGATAATATCGTTCAGCATCAGGTTCAGTTAATGCTGCTTCACCCAACATGTCATATGAATAGCGGAAGCCTTTGTCTTCTAAAATTTCTGCATGTTTAAGTGCTTCATTGATGGTCTCGCCTGTAACAAACTGTTCGCCCATCATACGCATAGCCACGTCGACAGCTTTACGGATAATGCCACGACCACTGCGTGCTAAAATACCCGTCAATAGACTAGACAGACTTTTTTGTTGAGGGGTTTCCATCAGTTTGCCCGTCAGCATTAATCCCCAAGCAGCAGCATTAACGAACATGAGGCTACTTTGGCCAACATGATCTTTCCAGTTACCTTGGTTGATTTTATCTTTGATCAGTAAATCACGTGTTGCTTTGTCTGGAATACGGAGTAGCGCTTCAGCTAAACACATGAGCGCGATGCCTTCCTGTGAAGACAATGAAAACTCTTGTAGCAAGCCTTGTACAATGCCTGCTTTACCTGTACCGCTTTTACGTTCACGTAATGAATGGGCTAAGTCAAAAGCCAATTGTTGAATTTGATCGCTGATCGGGGAAGGGATTTCACTGTGTGCTAATAATTTTTCAATGCACTCAGTTTCAGCACGACGCCATGCTGTATTAATCGATTGTTCAAAGCTATTCTTGTCTTTAAATTCAGTGATGTAGTCATCGCTTCCCGTGACTTCAAATACTTTTCCATTCATGTTTCAATTTTCCGTGTCAAAGTTCTATGACGAGCAAATAAATCTTGAGCTTGATCCTTTATTTAATTTATCATCACAGAATATTTAACGAATAACTCACTATAGTTTTAATAATATTTAGAGAAAAATTCAGATGAGTAGCCCATATTTGAGCTTAGACCGTATAGATATTCGTATTTTAGAGTTGCTGCAAGAAGACGGAAAACTGTCCAATATTAAGCTTGCGGAAATGGTGAATTTATCACCGACTGCGGCGTTGGCACGTGTGCAAAAATTATCTAAAGAAGGCTTTATTTTAGGCTATGAAGCACGTTTAAATCCGGTCTTACTCAACAATGGATTTGTGGTTTTTGTGGAGATTTTACTAGATAAAACCACGCCCAATGTATTGGAAGATTTTTCGGATGCAGTACGTCAAATTCCAGAAATCGTAGAATGTCACATGATCAGTGGTGGTTTTGATTTTGTAGTGAAAATACGCTGTGCAAACATGGAAGAATTTAGAAAAATTTCAGGGCAGGTGCTTTGGCAATTACCTGGTATCAAGGAAACGCGTAGTTATCCTGTGATGGAAGTGATCAAAGAAAGTATGCAAATTAAGCTGAAACCTGCGGCTCGATCAATTAAGTAACGGCTCTTATGAGTGTAAATGTAATTGCGCATTTTAAAACGTTTTTTAAGTTTATTCGACGGAGTCTTGCATCTTGGGTTTGGATAAAGGGTTTAGCCTTCGGCTGGAGGCACTTTTACGAAACGTTGTTTCTCATTCGGCAAAATGAGAAGCGTGCTTCGCAAGGAAACCATCTTGCGGTGCAATGCACCTCACCGACAAAACTCGTGCGCTTCCGTCAAATTATTAAAAATGTCGCAAAAACATTTTTGATGAAAATTAATCCTGTCTCAAACACTTGTGGATGACTTTATCGCATATCGTTTTCTTATTTGAATCAAATTGCGCATCTGATGTTACTGCGTAACATAAATTATGTAATAGAAAATGTGAGTACTAAAAAGGGGCATTTAGCCCCTTTTTAGTGTCAAAAATTTTAGATTTCAGACATTTCTTTTTGATATTGCGCTTCGGCTTTTTCAAAGCGTTCAACCACATCCGCCTCTGGTGCTTTGCCCAATAAGCTCACGACAACGATACTGATTGCAGAGAAAATAAAGCCTGGAATGATTTCGTATAAACCAAGGTGGCCTAAGTAGTTTTTCCACACGATGACAGTCACAGCACCCACGATCATGCCAATGATTGCTCCGTTAAGCGTCATACGTTTCCACAGCAATGAAAGAATAATCAGTGGGCCAAATGCAGCACCGAAACCTGCCCATGCATAAGCCACTAAGCCTAAAACTTTACTTGCAGGGTTCATTGCAAAGGTGATTGCAAATACGGCAATTGCCAAAACCATCGCACGTCCAATCCAAACCAACTCTTTTTGCGATGCGTTTTTACGAATAAATCCTTTGTACAAATCTTCCGTCAAGGTTGTTGAACATACCAATAACTGACAGCTAAGTGTGCTCATCACCGCAGCTAAAATTGCGGCCAAAATAATCCCAGCAATCCACGGATTGAATAGAATTTTAGTCAATTCCATAAATACCGTTTCAGGGTTAGCATTAACGACGCTTGCCAGTTCTGGGTGAACTTGGAAGTAAGCAATACCGATATAACCGGCTGCTACAGCACCGCCTAGACATAGGATCATCCATGTCATACCAATGCGTCGTGCATTCGGAATGGATTTAACAGAATCGGCTGCCATAAAGCGAACCAAAATATGCGGCTGACCAAAATAGCCTAAGCCCCACGCCATGCTGGATAAAATCGCAACTGTACTTAAGCCTTCAAATAAATTGGAAGCTTGCGGGCGAGCTGTTTCCAAAATAGCAGCAAGATTTTGACTGTTATCCCCTAAAGCAAGGTAGGCGATGATCGGTGTGATCAGCAGTGCAAAGATCATCAGACCCGCTTGGAAAGTATCGGTCCAACTGATCGCTAAGAATCCACCAATACAGACATAGCTGATGGTTGCAATGGCACCAATCCACAGTGCTGTTGTGTAGTTCCAACCGAATAAACTTTCGAAAAGTCGTGCGCCAGCCACCATGCCAGAAGCACAGTAAATCGCAAAGAACACTAAAATCACTACAGCTGAAATGATACGTAAAATCTTTTTACGGTCTGCAAAACGGCTCGTGAAATAATCGGGCAGGGTCAGGGCATTATTTTGATATTCGGTATGAACACGCAAGCGACCAGCAACGATCAGCCAGTTCAACCAAGCACCTATAATTAAGCCGATTGCAATCCAAGCTTCGGAAAGACCAGATAGATAAATTGCACCAGGGAGACCCATGAGTAGCCAACCACTCATGTCGGATGCACCTGCTGAAAGTGCAGTCACAACACTTCCTAAACTTCGTCCACCTAAAATGTATTCGTCAAAGTTATGCGTAGCTTTGTAGGCATACAAACCAATGGCAAGCATTGCAAGAATATAAAAAATAAAGGTGACTAATGTCGGGTTTAAATGGCTCATAGGCGGTTCGTCCTTAATGAAAGCAAATCATCTCTGTCCTAGATGAAAATTTGTACTTCTGTCGTAAGTCGCAGATTCAAGCACGATTTAAAAATTACACTCTGTAACCTTTAAGCATATTTTATGTATGTTTTGCGTAAATGATATTTTTTCTTATTACAAATCGAATTTTTTATTGTGCTGCTGAAATGTTGTCCAGAAGGGAATTTAAATTTTGAAATGTAAATCTACTAAAGACTTTTCATCACAAAAAGAGAACTAATGAAAATAGGTAAAAATTACACAATGTTACATATTGAACAAGAAATGTGCATTTGAAATATTTGGTTGCAAATGTGCATCACATCATCTGTAGTGAGATGATTTGAACAGGTCGAATATGAGGTATGCACAGTCTTGGTGCGTAATTAGAGGGAATGCGCAGTGACAACGGTTCAAATGGAAAAAACGAGAATAGAGCATGATTTATTGGGGGATAAAGCAGTCCCGCAGTCATGTTATTACGGTATACATACATTGCGTGCCATCGAAAACTTTCAAATATCAAAGCAGCATGTCGGACAAAATTTAAACTTTGTACGCGCTATTGCTCAGGTAAAAAAAGCGTCAGCAGAAACCAATTATCAATTTAACTTAATACAAGATGATATTCGCCAAGCGATTCAGCAGGCGTGTGATGCATTGATTGATCATCCTGAACAATGGGCAGATTCATTTCCAATTGATATTTATCAAGGTGGAGCAGGTACATCGATCAATATGAATGCCAATGAAGTCATTGCCAATATTGCCCTTGAGTTGCTCGGAGATGCTAAAGGCAGTTATCAACGGATTCATCCAAACGATCATGTCAATAAGTCACAATCGACTAATGATGTCTATCCAACAGCGCTGCGTCTAGCGACATATAGTGCTTTTAATGCTTTATTTGTGGTTTTAAATCAGCTAATTGGAAGCTTACATATTAAAGCCGATGAGTTTAAACATGTCATCAAAATGGGGCGTACACAGTTACAAGATGCTGTTCCGATGACTTTGGGGCAAGAATTCCGTGCATTTGCAACATTATTAAAAGAAGATTTAAAGTTGATTGAGCAAAATCGACAGCTTCTATTGGAAATTAATTTAGGTGCGACGGCAATTGGCACTGGCGTGAATTCTCCTGCGGGTTATGCAGCGAAGGCCGTTGAAAATCTAGCTCATTTGACCGGTCTAAAATTGCAAGGTGCAGAAGACTATGTCGAAGCAACCAGCGATTGTGGCGTATTTATTTTATTATCAAGTTGCTTAAAACGTTTAGCTGTCAAACTTTCTAAAATCTGTAATGACTTACGTCTTTTAAGTTCGGGGCCACGAACAGGTTTAGCGGAAATTCGTTTACCTGAGTTACAAGCAGGTTCGTCCATTATGCCTGCAAAGGTCAATCCTGTGATCCCTGAAGTGGTCAACCAAATTGCATTTCGAGTGATGGGCAATGATTTAACCATAACTTTGGCCGCAGAAGCGGGGCAATTACAATTAAATGTCATGGAGCCGGTGATTGCATTGTCCATGAATGAATCAATTGAGCTTTTGGTGAATGCCGTAAAAACATTAGACAGCAAATGTATTCAAGGGATTCAGGCAAATGAGCAAGCATGTTTTGATGCTGTGATGCGTAGTGTAGGTATTGTGACCTTACTCGATCCATATTTAGGTCATGCAAAATGTGATGAAATCGGTAAGCAATGTATTGCCGAAAATAAAACCATTCGCCAAGTGGTTTTAGAGCAAGAGCTGTTAACTGAAAGTCAATTGGATGAAATTTTCTCGATTGAAAATCTAGTTTCTGAAGTGACACCATTTAGTATGCCACTCGCTCAAGTGAGTTAAATGCTTATTTAGGACTTTTAAATAGCTAAATGGTGGGTAAATGACGAAGGTTAATCCTTCGTTTTTTATTTGAAGAAATTAGTGGTAAATCTAGAAAACTAATCTGATGGCAGTGATGTTTTAGGTTTATAAAAGTAACTTAATTTCTAAAAGAAAGTATTGGGTTGAAAATAAAATGCTATATTTGCTTAAGATCGTAATTATAGTTCTATATATAGTCATGAAGGTTTGGATGAAAAATTTAGCTTGTAGATCAAGTCAGAACAGCTTTAACTTGCCCAAATAAGGACGTAATCGAAGTACAATAGGTTTTTTATCATGTTGTAGATAGTCAGATGTTTAATAAGTTAGTCGATTTATTCAAAGGCGCTAAAGAGTCGCCTGAGCAACTTTACTTAGAACAACACCACATTCAATATGATGAAACTCAGGGCTATATCATTGAAGGCGTAGTTTTAAATACTTTGTCTGAACGTATGGAATATTTGTCGAATAGAAAAATGACAAATTTCGATGATTTAAAACAGCTCTATGCAACTGCAATGATTATCAATGAAAAAATAGACTTGGAAATTGCAAGTCAACGCTTTGTTGCACGATTAGGCAATACTGAAGAAAATCTGTTGCAGTTTAAACTCTATGTCAAACTATTGAATGATTATTATCGTCAATTCATCCGTGATCGTAAGTAAGTGAATGGACTGCAGTGTTTGAGTTTGATGGGTGCGTTAATGGTACTCATCAATAGAAAATACAATCGCAAATCCATATTGGTTAAAACACTGTATATAGTTGCTTAAATCTCGGAATGTAAAAAGCATCGTGTTAATATGATCACTAAGTGATTAAAACATTAAAAGCTATTTACATCATGTTCCAGCAAGAAATTTCACAACTCAATCTTAAACAGCTCAAAGCTGGCGAAAAGCGGTGGGTCGGAAACTTACAAGGCTCATCTGCTGCATTATTATTTAAAGAAATTAGCAAACAATCGAAACAGTTGTTTGTGATTGTAGCACGTAATAATCAGCATCTCGGGCAGTTAGAAAGTGAGCTGGAATTTTACGGAATTAAGCCGACTATTTTCCCAGATTGGGAAATTTTACCTTATGACCGGCTGTCGCCACATCAAGACATCGTTTCTGAGCGCTTGGCGATTTTGTCCAATATGCCACAGCAAGGTGTGTTGTTGGTTTCAGCAACAACTTTAGCGCAGCGAGTTGCGCCTGCATCTTGGGTATTAGGTGAACACTTTGATATTAAAGTAGGTCAAAAATTTGATATAGAACAACAAAAATTAAGATTAGTACAAGCGGGCTATCACTTGGTGGATACCGTTTATGATCATGGTGAATTTGCAGTACGCGGCAGCATCATGGATATTTACGCTTCGGGGCAAAGTTCACCGATTCGTATTGACTTATTTGATGATGAAATCGATACCCTCAAATTCTTTGATCCTGAAACTCAGCGAACCACCCAAAACTTAGATCATTTTACGGTTTTACCTGCAAAAGAATTTCCATTAAAAGAAGCGCGCTCACTGTTTCGTGATCGATATGCGGAAAATTTTCCAACGGCAAATCCAAAGAAAAATCCAATTTATCAGGATGTACAAGATGGCATAGCTTCACCGGGTATTGAGTTTTATTTTCCGTTGTTCTTTTCTGAACAAGCCATGAGAGAGCAAAGTACGCTATTTTCGTACTTACCAGAGAATGGCATTGTCATTACAGATAAAGCTATTGATGACACATTGATTCAGTTTTGGTCGGATATTGTGCGTCGTTATGAAGACCGCCGTCATAATGTCGACCAACCGATTTTGCCGCCAGAGCAGATTTTCCTACAACCAAATCAAGTGTTAGAACAATTAAATCTTTGCCGTCGTATCGTGGCTTCGCCTGAGGCTTTTGATGAACGCAATGGCGTAATCAATCTTGCTGCTGAGATTCCACCTCGTTTACCTGTCGATCCTAAACGTGAAAAGCCATTTTCTGCGGTTAAGCAATATATCGATGCGGCAAATAATCCAGTACTTTTGGTGGCTGAAAGTGCAGGTCGACGTGAAACCTTAAAAGATGCATTGCGTCCGAGTTTGGGTGATATCCCGACGGTCGAAAGTTTTGATGATTTTATGCATTCTATGCATGCGATTGCGATCACCAATGCGCCCTTAGATCGTGGTTTATTGCTAACTGACAAGCTTAGTGTAATTTCTGAAAATCAGCTTTATGAACACCGTGTGGTTCAACGTCGTCGTAAACGCCAACAGGAAGTATCAGAAGAATTTCTTGTTCGTAGTTTAACCGAGCTAAGTATTGGCGCACCTGTGGTTCATATTGATTATGGCGTGGGACGGTACGCAGGTTTAATTACCTTGAGTATCGATGACCAAGACCATGAATTTTTGCAGTTAGACTATGCCGATGCAGCCAAGGTGTATGTCCCTGTAACAAACCTGCATTTAATTAGCCGATACAGTGGTGGTGACCCAGATCTAGCACCATTACATAAATTGGGTACAGATGCATGGTCTAAAGCGAAACGCAAAGCTTTAGAGCAGATCCATGATGTGGCGGCAGAACTTTTACATATTCAAGCCCGTCGTCATTCGAAGCCCGGTTATGGCTTTGAACTGGATCAAAGTCTCTATATGCAGTTTGCCAGTGGCTTCGCCTATGAGGAAACTTTAGATCAAGCCAATGCTATTGAAGCGACACTCTATGACATGCAACAAGCGAAGCCGATGGATCGCTTGGTTTGTGGTGATGTCGGTTTTGGTAAAACAGAAGTGGCCATGCGTGCTGCATTTGTGGCAGTACAAAATAACAAACAAGTGGCTGTACTTGTTCCAACCACGTTGTTGGCGCAGCAGCACTACGAGTCTTTCAAAGATCGCTTCGCGGATTGGCCTGTACGTATTGAAGTCCTTTCACGCTTTGGTTCATCAAAATCACATACCAAAACCATTGAAGACCTCGCAGAAGGCAAAGTGGATATCGTGATTGGCACACATAAAATCTTGCAGGAAAGTGTGCAATTTAAAAATCTCGGCCTCATGATCGTGGATGAAGAGCATCGTTTTGGTGTACGTGATAAAGAGAGAATTAAAGCCTTACGTGCCGATGTAGATATGCTGACGCTAACTGCAACGCCTATCCCACGTACGCTGAATATGGCTTTTAGTGGTATGCGTGATCTATCTATTATTGCAACGCCGCCTGCACGTCGTCTTGCTGTGAAAACCTTTGTGCAAGAACACACTGGAGATTCGATCAAAGAAGCCATCTTGCGTGAACTGTTACGTGGCGGGCAAGTGTATTTCTTACATAATGAAGTGGAGACCATTGAACGTACGGCAGAAACTCTACGTGAATTGGTTCCTGAAGCCCGAGTTGCGGTAGCACATGGTCAAATGCGTGAGCGTGAGCTAGAGCAAATCATGCAGCAGTTCTATCACAAAGAATATAACGTGCTGGTGTGTTCAACCATTATTGAAACTGGGATTGACGTGCCAAACGCCAATACCATTTTGATTGAGCGTGCAGATAAACTGGGACTAGCACAGTTGCATCAATTACGTGGTCGAGTTGGACGATCGCACCATCAAGCCTATGCTTATTTACTCGTGCCTTCGCTTAAAGGCCTAAAAGGTGATGCTGAAAAACGCCTAGATGCCATTTCTCGTGCATCGACTTTGGGTGCGGGTTTCATGTTGGCTACAGAAGACTTAGAAATTCGTGGTGCAGGTGAGTTGCTAGGTGAACAGCAAAGTGGCTCAATGCAAACCATCGGTTATAGCCTGTATATGGAAATGCTTGAAAAAGCCACCAAAGCCATTCAAAAAGGTAAAACGCCAAACTTTGACTCTCCATTGTCATTAACGGCTGAAATTAGCATGCATATGCCAGCCTTAATTCCAGATGATTATTTGGGCGATGTACATCAACGGTTATTGTTCTATAAACGCATTAGTAATACGGATACTCAAGAGAAACTCGATAACATTCGTATGGAGTTGATCGATCGTTTTGGCTTGCCGCCGCAAGCAGTCAAACAGTTATTCTCTGTCCATCAGTTGCGTTTAAAAGCGGAGCAATTGGGTATCACTAAAATTGATATCAGCTCACATGGCGGCAGTATTGAGTTCTCACCAGATACACCAGTTCAAGCCATATCCATCATCCAAATGATGCAAAAGCATCCGACTTTCTTCCGAATGGAAGGTGGACAGCGTCTAAAAGTGATGGTCATGCTCGAAGAATATGACAAACGCATTCAATTTATAAATGACTTATTAGGCAGTTTACTGAAGGAATTAGCGCCAAATCACTAGATTTGGCGTATAAATTGCTTGTATAGAATGAATAGATTTTCATGCGTGTTTTTTATATAGAAGAAACGCTTGATTTTTTTGAAAAATTTATTAGAGTCATAAGCAAGCAACGTTTTATTCAAATGCAGTTTATTTGTAATGAAACGTTCTGTACAGAATATTCACACCCATAAGGATGTGATAGTATTAGCCATCATTCTAATTTTGCATCATTTATAAAGATATGTTTAGTTTACATCCACAACTTGCTCAAGATACGTTTTATGTAGGCGACTTTCCTCTGTCAACATGTCGTTTGATGAATGATATGCAATTCCCGTGGCTTATTTTGATTCCACGTGTTCCGGGGATTACAGAGCTTTATGAATTAAGTCAGGCAGACCAAGAGCAGTTTTTACGTGAGTCAAGCTGGTTATCAAGCCAATTGTCACGTGTATTCCGTGCAGACAAAATGAATGTAGCTGCATTGGGTAATATGGTTCCACAATTACATTTTCATCATGTTGTTCGTTATCAAAATGATGTGGCTTGGCCGAAACCAGTTTGGGGTACGCCAGCAGTTCCTTATAATAATGATGTCTTGGCACACATGCGCCAAACACTGATGCTTGCACTACGTGGTCAAGGTGATATGCCTTTTGATTGGCGTATGGACTAATCCCGATTTACGGACAATATCAGGATAGTAGAAGAATGAGTGTCCGTATGGGGGCGATCGAGTGCCGTTAGACAATTTAATCAGCAAAGAGCCTAAACAGTTTGAATATTTTCATCGTTTGATGGGATATATCATGCTGTCTTTGGTGATTGTTGTCTATCATTACACTCAGCCAGATACGCAATATCAAATCTATATTCCTGCATTTTTATTTTTTCTGATTTTAGTCGTTCCTAAGTTTTCTCATTGGTTAATTTATCGATATAGCAATCAACTTAAGCGCAATGTGCTTTTTCTGATCGATATCATAGTAATTGCTGTACTAATGTCTGCAGTACATTTAAGCCTCGTTTTAACCTTTCTTGCGGTCTTTGCGCTGCTATATACAACCATTTATAACAAAATTAATTTCTTAATGATGTCCTTAGCTGGGATTGTTGGTGTCACTGTATTTTATTTATGTAATATTTATATCTTTGGTTTTCAAGAATATTTTGAGTCAACCAGCAGTGAGTTAACCGTTCTAGGTTTTTTGTGTCTTATTACATATTTCAGTGTGGGGACATTTTATCAACACACCCAAGTTCAGTCTTTGAGCAATAAAAAGAACCACTATTATGATCAGATGAATCGTTATATGGAATTCGCTAATCAATTGAGTCGTTATGCGCCAATGCAGCTTTGGCAATCGATTATGAAAGGTGAGTCTGAAGCTAAAATCGAATATAAACGTAAAAAACTCACGATTTTCTTTTCAGATATCCAAGGGTTCACAGAACTTTCTGAAACATTAATCCCAGACGATTTAGCATTTCTACTCAATGACTATTTGAGTCATATGACTGAGATTGCCAAACAGTATGAAGCGACTGTCGATAAATTTATGGGTGATGCAATTCTAATCTTCTTTGGTGATCCACATAGCCAAGGTGTAGAGCAAGATGCAAAAACTTGTTTAGAGATGGCAATGGTTATGCGTCAGCAAATGAAGTTACTGCGTGAACGCTGGATTAAAATGGGTTATCCGCCGCTACACATTCGTATGGGTATTTCTACAGGGTATTGCCACGTTGGGAACTATGGTGCAGCTCACCGTATGGCATATACCATCGTGGGTCGTGATGCGAATTTGGCTGCACGATTGCAAAGTGCGGCCGAAGTCGATGAAATTTTGATTTCAGATGACACGCATCATTTAGTGAAAAATGACTATTTATGTGCACCTAAAGCACCGATCTTCTTAAAAGGCATCAAAGGCCCAGTACGTACTTGGCAAGTGATGGAAAAATACACCTCACAGAAAACAGATTATCAACGTTGGTTCGATTACGAATATAAAGGCTTTAATCTATTATTGAACTTAGATGAAGTACAAAACTTTGAATATCCTGAACTAATACATGTTTTAGAACGCATGATTCAACGCCTACAAACACAGCAAAAAATGACTAACTCTGCCGGTATTGTAAAACTGAATTTAGAAGATGAAGTGATTGAAGAAGTCAAAAAAACTGAATCTCACTCTTAATTTCACATATACATTGTAAAAATTAGATCTAATCGTATCACGTAAAATTTTAACAATAACTCAGTTCATGCTTTTATAAAAACTTCTTATTTTTTTTTGAAATGTTGAATTTATTTATGCATAAAAAAGCCAGTGACGATGAACTGGCTTTTTGATTATAGAAAATTATCTATAAATTAATGATTTTCTGAAGCATGGTTGATAGTGTATTTAGGAATTTCAATTTCCAAATCTTCATCTTCAATTTTTACTTGGCATGATAGACGAGAGTCTGGTTCTAATCCCCAAGCACGATCGAGAAGATCTGCTTCGACATCATCCATTTCATCTAGACCATCAAAACCTTTACGTACAACCACATGGCAAGTGGTGCATGCTTTAGACATATCACATGCATGTTCAATTTTGATGCCGTTTTTTAACATGCTTTCGCAAAGGTTAGCATTTGATTCGACTTCAAACTCAGCGCCGTTTGGGCAGATTGTTGCGTGAGGCAGTACTTTAATACGTGGCATAATCTTGACCTATAAATTAATTTGAGTTTGACCAGTCATCGAGTTTTGTGCCTTTCAATGCGGCATCAATGTGCTGATTCATACGAGCTGCAGCAAATGCATCGCTATGTATTTTAAGCTGTTCTACAGCATGTTCAATAGCTTTAATATCTGTCGTTTCAAGTGCAGCATCTAAAACAGTGCGTGCTGCAGTGAGGGAACTGAGTTGCTCTTGGCTGAGAAGTTGAGCATCCACTTTAAGTGCTTGATCAAGTGCTTCAAGTTCACGTTTTGCTTCCACTTTGGTTTCTTGAAGATGACGTAAGTTTTTATCTTCTTCAGCAAACTTATAACCATCAATCAGTAAGCGTTCAGTGTCGGCATCAGATAAACCATAAGAAGGTTTGATGTCAATTTGGGCATGCACACCAGAAGTGGTTTCTTTGGCAGACACCGTGAGTAAACCATCTGCGTCAACTTGGAAAGTCACTTCAATGCGCGCTTGACCCGCAGTCATCGGTGGAATACCACGAAGCACGAAACGACCTAGACTACGGCAATGTTCAACTAGATCACGTTCACCTTGTACAACATGAATCAACATCGCTGTTTGACCATCTTGATAAGTTGTGAATTCTTGGCGACGCGCCACTGGAATGGCTGTATTACGCGAAATAAGGCGCTCAACCAAACCGCCCATGGTTTCTAAACCTAAAGAAAGCGGCGTGACGTCTAAAAGCAATGAACCATCTTTAGAGTTGCCAATAAGTTGGTTCGCTGTAATCGACGCTCCAATGGCCACAACTTCATCAGGGTTAATGGTGCAAAGTGGTTCTTGATTGAAGACATCTTGAACAGCTTTTTGTACAGCATACGAGCGAGTAGAACCACCGACCAATACTACATTTTGAATCTCGCTGAGTTCAAGCTTGGCATCACGCATGACACGTTTACAAACGCTGATGGTTTTATCCAAAGCAACTTTGATGATGGATTCAAAAGTAGGGCGGTCTAAAGTCAATGATTGATCAAGAACTTTAAGCTCTACAGATTCAGCCTCGGTTAGAGCTTCTTTTGCTTTACGAGCAGAAACGATGAAATGTGCATATTCAGCATCATCTAAAGTTTCAATATTCAGTTGTTTTTTTACCCATTTTACAATCAGACGGTCTAAGTCATCACCACCAAGCGCCGTGTGGCCACCCGTTGCTAGAACTTCAAAAACACCTTGAGAGAAACGTAAAATTGAAACGTCAAAAGTACCGCCACCTAAATCATAGATCACATAGTTTTGATCATGTGCAAGATTGGTGTCTTGGTCTAAGCCATAAGCCACTGCAGCCGCAGTAGGTTCATTTAAAAGACGCAGTACATTTAAACCTGCAAGCTGCGCTGCATCACGCGTTGCTTGACGCTGTGCTTCATCAAAATAGGCAGGCACTGTAATGACAGCACCATTTACTGGATTATTTAAGCTGCTTTCTGCACGGTCTTTTAGTTGTTTTAAAATTTCAGCAGAAATTTCAACGGGTGTTTTACGACCTTGTGCAGTTTCAAAAGCAGGCATTTCATTCGCTTCACCGACTAAGTTGTACGGGTGTTGGAATTTGATATCTGCTTTAGAGCGACCCATAAAGCGTTTTACAGAAACGATGGTGTTTTTAGGATCAGTCGTTAAGAATGCCTTTGCATCGTCACCATATTGCGTAGTGGATTCGCCATAGTGTGCAATAGAAGGTAGTAACACACGACCATGTTCATCGTTAAGCACTTTCGCTTTACCAGAAAGTACCGTGGCTACTAAAGAGTGTGTAGTCCCAAGATCGATACCAATTGCAATGCGGTGTTCATGCGGCGCACTTGATTGACCAGGTTCTGCAATTTGCAAGAGAGCCATGTGTGTTACATCCTTTGAACGTCAAATATAAAAAATAAATTAAAAATCATCGTCTAAATCAAAGCTATCGTCGTCTAAGAAGCGATCTTCAGCTTTATCGATGTCAGCCATTACTTTTTGGAAGAAGCGTAATTTACGTACGGTATCACGTGCTTCAGCCCAGTCTTCGTCGTCATAATCAATTTTAAATTCACGAACCAAACCGTCAATCCATTGCTGAACTTCAGTTTTAAGTGAAGTGAGGTCATCAGCAGAGCCTGCCTCATCTAACTGTTCACGAATTTCTAAGGCATCTTGTAGGAACTCAAAATCACTAATCGATTGATCAAGGTGATAATCTTGTTTTTTGAGACTTAAAAGATATGCAGCGCGGCTATCAATATTGGATAAAGCTTTAAATGCTTGATTAATCTCACTAGATTTAATCAGGGCTAGATCTTTGTCTTCGGCTTTATCTGGATGATATTGTTGCTGCAACTTTAAAAATTCAGCTTTTAAAACTGCTAAATCAATATCGAGTGCTACAGGTAAGTTAAACAACTCAAAATGATTCATGGGAGATGGTGTCCGCAATAGAGGTGCAAAAAGTGTTGCTTTAAATGCAATTAAAACAGTGAATTTTACACTGTTTTAATGCGAAAAAGGAGCGTGGAAATGGCTTAAACCGTAAACGATTCGCCGCAGCCACATTCGCCTTTTTTATTTGGGTTATTAAATTCAAAACCTTCGTTTAAACCATTTTTCACATAGTCCATCTCCATACCTTCAAGATAAACTAAGCTTTTTGGGTCAACGAATACTTTTACGCCAAACTGATCGAATACTTGGTCATGCGTGTCAATTTCATCGACAAACTCAAGTACATAAGCTAAACCAGAACAGCCAGAAGTTTTCACGCCAACGCGAATGCCTTCACCCTTACCGCGATTCTTGATGTAATTGCTGATATGAGTTGCAGCATTTTCAGTTAAATGAATCATGAAAACTCCGTTAATCTTTTTTAAAACACGTAAACAATTAAGCTTTTACTTTCTTGCTACGGTAGTCTTCTACAGCAGCTTTAATTGCATCTTCAGCAAGTACAGAGCAGTGTACTTTTACTGGTGGAAGTGCAAGTTCAGTTGCAATATCAATGTTCTTAATTGCTTGAGCTTCATCAAGAGTTTTGCCTTTTAGCCACTCTGTTACTAATGAGCTAGATGCAATTGCTGAACCACAACCGTAAGTTTTGAAGCGAGCTTCTTCAATTACGCCGTTGTCATCAACTTGGATCTGTAGACGCATAACATCGCCACAAGCTGGTGCACCGACCATACCTGTACCAACGTTTTCTGCATTTTTGTCTAAAACACCAACATTACGAGGGTTTTCGTAATGATCAATTACTTTTTCGCTATAAGCCATGATGCTTCTCCAAACCTCGGGGTCAGCCTTAAGATTAATATGGGGGTGAAATTACGTTAATCAATGAGATAGCCTTAAAATAAAAGCTATCTCACCGGGATGAATTAGTGTTCAGCCCATTCTACAGAATTAAGGTCGATACCTTCTTTGTACATGTCCCAAAGCGGTGAAAGATCACGTAGTTTTTCAACTGCTGCTTTGGTAATTTCAAGTACGTGGTCAATATCGGCTTCAGTGGTGTATTTACCAAAGCTGAAACGAATCGAGCTGTGAGCCAATTCGTCTGAAAGACCCAATGCACGAAGTACATAAGATGGTTCTAAAGTTGCTGATGTACATGCAGAACCAGAAGATACTGCGCAATCTTTAAGTGCCATCATTAACGATTCACCTTCAACGAAGTTAAAGCTGACGTTTAGATAGTTTGCAACGTTGTATTCTGGGTGACCGTTCAGGAAGACTTGTTCAAGACCTTGCAAGCCATTCCAAAGTTTGTCACGAAGTACACGAATACGAGTTTGTTCGGCATGTAGGTTTTTGCCTGCAAGTTCGAACGCTTCGCCCATACCCACGATTTGGTGAGTCGCTAGCGTACCTGAACGCATACCACGTTCATGACCGCCACCGTGCATTTGCGCTTTAATACGTACACGTGGTTGACGACGTACATAAAGAGCACCAATACCTTTAGGACCATAGATTTTGTGGCCAGAGAAACTCATCAAATCAACTTTCATTGTTGAAAGATCAATTTCTACTTTACCAGCAGCTTGCGCAGCATCTACATGGAAATAAGTTTTGTTTGCACGAGTCAATTCACCGATTGCAGCTACATCTGTAGTTGTACCGATTTCATTGTTCACCATCATCAAAGATACAAGAATTGTATCTGGACGAAGGGCAGCTTGAACCATTTCAGGTGTGATTAAACCTGTTTTTGCTTCTGGCTCAAGATAAGTAATTTCGAAGCCTTCTTCTTCAAGCTCGCGGCAAGTATCAAGAATTGCTTTATGTTCAATTTTACTTGTAATAATGTGCTTGCCTTTAGATGCATAGAACTGAGCAATACCTTTAAGCGCAAGGTTGTCAGATTCAGTTGCACCAGATGTCCAAACGATTTCGCGTGGATCAGCTTTTACTAGATTAGCAACTTGTTCACGTGCATATTCTACTTTTTCTTCTGCCTGCCAGCCGTAAGCATGAGAACGAGAAGCTGCATTACCAAAAGTACCGTCAAACGTTAGACATTCCATCATACGTTCTGCGACTTGAGGGTCTACAGGTGTAGTTGCTGCATAGTCAAGATAAATAGGACGCTTCATGTCAAATACCTGTAACCGATAAAAGGGCTGAATCAAAGTTTGCTGAATTTTGACGAATTGATACGGTTTGAACGTTATCGCGTGCTACAAGGTCAGCAAGGGTGATTTTTGCAAGATAATCGGCAATGTGGTGGGAGAGTTCCTGCCATAAATCGTGAGTCAAGCACATTGCACCATTTTGGCAGTTGCCTTTGTGGTCACAACGGGTTGCATCAACTGTTTCATTTACAGCTTCAATAATTTCCAAAACAGTGATGTCTTCAGCACTACGAGCAAGGTGGTAACCACCGTTTGCTCCACGGATGCTGGAAACTAAGCCGTGACGCTTTAATTTTGCAAATAACTGCTCAAGATAGGCCACTGAAATGGTTTGACGAGCTGCAATTTCTGCAAGAGTGATCGTTTGTTCAGTTGGCTGCAAAGCTAGATCAAGTAGAGCAGTCACTGCGTAGCGACCGCGAGTTGTTAAGCGCATGATTCGATACACATGTTAAGTCTAGATGTGCAGATTTTATGAATCCTGACTAAAATAGTCAAGTTTTTTTGAGATTGTTTATTTGTTTTATTTTGTCTGAAAAATTATGTATTTATTTGAACCACACATTATACACTAATAACGTTATTAAAAGAACAGATATTAGACTAAAAGCGATATTAATCCGCTTTTGACGACGTTCGATACGCTTAATACGGTTTTTGTATTGTTTAACTTCAACTTGTAGCGTGTTTATTTTAGAGCGTTGCTGTTCAATTTTTTCTAAAAGTGGGGCAATACGTTTTTTAGATGCAACGATATCGTTTTCTTCGACAGGTTCAGACAACCAGTGTTTCCAGTCAGATAAAATTTTCGGCACACTAAATAAAGAAACCAAATCACGAAATTCATCTTTTAAAACTACATCGCCATCGATACGCATGGTTTTGATGCTCTTACGATTACCAAATACAAAAATTTTCACCAAATCCATTAGTGTCGTGCGGACATCAAGGTCGATGGCTTTATCTGGAGATTTAGTGTCGAACAGAATGCCGTGCTCAGTAAACTGAACATAAAAGTCAAAATAAGGGATGTAGCTATTTATTTTTAGTGCGACTTTTTGATCAACAAATTTTTTAGCTTGTAATGCTACAACGCGGTCATGTTTTAAAATGAAGGTAAAAATAGTTTCTAAAACAATCAGGGTCATAGTAAGCAACAAATGTGGTTGAGCTTGTGTTTGTTGCGTATCGCTCATAAAAAAATGTCCTTGTTAAAATCTGAAAAGCACTGGAAACTGAGCGTCCTGCTCTAGAGGAACTTAGAATATACCAAAAATTTGGTAATTCACTAGCTTTGTAGAACAGTTTAATCAATCTATCAAGTTATATGTTTGCTATTATGTTGTTAAAATGAAGAATCACATGTTGATGTGCACATAAAATAATCAGGAGAAGTGCGGATTATGGAGAATACAGAAAGCATAATTGACGATGCACAGGAAACATCAGAAAAGCTGGCTAAACCTCGGGTACGTAGTCATTCTGATCGTCGCTCTAAAATGGATTTTCGTAAATATACCAAACAGATTTGGTTGGCTGGATTAGGTGCTTTTTCACGTGCTGAGGGAGAGGGAAATAAGCTTTTTGACTCTTTAGTCAAAGTTGGAGAGGAGCTTGAGTCCAAAACGATTGATATTGCAGATCAAACTGTCGAAAAAGTTTCAGAAAAAGCCAAGGAATCTGTAACCGATACGAAAGATAAGGTAGAAAAAATTTTAGATAATGGTGTTAATCATTCTTTAAACCGTTTAGGATTGGTGACTGTAAAGGATTTACAGCACTTAGAAAGGCTTATACTTCAATTACATACTAAAGTTGACCAATTGGCCGAAGAGAATGCCCAACTGAGGGCCGAAATATTAAAAAAGCACTAACTTTTTTAATATTATCGAATTTTCAAGGTTTTTTTCGTCAAAAAATTCTATAAAAAGAGGTTGAGGAGTATTGCGTTTAACCCTAAAGCATTGCTATAAAGGCGTTATGGCGTTTTATACAAATTCTTGAACCTTAAATAAACGATATTAAGAGGACGTAATTTTCATGAATAAATCAGAATTAATTGATGCAATTGCCGAAAATGGGGGATTATCTAAGGCCGATGCCGGTAAAGCTTTAGATGCTACAATTGCTGCAGTTACCAATGCATTAAAAGCTGGTGATACAGTTACTTTAGTTGGTTTCGGTACTTTCAGCGTTAAAGAACGCGCTGCGCGTACTGGTCGTAACCCACAAACTGGTGCGACTTTAGAAATCAAAGCAAGCAAAGTTCCTAGCTTCAAAGCGGGTAAAGGCTTGAAAGATTCTGTAGCTTAATCTTATTAAGCACATGAGACGCGCCATAAATTGGCGCGTTTTTTATTGGTAAATGTGATTAATTGATATATCGCATTCATTCATCTCGGGTTTTCGGTTAAAATTCACCGCAAATAAAATATTGGAATACTTATGGAATCGTTTCGTAAAGTCATTAAGGGTTGGCTGGGCAAGGTCTTGCTCGTTTTGTTTTTGACCCCTTTAGCACTTGTAGGTATTGAAGGATATTTTAGTGGTGGATCTAAAGATGCAGCAAAGACTGTAAACGGTACTGAAATTTCTCAAAAAGAACTCGAAGCACTGACGAACTCATTAAAAGAACAATATCTGGCATATGCTCAGGGTGATGAAACATTATTGAATCAAAATTTCATTAGCAAAAAAGCGATGGATACTTTGGTTTCACGCCAATTGCTATTGCAACAAGCTGATAAATTAGGCATTAGCTTAAGTGATGCACAAATTGTGCAAATGATTCATCAGCAGCCAAGCTTTCAAGTCAATGGTCAATTTTCTGATGAAGCGTTTGCGCGATACCTTGAATCGATTGGTATGACGAATCGCACATTCATTGATAATTTACGTAAAGACCATGCTTTAAAAATGTTGTCTACAACATTTATGGAATATGCATTGGTGAGTAAGCTTGATATCTTGCAAATTGCGAACTTACAAACGGAACAACGTAGTATTCAGTTGGCGAGCATTAATCTTGAAAATTACAAGAAAAATGTAAAAGTATCTGATGCTGAAATTGCCGCTTATTATGAGCAGCATAAAAACAAATTTAAGCAACCAACCAGTGTTGATGCAGATTTTGTCGTATTAACACCTGCCAATATTACTGCACCTATAGAGGCTGCAACTGATGCTGAACTGAAAGAAGCGTATAACAGCTTTGTTGAGAATGCACAGAAGTCAGTTAAACCTATCGTTAAGCACATCATGATCACTGCGGACAATCGTTCAGATGCCGAAGCTAAAAAACTGGCTGAAAGTGTTCAAGCTAAAATTAAAGCGGGTTTAAGCTTTAACCAAGCTGCTGCGCAATTCTCTGAAGATCCTGAATCTAAAGCGAAAGGTGGTGAACTGGTTGCTTATGAAAAAGGTGTATTTGGTGATGCATTTGATGCAGCAGTTGAAGGTGCTCAAGCTGGTCAAGTGACTGCTCCAGTGAAAACAGACAGTGGTTATCACTTGATCGAAAAAGTGGCGCCAGCTGTAAAAGTGGCTTCATTTGAACAGGAAAAGGCACGTCTACAAGCAGAAGTCGCTGCTTCGAAAAAAGCCAATGTTTTTTCTGACACTGTAAACAGCCTCAATGATATGGTTGTGAGCAGTGATGCCCTTGATGTCGTGGGTCAAGAAGTGAAAGGTGTAAAAGTTCAATCATTGAATGGCTTAACATTAGCATCGCAACATCCAGTTTTAAGTGATGCAAATGTCAAAGTTAAATTGTTTAACGATGATGTTAAAAATGGTGAACGTAATGTTTCATCTAGCATTCAGTTGAAAAACGGTGATGTAGTTTGGGTAAAAGTGCGTAACTATCATGCTGCAGGTGTTCAAACCTTAGCTGAAGCGAAAGCGCATGTGAAAACTCAGCTGATTGAAAAGAAAGCGTCTGATGCTGCAAAAGCCCAAATTCAAGCGACATTGAAAGAGTTTGCTGCAAAACCTGCTGCTTCAGTCGCGAAAGGCAATTTAAACTTTGAAAATGCGGGTACCTTCACTCGTGCTGATGGTTTGTTGAAACGCGAAATTCAACGTGCTGCATTTAGTGTAAAAGCGCCGAAAGCAGGTCATTGGTCTGTTACGACTACAAATCTACCAAATGAGTTGGTTGTGGTAGCTGTGACTGCAGTGAACAAACAATCTGATGAGGCATTAACGGGTGAGCAGTTAGATGAGTTAAAAAAACTTTATCAACAGCTTCGTGGTCAGCAAGAATTTGATGACTACACACGTTATCTAAAAGATCATGCCAAAATTAAATAATTAAGGCAGCTTTAAAAAAACCAGCTTCTGAGCTGGTTTTTTTTGACTTAAATTGACAGATATAATTTTTATTTAAAAGATTTGGCAAATGAAATATCGGCTCTAGCATCGTAGATTGGTGTTCTCAAAAAAATAATATGAAGAAGAAATAACTCATCACGACAAGGATTAAGCGGATGATATCTATGTATATGCCTCAATTTAAACGTTTAAAGAACCCGTTATTGCTATGGATAGATCAATATTTTAAGCACATGATATTGATGCTATTAACCATTTGTGTTGCGAGTAGTATTCAAGCTGCAGAACTAAACTTTCAAAATGTTCTAGAGCAGGAAAGAGCTTGGGCGGGCTTGACCAGTAAAAAGTCAAAAATAATGAAATCGAATGGACATACAGTGAAGGCGGAAATCCACAAAAACCGACGCTGTTGTTGCTGCATGGTTTGTCAGGCACGCGTGATAATTGGAACCGCGTTGCCCGTTATTTAACGGCCAACTATCATGTCATTATTCCAGATCTGCCAGCACATGGAGAAACTATTGTCGCAGATCAATTTGATCTATCGATTCCAAATTTAACTGAAAAATTACGACGATTTATTGATGCTACAAAGTTAGATCCAAATTTACATATCGCAGGGCATTCGATGGGTGGTGCAATTGCCATGCTATATAGCGCTCAGTATCCCTTAGAAGTGAAATCTTTATTGTTGGTGGATTCGGCAGGTGTCTTTAAGTCGAGCAATACAGCGTATCTAAAAGATACGGCAAAGCTTGCAGAGCTAGTGGTCAGAAAAACTGGTGATTTTGATCGCGTGATGAAGATCGTGATGCAATCCCCGCCTTTTATTCCACAAGAATTAAAAATTGGGCAAGAAAAGTTGATGATAGTTCAGTCTAAACAAACCAATAAAATGGTGGAGCAACTGCAAAAAATGGCCACCTTGTATACGCCGGAGTCCTTTGCTTTGGCTGCACGAGGCATTGATGCACCTGTGTTTATTATCTGGGGGAAGCAAGATCAGATTATCAATGTTGAAGTGGCAGAAGAACTGAGACGCTTATCTAAAAAAGCCGAAAAGCCTCTGATTTTAGACCATGTTGGTCATATGCCTATCTTAGAAGCGGAGCAGTTAATGGCGTTGCCATATTTAAAGTTTCTTTCAACTGTTCAATGAATCAAATCGGTAAAGTGTGTGAAAAAAAAAGCGAGAAATATCTCGCTTTTTTAAACTTAATTAGACACGTTAAGTCGATTTAAGTACGTACTTTAATTTCATAGCCCGTGTATTTACGAATATTGATCACACCGGTATCCAAAATCAGATACTGACCTTTAATCCCTTGTAATTTTCCTCGAATAATCGGTGTTTTGTCCAAATTATGTGATTTGATTTTTTCAGGATATTCTTCTACCGGGTAGATAAATTGGCGTGGTAACTCATCTTCTAACAGTTCGACGGTTTCATTAAACTCTAAATTTTGGCTAAATTCTTCGCGAATGGTCTGAATTTTAGGTGCGAATTCTTCTACCAATTGGTCTCGAATTTCGATCAGGTTGATGGGTTCTGCTTCACCTTTTAGCAATTTACGCCAATCAGTTTTATCGGCCACTTGCGTTCCAAACATGACTTCAAGCTGACCAGATAGACGACGTGAACCAACTTTCATAATAGGCAAAGCTTGCGTCGCACCTTGGTCCAGCCAACGTGTAGGCATTTGACCAAGTCGAGTAATCCCCACTTTTAAGGCACTCGAATTGGCTAAATAGACAATATGCGGTTGAAAGCAAACTTCATGGGCAAAATCATCTTCACGGCAAGTCCCGAGATGATAATGACAGGTTTCAGGCTTCATAATGCACATATCACAAGAAGCCTTAGTCTTCATGCATTTGAAGCAATGACCTTGTGAATAAGATTTAGGTGTTTTTGCGCCGCAAGAAATACAGTAAATATTTCCCGTGGCTTCGATTTCAATTTCTTGGCCAAGGCTAAACGGTAGATCAACTTCTGAGCGATCTAGAATAAATTTATACTCAACATTTGCCTTGTGTGTATGTTGATCAGTTACACTAAGGTCTTTAAGACCTGCATGCATTTTATGGCAAATGCCTTGTAGTTCCATACGAATACTCACTTCATTATTAAGGATGCGGTCAATGGCTGAACAAAATGTCATCACTTCTATGCTAGACGATTTGTCAAAAGAGCAGCCCATTTCAACCGCAATCTGTATTGGTCAGGATCTTGAGCAATACAATCAATTTCATCCAATTCAATGGCAACATTTTAACGTAACTGAGTTTTTAAATCTGCCTTTTACCCAGCGTTTTGACCTTGGATTTGTGATTCTTGATACTGAAACCATGTTGAGTTTGGATCAGCAGCAGAAAACGCAGATGTTGGTAAAATTGCGTGACCTATTTGCCAAACGCATCGTGGTGGTGAGTAAGTTACACGATGAACAATTATTACGTGCTTTAGGCTTTACTCAGCTCATTGATAAAACCACGCATGAAAGTGATTTTGCTTTATGGCAGTTTAATATTTTGACTTATAAACATATTCCAGATTGGTTTAACTCTAAATTTTGGGCAAATCCTGAAAACTGGGATAAATTCCGTTGGTAACAAATACTTAGCCTGCGAGAAATTGCAAAAATTAACAAACATTTATGATAAATCTGTGTTTTCCCACGTATGCTGTAATGAATTTATCTAGGTTTCACTGGGAAAAATAAAATGACAAATTTAAATAATATTGTTGAGATTTTAGCAAAGCAGGCCCTTGGTGGTGCAAACAATCAAAATCAACAAGGTGGTCTGGGTGGTATTTTAGGTTCGGTGCTGGGTCAATTGGGCGCAAATGCAGGCACTCAAAATAACCAAACCAATGCTCAAAACCAAGCGGGTGGTTTGGGTGGAATTTTAGGCTCTGTGTTGGGCCAACTGGGTGGTGCAGCGCAGCCGCAGCAACGTAGTAGCGGGGGTAATGCATCAACCATTTTAGTAGCAGTGTTACCTCTAGTGTTGGCTTGGATTCAAAAACAAGGTGGCCTACAAGGTGCTTTGGATAAATTACGTGGACAGGGCTTGAGCAGTCAGGTTGATGATTGGGTATCTACAGGCCCTGGTGATAATGCTGCTGTGACTAATCAACAAGTACAAAATTTATTTGATGATGCCGAAGTGGAGCAAGTTGCACAAGAAACACAAACCCAGAAACAAGATGTATATAGCGCAATTTCAACGGTATTGCCGCAAATTATTGACTCATTGACGCCACAAGCTGGACAAACCAATCAGCAAGAAGCGAATGCTGATATTCAACACGTGATGAATTTGGTCTCAGGTTTTCTTAAGCGTTAATCAAAATATCGCTTTAGGTATTTGATTGAATACAAGCCAGTGAACACTGGCTTTTTATGATTTGAAAATGATAACAATGTGACGCTTAGATTGTCACTAGGATGGATTAAATAGACGGTTCGACACACTGATTTTTTTGCCAATATAGTGTGATTTTTTTTGACGAATCAAAATGATTTTCGACTGAAACTCTAACTCACCAAATTCTGGCTCAACTTGCACATAATGTAGTTGACCAAACTCATCACGCACCCGCGCTTGAGCTGAAAAACCGGGACGGGCATTTCCACTTGAAATGGTGGCTAGACGACCCAGTAGGTTAACGGTTTGTTTTTTATATTTGGGTGGGACAACCTGATCCAAACAATGAATCATAAATACCGTAAAGAATATGGCAATAATTAACGCAGGTAAAATCAGATAATAAGCGGGAACGAATTGACCTTCTTTGGCATGTATACAGAACTGAAGTACATAGCCTGCAAAGCTAAAATTCATCAGTAAAAAGAACAAAATCAGAGACTTGGAAAATTTGACATTCAATAATGCCAACTCTTGTATGCGCTGAGGGGCAATTTTTTGTAAAACTTGGCTAGGACTAATATTGATATAGTAGCCAATGGTTTCAACCATGCCCAATAACAGTACGGCTAATAAACTTAAATGAAAGGGTATTAAGTTATAGTCTGTTAAAAATGCGGACATGGTTGTATTCCAGTGTTTATTCTTCTGTGAGGTAGATTCCACCATCAGAATGCACGTTAATGTTCACTTTTTCAAGGGCTTGACCTTGGCATGGACCAGAAATACATTCCCCAGATTCGACCATAAACAGGGCGCCATGTGTTGAGCACTCAATAAATTCTTGGTCACGATCTAGAAATTGATTTTCTAGAAACTCAAGTTCTACGTGCAAGTGTGGGCAGTTATTTTGATAAGCGTAAAACATGCCATCACGTTGGGTGATAAAAATCGTTTCACCTTCAGGTGTTTCGAATGATCGTGCTTCACGTTCAGGCACATCATCCGTCATGCAAATTTTAAACATTAAGCACATTCCTTTTGAAATGATTGTAAAAGCTGAGCATAGTCTTCAACTGCTAGGCGTGGACCAAACTGAGCCACAACTTCACTTGAAATCAAGATGGCAAGTTCAGCAGCCGTTTGATAGTTATGACCTGCATTCAGTGCATATAGGAAAGCACCCGCAAATGCATCACCAGCACCATTGGTATCTACTGCGGTAACTTTACGACCTGGCACGGTAAATGTTGCTGCTTCATTATGGATTAAGGCGCCTTTGGCACTTAATGTAATGACAATGTGTTTGCTTAGTGATTGTAATTTAGCAAGTGCAGCATCTAAATGATCTGTTTCTGTGTACATCAGCGCTTCTTGTTCATTACAGAACAATAAGTCCACGCCATCATCGAGTAACTCATCTAGACCTTGACGTGCATATTGCACCATTGCTGGATCAGATAAGGTCAATGCAATTTGTACACCATTGGCTTTGGCGATTTGACGTGCTTGTTTTACCGCAAGACGCGCGCTATCTGATGTTGAAAGATAACCTTCGATATATAACCATTTCGCAGTATTTAAGCTGCCAAAATCAATTTGGCTATCAGTTAATTCAGCAGTAATACCGAGGTAAGTATGCATCGTACGTTCAGAATCAGGGCTGACCAATACCATACATGTGCCGGTTACACCTTCACTGATTGATTGAGTTGCAGTTTGGATACCTGCGTCGTTTAAACCATTTAGGTAAATTTGACCTAAGTCATCATTGCCGACACGACAACCATAAAATGCAGTTCCGCCTAAAGCACTAAAAGCAACCGTTGTATTTGCTGCAGAACCACCAGAAGCTTGACCTTTATATTCTTGAGTCGCTTTTAGATTGTTATAAAGGGCTGCTTGAGTATCGCCATCAGTCAGTTGCATCGTACCTTTTTGCAGATTGTGTTGAATTAAGAATTCGTCAGAGACTTTAAATTCTTGGTCAATAAGTGCATTACCAATTGCAAAAAGGTCAACAGTTGCCATGTTGTATGTTCACATCAAAAAAATGAAAGTGCTAAGTTTACACGAATGCTCAGGATTGCTGTAGTTTGTTGAAGAAAATTCAATTAAAGGACAAGTGTGTATAAAAATTGGGCAAATCCATTATATTTTTACATTTTTTTTGAATTAGTTGCCGTTTTAATCAGCTTTGCTATTGTGCAAATCGAAAAATTTTACTTTTATAGAGCTATAGGGTGTTCAGACTGAATCAAGATGATTTGGTCATCATAAATAGATAACAGATTAAAAGTGTGAATATATGGAAATTACGATTCGTCCAGCAGAGCAACTTCCTGCTCAAATCGAAAATATTGCTGCTTTGGCGCAGCATGAAGGCTATACATTTATACACCGTTTAATTGAAGAATATCAAAGTGGTAAAAATCGTTTTGACCAAACCGGTGAGCAATTATTGTTTGCTTATGATGGCGATAAATTGATTGCTTGTGGCGGTTTAAATCAGCAATGGGGTGATACTGGTGTAGAAGAACGGATTGGTCGTGTTCGCCGTTTCTATGTGCATCCGCAGTACCGTCAGCATGGGGTGGGTAAGCAGTTATTGGTGGAATTGGAAAAGGGTGCAAAAAAACACTTTTCTGCACTGTGCTTAAATACAGAACTTAAAAATGCTGCAAAATTCTATCAAAAACAGAATTATGTCTATGTTGAAAGCCATCCAAATTATAATTATTTCAAATATCTGGTTTAGTTTTCAATCCAAAAACAGACAGTAAACACTCTAAATGAAGCATCCGATATCGGGTGCTTTTTTCATTTAGTATTTCAAAAAAAGAGTGCTTTATTTTAAGCCAAGTTTTAAGCAAAAATTCATTTTAGTTATCGAAGATATAAGCATCAACATAACTGCATTGAGTGATGCATATGCAAGTGTCTGAGCTACAAGACTCCGTTAAAAAAGTCCCTGAGATTACCGCACTGTTTTGGTTGACCAAAATTTTTGCGACCACCTTTGGTGAAACCAGTGGTGATGCATTGTCCATGTCCTTAAATTTGGGCTATCTACTCAGTACCTTTATTTTCGCAGGCATATTTATCAGTTTGCTGTATTTTCAAATAAAGTCCAAAGCCTATAAACCTTATTTATATTGGGCCACGATTATTGCCAGTACAACGGTAGGTACGACTTTAGCGGATTTTGTAGATCGTTCTTTAGGGATTGGCTACTTGGGTGGTAGTTTGCTGTTGCTGAGTTTGGTGCTCATATCGCTTTTTAGTTGGTATCGAGTCGAAGGATCGATCAATCCAAGTGTAGTGAATTTGCCGCGAACACAGATCTTTTATTGGTTGACGATTACATTTTCTCAAACATTAGGTACGGCTTTGGGGGACTGGACTTCCGATAGTGCAGGATTAGGCTATAGCGGTGGCATTTGGCTATTTGGTGGTTTAATTCTATTGATGGCGTTGTTGTACTTTTTTAGTCGGGTCTCAAAGACGTTTATATTTTGGGCTACTTTTGTTTTGACACGTCCATTGGGCGCTGTTGTTGGTGATTTTTTAGACAAGCCAATCAGTTCAGGTGGATTGGATCTAAGTCGCTTTATGGCTTCTTTTGTATTGTTGTTGGCGATTGTGATTTGCGTCTATTGGTCAACACGAAATGATAGGCAATCCATAAAACTAGTCTAAATGTTTTAGAGCTAAAACAAGTGATTTTTAAAATTAAAGTTCAAGTTGATTAAAACAGTTGGAAATGTTGTTTCGGTGAATCTAGTTGTGATTTTTTAAGGTATACTTTGCCTAATTTAAATGAATAGATTAGGAGCACACATGACTGTAGATGTCACTGAAACCATTTCTCAAACTGTACATCCCGCGTTTCAGTTGATTCGTCAACATCATGTTGAAGCTTTAGACATTTTAGTGTCTGAATATAAACACAAAGTGACTGGCGCAGTGCATTATCACTTAGCCACAAACCATGACGAAAACGTATTTTTAGTTGCCTTCCGTACGCAGCCGATGGATTCAAAAGGTGAGGCGCATATTCTTGAGCATACAGCACTGTGTGGCTCAGAAAAGTTCCCTGTACGTGACCCATTCTTTTTAATGATTCGTCGTTCACTCAATACATTTATGAACGCGTTTACCGCAGCGGATTGGACGGCTTATCCATTTGCAACGCAAAACAAAAAAGATTTCCAAAACTTGTTAGAAGTTTATATGGATGCTGCTTTTGCTGCGAATTTGAACCCGCTTGATTTTGCGCAAGAAGGGATTCGTATTGAGCTAGAAAATGGCGAAGCTGTATATAAAGGCGTGGTATTTAATGAAATGAAAGGTGCAATGAGTTCACCTTCAGATCAGTTGTATCACCAACTTGCCCATCATTTATTCCCAGAAACAACTTATCATTACAACTCAGGTGGTGATCCGAAAGACATTCCTGACTTAAGCTATGAAGAGTTGGTCAGTTTCTACAAATCACATTATCACCCAAGTAATGCGGTGTTTATGACCTTTGGTAATGAGCCTGCATATAATTTACAAGAACAGTTTGAAACGCTTGCTTTGTCTAAATTTGAAAAAGGTCAAACGCTGTATTCAAAACCTGAACGTCGTTTAACTGCGCCTGTAACTGTAACTGAAACGTATGCAGTTGATGCTGAAGACCTCAAAGACAAAACCTATCATGTGCTTTCTTGGTTATTGCCAGAAGCAAGTAATATCAAATTACGTTTAGGTATGCGTTTGGTTGAGGGGGTATTGCTTGAAGATTCTGCTTCGCCATTACGTCATTACTTAGAAACCTGTGGTTATGCACAGTCTACTGGTCCATTCATGGGCGTAGATGACTCAAACTATGAAATGACGTTCTACTGTGCAATTCAAGGTTCAAACCCTGAGCATGCAGAACAATTTAAAGATGGCGTGTTTAAAGTATTAGAAGACGTTGCGGCTAAGCCTGTTGACCCGGCTTTAGTTGAGGCGATTTTGCATCAAATTGAATTGCATCAGCGTGAAATCAATGGTGATGGTACACCATATGGCCTAAGCTTAATTCTGAATGGTTTAAGCAGTGCGATTCACCATTCAGACCCTGTGGATGTTTGGGATGTGGATACGGCCATTGAACAAGTGAAGGAAGAGTTGAAAGACCCAATGTGGTTATCTAACTTAATCAAAACTTACTTGCTTGATAATCAACATCGTGTGCAATTAACTTTGGTTCCAGATGCTGAAAAAAATGCGTTGGAAGCGGCAGCAGAAAAAGCACGTTTAAAAGAAATTGTTGCGAACTTAACTGAAGCGCAAAAAGCAGAGATTATTGCGCAGACTGAAGCACTGAACATTCGTCAAGATACCCCAGATGATTTGAACCTATTGCCTAAAGTAGGTTTAGAAGACGTTCCTGCACAATTACAGATTGTACAAGGTCAATTACGCGAAATTATCAGTAATGAATTAGATACACCGTTAAATCTTTACCACGCAGGCACCAATGGTCTTTATTACCAACAAGTTTTGATTCAGATTCCTGATGAAGTGGTGCAATCGCCGTATTTCAACCTCTTGTCGATTTTGATGGGTGAAGTTGGTGCAGGTGAATACGACTACTTAGAGCTACAACAGTTGCAAACAGCTGTGAGTGGCGGTTTAGGTATGGGTGCATCCCTGCGTTCAAAAGTGGACGATAAAGGTCAAATTAGTGCTTGGCTAACGTTGACCACTAAATCATTGGTGAATAATCTTGAAGCAATTCGCTTATTGAAATTGGCTTTTGAACAGCTACGTTTTGATGAAAAAAATCGTATCGTAGAGTTATTGCAACAACGTAAAGCACGTTGGCATTCACGTGTTTCTGGCTCTGGTCATAGCTATGCAATGCAAATTGCAGGTCGTCAACATAGTGCATTGGCGTTACGTGATTATCATAATACAGGCCTAGGCGCGCTGAACTGGTTGTCAGAACTTGTCAGCAAAATTGAGCAAGACGACACGGCTTATAATGCCTTGATTGATGAGCTTAAGTTAATTCATAACCGTTTGCTTAAAGCACCAAAACAATTCTTGGTGGTGTGTGAAGAACATCATTCAGACCGATTGGTTGAGGAAGTTCAAACCATTTGGGATAAAGTGGCGATTGACGATAACCCGCATGCTTTAACTCAAGTGAATTTTGCAGATAGCAACAATGACGAAGCTTGGCTCATTCAAACCAATGTTCAGTTCTGTGCTTCAGCATATCCTGCGGTGGAAGTGTCGCATCCAGATGCAGCACCATTAATGATTTTGGCGGCTTATTTACGGAATGGCTTCTTACATAGCGCGATTCGTGAAAAAGGTGGCGCGTATGGTGGTGGTGCAAGCTATGACGGCAATGCATGTTCATTCCGTTTCTATAGCTACCGTGACCCACGTTTAGCTGAAACGTTTAAAGATTTTGATGCAAGTGTGCAATGGCTACTGAATGCTGAACAACAACCGCATCAGCTTGAAGAAGCGATTTTGGGTCTAATTGCCAGCATGGATAAACCGGGGTCACCAGCGGGTGAAGCCATTACAGCTTGTTATGCTTTATTACATAAACGCACGCCAGCTTTCCGTCAAATGTTACGTGAACGTCTGTTGAATGTGACTTTGGAAGATCTAAAACGTGTTGCTGTGGCGTACTTGGTTGAACAACAACCAACAAAAGCTGTGGTTGCACCGGTGGCTAAGCGAGATGCTTTGGTTGAGCTTGGTTTCGAAATAAAACAAGTGAATTAAAACAAAAAAGGGGTTTTTATGGCGTTCAAATCTCTTGAGCGTACGACATTGCAACTGAGCCTCATTGCGCTCAGTTCAATGTATGTCAGTACTGTAAATGCACAAAATGCGGATGTGGCTGCTAAGCCTGCAACCGCAGAAGCATGTGTGGCACTTGAGTCAAATGCAGAGCGATTATCGTGTTATGACGCTTTGTTTAAAGTGCAACCTGCTGAAAAAGAAATGTTGGTCTCTGAGCGTCAAGCCGCACAAGAAATTAAGCCTGAACCGACAGAGAAGCTAACTTTCAAAGAAAAAGTCAGTCATGCGTTTACGGACCGTTTATTTGCTGTAGAAGCACCGAACCTCAATCCAAATCTTTCATTATTGGATAGTCGTTGGGAACTTTCTCCAGAGAGTAAATTAGGGACGTGGAATATTCGCGGCTATCAACCTGTGTATTTAATGCCGGGATACTGGACTTCAGATAAAAATGAACGTCCATCAAGCCCGAATGAAAACAACACGGTACAAGCCGATCAGGAACAAAACCTGAAATCGATGGAAGCCAAGTTCCAATTGTCATTAAAAACCAAAGCTGTTGAAAACTTATTTGGTGATAATGGTGATATCTGGTTGGGCTATACCCAGTCTTCTCGTTGGCAAGTCTACAACGAAGATGAATCTCGACCATTCCGTGAAACCAACTATGAACCTGAAGCCAGTCTGGTTTTTCGTACCAACTATGAACTCTTGGGTTTGAACTGGCGTATGCTGGGCTTAACTTTTAACCATCAGTCTAATGGGCGTTCTGATCCCTTATCGCGGAGTTGGAACCGTGTCATGTTAAATCTAGGATTTGAACGTGACAATTTTGCACTGATGTTACGTCCTTGGTATCGTTTCGAAGAAGATACCAAAGATGATAACAACCCAGATATTACCGATTATGTGGGACGTGGGGATTTAACAGCATTTTATCGTCATAAAGATCATGACTTTAGTTTGATGTTACGTCATTCATTGAAAGGTGGTGATGATTCACATGGTGCTGTGCAGTTCGATTGGACTTTCCCAATCAATGGTAAATTGCGCGGCACAGTTCAATTGTTTGATGGCTATGGTGAAAGCCTGATTGACTATAACCATCGGGCAACCTATGTCGGTGTCGGTGTGTCATTAATGAATTGGTTCTAAAGATTCGCAAATAAAAAAACCACGCTACGGCGTGGTTTTTTATGACTGAGAGAAAATGTATAAATCAACCGATTTGGATCTCAGAAGGCGGGTGTTTTAAACGACTCTTCATTGGTGTAGCAATCAGATAAGCCAGTGTTAAGGGGCCAAGACGGCCTGCGAACATTAATAACATCAGGGCAACTAAACTGGCGGGTTGTAAGTTACTGGTGATGCCACGAGATAGGCCAACGGTGCAGGCAGCGGATACTGCTTCAAAGAGTAAGTCTAAAAAGCGTTTATCAGGCTCGAGTAGCAATAGACTGAAAAAACCAATGAATATCAACGTCACTGTAATGAAAATCACCGCTAATGCTTTGAAGGTGGTTTTTTCAGAAACAGAATGGTTAAACACACGCAGTTCGTCTTCACGTCTTAAAAAACTGACAACACTGAGCACAACAATAATAAACGTTCCAACTTTAATGCCACCGGCCGTACTGAGAGAACCACCACCAATAAACATCAGTAACATCGTTACGAGTGATGATGCATCGCTCATGCTTTCCATAGGTAAGCTGTTAAAACCCGAAGAGCGCGGAACAGTTGCATGGAACCACGCGTTGAGGGCTTGGTCACCAAGTGACATCGTGGCTAGGGTAGCCGCATTATTGGCTTCTAATAACCAAATGGTGATGAAGGCAAAGACATTTAAGCCTGCAATGGTCGATAAAATCAGCTTGCTATTGGTACTGAGTTTTTTCCAACTTTTATTGCGCTTAATGTCCATTAGTACCAAAAAGCCGATACCCCCAATAATGTAAAGCATACTGATGGTAAACGTAATGAAATAACGGTCAGCAAAGCTCATTAAACTATTGGGAAATAATGAAAATCCACCATTATTAAATGCAGAAACACTATAAAAGGCAGCATAAAATAGGGCCTGGTTAAAATTGTATTCTTGCATCCAAGCGATGGTCAAAATAACCGTTCCCACCATTTCAAAAAATAGCGAATACAGCAGTACGCCTTTGATGGTCATGGTCACTTTGGCAAGGCTGGTTTGTCCAATGGTTTCTTGAGCCATAATTTGTTGTTTTAGCCCAATTTTAGGGGACAAACTCATAGCGGCCAATATCGCAAAGGTCATAAAACCGAGACCACCGCATTGTAGTAACCCCATAATCACGACTTTACCAAACACCGTATAGGCTTCGCCGACATTCACAACTGAAAGTCCTGTAATGGTCACGGCAGAGGTCGCTGTAAAGAGGGCATTGATCCAACTTAAATCACCATGATGTGAATATGGGAGCTTTAACAGCAAGGTGCCAATGATAATTAGCCCAAGAAAACCCAATGCTAAAATACTGGGTGGGCTGAGATTAATGGTATTACGCTGTTTATTGTGCAGTTTCATGTTTTTTACTGTCATCTTGCGTGATTATGTGCAAAAGCAACTCGACGCTGATTACAAAGTTGCTTTAAAGTGTTTAGCGAGTCGACGTAAATGTTCGAGTAAACCTTCAACCACTAAAATATCGCCTGTTTGTAAAATCAGGTTCGGATCTAAACTATATTGAAGCTCGGTGCCACGTTTATGCAGAATCGTCTTCACTTCAGGGACATGATCCATTATTTGATTTAAACGCGTGCCTTGTTGTGACTCTTTAATTTCAACTTTCACCAAATAATGGTCATCTTCGAGCACCATGTAGCGGCTCACCATTGGATAACTTAGTGACTGAGCAACACGGACACCCATATCTTCTTCAGGATGGATGATTTTGCTGATGCCTAAATGGGTTAAAATCATGTGATGCGCTTTGGACTTGGCTTTGGCCCAAATTTTGTTGATCCCCATGTTTTTAAGATGGAGCACACATAAGATGCTGGCTTCAATATCTTCACCAATTGCGACTACGACGGCTTCACAATTTTGAATATTGAGTTCTTGTAAAACGTGCTCATCTGTTGCATCAGCAATCACTGCATGGGTCAGTTGGTCCGAAATACTTTCAACAAACTTTTTGTTGCTATCGATTCCAATGACATCGTGTTTTAAACCCATGAGTTCTGTGGCTACAGTTGCGCCAAAACTTCCTAAGCCAATCACAGCGAATTGAGCCATGCCGTATTCCTAAATTATTCTAAAGTTCTTGAATATGTTGATGTTAGCTTGTTCAGCCTAGAGCGGCTATGAAAATTTACATAATCCATCTAAACCGAAAAGCTCTAATTTTTAATTTCTTCAGTGTTTTGATAGGCATAAAGTTCAGCAATATTGGGGCAATTATCCATAACTTGTTGATATTTAAAAATTTCATAACCTAATTTTTTTTTAGAATGTATTGAAATTGATGCTGATCTTCTTTAATGACATTTAGGGTAGCTTTACGAACGAGCTCGGAATTGTTCTTTAAACGGTTTAAGCCATCGCATGAAAATTCACGGATAATGGCTTGAACAGATTCGGGAGCGGTTTGATCACTTAGCTCATCAAAGCGAATATATACAATGTAATTTGGATATTGATTCAACATTTCAGCCTGCGCGGTATAGCCGTAAATATTTTCTAGATTTTGCGTACGTGACTGATTTGGAATTTGTTTCATACTTTGACGAATCTTATCTTCCTCTTGCTTAAGTTGATAAGCCGGATATGCATAAAAATATCCACCTAAACCCACAATGGCGATCATAAATAAGGCATAAATATTCAATTTTAATTATCCATTTTGTTTTATTTTCAATGGATTATAGGGTATGGTGAATTTAACAACAATGACGGCGTTGATGAATTAAATTGATGAATATATTCTTTTTGATGTAGAAAAGAATTGATGCAAATAAAAAAGCTGGAATCTAGATTCCAGCTCTTTTATAGAAGTCTCATTTATTTCAAGAAACGTTGATAACCAAGGTTATTGGTAATCTCAACATATGGGTAGGTAATATTTTCCAATGTTTCAATTAAACCATCTGGGTTTTGTTTCGCATCCGTTGCTTCCATACCCACCAATACACGACCTTCAGCAGCACCGTGGTTACGGTAATGGAATAGGGTGATGTTATGCGTTGGGCCTAGACGTTCTAAGAAAGTCAGTAATGCGCCCGGACGTTCAGGGAATTCCACGCGGAATAGGCGTTCATTTTCGATATCGGCATGACCGCCAATTAAATAACGGATATGGAGTTTAGCCACTTCATCATCGGAGAGATCGTCTACATCGTATTGGAATTTTAAAGTTTCAAAAATTTCCTGACGTTCTTTTTCGCCATTTTTGAGACTAATACCCACAAACACTTGAGCGGCACTTGAATTGCTTGCACGGTAGTTAAATTCAGTGATATTACGGCCTTGTAGTGCGCGGCAGAATTGAAGGAATGAACCTTTTTCTTCTGGAATAGTCACAGCAAAGATCGCTTCTTTACGTTCACCCAGTTCGGTACGTTCTGCAATGTAGCGCAGACGGTCAAAGTTCATATTGGCGCCGCATACAATCGACACCATATTTTTGCCTTCTAGACCATGCTCTGCAACATACTTCTTGATACCTGCAAGCGCCATTGCACCTGACGGTTCTACAATGCTGCGGCATTCATCAAAGGTATCTTTAATCGCTGCACAGATTTCATCTGTATTTACTAGTACAACTTCACGCTCAACAATTGGGCCTGAGTTATCTGATTTTTGTAGCTGAATCACTTCAAATGGTTTTTCACCAATTTGAGCAACGGCTGTACCATCGGCAAAAAGACCGACAGATGGAAGAATGACACGTTCATTGGCTTCAAATGCTGCTTTTAAACATGCTGATTCATCATATTCAACAGGAATGACTTTAACGTGAGGTGCCACATCACCTAAGTAAGCGGCTACACCGGCAATGAGACCGCCACCGCCCACAGCAACGAAGACATAATCCACATCACGCCATTGACGCAAAATTTCGTTGGCAATGGTTCCTTGACCGGCCATAACGAGTTCGTCGTCATAAGGTGGAATAAAGGTCATACCTTCATCTTTTGCACATTGGATTGCGTATTTATTGGCTACGTCAAAAGAATCGCCATGCAGAACCACTTCACCGCCTAAGCGTTTAACCGCTTGTACTTTAATGTCTGGTGTGGTTTTAGGCATAACGATAATGGCGCGAATACCCAACTTTTTACCAGATAACGCCACGCCTTGAGCATGGTTACCTGCAGAAGCAGTAATAACGCCACGTTCCAACTGAGATTTCGGTAATTGACTAATACGGTTGTAGGCACCGCGTAGCTTGAAAGAAAAGACAGGTTGTAAATCTTCGCGTTTAAAGCGAATGTTATTGTTTAGTTTTTCACTAATTCGTGGCGCTGCTTCGAGTGGGGTTTCGATTGCAACGTCATAGACTGTTGCCTGTAATATTTGTCGAACCAAACGAGACAGCATGTTAATTTTCCATCTAACAGTTTAAAATAGGCGTTCATTGTAACAAACACCCGGACATTTGGGCTGTAAAATCAGCAACAAATGTCAAAAAATAGTTGAGCCAAGTTATGAGTCTGTATGCTACCCAAGATGAAAAGAAACAAGCTGCCGCAAAAGCTGCGTTAAAGCATTTGCCAAAGGGCGGCATTTTGGGTGTTGGTACAGGAAGTACTGTGAACTTCCTCATCGAATTATTGCCAGAGCTTCAACTTGAAGCTGCTGTTGCAAGTTCTGAAGCAACTGCACAACGTTTGAAAAAATTAGGCATTGAAGTGGTTGATATGAACCACGTTGGCGGTTTAGATGCCTATGTGGATGGCGCTGATGAAATCGACCGTCATATGCACATGATTAAAGGCGGCGGCGCTGCGTTGACTCGTGAAAAAATCGTTGCATCAATTGCGAAAAAATTCGTTTGTATCGTAGATGATTCTAAATGGGTTGATCAGTTGGCACGTGAATTTCCGCTTCCTGTAGAAGTGATTCCAATGGCACGTTCTGCTGTGGCACGTAAAATCGTTTCTTTAGGCGGCGACCCTGTGTACCGTGAAGGCGTAGTAACTGATAACGGTAATGTAATTTTAGACATACACAACTTAAATATCTTAAATGCTTTAGAGCTTGAAAAGACTTTGAATGACATTCCGGGTGTAGTGTGTAACGGTATCTTTGCTCTAAACAAGGCGGATATTGCTGTTGTTGCGACCGATAACGGTATTGAAGAGCGTACTGCGGTTTAATCTGTTCTATTAGAATCCCCCCTAAAGTTCCCCTTTGATTAAAGGGGGACTTTTCACCTGAATTTATTTAGGTGATTTTCCCTCCTTTGTAAAAAGAGGGTTAGGGAGGATTTAAAATTAATAAAAAATATGATCCCAAACCTTCCTGAAATTCAAATCACCCGAAAATTACGTGCCACACGCTTAAGGCTGCGTGTAGAACCAACTCAAATTAAATTAACGGTTCCCCAGTTTTGTACACAGCGCCAAGTTCAAGATTTTCTTAAACAATCGGAACAATGGATGATTGAGACATGGCAGAAGCAGCAGGAAAAAACAGGGCAGATTGATAAAACGCTACCAGTAGAATTAAAACTATTCAATTTAGAGCAGCCTCTAAGCATTGTTTATAAAGTACAAAAAAACTCATTCATCTTAGATGAAGAAAAGCATCAGCTTTTCATCAGTGTTCGGCAGCCTGAGCAATATTTAAAAAGCTTTGTGATTGCTTATGCCAAAGAGTATTTACCAATTTATTTAAAGCAAGTGAGCAGTGAAACAGGCTTGAAATATGGTGATTGCTCAATTCGTCAGCCCAAAACTCGCTGGGGCAGCTGTTCTGCAAAGCATGACATTATGTTGAATAGTGGGCTGGTACTTTTTCCGTTGGAAATCACGCGTTATGTGGCTGTACATGAGTTAGCGCATACTCAGCATTTTGACCATAGCCCAAACTTTTGGGCAGAAGTCCAAAAGCATGATTCAAACTATAAAGATCATCGGAAAACTTTAAAAAGTGGTGTGATGCCGTGGTGGTGGTGCTAGTATATTTTTCATAAAACCTAAACTGATTGGGTGTATAGTTATGAAAAATAGAAAAATTCTGGGATTAATTTTACTTGCATATTCAGCACCAATTTTTGCAAATAGTTTTCAAGATCGGGATAGCTGGCAAAAAAAACCGAAGTAATGATGGTTGATGATATTGATCTTAAAACAGATGAGCTGATTGAGCAGGGCTATGTTCCTGTGATGAGTGAAACATTTAAAAGTGTATCTACAAATAGGGGCTACAGCGATAGCATGTGGGACCTGAAAAATAAAGGAAATCAATTGGGGGCACAAATCGTTATTTTCACTAATACGCCTGTAGAGAGTGGAAATTATTATAGGTATAGAAATTCAAAGCCAGATTCATATCCGTTTTTAGTTGGTGATAATCAAAAAAGTGATTTAAATATTTATCCTGTAGGAACTATTGAGGCAGTTCCTCATCGTCTTGCGAACAGGACAGAATATTCCTCACGATATTTTTATAAATATAATTCAGTAACAGGAATTTATCCCACCATATTGTCTTCTAAGGATAAAATTAATAATGGCCTTCAGGGCGGAGTGATTGTACAAAAAGTTCAAGCTGGCTCTCCAGCCAAAGGCGTTATTTTGCCGCAGGATATTATTATAAAAATGAATGATGATAATATTAATGATGTCAGTGCATTTGTTGAAAGTTCAAACTATTTAAGAGGAAACGTTGTAAAGTTTGAAATTCTGAGAAATGGACAGAAAATACCTTTAGAAATTAGTTTGAAACAATAATATTTGGCTGGAAGGTGGGACAATTGCACTTTTCATCCAATTTAAGTTTGGTGCTCTCTGAAAATATGTTTTTTCTTAAATTGATAAAAAGATCCGAATTGCAATAAACCCAAGCAAAACAGTTCAGAAATCCTAAACTTCCTGTCATACTACGCAGTCATCAAATGGATACTTTGAATAGAGGTAAAGAGCGTGATTTCAGTAGGTATTGTCGGCGGTACAGGTTACACAGGTGTTGAATTACTGCGTATTTTACTGCGACACCCAAATGCGGAAGTGAAAGTTTTAACTTCGCGTACTGAAAATGGCCGCCGTGTGGATGATATGTTCCCAAGCTTGCGTGGACATACAGACCTTTGCTATTCAGATCTTAATATTGAAGAACTAAAACAATGTGACGTTGTATTTTTTGCGACTCCGCACGGTGTAGCAATGAAACACGCAGAAGAGTTAGTTGCTGCAAATACTAAAGTGATTGACCTTGCTGCTGACTTCCGCTTGCAGGACTTAGCCCAATTTGAAAAATGGTATGGCCTAGACCATGCATGTCCAGAGCTATTAAAAGATTCAGTTTATGGTTTGTCTGAATTAAACCGTGAAAAAATTCAAAAGGCTTCAGTGGTTGGTAACCCAGGTTGTTACCCAACAACTGTTCAGCTCGGTTTAGCGCCAGTATTAAAAGCTGAAGGATTAGTGAAACCTGAAAGCATTATTATTGATGCAAAATCAGGTGTGTCTGGTGCAGGTCGTAAAGCCAGCCTAGGTATGATCTATTCTGAAAATGCAGATAACTTTAAGGCATATGGAGTTGCAGGTCACCGTCATCATCCCGAAATAGTAGAAGCCTTAGAAAATATTTCAGGTCAAAAAGGTGTGTTTAACGAAATTTTATTCGTACCGCATTTGGTACCAATGATTCGTGGCATGCTCAGCACTATCTATATTGATTTGACAGACGCAGGTGCTTCTGCGGATTTACAAAGCATATATGAACAGTTCTATGCCAATGAGCAGTTTGTAGATGTTATGCCGGCAGGTAGCTCACCTGAAACACGTACTGTGCGTGGTGCGAACCAATTACGTATTGCGATTTGCAAACCTCAACCGAAAAAATTGGTGATTTTGGTGGCTCAAGACAACTTGGTGAAAGGTGCAGCAGGTCAAGCCGTACAAAATATGAACTTGATGTTTAGTTTTGCTGAAAATGCAGGACTTCAAGGCATTGGTTTATTACCATAAGAAACGATTTAAAACTTCACACACATTTAAAACTGGATTTAAATGTGTGCCTTGAGTGAACTAAAAATAAGAGATGACGATGTCGAATACAGAATCTAATTTCAAGTCAGAACCTGAAAACAGTGAAAAAACGCCTTTTATGAAGACGAATATGCCACTGGCGATTGGTGCAGTTGTACTTGCATTGAGCAGCGGTTTGCTCGGATATAGTATTGGTCATCGTCAGGGCTTAACTGTGGTCGGTTATGATGCAGATGCAGAGCAACTTGTTGATGTGGTGCAAAAGCAAAAAACTGAATTAGCAGGCCTGAATAAAAGTTTGAATGCGGCAATCCAAGAGCGTGATGTCGCTGTAAGTAATTCAAATGATTTATATTTGGCTGTTAAAAAAGCACGTGATGATCAAGAGTTAACAGGTAATTTGGGTGTTTTGTATCGTGAAGTATTGCGCCAACGTGGTGGTATGCCGCTTGCAGTACAACATTTAGCGATTAAACCATTACCTGAAAATGCGTATGAATACCAACTTGATCTCGTTCAAGTAAGTCCGTCAAAAAGTAATGTATCTGGAAGTGTTGAGCTGCGTCTAATTAAGGGTACAGAAGTACTTGTAGTGCCTTTAGAAGACAAAAACTTTAACTTTAGCGAAAGTGAGCGACTCACTGGACGTTGGACCATGCCAAAAGGCTTTAGTCCAGACTTTATTGAAGTGCGTTTAAGCGGTTCTAAACCCGTTATTCGCCGTTTTAGCTGGTCGAAAGGTCAGCCTGTTGAAAATCAATCTGCCTTCCTTTCAGAAATTCCTCAAACTGAAGCAAGTGCAAACTAAGTGTGAAACCTAAATCCTATGCGAACCAATAAGCGTCAAACGTGTTTATCTGACATTAAAAATTCATTTTACCAATCTGGTTTAGTGGACTGGCATCTAAACCCGACTCTCAGCCAAGGTACGCAGGATGATGGTGATTCAGACATTCAAGTATTGACTGCGCCACCTGAGTTAAAGCGTCCTCCTATGTATGCTGTCGTTTTAATGAACGATGATTACACCCCAATGGACTTTGTAATTGAAATTTTACAACAATACTTTGCTTTGAATCTTGACCAAGCCACTCAAGTAATGCTAACTGTACATTATGAAGGAAAGGGTGTTGCAGGGGTTTATCCGCGAGACATCGCAGAGACTAAAGCAAATCAGGTCAATAATTACGCTCGGTCGCAAAGTCATCCATTACTTTGTCAGATTGAGCCAAAAGATTAATAAGGGGATTACATGCTCAGTCGTCAATTAGAAGTATCACTACGTTTGGCTGTCAGCATGGCTCGTCAAAAGAGACATGAATTTTTGACGGTAGAACATTTATTATTGGCTTTACTGGATAATGATTCCGCTGTTAATGCATTGAAAGCATGTGGCGCAGACATTATTGTACTTCGCAAAGAACTTGAAGAATACGTAGAACAACATACCCCTAAGCTTGGCGAAAAAAGCGATCAAGCGCCACATCCTACAGAAAGTTTTGATCGTATTTTGCAGCGTGCAATTTTCCATGTGCAATCGAGTGGTAATGACCGCACTGTAGAAGGTGCAGACATTTTAGTTGCGATGTATTCAGAGCGTGATTCATTTGCAGTGTATTTACTTAAACGCCATCAAATCAACCGTTTGACATTAACGCAGTACTTGTCTCATGGCACACGTAAAGATGAAGTCCAAGCTGAAGAGGAAATTGAAGAGCTCGATGGTGAAAACACCACGTCTTCAAATTCTGGCCCATTAGAGCTATATACGACCAATCTGAATGTTGAAGCTCAAAAAGGCAAAACAGATCCACTGATTGGTCGTGAAAAAGAGATTGAACGTACAGCTCAAATTCTATGCCGTCGCCGTAAAAATAACCCACTTTTGGTGGGTGATCCGGGTGTAGGTAAAACTTCGATTGCTGAAGGTTTGGCTTGGCTCATTGTAAATGGCAAAGCTCCTAAACCGCTTGAAAATGCAGAAGTATTTAGTTTAGACATTGGTGCTTTAGTTGCAGGAACTAAATACCGTGGTGATTTTGAAAAGCGTTTAAAACAACTGTTAAATGCATTGAAGAAAAAGCCCGAAGCTATTTTATTTATTGATGAAATTCATATGATCATCGGTGCAGGCTCAAGTATGGGCAGCACGATGGATGCATCGAACCTCATCAAACCAGCTTTGGCGAATGGTACTTTACGTTGTATCGGTTCAACGACTTTCCAAGAATACCGTCAAGTCTTTGAAAAAGATCATGCATTATCTCGTCGTTTCCAAAAAATTGATGTCAATGAACCATCTATTTCAGAAACAATTGATATTCTTCGCGGTTTAAAAGGTAAATTTGAAGAATTCCATCATGTGAAATACGAAGATCAAGCGTTGGTTTCTGCGGTTGAACTATCAGCGAAATTTATCAATGATCGTTTCTTACCTGATAAAGCCATTGATGTGATTGATGAAGCTGGTGCGCAGCGTCGTTTAAAAGCTGAGCAAGATGATACGGTCATTTCAGTTGAAAACATTGAAGATATCGTTTCGAAAATTGCCCGTATTCCACCGAAAACTGTGTCTAAAGATGACAAGAGCGTTCTTGAAAATCTTGAGCGTGATCTGAAACGTGTGGTGTTTGGTCAGGATGAAGCGATTGAAGCGCTTGCATCTGCGATTAAATTATCTCGTGCAGGTCTTAAAGCACCAGATAAGCCAGTGGGTAATTTTGTCTTTGCGGGTCCTACAGGTGTGGGTAAAACTGAAGTCACTAAGCAATTGGCGAAATTATTAGGCGTTGAACTTGTACGTTTCGATATGTCGGAATACATGGAACGTCATGCAGTATCTCGTTTAATTGGTGCGCCTCCGGGTTATGTTGGTTTTGATCAAGGTGGTTTGTTGACCGACGCGATTCATAAAAATCCGCATTGCGTACTTTTACTAGACGAAATTGAGAAAGCACATCCAGATGTCTTTAATTTGTTACTTCAAATTATGGATCATGGTTCATTAACGGATAACAATGGTCGTAAGTCTGACTTCCGTAACGTCGTGTTAGTGCTGACTACCAATATTGGTGCAGAATCAATTTCACGTGTGAGCATTGGTTTCATGGATCAAGATAACAGTAATGATAACCAAGACGCGATGAAAAAAGCCTTCTCTCCAGAGTTCCGTAACCGTTTAGATGGTGTCATTCAATTTAAAGCATTGCCAACAACCGTTATTGAAAGTGTGGTTGATAAGTTCTTAACAGAGCTTCAGGCACAGTTAGATGATAAGAAAGTGGTTCTTGAAGTTGATCAAGATGCACGCGAATGGATGGCCGAGCAAGGATATGATCGCTTGATGGGCGCGCGTCCAATGCAGCGTTTAATCCAAGAGCATTTGAAAAAACCGCTTGCTGAAATGATTTTGTTTGGTGAACTTGCGGAACATGGCGGCAATGTTGCTGTTTCAGTGAAGAAAGAAAATGGCAAAGCTGTGGGCTTAAAACTCGAAGTGTTTGAAGACCAAACCGCTGAACCTGCTTAAGCAATTTATTTAACAAAAACCCGTGCTTGCACGGGTTTTTTATATTTATTCGACACTAGATTTGGATTTTTCAATGATGGACATATCATTTACAAAAGTGCTGACCACATTTGGTTTATTTGCACTGACAGCACTGATGGAAATTTTAGGCTGTTACTTCCCATATTTGATTTTAAATCAGCAAAAATCGCAGTGGTTGTGGATTCCAACAGCGCTTGCATTGGCTACATTTGTTTGGTTGTTGACGTTGCATCCAGCAGCTTCGGGTCGTATCTATGCAGCCTATGGCGGAATCTACATTTTCTCTGCATTGCTGTGGTTGCGTTTTGTCGATCACGTAGTTCTAACACGTTGGGATATGTTGGGTGGCGTCATTGTGTTGGTGGGTGCAGCTGTGATTGTATTACAGCCTCAAGGTTTAATTCGTTAAGTTAAACAATGCAAAAGTTAAACCAAGAGCTGTAAGAAATTAGATATTTATTTAAATTTGCACTCTGTATTTTTAATGATAATTTCGTATTGATTGCTACCCGAGCTTAGATCCATTTCAATTTTATATGGATTAACACGTTGAAATTGATGCTCGAATAGTAATTCACAGTTTTGGAGTGAATTATGCTTGATGAGTTGCTTCACCTTATGTTCACCGACTGATTGTTCAAATTGCGCAAAATCAGGGATGGTGATAATACCATCAATTTCAATCTTATCCGCTTCAATTTCCATTTTTTCCATCAACATATTCTGATCAACTTGATAGGGAAGAGTGCGTGAATCTTCATCACTAATGGCAGCCAGTATTTCGTTTAAACCTGTTTTATTTTTAATTTTAAAATTGCTATCTAAAATCTGATTTTTCACCAAGTATTGATCTAATTCACTTGGTTCACCAGCAAAGCTAAAAGTAGATAAGCTCAATCCAAGAGCCAATAAGCAAATATTTTTTAAACGCATAATCTTAATCACTTATAAAAGTTATGGTTTTATTAAAGCATGCAAAAACAAAAAAAGCACCCGAAGGTGCTTTTTTATCTAAGTAAAACCTTAGTCTTTTTTAAGATTTTCGTTAATTAAGAATTCAACAAGTGCTTTTTGTGCATGTAAGCGATTTTCAGCTTCATCCCAAACCACAGCATTTTTGTGGTCAAGCATATTTTCAGAAATTTCTTCGCCACGATGCGCAGGTAAGCAGTGCATAAATAGGCAGTCAGCGTGAGCAAGATCCATCAGGCGTTCATTCACTTGATAATCAGCAAACGCTTTTTCACGAATTTTTTGCTCTTCTTCTTGGCCCATACTTGCCCAAACATCTGTAACGATTAAATCTGCATTAACTGCAGCATCTTCGGCAGAATCAACAAGTTCCACACAGTGTGCAAATTCAGATAAAAATTCTGCTTTAGGTTCATAGCCCTTAGGTGCAGCGATTTTTAATTTAAAGCCCCACATATGAGCAGCTTCAATATATGAGTTACACATATTGTTGCCATCACCAATCCAAGCAACCGTTTTACCTTCAATAGAACCACGGTGTTCAACAAATGTTTGAACATCGGCAAGTAATTGGCAAGGGTGGTGATCATCTGTTAATGCATTGATTACAGGAACTTTTGAATAAGAAGCAAAACGTTCAACAATGTCATGACCAAAAGTACGAATCATCACAATATCAAGCATGCTTGAAATCACACGTGCAGAATCTTCCACTGGCTCACCACGACCTAATTGAGAGTCGCGAGATGAAAGGAAAATTGCGCTACCACCAAATTGGCTCATTCCTGCTTCAAACGATACACGTGTACGGGTGCTCGATTTCTCAAAAATCATGCCCATAACTTTACCAACGAAAGGTTGGAAAACTTCATTGTTATGCTGTTTGCGCTTGAGTTCGATACCGCGCTGTACAATTTGATTAAGTTCTAAAGTCGATAAATCGCGTAAAGTTAGAAAGTGACGTAGAGCCATTGTTACTCCACAATAATTGCTGAATCAAAAAACAAAACAACAATTAGTTGTTGGTTGGTTAGAGAAAAAGGAATCGATTAATATACTATAAGAGAGGTAAATTGCAAAAAATCTAGCGCTTTTGGTGACCGTCTAGGAAACGATCGACGCAATAACTGATGTAATTGATGGTTTCTTGATCATTTTCATCAATGGTGATGCCCATGAGAACGCGCCATTCTAAATTACGCAAAATTCCAAAATAAAATTGAGCCGAAAACAACGGGTTTTCACAATACAGCAAACCGTGTTGATGCGCTTGATTTAAAATTTCTGCAACGGTGTTCTGAATTTGTTTTGGGCCTTGCTCATGAATATAACGTGCTATTTCAGGATTACGTCCTGTTTGTTCTAAGACTAACCGCATAAATGCCGCATTTTCAGGCATCACAATATGCTGATGAAAGTCACTTAAAGTATTGATGAGATAAGCACGAATATCGGTGTCAGGGCTGACTGTAAATGGTAGGCAAATATCTTTGAAAAATAAGCAGCGACGATAGTCACAAATAGCCTTAAATAACCCGTCTTTATTACCAAAATATTTATAGATTGACGCTTTTGAACCACCCGCATGATTCACGATGTCATCTAATGAAACTGCATCAAACCCATGTTTTAAAAAAAGCTCCGTAGCACTTTCTAAAAGCGCAACACATCGTTCATGTCCGCGCCGCGTTTGTGGCTGGTCATGCGTTAAAGGTTCAATGTGTATTAAATCTTGCATAAAGTGATAATATTTAACAAAAAAAGAGCTGATTTGATGATAATTATAGCAAAAAATTCAGTACTTTTCTGCTTTGCTCATAAATAACGGATCTTTGACTAAAGAATAACAACAGATAGGTGACAAGTGAAATATTTGACTAAAGTTTTAGAGTTAATATTCTACAAAGCCATAGAGTTGGAAAAAAATATGGATATACTCAAACTTCGAAAATTAAAGTAAATGCCGTGGAAAGGAATATGACACAACAAACGTCTGCAGGCTTAAGATTTAGACAAGCATTGGAAATCGAAAAACCATTACAAATCATTGGCACAGTAAATGCCTATGCAGCAATGATGGCAAAAGAAGTTGGCTATAAAGCCATATATTTATCTGGTGCAGGTGTGGCGAACTATTCATATGGTTTACCTGACTTAGGCATGACCAGTTTAGACAATGTTTTGGAAGATGTTCGTCGTATTACTGAACGTGTAGATACGCCATTACTCGTCGATATCGATACAGGTTGGGGCGGTGCATTTAACATTGCTCGTACTGTGAAACAAATGATTGCTGCGGGTGCAGCAGCGGTTCATATCGAAGACCAAGTCGCGCAAAAACGCTGTGGACACCGTCCGAACAAAGAAATTGTGACGCAGCAGGAAATGGTTGACCGTATTAAAGCGGCTGTCGATGCAAAAACTGATTCAAACTTTGTGGTGATGGCACGTACAGATGCTTTGCAGAAAGAAGGTCTGCAAGCAGTGATTGACCGTGCATGTGCATGTGTAGAAGCCGGTGCTGATGCGATCTTTGCTGAAGCAATGACTGATATTACCATGTACAAAACTGTCTGCGATGCAGTCGGTGTCCCTGTACTGGCAAACATTACAGAGTTTGGTGATACCCCTTACTACACCAAAGAAGAACTAGGCGAGCAGGGTATTGCAATGGTGCTTTACCCATTATCACCAACACGTGCAATGCAAAAAGCGGCACTCGAAGTAATGCATGCGATCCGCAATGAAGGTACACAAGTCAATGTACTGGATAAAATGCAACAACGAAAAGAACTCTATCAATTCCTCGATTATCACACTTTTGAAAACACCTTAGATAAATTGTTCACTGAAGGAAAATAAAAAATGGCTGAAGGAAAAGTACTCACGGGCGCAGGACTGCGCGGACAAGTAGCTGGTAAAACTGCATTGTCAACTGTAGGCAAAAGTGGTGCGGGCTTAACCTATCGTGGTTATGACGTTCAAGACTTGGCAGAAAACTGTCAGTTTGAAGAAGTCGCGTACCTGATTTTCTTTGGTGAATTACCAACAACAGAACAGCTTGCAGCATACAAAGCCAAACTCAAATCATTGCGTCAATTACCGCAGGCGTTGAAAGAGGTGTTAGAACGCATTCCTGCTGACTCGCACCCAATGGATGTGATGCGTACAGGCGTTTCAATGCTTGGAAATTTAGAAACTGAAAAATCGTTTGAAGAGCAACAAGATGTTGCAGACCGTATTTTGGCAACACTACCGGCAATCATCTGCTATTGGTACCGTTTCAGCCATGATGGCGTACGTGTAGAAGAAAACACTGATGATGATTCAATCGGCGCACAATTCCTACATTTACTGCGTGGTGAAAAACCAAATGAATTGCATGAGCAAGTGATGAACGTGTCACTGATTCTATATGCAGAGCATGAATTTAATGCCTCTACATTCACAGCGCGTGTATGTGCATCAACATTGTCTGATATGCATTCTTGTATTACAGGTGCAATTGGTTCACTTCGTGGTCCATTACATGGCGGTGCAAACGAAGCTGCAATGGAAATGATTGAAAACTGGACGTCTCCAGAAGAAGCTGAGCGTGAAATGTTGGGCAAACTTGAGCGTAAAGAAAAGATCATGGGCTTTGGTCATGCGATTTACAAAGATAACGATCCACGTAATGGCATTATCAAGAAATGGTCTGAACGCCTAGCAAAAGACGTCGGTGATACTGTACTTTATCCTGTATCAGTGCGCTGTGAAGAAGTGATGTGGCGTGAGAAGAAATTATTCTGTAATGCTGATTTCTTCCATGCATCTGCATATCATTTCATGGATATTGCAACCAAGTTGTTCACGCCAATCTTTGTAATGTCACGTGTAACAGGTTGGGCTGCACATGTAATGGAGCAGCGTGCGGACAATCGTATTATTCGCCCAAGTGCGGACTATACAGGTCCGGAATTACGTAAAGTTGTGCCAATTGCAGAGCGTTCTGCAGCATAATTTTAAGTGTAATAAAAAAGCCTCAAAAGAGGCTTTTTTATTATTTGTTATTTAATTTAACAATCTATTTGGTTAATAAAACTGGATCTTCAACGCTATATCCTGTTTCAAATGGAATCCCTAGATATTTAACAGTCACTAAATAAAAGGGCTTTTGCATTACACGATAAGTTTTAGAGATTTTTAAACCTTCTTTATAGGTCTCAGCCTTTTGTACAGCGCTTTTATACTGCGAATTTTTAACACGATATTGATAGGTCCATTTATCAATGGTTTCATTCGGGTCATACCATGATTTTGCAGTGCCATTCATGGTTGTTAATAACTGTATTCGAGCATTATTGTTATTTACTGGTGTTAATTTGACTATACGTTTTTTTATTTTCGCGATTTCTTTATCAAACTGGGTGCTGTCTTGATCGTAATCAATCCGTTTTGTCTTTGGATTAATATACAAAGACTTCACTGTAATTAATTGCGTCGGTTTTTTGCTATCTAATTGATAATAATATAATTGCGGTAAACGACCACGACCATCTTCAAAATGACGCATTAAATAGATTTTTTGGTCTTTTTTATCAAAACCTAAAACCTCAATGGTTTGAGGGCCGCCTACCGTCGCGAAAGCAGAGCAGGACAGTAGGGTGCTAATTGCGAATGCATTGAAATGACGTAGCTGCATTTTCTTGTCCTGATAAGTAAATTCCTCAATACAGTATGCGATGCAAAATGATATTTAAATATGAAGATTATGTATGTTTTATTCTGCATTTACGATGTCTAATACACTGTGAGCAACATTTTCAGTTAACTGATCTAAGCGTTCTAAAGCCGTACCCAAAATAAAATAATGATAATTATAGATACGACCATCATGTAAGATTGAAATATAAAATGTTCCTTCGGGTTTTTCTACTGTTGCACTGCCACCGGGTTTGAGTAATCCGGTGCAGGCCACCACGAAGTCCGCATGAAAAAATAGTTGTTGTCCTTGCTCAGCCATCGCTTGAGTCACTTCTGCGGATTCGGCCGTAAATTTTTCTATTAGTAGAGGATCTACTTTTAAAATTTCACGCTTGATCGATGGATCATAGCTGACAAGACCACCTAACAAGATATCTGCACCACTATTCTTATAAATTGAAAATTGGCTACATAAATAACCAGAGCTCGCACTCTCGATAAACGCGATAGTCATGGATTTTTGTTCTAAAGCATCGCAACACAGTTTAAGCATGTGCTTACCCCAAAGTAGAATGGTGAATGATCATTAGTATTCTTAAAATTTTAGCATTGATTCCGCTCGCCTGTAATTTCACTAAAAGTCTAAGTTGGCACTGTGGATGTTGATGAATTCACAAAAATAGCGTGATTGTTTAGAAGCTGTACGAAAATATGAAATAAAGGTTTCTTCGGAAGGAAAACGATGTTAAAACTTAAAATAAAGAGCGTAACAAAAGTAGGTTTATTTCAATGAAAACGACTGTTAAATATGTAGTATTAAAAAGCCTAGACTATCAATTGGGCACGCCACTTTTTCAAGAAGAATTAGACGCAGATAGCCTGTATTTTGATCAAATTCCGGCTGTAATTCAGTATCAAAATCATCAATTCAAAGTGAAAAGTAAAGAGTTAAAGCGTGTTTATTTGGCGGAAGAAAATGAAGACATGCAAACCATTATTGTGAAAGTACTTGCCGTTTAATTTCGATCAATTTTTAGTATTAAAAATACAGTTCTCATTGAGTTAGGAGCTGTATTTTTGTATTTGATAGACTCAAACTATAGATTAATCTAGATTTAAAGGAGATATATATTTTTAATGATCACTTGATCATATCGATTTAGCTATTCAACCAACAGCTATTTAATCCCCCAAATATTATTTAGTATAATTTATCTGTTTTTTCATGGGGGGAAGAAATGATGGACTTATTTAAATTTCTAAAAAGCTTCAATACAACGGGTACTTATCTTTTAATTTCAACGATTTCGCTAGTTTGCTTAGTTGTGTATTTCTATTTTATTAATCCAAACTGATCTAAGTTGGTTACCCACATCTTTGGCTTTAAATAAAAAGCTTAGTAAATAAAACTATATAATTAATTTTTTTATCAAAAATATTGATATAAATTTTTGAATAAATTTAAAATAGAGCTGATAGTTTTAATTCATTTGTGTATGGGTAAAGCCAAAACAATAGCAAAGTTTTTCTATGCAAGATGTTATGAAAGAAGAAGCGCCACGTACGAAAGATTTTGGACGTAGGTTTGTTCATCTAGGAATTATATTGCGGAATAAGACCTTACCGGTAGGTTTGTGCAACAAAGCCTTTAACGATATAAAAACTTTAATTTTTTAAAATTGTAACAAAAATAACTTTTAAGACTTTCAGGTTATGTGTTTTAATTAAACTTAACAATGGTTTAGCTAGATATTTAAAATGGATAAAATTAATATGTTTAATTTACATTAATTTTTATTTTTTGAACTATTTCGCACTTTTTAAATTTATACAATTTAGTTAGATTTATAGAACAACAATTCTAAATCGAGCAATCAAAATGCCCAATCTATATGATCATCATGTTTTAAGGCAGATCAATGATTTTATAGTCGAACGGGAAGGATTCGAAAAATTAACACCCTATAACCAAGCTATGGAGTTTTTCAAAAAACTTTCTCAAGGAGATCAATCGGACGTCATACAAACGGAGCCAAATATCCTTTATGGAAAATTTGGGAGCATATCTAAAATCAATCTTAGATTAGTACCCTTATTTCGAGAAAAGGATAAGTTCTTAAAATGGGCTTATGAGCAACTAAACTAACTAAATAACTTACTAAGTATTACTAAAGAGTATGAAATAACAAACTCAAACATTAGGAATAAAAAATGACTAACAATACCAGCGGTATAGTGAAATGGTTCAATGAAAGTAAGGGATTTGGATTTATACAATCTGATAGTGGTGAAGATTTATTTGCACACTACAGTAAAATAAATATGAGTGGATATAAAGTACTGAAAGAAGGGCAACGTGTACAATTCGAAATTACTCAAGGAAAAAAGGCCGACAAGCTAGCAATATCACAGTTATGTAAGGCAACTGTGTTGGGGTGCTAAACGCAGTTAATATACACGATAGTTTGGCCGTAAAAAATTTTTGAGGTTTCTCCATATGCGTAAAAGCTTCAAAATACTTATTACAATATTTCTATGTAGTTTAATCGTTGTCTGTTTTGTGGTTCATAAACAGAACACGGAAATAAGGTTAAGTGAAATGAAACGATTGGTTAAATAATATTTATGTTATTAAATTTAAATAATTAATTTAATATATCAAGGGCCATTAAAATGTTACAACTTATAAAATGTATGATTAGTATACATAGTGAGATGGTTACACGAAAGTGCTTTGATGGAAATTTAATTTTTTTTGTCAGAGTTGTTTAAAAGTAAAGAAATAACGACTCAAAATAATTTAAAGTTTCAGAAAATTCCGCTAGGAAGTAGCGGGATTTTTTTGGTGACTATATGACAGACAAAGTACAGGCAAAACACGACTTAGAAATTTACATAAAGTATTGCAATGATTATCACACAAATATTGGATAGCTAGCAGGAAGAGAATATAAAAATCACAAATATAAATAAAATTGAAATAATGTTAGGTGAATATTAGTATATCTGATATAGTGTGTTTGATCGAATCCGTAAGCGGAACGGTAGTGTTTGAGTTGTTAACGGAATTGCGTATTCCCTCCATTCTGATGTTCAAGCATCAAATTCGAACAGTTAACGCATAGCATGAATTCGCATCATGCCGATCAAGGGAAGCCTGCAGCTATCCGTGGGTTTTCCTTAAATCATATTTTTAAGATAATGATTTAATTTTTATATCTTTTCTTAAATTTCACAGCTACTGTAAATATCATAAGTTTAAATTTTTCTTAAGTGAACAATCTCCAAAATTAAAGTTGGTTTTATTTTTAATACTATTCTGTTTACAAAAGCTCATTATATGAGTCAATAAATGAACATATCTAACGGCTGGACTACTGCTTCAGCAACTAACGGTGATGAAATTCGAGTGAAGATTATTCCGTTAAAAAAAATTCAAAGCAATTTGAATGGTAAAATCTTAGTTGAAGTTGCTAAACAAGTTGTCTTGGAATCAGGACAAAAGTTAACTTTAAATATTGATGGTAAATCTTTTTATACTGAACTAAATAAACTATATAAATTGTATTTTTAAACTCTCACTCTTAAACCTGAACAACTTAGAGCTAAAATTTTTTAATTAAATTATTTATAAATTAATTATTTATTTTCTTAATTTTTTCAAGAACTCTATATTAAATATTATTAAAGGAAATATTATGTCAAATTTAACTACAGGCACTGTTAAGTGGTTTAACGATACTAAAGGCTTCGGTTTCATCGCGGCTGATAACGGCGAAGAAGTTTTTGCTCATTTTTCTCAAATCATTTCAGGTGGTTTCAAATCACTTGCTGAAGGTCAGCGTGTACAATTTAGCGTATCAAAAGGTCAACGTGGTTTCCAAGCGAGTGAAATCATTGGGATTGATGGATAATACATGGATACTTTACTAAACAAAGTAATGTTAGATGTGGTTGATCAACATGGCGCTGTTTATACACTTGAAGCTATGTGCGAAAAATCCTCTGATGAGCCAAATAGTTATGGTGATTGCGTCCGATATTTAAATATTGATGATGAGATAATTAAGCCTAGCTTTGATATGCATTTTTACAGTAATAAAACTGGGAAAATATTTAAATTATTTTAATTGTTATATCTAGTTGAATAAACCTCCTCCGGGAGGTTTTTCGTGAGTGAAATATGGAACCTAATGCATATAAAAAACCTAACCAAAAAGGATACCTCCTAAGAATAAACCACGCTCCAGACCATTACCTAAAGCCAGTGAAAAATACTGAGAAGCACTCGAGCGACTAAAATAAATATTAGACCGAATGAAAATGAAGTATGAGGAGTACTTTCATTTCAATATTACGAAGCATTGGCGTTTTTACTTTTACACCTCCTTGAACATCAAATGCAAATTGAAATCGCAACATGTTCTGGTGGTCGTAAAGGCAAATTTGCAACAAAAGCCTAAAGTGTTGATCTATATGACCATGCTGAAAAAATGGGTTGTCGATTTCACAGATTTGAAATTGCAGATATCAATATGGGGCGGGCAAAGGCCTGGCTAAAAGCTTAAAAAAAACATGAGTTATCTTAAATTAGATATTTCAAAGCATATTGTTTCAGGATGTTAGATTACTTTAATTTTCTCATAATAACCGTTAGTTTGGGATTTCAACCTTAACAATTATGAGAAGAAAGTCATGAATAAAAATTTTGAATTACATGTTTTAAGCCAGATTTATGATTTTCTGATAGAGCGAACTGAACATTCACAGCAAGGTTTGCATAACAAGGTTCTGGAGTTTTTCAAAGAACTTAATTTAGGTAATGACAATGATTTTGAAATTGTTGATCCTAAAAAGATTGCGGGTAAATTTGGAGCAGTGAGTTTTATTCACTTAATCAATGTACCAAACTTTCATGATAAAGATAAATTTTTAAAATGGGCATACACGCAGTTGAATTTTATATTAATTAGCTTTAAAGATATATTTTGAATACATATTTTGATTAAAGTGCTTTATAATTTACTGGCTCATATCAGCGCAAATGAATTGGGTGAAGCCCCACATGTATATGTGGGGCTTTTTTCATTCAATTTATGGAAAATGTGAATGATCGAATATTACAATCTATATCTGATTATTACCTTAATATGAGAGAAATTTATCACTTTTGTGCGTAATTGCAAAATAAAACAAGAACTTGATTCACATAGATCTAACAGTTGTATCCTCATATTTAAGGATTATTGGTTATATTGAATATGCTTGTTAATTAATCAATATTTACAGCAATTTCTAAACTGATAATTACTTAAAGGAAATATGAATGTCTAATTTAACAAACGGTACAGTGAAGTGGTTCAACGGTACAAAAGGTTTTGGATTTATTGCTTCCGATACTGGTGAAGAATTATTTGCACACTATAGTGAAGTACGAATCGATGGCTATAAAGTACTAGAGGAAGGTCAGCGTGTAATGTTTGAAATTACAAATGGCAAGAAAGGCAAGCAAGCCAGCAATATCCAAATTCTCTAAAAAAATATTTACTAAACATGTAATGACATGTCATGTCTTGACCCGTCAATAATTGACGGGTTTTTGTCATTAATTGCCATTAAGTTTTAATATTTAAATGCTTAATTTAATTAAATGAAAACTACATGATAAGAGCAATAAAAAATGGCCTTTACAAGACTACAAGTACTGATTGGCGGACTAATTATAAGTGTGTTGATTTCTTCTGTGTGGATTTACCATGAAAAGAAGAAACAACGACGGGAAGAAATTCAAAAAATCATCGTCAAAGCTAGAGCAGGATTAAGTCACGCTCAATAATAGGAGCTAAACTTATGGAATACTTTAGACCATTCCCACCTTCAGATCTGATTGATCAGGCCGAGGAAAAAGACGCCATACGTCTTGCAGCAGCACAAGAATTATTGGCCTGGGTGAAAGATAATTATTTGAATGTAGGGATAACTTCATAATCTAGACAATCATTAATATATGAAAAACTTTATTTAAAGACTTTCTTATTATTTATCTCATCAATGATTTTCATAAATTTACACAGTAACCGTCATACTTTGTTAGTGTAGAGGTTTAGCAAATATATAGGCCTAAGTATGAAAGCGTTAGCAATTATAAGCGTAGTACTAGTAATTGGGCTGGTAGGTTGCCAGCAAAAAGACAGTAATGAAAATGAAGAGACGACAACACCTCACACATTAGATAAAGACTAACTTACTCGAATGATTTCACCAGATATAAAAAAACCCTCACTAAGAGGGTTTTTTTATAGAATAGAGGTTTTAAGCTTCAACCCAAGTATCTTTAACTTCTTGAGAGTCTTTAGTCAGTACAATTTTATTGTCTGTAATTTCACCAACCCATGAAACTGGAATTAAGTGGTGATGGCCGTCACCATGTTTAGTCAGTTTAATTTGATCTGAACCTTGCAAGTGGTCTACTTCACCAACTTTAGTCCCACATGAAGCAATTACATCTGCATGGCTCTTAATATTTTCAACATTAATAGTAGTCATTAGAATATTTTCCTATTTCAATGTGAGTGAGCATTCAGCCTATCGTAAATAGACGCTGATATCAGGGATTGAAATAGAAGGGATACAAAGGGTCTTATGTTCTTACGTTCTTGGCCAGATAAATTACATTGTATTATTTAGAAATAAGTTTTGATTTGGGCGTTTTACGACCTTTTTATAGTTTTTTTGGATACTTTTTATCTCTTGGAAATACGAAAACTTGCAAATATTATCTTAATTTGTAATCCTTTCGGCCAAGGGTGTCTAGCTAAGCTAAGGCAGGTATTTGTTGTAGTCGGGCCGCTATAACGCGGATAACGAGTGCCTGTATGTTTAACTTAAAGATTTTTAACAAAGTCTCTACGGAAGTATTGACTATAAAAAATGATCTCCAGCTTAATTCAGAGCTGCAACTTATTAATAAATATAAATCTTCTGATTCTGATGTGTATAAGCAAGCAATTGTTTTAATTTTCAAAGATCGTGGATATTCAAATTTAGAAATTGGTCAATTATTAGAAAGATAAATTTATTTGTAATCAGTTTAGGAAAAGAGCCTTTGCCTAGCGCAGAAAGCATATATTGTTCTAAGCACTTATATTTAAATTTAATACAAATAATGGATCATTAAATTAAAAAGCCCTCAATAAGTGGGCTTTTAAAGCTTATTTATGTTTAGTCTTAATTAGATCTGATAAATCAAAACCGATGGATTTTGCATAATCTAAGTATTCATCAACTGTGGCCTGGTCAGGGTTAGCAGTTCTGCTGAGTACCCAAAGGTATTTTTTATTTGGTGACCCAACTAGTGCAGTTTGATAGTCATCATCAATTTTTAGAATCCAATAATCACCACGTCCTACTGGCAACCAACGAATTGCTTTTGGTAAAAAGCTTACTTTAAGTTTCGAGTTAGCAGGAGCGTTCTGAACATAAGCTTCACCCATTGATTGGTTGAGTTTACCGTCTGCGCTATAACAACTGTTATCAACTTTGACGTTACCATTTTCATTTAAAGAATATTTAGCTGTGACGTTATAATCACATTTATTTTGGAAATATAGTGGCTTACGTGCAATTTCATGCCATGTACCAAGATATTTATTTAAATCTACCTTTGATACCGCTTGGACTTCCGTAGTGTTTGCATTTGCAGTTGAGAGCATTGAACCAGCTATAAGTACTGCACCACCAGCTAAAAGGAGCTTACGGGTTTTTGAATTCATGTTATAAGCCTACTTTAATTTGAAAGTGAATTAATTACTATAAATTGCTTTTAGGGTCATTTTGTTTTTTTATGTATTAAGTATTTGATCTTTAATCATTGTTTAACTTTTCAAGTTTTATTAATCCTTTTACTACCATTTTTAACAGATAAATAATATTACTTATATAAGCCCAAAAACTAAGTGAAAAAATGCTTACATTAAGCAAAATTATAATTACTTTCTAAGAACTCACTTACTTCTAAAGCACTTCAAGAGAGTATTGAATAAGAAAATTAATTGACGAAATAAATAGTTTAGTAATGGTCTTAATTTGCTTTACTACTTAATATTGGATTATATATCTAAAAATATGATAACATGATCAAACTCTAAGCAATGGCTTTGAATGAGTCAGCCTTAAATTTTCAAACGAAAATGAAAATGCCAGCACTTTTCAATACAAGCCTGTTTCTTCCGCAAATAGCGGATATCTCTTTGATCAATTTAGATCTGTCTTACAAATAAAACGGAATAGGGAAGGTATGTCTTCATTGAAACCGTCATGGTATTCCAATGTGAATCCAAATGTGTTTATTAGCACAGTTGTTATTATTGGCATTTTTATTGCCATTGTATTTTTAGCTCCCAATGCTTTTGATTTAATAACTAAACAACTGAATCAATGGGTTACAAACTCATTCAGTTGGTTCTATGTGCTATCTGTAGCCATTTTTCTAATAGTGCTTATTTATATTGCCTGTTCAAATATGGGTAAAATTAAACTTGGTTTAGATCATAGTCAGCCAAAATATAGTAATAGCTCCTGGTTCGCCATGCTATTTACAGCTGGTATGGGCATTGGCTTAATGTTCTTCGGCGTCGCGGAACCAGTGATGCACTATGTTTCACCTCCAACTGGTGAACCTGAAACAATTCAATCAGCGCAGCAAGCTATGCGCGTAACATTCTTCCATTGGGGACTTCATGCTTGGGCAATTTACACAATTGTTGGCTTGGCGTTAGCTTACTTTGCATATAGACATAATCTACCACTAAAAATTCGCTCTGCTTTATACCCGCTCATTGGAAAGAAAATTTATGGTCCAATTGGAGATGGTGTGGATACTTTTGCGACCATCGGTACAGTATTTGGTGTCGCAACGACATTAGGTTTTGGTGTAACCCAAATTAACTCTGGCTTAAATTATTTATTCGGAATTGAATATTCAACGACGACGCAGCTTATTTTAATTGTCATTGTTACAGCTATGGCATCTTTATCTGTATTTATAGGCTTAGACAAGGGTATTAAACGATTATCAGAGATTAATCTGGGCTTAGCTTTAGTGCTGTTGCTATTTGTATTTTTTGCTAGTTCAAGCATTTTTATATTGCAAACGACTATCCAAAACACGGGGCAATACATTTCAAATTTGTTCAATATGACCTTTAATTTATATGCCTACCAGTCTGATGGTTGGATCGGTGGTTGGACCATTATGTACTGGGCATGGTGGATTTCATGGTCACCATTTGTAGGTATGTTCATTGCCCGTGTGTCTGAAGGCCGTACTATTCGTGAGTTTATTGTAGGTGTTTTACTTATTCCAACAGGCTTCACGCTGATCTGGATGGGAGTCATGGGGAATGCTGCACTCTATAGTATTTTAAACGAAGCGAACACCTCGCTGATTTCTGCAGTGCAACGAGATTCATCCGTTGCGTTATTTGAATATTTAGGGACCTTGCCATTCTCAGGCGTAATGAGTTTTGTAGCGACCATTCTGGTCATGTTGTTTTTTGTGACATCGGCAGACTCTGGGGCTTTAGTTACAGACTATTTAACAGCAAAATCGGAAAATTCTCCGACCTGGCAACGATTGTTTTGGACAACTATAATGGCAGTGCTTGCGATTGTTTTGTTGTTCGCTGGAGGTTTAGGTGCTTTGCAATCTGCAACAATGTTGAGTGCATTACCATTCACCTTCGTAATGCTTTTAATTTGCTGGGGCTTAGTCAAGGCTCTACATTTAGATGCAACCAAGATGCAAGCATTACAGGATGCGCGTATCACGCCTAGAGCAATACATAATCCGAGAAGTTGGCAGCAACGTTTAGGATTGATTATGCATTATCCGCATACACGGAAAGAAGTTGAAGATTATATTGAAAAAACGGTAAGCCAGGCATTTTTAAATCTACAGAAAGAGTTTAAGCGTCGTCATTTAGATGTGACAGTAAACACGATAGATGATGGCTTGCAGCTACGTGTAAACCATCAAGATGAGATTAACTTTATCTACCAAGTGGTTGTCCAAGAAAAAAATACACCAAGCTTTATGATTGATTCAGCAGAAATTACGCAAGATTATCAAGCTGAAGTGTTTTTGAGGGAAGGTGGTCAAAATTATGACATTATCGAATGGACGCAAGAAGATATTTTACAAGATGTCATTGATCAATACGAACGACATCTGCATTTTTTAAATCTAGTTCGAACCAAGAGCCAATAAATAAAAAAAACCGCCCAGAAGGGCGGTTTTTTATTCTTGGTTAAATTAAGCCGGTATAGAAGCAACTTTATCTTCACGATCCCAATATCGGTGATTCTGTATCGCTGTTTTAAATTGATCACTGACATCTTTGAAACTTTGTGAAGTGAAAAGCGCAGCATCTTGAGTCAGATTAAGCTCTTTAATTAAAGCCTCTTTATCACCCAATAAAACTATAGGTTTAAGATGCTTAAATGTTTCCAATACATAATGTTTAGCTACACCATCATTCAGGAATTCATCTAGATTATCACCATCAATAACAACGACAGCATCGTAGGTAACCGAAGGTTCGCCATTCTGACGTCCATCAACTGCAATTTCTTTACCATCGTTAGATTTCACCGGCGCGGCATTAGGGGCTAAAACTTCAACTACAGCGCTTTCTGATTCGCCCCAAGTCTTGATTGCATCGATAGAAGAAGCATTAGCACCGTTGTGTACCAGCAGTGCAATTTTACGTTGCTTAATATTAGATGCAGGGTATGCCAATGTACTTAAGTGATCAGATTTAGCAACGGCAGCTTTCTTAACCGATTTATTTTGCTTAGTCGGAGCAGCTAACCCTAATTCATTTGCAACAAATTTCGCTAAATCCAAGTCAATATTTGCAAGCACCTCATTTACGACCCGTTCCCTAATTTCAACAGCTTTCACTTTTGAAAGTTCAAATGCATAGGCATCCTTTATATGTTGCTGTTCGTGCTTAGCAAGACTTTGGTAATGCATGGTCGCTTGCGAGAAATGATCTGCGAAGCTTTCTGGTCGGATTCTTAACTTGCTGCCTTGGATTTGTTCAGGATGGGTTCGAAATGCATGCGGATCATTATTAGATTCTCTAGGCCAATTTTCATCTACAGAGTTAGGCTCATAATTCGCTTTACCTTTATAGACTTCATGGTTTGCATAGCCGCCACGTCGATTGGTATGGAAAGGGCAGACCGGTTTATTAATTGGAATTTGATTAAAGTTTGCAGTACCTAAACGGTGCAAATGGGTATCTGTATAGCTGAACAGACGACCTTGTAATAAAGGATCATTACTAAAATCAATTCCTGAAACAATATTGGCTGGACTGAAAGCAACTTGCTCTGTTTCAGCGAAGAAATCATCTGTATTTCGATTTAGAGTAAATTTACCTAGTGGAGTAATAGGTACAAGCTCTTCAGGTACCAGCTTTGTAGCATCTAAAACATCAAAGTCCCATTGAGCCGCTTCTTCTTCAGTAAAGATCTGTGCCCCTAATTCCCACTCAGGATAATTTCCACGTTCAATGGCATCCAATAGATCGCGGCGATGGAAGTCGGGATCTTTACCATTAAGCTTTAAGGCCTCATCCCAAACGACTTGGGCTACACCTTGTTTCGGTGTCCAGTGGAATTTAACCAAATGCGCCTGATTTTCTTTATTGATTAATCTGAAGGTATGTACACCAAAACCTTGAATCGATCGTAAATTTCTCGGGATAGCACGATCTGACATCACCCAAGTTGTCATGTGAGAGGCTTCGGTATTTAAAGAAATAAAATCCCAAAAGGTATCATGTGCAGATTGCCCCGTAGGAACTTCGTTCGGATCTTCAGGCTTTACAGCATGAACAAAGTCAGGGAACTTGATTGCGTCCTGAATAAAAAATACAGGAATGTTATTACCGACTAAATCGTAGTTTCCATCTTCGGTATAAAATTTGATGGAAAATCCGCGTACATCACGGACTACATCAGCTGAGCCGCGTCCGCCTTGTACTGTAGAAATTCTGACAAAGATTGGTGTTGGATTTTGAGTATTAGTCAAAAATTTAGCCTTAGTCCATTTTTCGTTGCCTTCATAAGCTTCAAAATAACCATGCGCTCCAACACCACGAGCATGCACAACACGCTCAGGGATACGTTCACGGTCAAAGTGAATTAACTTATCTCGTAAGAGAAAATCTTCTAACAGAGTAGAACCAGTCTGATTTATTTTTAAACTGTTTTGATTGTCAGCTACAGGTACACCCAAAGATGAGGTCAGTGTTTTACCTTTAGGGTCTACATATGCCTCTTTTTCAAACTGATCAATTTTAGGATTATTTGATTTTTTCATGAGCTACATCCCTTTGTCTGATGTTATTTAGTACATGTGCTAGATAAGGTTTTGCTATTGCATAAAGCTAATATAGACAATAAAGATGCTTGGCAAAATTAAAGTAAAAAATTGTCTACTTTATGTTCAATCTGATGGTTGATTGGAGCTACTTTCACAATAAAAAGCAGATTCAGCCCAGCGGTCACATTTGCAGCGGGGGCACTGAGCATTTAGAGAACTAATAAATTGTGTTTGACCACACAGCATGCACGAATAGTATTTTTTGGAATCAAAACGCTGTGCTTTTTGGTAGTGATCAGGAAAAATTGGTAGTCCCCATTTAATATTATCCTTGGCATAAGGGATTACACTTAGACACCCATCTGTTTCAAGTAAGGCTGATTTGACTTGCCCTAAGTGTTCTATTTTGTTTTGCCTTAACTCAGCAAAAAATTCGTCATATGAATACTTTTCCTGTTTGATATCTTCAACAATCAATAAGCCATCTTTGACGATATACATTGGCCTACCTTCTAACATGGTTTCAAATGAATCTGATTTCATGATGAGGTATGTAGTTAATCTATAGAGAAGAATAATGACTGCAAATACAATGAGTGCTTGAATGATGGGGATATCATCATTAAACATGGGGTCGCCTGCTGCAGATCCCAAACTTAAAATAATAGCTAACTCAAATACTGAAAGTTGCCTAACACCTCTTTTACCTGAAAATCTTAAAAAAATAATAATTAAGATAAACATAATGATGCATCGGAAAATAATTTCCAATGCAAAGTTAAAAGAGGTGTCATGCAGAATTATTTTTATGAAGTCCATATTTGATACAATTTATTAATTCTAGTTTTACATACATACAGGGTTAAATTTTATCCCAAGCATCCTTAATCGCATGCTTAGCATGTTCCCATTTCAAGCGAGAATCTGCTTTAAACTCTTCCCATTTGGTTTGTAAATCCGGCTCAGAATCTTCGAAACGCGCATTTTCACCGTATAAATGACGTTCCCTCTCTCCAAGCTCATAAGCTGACCTTAGATCACGGTCATAATCTATATCTGGCACTTCGCGTTGCAGATCTCCATAGTACGGTCTATTGGAGTAATCCGTGCGCCAGTCATGATGTATTGGATGTTCATTTTGATGGTCGTTCATAGTAATAACTCCGATAAATTATTTAATAAATTGCAAAAGTAGAGATCCCTGAGCTACTTCTGCAAATAAAAATTAATGTTGTTACTTTGACTATTGGTCTTGCTGATCATTCTGCTGACGCTGTTGATCAGATTGCTGATTTTGTTGGCGTTGGGGTTGCTGCTGTTGCTGACCATTCTGCTGACGCTGTTGATCAGACTGCTGATTTTGTTGATGTTGGGGTTGCTGCTGTTGTTGACCATTCTGCTGGCGCTGCTGATCAGATTGTTGGTTTTGTTGATGTTGGGGTTGCTGCTGTTGTTGCTGATCATTCTGCTGACGTTGTTGATCAGATTGTTGATTTTGTTGATGTTGGGGTTGCTGCTGCTGTTGCTGACCATTCTGCTGGCGCTGTTGATCAGACTGCTGATTTTGTTGGTTTTGAGGTTTTTGAGTATCGCCACGTTGGTGCTGTAAGCGAATATCATTATTTTGATCTTGGTTATAATTAGACATAATACTGTTCCTTTAAAGATTAATTAGATAATCTACTCAATTACAGTAGATCATTTATTATTAACATGAATATTGCTAATATGATTATTAAAGATGTTACATAATCTTTATTAAGTTTCAATTTGTTTAAAAGTAAAACTTTGGGGCTGTTTTATATACATAAATAGTCCTTTTTTAATTACATGAAACTAACAATAATAATTTTTTAATATTTTAGTGAGTGACTTGCATAGAGCTTTATATAGTATTTTTAATTTTTTGATAGGCTTACCTTTAGTTAAAATTTTGAAATTATAAAATTTTTTCTTGAAGTAAATGCAATAGAAAAAAGTACCTACAGGTTTCTTTTTGTTTTCGGATCCTCCGCGCTTTAAAAGTCCAGTGCAAGATATATAAATATCTGATTTAAATAATTTTTTCCCATTTATAATCATTTGATTGGTTACTTCTGGGGATTCAGCAGTATATTTATCTATAAGTGATTGTTTTATATTTAAAATACGCTTCTTGAATAGTAAGTCATAACTAACAATAGAACCATCCAGAAGTATTCCAGAGTTTTTATCTTGTGAAATTCTATATGCTAAATAACCTGCACTCGCACTTTCAAATAGCGTTATCGATAGGGATTTTTTAGAAATAAAGTCAAAAATTGATTTCATATAAATTATCCTATGAATATTTTATATAAGAATCATAGTTGATATTTAAATATGAATATGTGAATTAAGTCACATCAAAAAAATGATGATTTTTAAAAACTTGTTAAAAATTATGCTAAAGGTGTGTTTTATATATTAAAATTTTTAAAATATTACATTGCATTAAATTTTATTAAAAAAAATTAACAAATACTACTTATTTTCTGAACTATGGTTAAGAAGAATCATTTACCGCGTGAGAATTATAATGCCTACAGCAGTAAAAGAAAGAATCTTAAATTTAATAACCAAAGATCATCAGAAATATTTCGAAATTGTTGAGTTCTTCTTAGATGCTTCAATACCTAATTCTGCCAAAGAATTAAAGGCATTTAAGGTTTTAGAGAATGAAATTATAACTCTCGAACACATTGATGAGATGCCAAATGAGATAGACCATCTTGTCGATTGGATTCATCATAATAACCGTACACAGTGTGAATATTATAAAGAATATCTAGATAGAAGAAAGCAAGGTGGAGGAAGAGAGTATTTTTCATCAGTTAGTAAAGCTTATGAGTTTTTATACAAGGTTGCACCCACAAAAAAAGTGGATGGTTCATGGCTATATAGCTTTACTCAGTATTGGAATGATCCAGTATTTAGAGATTTTATTCAGATATATTTAGAGGAACTTGGTCTCGGTTCAGAAAAAGCCAATCACGTGAGAATGTACGACAACCTACTACTGGCACATGGTTTGAATCAACTATCTTTAAACTTATCTGATGCCTATTACCATCAGGCAGCAATACAGCTTGCGCTTGCATATGCACCTTCAGAGTTTATACCAGAGATAGCAGGTTTTAATTTAGGCTATGAACAACTTCCTTTACATTTGCTAATTAGCAATTACGAGTTAAAAGAACTTGGAATTGATGCACACTATTTTAATGTTCATATCACGATAGATAATTTTGATAATGGGCATGCGCACCTTGCGACCAATGCCATTAAAAAACTTTCTACAAGGTACAGATCTAAAGAAGAGTTCATTCGTAAACTCAAAATCGGCTATCTCCTAAATAACAAAGGAATGAGTTCAGTTCAGATAATTAAAAATTTAAGCACTGAAAAGATGGTGCTAGAAATATTTAAGAAAAAGGCGATCGTTGGTAAACACATGCATAGCAATAAGTGCATGTTTAATAATAAAACAACGAATGAATGGCTGTCTGAAGATGATAGTGTTGAAGAGTTTATTTTTGAACTTGTCCGTATGGGCTGGATAAAATTGAATCGACCACCTGAAGAGAGTAGGTTTTGGCAGATGATTCACGACGAAGACGGTAAAATGTTTGGAGTGTTTAATGCTGTTGAAAAAACTTTTATTTATGACTGGATTGCAGGTAAATCAGTAGATTCCAAACAAAATCAAGTAAATAATGAGTTTGTAAAAAACTTCCTAAAGACCAATTCATTTAGTTATTTAGCGAACCATGAAATGGCTGAGCTTAAGAAACAATTTGATGGAAGTACGAATACAGGATACAAGATCAACAAACTTCTAAAGTATTTAGCACCTCATATGCATCATCAAGAAATTGGTTTATGGAGTACCCAGCGTATCGTAGAGAGTTTATTTCCATCTCTAGCCCGCCAATAAAATAAATACTCCAAAAGATTTATAACTTTCATCGTCAAAAATAACCGCCTTCGGGCGGTTTTTCTTTTATGCAATAAACAGTGATAAAATAGTGAAAATTAATGAGTTTTTAAAGCAGTCTACAAAAAATCAAAAAAAATATTTTTTTGCAATTTGTAGACTCATTTGTAGACTGTTGGGCTACAAATATAGCCAAATGACTGCAATCTTATACAACCATTAAAATTTTTAAGTGTTTGAAAATACAAGTGAATACAACCAAATGCAATCAATTCCAATCCAAACAAAACTAGGTGGATTCTACTTTTTCTATTATTCAATAGTGGGTACATTCATGCCGTATTGGAGTTTGTATCTAGAGGATCAAGGGTTTAATTATCAAGAAATAGGTATTTTATCTTCGATTGCAATTGTGACACGTTTTTTTGCCCCATTTATTTGGGGTTGGATTGCAGATAAATCCGGCAAGCGCATGCTTTTAGTCCGAATAGCAACATGGATGGAAGCCTGTATTTGGTTTCTGATTTTTATAATTCCAAACAGTTTTCAGTCTGTTGCATTACTCATGCTGGTTTTTAGTTTCTTTCAAAATGCTATATTGGCTCAGTTTGAAGGAGTAACTTTATTTTGGTTAGCTGAGCGGCGTGCAGAACTTTATGGAAAAGTCAGAAAATGGGGATCAGTTGGCTTCATTATTGGAGTATTTGGAATAGGGGCTTTGCTAGAAATAATACCTGTTTCAATGCTGCCTATCATGTTGTTATGCATTGCATTTCTCGCATTTATTTGGTCATTTACGATTAAAGAGCCCGCTACTGCACCATCTTCACAGAAAAAACTTGAACCACTTTGGCCTATCTTAAAACGACCAGTTGTAGCGAGTTTTTTTATCATTGAATTTTTTCTGCTCTTTTCGCATGCACCGTTTTATAGTTTTTATAGCAATTACCTTATGCAGGCTGATTTTTCGACGAGCCAAATCGGTTTTTTATGGTCTGTCGGAGTCATTGCGGAAATCATTATGTTTGCCTATGCCAATGTCTTTTTTAATCGATATTCTTGGCGTAACTTAGTGCTCATTTGTTTGGGGCTAACAGGGATGCGATGGTTGATTGTAGGCTTATATCCGACGGTGTTTATCACTCAATTTGCTGCGCAAACGATTCATGCCTTTAGTTTTGGATTATTCCACTTAATCGCTATGCGAATCATTTTTCAAAATTTTACCGCAAGTCAACAAGGGCGTGGTCAAGCGCTATACAGTACCATGTGGGGCTTAGGTGTTGCGAGTGGCAGTATTTTAGCAGGTCGATATTGGGACATGCTTTCGGGACCCGTTATTTTTATGATCGCAGGACTGGCGGTTATACCTGCCATGTTTTTGGTCGTGGGCTTGCCTAAAACGAACCAAAAGCCAACTTAAAACAATTCAGTATTTTGATAATTCTCAATTGACTAAAATCACTTGATTACGGCCGAGTTCTTTAGCTTGATATAATGCCTGATCGGCTTGATTAATCATACTTTGCAAACTTGGAGCATTGGGCAAAGACTGATGAATCAGACCAATACTCACCGTAATATAAATCGTATTTTGTTCATCAATGATGATAGGCGTAGTTTCAACGACTTTTCGGATACGCTCAGCAATACCTTGAGCTTCAGGTGCTGCAATGTTCGTGAGTAATATACTAAACTCTTCACCACCAATACGTGCAAATAAATCTGTTTCACGTAAATTCTTACGCACAACGCTCGAAAATTCTTGTAAAACTTGGTCACCGACATAATGCCCATATTGATCATTCAATTTTTTAAAATGATCAATATCTATCATGATAATGGAAAAGTTAAGCTGAATTTGGTTTTGTAGGTAAAGCTCACCTTGCTCGAAAAAATATCGACGATTCATCGCATGCGTTAAACTATCATGATTTGCAAGGTATAAAACCTCTTTATATAGTTCGTGCCGATTTCGGCTAATAATACAAAGAATCAACGGCGAGAGAATCAGCATGGCTAGGCCAATACGAACTGAAATTGCTGTCGATAAATAGGCTAATGAAGAATCGTGTAAGTAGAACGCATTTAAATTGTAATAGGTCGCTAAAATTACCACGGCATTAATTAGGGATAAGGTAAATAAGCGATAGGTTAATGCTGCCCAAATTAGAGCCGCTAAAGGGTAGAGAATTGCCCCTGGACCTGCAGAAACGGCTGTTAAAAATACACAGAAGACAACTGCAATTGCCGGAAATATTTTATTGATCTGAAAGCTTTGATGACGTCGATCTTTGAAATAAAGTTTAAGATCGGCCAGTTTAGGAAAAGATAGAATAAGCGGTAATATAATCAGCGCATTTAATATTTCAGTAATCCACCACATACCAAAATCAATCGACAATCTATCGGTCGACATAAACGTGTTGGGGATATAAGGCACGGTGAAAATAGCAAAAAGAGCACCTGCAAGGCATCCACCACAGGCGATGATGACAATCATGGTCAGAAAGGTGAAACCTTTATTATAGTTTTGATAGTTCACCTGAAAATATCGCATAAAAAATAGCGATACCATGCTGTTGGTTAAGTTTGAAAAAGTGAGAAATAAAGTGAGTTGGAAATAATTGCCCGTCACTAAATCTGCGAGCATATAACCGGTAAATGCACCTAACCATCCTCCCAGATTACTCAGTTTAGGGAACCTTAAGAATATTGCTAACAATACTGCATTCGCAGGCCAAAAAATCGCTAAATAGCTTAATGGGCGGGTGAAAATACCGATTAAGCAGCAGCAAAGAATAACTGCAGCGACTATTACAAAAGCCATGCTGTGGCGTGCATTAAGCGGAGCAAGACTATTCGAATGCAGTTTCATTAGCTTATGTAAGCCTAGGTTAAATATGGGAGAATTCGTTTTTTTCGTATATTAAACGATAAAAAAGATTTTATATTATTTTATTGTAAACAGTGTGATTTGTTTGGCATTTAGCTGATTTGTAGTTTCGTTAACCGAGATTGATTTTTTGGATAAATAGGAAAAATGATTGTTATGAAAATGTGATAAACCGCGGATTTGTAAAAAAATGTGTTACTTTAAGAGCATGATTTATATGACTGATTAAATGTATGAAAATAGCATATCTTACAGTTTTACTCATGTTGAGTTCATCGTTGGTGATGGCGGCAGATAATAAGAATACAACTCAAAATTCAGAGGCTAAAAATCAAGTTGAAGCGGTGAATAGCTTTAGGGTGACAACACGTTCTGAATTGGTCGGCTTATGGGGTATGGAAATTCCGACCAATAAAAAGTGCGTTGAATATTATAATTTTAAAAGTAATAATGATGTTGTAATCAAAAGCGGTGAAGAGTGGTCATCTGGGGTATATGACTATCAACCCGCGCAAGATCCGAATGTGCAAATTCCAGCACTGATTTTACAAGTGAAATATGACAATAATCAGATGGATTGTTCGGGCAATATTCAAGATCAAACCGGCGAAATTTCACAGTACTTTGTAAAGTGGAAAAGTCCATCGGTCATTAACTTCTGTGCTAACGATCAGGCTCAGCAGTGTTTTGCGACATTGCGTCGAGTTTTGCCTTAAGCATGACTATAGATCTTTCTTATGAAAATAAAAAACCACTCATTTGAGTGGTTTTTTTGACGCTGAAGTTTTATTTCTCTTCATGTCCTTCGACTTTCTTTAATAGATGTTTTTCAAGATAGTGAATATCCATTGCTTGTTCGCAGAAATTTTTATCTTGAAGAATCAAATCTTTATGTAGCGGAATATTGGTTTTCACGCCAGTTAAGATAATCTCTTCTAGAGCTTGTTTCATGCGCGCAATAGAGGTTTCACGATCCTTACCATGCGCAATGAGTTTTGCAATCATTGAATCATAGTATGGCGGGATGCTATATCCTTGATAGATATGAGAATCTAGTCGGATACCTGCGCCGCCCGGTGCATAGAAATGATCGATTTTGCCCGGTGAAGGCATAAATGTAGATGGATCTTCTGCATTAATACGACATTCAATCGCATGACCTTTAAGTTGAATATCTTCTTGTTGAAGATCCAAACCTAAGCCAGCAGCAATGCGTAATTGTTGCTCGATAATATCTACGCCAGTCACTTGCTCAGTAACAGGATGTTCTACTTGTACACGAGTATTCATTTCAATAAAGAAGAATTCACCTTCTTCAAATAAGAACTCGAATGTACCAGCACCACGGTATTGCATTAATTTACAAGCATTCACACATGCTTCAAGAATATGCGCACGTGCTTCTTCAGGTAAACCCGGTGCAGGCGCTTCTTCAAGCACTTTTTGATGGCGACGTTGCAATGAACAGTCACGATCATAAAGGTGAATTGCATGGCCATTACCATCTGCAAGAACTTGCACTTCGACATGGCGTGGCTTTTGAAGGAAACGTTCCATATAAACGGTGTCGTCACCAAACCACATTTCCGCATCACGTTGAGCAGCTTGTACAGATTCGAGTAGCGTGTCTACACGTTCAACGATACGCATACCACGACCACCACCACCTGAGGCAGCTTTTACAATCAATGGAAAGCCAATTTCTTTGGCTTCTGCCAATGCATTGTGAATCGTTACAGCATGGTCACAACCCGGAACAGTCGGTACACCAGCTTTTTTCATCGCAATAATGGCAGAAACTTTGTTCCCCATTAAGCGAATGTGTTCAGGACGCGGGCCGATAAAGATAAAACCTGAGTTTTCTACAATTTCAGCAAACTCAGCATTTTCAGATAAGAAACCATAACCTGGATGGATGGCATCTGCACCGGTGATTTCAGCCGCTGTAATAATGGCAGGTATATTGAGATAACTTTCGCTGCTGGCACCTGGTCCAATACACACGGCTTCGTCACAGAAACGTAAGTGCATTAGGTCTTTGTCGGCATCGGAATAAATCCCTACGGTTTTAATTCCTAAAGTTTTGCAAGCGCGGGTGATGCGGAGCGCAATCTCACCACGGTTTGCAATTAAAACTTTTTGCAACATTGTGATTCCCCGTGGTCTTAAGCGCGATAGCGGAATAATGGTTGACCGAATTGGATCACTTCGCCATTTTTAACCAAAATTTCTTCAATTACACCGCTTTGAGTTGCTTCAATTGGGTTCATGATTTTCATTGCTTCGATAATACCGAGTGTTTCACCAGCAGATACAGTTTGACCAACTTTCACAAATGGTGCTTCACCTGGATTTGGCGCAGCATAGAACACACCAACCATAGGAGACGGCTCAACAGCACCACGTGGTGAACGAGGTGCAGCAGGCGCAGCGGCAGGTGCAGCCATAGCAGGCGCAGCGGCAGCAACTACTGGATTGCGACGAGTTAGAGCAATCGATTGATCGCCTTCTTTAACTTCAATCGCCTGTAAGTCAGATTCAATCATCAAATCGATGAGTTTCTTGATTTTACGGATATCCATGAACAGTATTCCTAATTAAGATTGAGAAGTTGGTTGAATTTTTTCGATGGCGAAGTCTAGTGCTGCGGCATAGCCTTTTGCACCTAAACCACAAATAACGCCAACGGCTTTATCAGATAGATAGGAGTGATGTCTAAATGCTTCGCGAGCGTGGACATTTGATAGATGTACTTCTATAAACGGAATGGCTACACCAAGAAGGGCATCACGCACAGCAACCGAAGTATGTGTTAGGGCTGCTGGGTTAATAATGATGAATTGAACGCCTTCTTGTTGCGCTTGATGAATTCGGTCGACGACAGCGCCTTCCCAATTACTTTGGAAAGTGTCGAGAGAAATGGAAGCGTTTTGAGCCTGTGAAATCAGTTTTTGGTTGATATCTTCAAGTGTCAGATAGCCATAAACTTCGGGTTCACGTTTTCCCAGTAAGTTGAGATTCGGTCCATGAATGACCAAAATGGTCGAGCTCATTCAGCCTGCTCCAATAAAAAGTTGCAAATTTACTTTGCAAGATACCTGCAAAGTTTGCTCATTATGGCATAAAATTCCACATTTTTTTTATAATTTCTTTGAATTGACGTGAAAAGCATGTGCCGAGAATGGGCTATATAATGCGAATTTTGCAGAGAATTGGCAATGTTAAAAGATTACATTTTTATCATTATATTGTAGTACATCATTTTAAACCCAATTGGCTAAAACTGTTGATATCTTTTGTGTAAACTTGCTTTATCGTGGTGCGTACGTTTAGCAATAACCAGTGCGAATGATCTAAAAGGTGTGCTGATTTGTGTATCCGCCTTGTAGGTCGTCAGTTGAACAGCCTACGCATGCATAGTCGTAAAGATGGTATTTATACAGCGACTTAAAAAATTCTAAGGTTTAACTTATTTCACGCGTAAAGGAATCTAAATTGCTCTCAGCTTTCAAGCGAGTTATTTAAAAGAATAAAGCAAGTCTGTATGCTAAGTATATAAAAATTAAAAGATAGTTTATTTTTTTATGATTGATACAGCATATTTCCAAACCAATGAAATGTTTTCATAAATGATAGGGCTCAACCTAGATATTTTGTTTGCCTCAGTGAATTGAATTTTCTGTGGGAGCATTTCCTTATAAGTAGGCAGCTTTAGATATGATGAACATTTATTGCGTAGCTAAGTCATACTTTATAGACCTATATATAAGCGTTTTAACCATCTTGTGTATTTTCTAGTCAGTGTTTTGAATGTATAAAGCGTGTAAGGCATTGACGATTTCTTTCATAAATCATGCAAGTTTGGAAAATTGGGTATTTGTCCAAATTTGTACAGGTATTGGCAAAAGTTAAATCTGTGGTGGTAAAGAAGCTTGCTGTTTGCATACTGATTCTATTTTTTATTCGTCTATTTCTGTGTTTGAACGGTATATGTCTTGAATTAAGTCTCCTTTATTCCTGTTTATATCTTTGCATGGAATCTACTGCATTGAGTCTTTTGCTATAAATGAATTAATAAAACAAGGCACGAATGCTTTCGCACGGAAAAAATTTATCTATATACGTGTAATTCACGGTAGAATGCCCGAAACCTATATGGCCTGAGAACAAACATGGCAAAACATACGCAAAATTCATCACCTTTGGCAGAGTTGATTGCAGAACAAAAACTTTTATGTGAAGAAGTGGGTTCTGCATATGTAGAAGTGCAGGGCGATGATGTAATTGCTGTGGCTGTCCATACCTTAAATAAAGATCCAATAGTTGGTATTCGTAAGCCTGCAGAAGGTGATGAAAATGTCAGTTGGTATATTTATGGTGGCGAGCTTGAAGGCGCAGATAACTTTGAAACAATGACTGTGCGTAAACTGCAAGATGTCGTGCCTGAAGTGCTACCGTATTTAGCTTTGGATGTAGGCTATCGTTTTATGATAGATGCTGATGATTATGAAGATGTTTGGAAAGAAGGTGATGAGGCTTAATTTATGCATTCTCCATTGATGTATAAACTTTATGTCCTTATTTTCTCTGTGTTTACTGCTTCTGCAGCATGTGCAAATGTGAATGAAGCGGTTACTCCACAACTGACTCAAACTGAATATAATGCTCAGATACAAGCATATACTGAGCAAATTAATTCAACCAAAGCCATTTTAGATGACCCTACATCTACTGCAACGGGTCAGCAGCAAACTCAAGCTTTTTGTTTAAGATTGAATGCATATCGACAGATTTTAGAAATTTCTCAGCAAAACTCAGCTCTTGAAATGGCCAATCTAATGCGAGTGGCTTCACAGCACTATTTACAACAACAGCAACAGAGTATGCAGTCATCTGGCTTAAACGAAAGTGCATTTTGTTCGAGTCCTACAAAATAATTTAGGTTTAAATTTCTCTTCTAAAACTTTTGGGCTCTCGTCTAACTTTCTTTCATTTTGTTCTATTTTTCATAATTCGAAATGGTCTAATATTTCAAAATTATTACAGCATTATTCACTATAGGTGCAGTTTCTAATAATATTAGAAATTGAAAATGCAGATTGTCAGGAAATGATATGAAATATGCTTAAAATGATAAGTCCATCACATTATTATGATCAAGTTAGAACGATTTATATGCAACAAACATCCCTGGTCCTGTTGCATAGGTCAGTCCTAATACATCAACTTGTTGATGTCGTTCTCTTTTAGCCACTGAATAAGTGGCTATTTTTTTGTGAAAAATTAAATGCTTAATCAGATTATAAATCGAATTTGGATAAAATTTAAATTTTTCATGATGTGGCATCCCCATACATTGACTCATATGTGCAGTTTGGTTCGAGGAATACAATCAAATGATTAAATCACTTTGTATTTTATCATTTCACTCTCGGTATGACTGATGGATAAATAGACAAATATTGCAAGTATGATAAGATAATTGAACACATTATTTTTGATGTTTGAGGAGTTGTTTACATGACAGCTTATACTTCAGTAATGAAAGCAAGCCAATATGAGGACGATATGATCCCGAGCCTTGCTATCAATGCATTTCGCCATGCTTTTGAACAAGCAAGTGCGTCATCCACTGTGGTTTATGTAAAAGGTTTACAACTGGTTCAACGTCTGCAAAATGGTCAAGAAGTACAATTAAAAGATGTATCAGCCGATTTTGTACAAGTGGATGATCTACCAAAAATTTTAAAACGTAAAAAGAAAACAGAGGAAATTGTTTAATACATGCCTCCACAACCTCGCATTAGAATGTTCGCGGGTCCAAATGGTTCAGGTAAAAGCACAGTTAAAGAATATTTATTGCCCCATCATATTGGGGCATATTTAAATGCGGATGAACTCGAAGCTCAACTGAAACATTCACACCGGCTCAATTTGTTGGATTACCATTCCGCTTTAAAATCACAAGCATTAATTGACTTTCTCGATACGAAAAAACGTCCCGCGAATGGAGAATTTATTCCGCTATTAGCACGAAAACCTCAGATATTAGATCCGTGGAAAATTGAATTTCATCCAGATCAGATTGATTCATATCTTTGTGCAAGAATTATCGATTACATCCGTTTGCAGTTTTTAGAACTAAAAATTAGTTTTACCTTTGAAACGGTGATGTCCCATATTTCAAAGGTGGAGTTTCTACGCGAAGCAAAAAGAAAAGGCTTTCGAACCTATCTATATTATGTTTCCACTATTGATCCTGTTATCAATATTTCACGTGTTCAGTACCGCGTGAAAAAGGGTGGACATGGTGTGCCAGAACAAAAAATTCGCGAACGTTATTATCGAAGTATGGATCTGTTAATGCAGGCGGTAGAAGCAACGGATCGTAGTTATTTATTTGATAACTCTGCCGATGGACAGCATGCTTCTTTCATTGCGGAAATTGAACAAGCTGAAATTTTAAAGATGAATTCAGGTATTCAGCGTTTACCTTGGTGGTTTGTAAATAAGGTGCTCAAAGAGTTTGAGCCAAATTAATATCAACTAAACGTAATAAAAAACAAAATAACAGGATGAACCAATGCAAAATAACGACTATGAATTACAACAACATTCAAACTCATCTCCATTAGATCAAACTCATCTTGAGGAAGCCATTGAGCAGCAAGCTGAACAAGAACAGCAAAAAAATAGTACATCATCTGATCCTTTATCTTCTCTAGATTTGACTGAACTTAGCTGAAATTGGTTCGAATATTATAGAATTGGGTTCAGATGCTTTAACGTGGGTGAGCGATGCACTCAGCGATATCAGTATTGATCTATAAATTATCTATTATTTCAATTAACTTCATAATAAACAGCCTTTATTGAAAAATCTCCGAGGATATATTTCGTGATTTTTCAAGTTTATCAATTAATTCTAAATAAATTAAACACTCTTGAAACGTAAAATTTTTCAATCAGGAAAGGCATGTCAGAATGAATATTTAGACTGGCGAGCTTGCATCTTTTTTTTAATAATATGTTATAAAAACATATATTGTTTTATGGCTGATAAATATGCATCCATTTCTAACCGCTTTTATTGGCGAGAACTTTATGGGTCTGGCAGCAGTTGGCTACTTCAATAAAATAGCCTAAGTATATAATAGGTTTTAGAAATGCATGTGCACGCATATCAATTAACCTCATCTCAATATTTAAAACAGTTTTTTGGTGGCAAAATTACAATGATCTATAAGATTAAGATTGTGCAGTAAAAATTTAGCGCCATTTATAATTTTGATGTGAAATATTTTAATTCACATCAGTCTTTTGATTATTTATTTGCAGATCATGAGGTATTTAAAATCGGTGAGCTAAATGCGTATAACATTCCAACGCCTGGACATACACCTGCTTGTCTGAGCTATGTGGTTGGTGATGATGCTGTTTTTGTCGGTGATACCTTATTTATGCCTGATTATGGCACAGCACGCTGTGATTTTCCCAAGGGCAGTGCGGCAGTATTATTCGACTCTGTACAAAAGATTTATCAGTTAGCACCTGAAATGCGCGTGTTTTTATGTCATGACTATTTACCAGAAAACCGGTCAAAATACTGCTGCTAAAGCAGTGTGCATGCGCAAAAACAGCAGAATATTCATATCCACGTTGGTACGAAAAAAGAAGATTTTGTCACAATGCGAACTCAGCGTGATGCAAATTTGGCTATGCCCAAACTGATTTTACCTGCCATACAAATTAATATGGATACAGGTAAATTTCCAAAACCAGAAGGGAATGGTATCCGCTATTTAAAAATTCCTTTTAATTACTTTAAATCTGCAAATTAAAGACAAAGAACCTTTAGGTCGAATGCGGTTGGCTATTTCATTTTATAAAATAGCCTAAGCAATTTAAATATTTACTACCTACAAATAGCCTAAGTAAGACTAATAATTTTTTAACTGTCATTTGATTTCATTCATTCAACTAGGCATCATAATATCAACATAGCAAAGTATTCAAAAATGATCCTAAATTACGAATATCATCAAAAATTAGAAGGCGAAACACACCCCCTTGTCTTTATTCACGGTTTATTTGGAAGCCTCAGTAACTTAGGGATGCTTGCCAGAGCTTTTCAAAATTCATATTCTGTCATTCAGCTTGATTTACGAAACCATGGTAAATCACCTCAAAGTACAGAAATGAATTATCGTGAGATGGCAAACGATGTACTCGAAACATTAGATGCGATTGGCATCGATAAGTTTTCAGTGATTGGCCATTCCATGGGTGGCAAGGTCGCAATGCAATTGGCTTTAATTTCAGAGCGGGTAGAACAACTTGTTGTATTGGATATCGCGCCCTTTGCATATCAAGAACGTCATCATGATGAAATATTTAAAGCTTTGATCGCTGTACAAAATGCGCAAATTCAATCTAGACAACAAGCGGTTGAAATTATGCGTGAGTATATTCATTCAGATATGGTGATACAGTTTCTACTCAAATCGTTTAGTAAAGGACAATGGTTGTTTAATGTAGATGCGTTGTATAAACAGTATGACCAAATTATTGGTTGGGAAAATATCGGAAATATTTGGCAACAGCCTGCATTGTACCTCAAAGGTGGACAGTCACCTTATATTTCAAAAGCAGAACATATCAATGCGATAGAACAACAATTTCCACATGCGAAAATTGTAGAAATAGAAGGTGCAGGCCATTGGTTACATGCTGAAAAAACAGCTAAAGTTGTAGAAGAAATACAAAATTATCTAGAATAATACAGTGTGCCTTCAATTATATTTTGAAGGCACAACATCGAAATTACTCAATCGAAATGTTATTGGCTTGAAGCTGACCTTCAGAGGTCAGTAGTGCCGCCATCTCTGCAGTTTTTTTCAGGCCTGGCATACGATATTCTGTATGACCATAATCTTGAATAGATTTCCAGCGTCCGCCCCATGTTAAACCAACAGACTCAGCGGCTTGACCATAAAGTTGATAACCACGCATAGCCCAAGGGTCTCGTTCAGTAATGACCACTTTGCCATTGCGTTTAAATGCAACATCGGCTGCTAAGCCAAACTGATGATAACTTTGGAAACCACGGGCACGAGTGGTATTTTTATTGGTAGCTAAATTATTTTGACGCTCTGGACTTCGATAACCTTCAAGCAAAACCATTTCATAGCCATGCTGTTCACGCATAATTTTAAACACCATCAATAAACGTTGTTTATAACGTGGGTTCATTTTATGCCATTTACGATCTGCTGAAGGCACATCTGTAGAATATGAATGCGTATGGATATCTTGAACTTCTGGGTTAAAGCTTGATGCCATAACAGATGGCTGCTCAATCATTGCTGCTTCTTCAGCGATCGCTTCTTGAACAAGATATTCTTCAACCTCAGGAGGCGCATCTAAAACCTGTCCATCAAGCATGGCGTAAATTTGTGGGTCGACTTTACGCAAATAATCAGCTTCCACTTTACTTGCAGTAATCGGGCGAGTAAAAGCAAATAATAAAATACTGGCAAACAGTAAGAAGCCTGCAAATAAAATCCACCATTGTTGTAAATGCCAGTGTGATTGAATTTGTTGTGGTGCTGCTGCATAGTTCAGTTCATAAGCAAAATTTTTGGCGTGTTGAATTCTTTTTTTACTTTGTGGAATGATTTGAAAGAAAAAATCCTGAACTTTAATTCTGAGTTCATAAGAAAAACAAAGCACTGTCACCAGTGCTAAGACAAAGAAACAGCTAACCAAAAAGATGATCATGGGGAAACTGTAGCGCTCACAGTCGCATTAGCAGTGTTTGTTGCAGCAACCACTTTCGGACGTTTGGTTTCAGAAATTTGCGTTCCACCCATCGGTTCTTCAAAGTGTTCTTCTTCTTTTGCTGCTTTCGTAGAAGGCTCTGTAGGTTTGGTCACCTTAGCTGTTGTTGGCGCAGCTTTTGGTTTTACTAATGTAGTTGGAATATGTTGTTTAACGGTTGTTGTAGCTGCTACAACAGGGCGCTGCGGTTGGGTAATTTCAAAAGGCGAACGGTTATTCGCTACAGCTTGAACAGGCTGAGTCACTTTAGCCGTATTGCCATGATTGAAAGCAGTAGCTAAATCATTCGAATATAAACCATTATCCTGATCTTTTTCGTCCGTAGCATGAACGCTTTGCAGTGCTTTTTCAGCTGAAGATTGCTCATTTTCACTTTGACGGGGTGCAGTGGTTGCCTCAGTTTCAGCTTTATCTTCAGTTGGGGCAGAAGTAGTCATTTCTGTATTTGCAGGCTGATCGTCAGAACTTAGATAAAAATATCCCAGGCCAACAACAATAATGACCGCAGCACCAACAAGAAAGCCAATCGCAGCATGAGCTAAAGGCGGTAAATTATTCTTTTGAGTTGACTGTAAAATTTTAACGTTATTCGATTTTTCGTTTGCCATGGTGTCTAAGTCTTATGGTAAATGAATGGTGATATAAGCCTGTTCCGATGGTGCAGTTATGACATTTTGATATTGTGATAACGCCTGATTATTTTGGTTGGATAACATATATTTCAGTCCACCAAATGCTAATACAGCAAACAATGCCCAAAAGATAATGATCCAAAAAAATGGTAATTCACGGTGAATAATATTTTTAATTTGATCCGGCAGTGCCGCGAAAGGCGAAAACGCCTTTTTACCTTTCATATAATCAATTTCATCGCCGACACGTGCAACGAGTGAATTGAGCATTTCAATCGATTCAAGTCGGTATTTACCATGAAAACCAAGGAGCATGCAGTAATGATAAACTTCAAGTGCTGCTAAGCGATCTTTATTCTTAGAACGAATTTGCTCTAAATTTTCAAAAAAACGATAACCTGCTAGCTGTGAACCAAAAAGACTTAATTGCAGTGGATTCATCATCCAATTGTTTTGTAAATCAAAAAAACGTGCATCTTGTTGGGTGACAATGGTTTCATCTAATAAAGCGCAATAGGCATATTTTGCGTCCGTGATATCTTCATTGCTGAATTGAAGCTTACGGGCTTGGCTTTCAAATCGGTTTAATAGATCCATAATTTTTGTCCTGAAACTTTCAGGGCTGGATGGAACATATTGATTTTTGAGTAAAAATACGATGTAAAAACCATCATGCAGTAGATCAACTAAATTGGTTGAACTGTTGATTTTCGGTTCAGCACTTGGTTTTGAAGAGCCTAATCCAATTTGACCATCGTCAAAAAGTGAAGGGGCATTATTTGAAATATTCATGATTGCTCCTTAACCATTCATCACTGCAATAAGTTCAATCGAGATATCTTGGAAGCCAGCTGGTATGTAAACGCAGATCGATTCAGAATCAAGCATACGTTGATACAAATCATTATTTGGCTCAACTTCAAAATAACTCACACCTGAACGTACTGGAATTGCTGTTGGCACTTGCATCATATGTTGCAATGGAACAGCAGGTAATGCCGCCATGACACGCTGTTCAACATCGACAGTGTTGCCGACTTTAAAGCGCAGCGGTACATAAGAAATAATGTCATGTGTCGGCATCACGCTACTTGAAACAGCTAAATACAGGCGAGAATCGCGAGTAATTTTGTCACTTTCAAGGCTGCCCACCCAGTAGGATTGACGGGTTTCTTTCAAGTTAATACTGATATATCGATTTGAAATAATCGTATCGAGCAACTCACGTAAAATCACATCTAATTGAGCAAAACTTTCTTGCAAATTATGATGTTGATACTGTGGGAGTTGATCTACTTCGTAAGCTGTCGAGAAGGTCAGTAACGAACCTGTCAGACGTAATAATTCAAAATACAAACGTTCAGGATGAATCATTGGATATTGCAATAAATGATTTAAGGTCGCATGCGCAGTATTTAGCGCATTAACCAACCAAAATGAAACGATATCACCAGAACGGAATTCAATTAACTTTTGTTCGTTTTCACGATTATTCGATTGAATGGTTTTAATTTTAGCTTTGATAATATTGAGCGTTCGTTTAAGCCCGGTAATCAGTGAATCACACGAACTAATATGTAATATTGGTGGGATAAATTGATAATCTAAAACAAAATTACCTGAACTTTGGCGCTTAATTCGGCCTATAGGCATGTAAAGAAAACCATCAAGATTGTGCTGGGGTTCTTGGCCTAATTCAAAGATTTTGAACTCTGCACGGCGGCGTAATAAGGTAATTTCAGCAGCCGTTGCATCTGTAAACAAATCATGAGTTTCAGTCAAATGTGAATGATAGCGACTCGATTGGGTATTTTCTTCAAAATTGACGTTTCGTTTATTCGGTTGAACGATTGGTAATGCTAAATAAATTTGCATTTCACCGCGTAAATTTAATGAATCAAGTAGTACAGGCTCAGGTAATAAGTCTTGTGCAGGTGCTTGATAAATCTCGCCATCTTGCCAAATCATTTCAACTTTATTCAAAGCCAAAGTATTGGTACTGAGTTGTGATTCATCAAAAATTAAACTTTGAATACCATAAGCGAACGGTATTGTTGCGCGAACCGTATGGTTTAAACGCTGTTCATGATAAGCATCTTGTAATTGAAAGTGTTGCGGGCGTAAAAATAATCCTTCACCCCATAAAATTTTTTCTGCTTTAAACATTGTTTTTACCAGTCGCTATTCGATTCATTACTTTGTTGCTGAACACCTAACATTTCTTGTACAGCTTCAAGAGGGTTTTCATCCTTAATCACATGAGTTAACCATTCATGCAGTGGCATTTGTGACCATTTAATGGTTTTTTGCAGCATATAACTGACAGGGCTATGCGGCTCATTCACTTGGAAATAGTCCGCAATATCTTGCAAGACTTTCATGGCTTGTTCACGATTTTCAAGATGATTTTGCACTTGAGGTTTAAATTGCTGTGTATGCTGTTGTTGTATTATTTGCATATCATTCTGCACGGAAGTTACAGTGGAAAGTGTCTGGCTTTCAATTGGAGAATTTGATTGAACCTGTTCAGCGCTCGATGAATTGATAAAAGCATCTGCTTTATAGATTTTTTTTAAGCTCAAGTGAATCATTTCGATTTGAGAGTCAATGCCAGCAAAGCTTGGCGCATCTAAACCCATCAAATCATCAAGAGTCGTTTTTAAGTTTTCCCAATGGTTTAAAATATCTAAAAACTGTTGGTAATACTGGTATTGAATTGATTTTGACGTATTGAACAAGGCATGTTCAAACTGTTCCATACCATTAAAAGACTCTTCTTGATCATCATCTTCATGGTTGGATTTACGTCTTTGGTTTTGAACATGAAGTAGTCGATCATAGTCGGATAGGGAATAAGCTGCTGCGCCATAAACGATTGAAACTGATTTAATTAATGTTGGGATTTGATTAATTATCCCTTGTAATAGCCCTAGACGTTGATCAAGGTCATCATCTTCAATTTCAGGATGAAGTTGCAGCCAAAAGTCTTGCAAACTTTTTTGTGTAAGTTCAATCCCTTTGGCAATCCCTTCAAAACCATGGATGTGAGTCCACGCTTCAAGCAACCAACCATATAAGCGAATATCTTTTGTATGTTCGCGAAGTAGATCTGACGATTTTTGGTGCACAAAGCCCCAATCTGCCTGTTTCGGTTCTGCGATCCAGTCGCCTTGATCCAATAGCGGGTCATCTTGTGTTTTAGCTTTTTTAATTGCATGAAAATCATTTGAAAATGAAAAATCACTACCGCAAGGTAAATCATCCGTAATCGGTTGCAATAAAGCGTCGAGCTCTAAACTCATATTCTACATCGTTCCTAGCTTATGCTTCTAAGGTTTTAGTCTTTTTGCTGCTGCGTTTTTTTGCAGGTTTACTTTTAGGATCTAAAACATAAATAATTTCATCGTCTTTGACATCGATTTCAATGAATGATGGAATCTTTTGTTCACTCATCGCCATCAACAATTCAGTGGCTAAAGCAGGTAAGACCGTCGCATTTAAAATGTTGTCGACATTACGCGCACCACTATCGACCTCAGTACAGCGACTTAATAATAATTCGACTAAATCATCGGTATAACGTGTTTGCGTACCATATTGTTTTTCAATACGCGCGGTGATTTTGCCTAATTTATGCTGAATAATGCGTACGAGCAGATCATCGTGCAATGGGAAATACGGCACAATACGCATACGACCTAAAAATGCCGGCTTAAATTGTTTATATAAAGCTGGTTTTAATACATCTAGAAGTTCTTCTGCTGACGGCCATTCTTCTACTGGCTGATTTAAACAAGCCTGCATAATGGCACTAGAGCCAGCATTTGAAGTCAGCAGGATAGTGGTATTTTTAAAGTCAATAACACGACCTTCACCATCTTCCAAAGTACCTTTATCGAATACTTGGTAGAATAGCTCTTGAACATCGCTGTGTGCTTTTTCAATCTCATCGAGTAAAACCACACTATATGGGTTACGGCGAACTGCTTCTGTCAGTACGCCACCTTGGCCATAACCGACATAACCTGGAGGAGCACCTTTTAAAGACGACACGGTATGTGCTTCTTGATATTCAGACATGTTAATGGTGATTAAATGAGACTCACCACCATATAACTCGTTTGCTAACGCAAGTGCAGTTTCGGTTTTACCCACACCACTTGGGCCAACCAGCATGAAAACGCCTTGAGGTTTATTTGGATCTTCCAATTTTGCCTTGGAGGTTTTAATGCCTTGTACCAGTTGATGCAGTGCATAATCTTGACCCATCACACGTTGTTCTAACTGTGCTTCAAGCTTCAAAATTTGCTGAATTTCATCATTCACCATTTTCCCAACAGGGATACCGGTCCAGTCTGAAATGATTTCATTAATAATTTGTGCATTCACACGCTCAAAAACAAGCGGCGTTTGACCTTGTAACGTTGCCAATTGGTTACGAATATTGCTTAAAGTTTCAATATTTTCTGGTTTTTGCTCGGACTCTTGTTCAATCGTTTTAATCTGTTGAACGAATTCGAGTTCTTTTTTCCACTGCGTTTCTGTCGACTGAATTTCCTGTTCAAGCGCGGATATTTGTGTTTTTACACTTTCAATGCGTTCGTGGTGAATAGGAATATTCTTATGTTCATTTTCAAGAATCGCCAATTCAAGCTTCAAATTATGTAATTGAGCATGAAGTTGATCCAATTTTACAGGTTGTGCATTTTGCGTTAACGCAACACGCGCAGAAGCCGTATCTAAGACACTAATCGCTTTATCAGGCAATTGACGGCCAGTGATATAACGGTGCGAAGCATGGACTGCAGTAACGATAGCTTCATCGTCAATTTGTAAATTGAAATGTTTTGCCATCACGGGAATCATGGCTCGTAGCATATCGATTGCGACTTCTTCAGTCGGTTCTTCAACCTGAATTACTTGGAAGCGTCGGCTTAATGCGGCATCTTTTTCAAAATACTGCTTATATTCAGCCCATGTGGTTGCGGCAATAGTTCTTAACTCACCACGTGCAAGCGCCGGTTTTAACAGGTTTGCTGCATCATTTTGACCTGCTTGACCACCCGCACCAATCAACGTGTGTGCTTCATCAATAAATAAAATGATTGGATGTGCAGAGGCTTGAACTTCATGAATGACTTGTTTTAAGCGATTTTCGAATTCACCTTTAACACTGGCACCCGCTTGTAGTAAGCCCATATCTAAAGTATGAATGCTGACATTTTTTAAAGCATCTGGAACTTGGTTGGTTGCAATTTTTAATGCAAGACCTTCAACAACGGCCGTTTTACCAACACCAGGCTCACCCGTTAAAATCGGATTGTTTTGACGACGACGCATCAAAATATCGAGCATTAGGCGGATTTCAAACTCACGACCAATCACAGGATCAATGCCACCATTTTTAGCTTTTTCAGTAAGATTAATGGTGTATTGGTCTAGAGCTGGTGTTTTAACTGGCGTAGTTGCATTCGTTTGTGCTGCTGATTTTTCATCAAGTGATTCTGTTGCTAAATCTTCATTTTCAATGCTTTTTAGGCAAAGATCTAAAAATTTATGTTTAATCGTATCTATAGGTAATAAATCGAATAGAGAAGAAGCTCTTGCTGCGATTTGGTATAAATCTGGCGCGGTAAGCAGTGCAACAAGTAAATGACCACTACGAATTTGTGGATTTTGTTCAGCAGATGCTAATAACCAAGCTTGTTCAAGTAAGCGCACAATGGATTGGGCAAAAATCGGGGTGCGCGTATTTCCTTTTGGAAGTTGAGCGATACTTTCTTTGAGGTCATCTGCCAAACCGTCTGCAGAAACTTTGTATTTTTCTAAGAGTATTTGAAGGTCATTTTTATTGTTATAGGTTAATAATTCGAGTAAAAAATGTTCAATTTCGATTTCATAATTTTGCTGTGAAATACATGTATTGGCTGACTTTTCGAGTGAAATGCGGGCGTGAGGTGAAAGTTTAGTAATTAAAACTTTTAAATTATTCATAAATAACTCATCAAATTTAGAATCCACAGTACGAAATTTTACAAGTTTGACTGTGATCTCTTTTTTCTTGCTATAAAAATAAAAACTTTAAAATCAACACCTTATATATTTTTAGTGTCTTGCTTTAGGCGATATAATACAGACTAAATAAAAAAAGGAAAAAGATTTTTTTATAAAATGAAACAAAAAAAAACAAATCGTCGACAAACTTTGGAGTATTTGGCACATTTTTGTATTGACTCTATGTGCTTATTTTTTGTTAAATCTGCAGCATATTTTTAATTTTGATAAATGAAGAGAAAACCCACGGGAAAATAAGTGGTGATTTCTCCACATATCCACATAAATTAAGTTTTAGCACGTAGAAATACAGAGGCAATTTTGAATAAATTTAGTGTTTTATTACCTATAATTTTAGCAGCTAGTTTAACACAAACCGTTTTTGCAAAAGATAAAGCGGCATCTGTGAAAAAATCCTGTTTAAAGGATTATCCACTGGCAGTAGGTGATACAGATCCAGAGATTATTGGTTTTTATAATCAGTTATGTGACAAAAAAAATAAGAAAAATGAGAACTTAAAAAATGAAATTTTTGTAGATATTGCCAAAAAATATCAAGCTAATGGTTACAATTTAAAAGCATTGCAAGCGGTCAATCTGCTGCGAGAAAAGAACTATCAGTCGCCTGAACTTACTGATGTCACTTTTTTAGCAGGTATCGCTATTTCTTATAATGCGCTGAATCATATGCGGAGTAATGAAAATCGTACTCTAGATGAACAGACCTATTCTCCTGCCAAAGTGTTGTCGGATAATATTCGTTATATTCAGCCGACGATTGATAAATCTACGTCTGCTGCAGCAGATGTTCGTGAAAAAAGTACAGAATCTTCGAGCAATGTGAAATCTAAACAGACAACACCAGCTAAAAAACGAACCAATACAGCGTCTACCAAGTCTAAACAAACGACTACAGCAGCAAGCAAAAAGAAAACTACCACGACAGCAAAAACGCAGACTACAGCGAAAAAACCTGCTGCCAGTGGTTCACCTTTCGATACATTAAAAAATAAATAACAAGGAAAAGCACTCATGGCAAAACGTGAAAGTGTACAGAAAAAACTTCAACGAATTCGTCCTCCTCGTGTTCAATTGACTTACGATGTTGAAGTTGGCGACGGTAAAGAAATTAAAGAATTACCATTCGTTGTAGGGGTGTTAGGTGATTTCTCAGCGGCATCTGAAGTAGAGAAAACCAAATTAAAAGACAAGAAATTCATTAATGTTGATTTAGATAATATTGATGAAGTAATGGAGTCTTTAGCGCCACGTGCTAATTTTCAAGTTGAAAATACCTTGACTGAAGACGGTGGAAAAATGTCGGTAGATCTTACATTTAAGAGCATGGCCGATTTTACTCCTGAGCAAGTTGTACAACAGGTTGATCCACTACAAAAGTTAGTTGCTGCGCGTGAGCGTCTGTCTGACTTGCGTAATAAAATTTCAAATAATGAACGCTTAGAAGATTTATTGGATGAAGTGTTACATAACACTGATCAAATTCGTAAGTTGAGCGTGGAGGCAGAAAATGAGTAATTATAATACTGCAACTGCTGTAAACGTTGAAGCAACCGAAGAATATTCACTTTTAGATTCAATTGTCGAACAAAGTCGTATCGCGCGTACAGATCAAGAACATGATCGTGCAAAAAGTTTGATTGGTGAACTTGCTAAAGAAGTGATGGCAGGTACCATCACCGTTTCAGACAATATGACTTTATCAATTGATAAGCGTATTGCTGAAATTGATGCGTTGATTTCATCTCAGTTAAGTAAAATCATGCACCATGCTGAATTTCAAAAAATTGAATCGACATGGCGTGGTTTGTATTATTTCTGCCAAGAAACACCTTCAAATTCTTTAACAAAAATTCGTATGTTAAATACGACGAAAAAAGAATTGATTAAAGATTTCCAAGGTGCGACCGATTTTGACCAAAGCACGTTGTTCAAAAAAATCTATGAAGAAGAATATGGATCATTCGGTGGTGCGCCTTATGCAACATTGATTGGTGACTTTGAGTTTGACCGTACTCCATCTGATATGTATTTGCTTGAGCAAATTTCACATGTCGCTGCGGCTGCACATGCACCGTTTATTTCGGCTGCTAGCCCGAATATGTTGGGACTAGAGTCTTTTACTGATATTGATCGTCCGCGTGATGTATCTAAAATCTTTGAAACAGCAGAATATGTACAATGGCGTTCATTCCGTGAAAGTGACGATGCACGTTATGTTGCGTTGACAATGCCACGTGTATTGGGTCGTTTGCCATATGATCCAAAAGAAGGCATTGCCACTGAAGGATTTAACTTCGTTGAAGAAGTTTCAGGTGAAAATCATAATGAATATTTATGGATGAACGCGGCTTATGCCTTTGGTACGCGTTTAACCAATGCATTTGATATGCATGGTTGGTGTGCTGCGATTCGTGGTGTAGAAGGTGGTGGTTTAGTTGAAGGCTTGCCTGTCCATACGTTCAAAACCAATGATGGCGAAGTGGTCTTTAAATGCCCAACTGAAATTGCCATTACTGACCGTCGTGAAAAAGAACTGAGTGACCTTGGTTTTATTCCGTTGGTACACTGCAAAAATACGGATTATGCAGCATTTTTCGGTGCGCAATCGACGCAAAAACCTAAAAAATATGACAGCGATACAGCAAATGCCAACTCTGCATTGTCTAGCCAGATCCAATACATCATGGCAGTTTCACGTATTGCACATTATTTAAAAGCAATGATGCGTGACAAAGTGGGTAGTTTTGCATCAGCGGGTAATGTTGAGACCTTCTTAAATGAATGGTTATCGCAATATGTATTACTCGATGATGGTGCATCTCAAGAAGCTAAAGCTCAGTATCCATTGCGTGAAGCTTCTGTAAAAGTTGTAGAAAATCCAGCTTTGCCTGGTCACTACAAATCTGTGGTTTTCTTAAGACCACATTTCCAGTTGGATGAGTTGTCTGTTTCATTACGACTTGTGACCGAGTTACCTCAGTCCTCAAATTAATTTTGGGTCAACACTATAATAACTTTAAATAAATAGGTATTCAGAACAATGAAAGATATATACATTCAATTTCGTGGTAAGTACAAAGTAGACGGCGAATCTCGTGATGCAGAGCACAAGAGTTGGTTAGAAGTTAACTCTTGGACGCATAACATCCGTCAACCTAAATCTGCGACTTCTTCAAGTGTGGGTGGTCACACCGCAGAACGTGTAGAACATTCTGACATGGTTTTTGTTAAAGATTTAGATGCGACAAGCCCTAAACTTTGGGAAGCATGTTCAGCAGGTTATACATTTGATGAAGTTCAAATTGATTTTTACCGTGCGAATGGCGACAAACGCATTAAATATCTTCAAATCAAACTGAAACATGTGTTGGTTTCTAGCGTGACACCAACTGTAAATGATGAAGGTGTTCCACACGAATCATTTGGTTTGAAATATGCTGCAGTAGAGTGGACATATAACCAACAAGATATTAACGGTACTGCGAAAGGTGCTGTTACTAAGAAGTGGTCATTATCTAACAACACTGCTTCATACGCAGCGTAATAGATGGATTCAGATAGAGGCTTACTTGGGTAGCCTCTATTTTCATTTTTTTAAATATTTATAAGAAGATATGAATCTCGATCAGCTTTATCCTTATGGTTTTAGAACGACTTTATTTGACCGCTTATTACCAGCAGATGCTCAGCAGACTCAAGGTCTGTCTTTGCAAGAACTTCGTGAATCTGTTGCTTCCGATTTAGAGGATCTCCTCAATAGTAGGGTGGCAAAGTTAGATGAACTGATTGATGACTTTCCATTAGCAAAAAAGTCTATTTTGCAATTTGGCATTATCGATTTTGTGGGCTTATCGACAGCAAATCCATCGGATCGCGACAAAATTTGCCAGTCAATTGAGCAATCGATTGCTGCACATGAACCGCGTTTAAAACAGATTCGAGTCGAAATGCTCATGGATGGCCATAATATGGGGGCACTATGTTTAAGTATTCAGGCATATTTAAATATTCATCCTTTATACGAACCAGTTATTTTTGATGCCTTATTAAAACCAACAACACAACAATATGTTATTTCTCCAAGAACTTAATGAAGTGGGTTATCTGTGATTGAAGAGCTGTTACCGTATTACGAAAAACAACTACAGGAATTTGGACAACAGTCCCGTGAGTTTGCCAGTAAATACCCCAAAATCGCCCAGCGTTTGTCTTTAAACCAAGAACAAATAGATGACCCGCATATTGAGCGTTTAATTCAAGCATTTTCTCTAATTTCTGCACGGATTGATAAAAAACTTGCAGATAGTTATGACGTTTTTACCCGTTCAATTTTTGAGGTGATGTTTCCTCAATATTTAAAACCATTTCCTGCATGTTCTGTGGTGAGCTTCGAAGATATAAATAAAATTAAGCAATTAACAGATCGACACGTTATTCCAAAGGCGACCAGTCTAAAAGCCAAAAGTACGCGCGGTGTTCAATGTGAATATCAGACGGTACAAGAAGTCACATTATTACCGATTCAATTAAAACAGCTCAATTTCAAAACTCATCCATCGGCACATATGCATTTAAATCAAAATGCTACATTGAGCTTAGGATTTGAAATTTTTTCGAATAAGCACGCTTTACTCAAAAATGAAACTTTGCCGATATTTTTAGACGCTATTTCTAATTTTCCTTTGCAGGTTTTAGATAGTATTTTTAAATCGACTACAAGTTTTTCGATTCGTGTGGGGCAGCTCATTTTTGATATTGCCAATCCATTTGAAATTATGGGCTTTGATGAAGTTCAAAGTGTTCTACCTATCGATCAACATACACATCATGCATATCGTTTACTGATGGAATATTTTTGTGTTCCTGAAAAATTCAATTTTTTAAATCTAAATCTAGATTTCATTAAGTTTTTAAGTTTAGAACATAGTGAATTTGATGTTCAAATGCACTTTAAACTCAATTTAAATGATCAAGCAGCGATTCGAAATTATTCTGAATTAAATGCTGCAAATTTTAAATTGTTTGCTACACCAATTGTTAATCTTTTCAATAAACAAGCAGAGCCGCAAAAGATTAATCATAAGCGAATGGAATATCCATTGGTGACAGATGCACACCATCCTGAATATTTTCAAGCCTATAGCATTTTAAAAATGAATATGGTGCGTGAAAAAAGTAACCAAGATGAGGTGTATTATCCGGTACTGCCTTTTTTTGCAATGAGTCATTATCATCAGGATAAAGTGCAGTTTTTTTATAGTTTAAATCCGCAGCAGATGAAGAATAAACATCAGGAATTAAACTATTCAATCATATCTCGTGCTTTAGCCCCACATAGCACTCAGTCCGATTTTATTAGTACTGAACTACTATGTAGTAATCGTGAGTTACCTTACGAAAGTTATAATAAAGATCAAAATGCATTAACTCTGAATGATAGTAATTTGGCCCGTCGTGCCCTGATGCTCAAACGACCGTCGTTACCGTATTATTTTGAGCAAAATAAACAAGAACAGTGGCGGGTCATTTCACATTTATCTTTGAATAATATGTCTTTAATGAAAGGCGATACGGTCTCTCATATTAAAGAACTTTTGGAATTGTATAATTTACCTAAATCGAAAGAAAACCAAATTATTATCGACTCCATAAAAAATATTCAGTTTTCTACCACACAGAAACTTGTAGATAGTAAACCGTTTCCATTATTTGTCAGAGGTTTAAAAGTACAGCTCGATATCGATGCGGATATATTTAGAGGGCATAGCCTGTATATATTTAGTCAATTGCTAGCCCATATCTTTAATTTAAAAGTCAATATGAACAGCTTTGTCGATGTCTCGGTTTTTGATGCAAATAGTCAACAGGAGTTATACCAATGCGTGCAGAACGTTGGTGGCAAGAAAGCTCTGTAATTGACGGACTTTTCCAAGAACCGAAAGCCTACGAGTTTGTTCAAGCTACTCGTTTGTTAAGACATGCACCTTATGGAGCAGCTCAGGTCCATTGGGCCAATGACTTTGAGTTTAATAGTTCACTTAATTTGAACTTCCCGAACACTGAAATTGAAAGTTTAGAGTTCAACGATGAGAAAGTTGAACTGACAAATTTAATGGTGGGTTTAACGGGTATTCAAGGTGCATTACCTTATAGCTATACCAATAAGATTAAGCTCAGCGGGCGACATCAGCGACACGAAACACAAAAGTTTTTAGGGCTGTTTAATCATAAATTAACAGCACATTATGTTGATGCCAGTTTAAATTATCATTTACCTATTCGTTATGAAATCGAGCAGGATAATCACTATCTTGATATTTTACATGCATTAAATGGTTATATCCGTAGCCAGCATGATCAGCCAGATTTAGATGATTATTTTGCTGAATTCTCAGGTTTAATGCAGGGGCAAAACAATACAGCTTATGCATTAAAAACCATGCTGAATTGTATCTTTAAGCAGAAATTTGATATTCGAGAATTTATCCCTGAAACTTTTGTATTTGAAGAAGATCAGAGAACATGTTTAGGTGGATCTCAGCCAAGCTTATTGGGGCTGAATACTTTTTGTGGTGAGAAGATTCAACAGATTGACGAAAAAATTGAAATCGTGATTGGACCTTTAAATCATGAAGATTATTTAACATTTTTACCGAATCAGGCACGCAGCCTAAAATTAAAACAAATGATTCAAACTTGGTGCAGTCCAACATTAATGGTGGATGTGCGCTTAATTTTACAAAAAGAAGAAATAAAACCGGTGTGTTTAAATTCTTTGAGCGGAATTGGTTTAGCTCAGGGAGCATTTTTACAGCCGAATAAACAGGTCGATAATACAGAAACCTGTTATGCCTTAATGGGGAATGCATAATAATGCTGAAATTAATAATTGGAACCTTTAGTACGCTTTTTGTTTTGTGTACTGCTTTCGTGATTTTTTACTGGCGAGATACAGGCTATGACCCGACAGCTTTTGATCTGGTCACCTATTTTCTAATTCTTCCTGTCGCTTTATGTGCAATTATTTTATCGCCTTATTTGATTTATAAGGGCATTCAACATCAAAAAGAAAAAAAACTTGAAGCTGAAAAACGTGCAGAAGAACAAGCTGAGCAACAACAAATTGACGCCATTGAACAAGCAAAACCGAAGCCTGTCGATGTACAGCAATTTCGTTTAAATGTTTATTCTTCAGCGGCTTGGCATAGTTTTGGTGAAAACGAACAAATTATCCAAGATATTCAACAATTCAAAAGTCCTGAACTCGATGATAAATTATTCAATGCATACGGTTTGCCTGTTCTTTCATTTCGAATCAAAGATTTAGATGAACTTACTAGTGAAGAAGCAGATGATGAATTTAGTGCCATCACCATGCGTGAAAAACGAATCCAGTCACTTATTCAGCAACAACTAGAGCAACACGTTGAAAGTCTATTTTTAATTGCTGAGCATCTGAAGCTATCAGCACTCTTTTATGATAGTGAATTGGCATATCAGTACCGTATGCATCCGGGTTGGGTGGATCCAGATTATACGCAAGATGAAAATCCAGAACATTTGGCGAACAATGCACAGCAAGTTTCACGTTTAAATCGTTTAAATGTCCATATTTTGCTTGCTGATAATTTGATTCATCAATGGAATGATGATTATGCTCAAATTATTCAGCAGTATCTATCTGACGGATTTTCGATCATTCCCGAACAAATTCATATCGAGCCACATTTTATCGGCACTCAAGTCGCTTATTCAGAATGGTTAAGCATTTTAGAGATGATTTCAAAACAAAAGTTTGAAGTCAGTTTGATTCTGAATGCTGACTCTGAAATCGACCAAGAATGGATTGATGAAAAGATGTGGTTACAAGAAAAATACATTGCTGCAGAGTTTGCATCGAGTTGGTGTTTGGCTGCTTCAGACGTTCAAGTTCGAGGTTTAACTCCAAATAAAGTGCTACAAGTGGTGGCACATGAGCCTGAGTTGAAACGTAATTTAGAGCTTAAAGCACTGAATAATTTAGATCAGTATGATCAAGAACAACCCTTTTTATTGATGTTAGATGATGCAACGGATATGAAAGTGGTGAAAAAATTACAGTATAAATTTAATGAAACCGCGATTGAAACCTATCATTTTTTATTTACAAAACAGAATCTTGGAAATACCCAGCAATTGGCAAAAATTTTTGGATTCATGTTGGGTATGCACTTGCCAGAAGAGTTAACTGCCATGATTTATAGCACAGACCAAGAATCGACATTTGCTTTTATTCAAGCATTTTCAGTAGAAGATGAACTTGAACAAAAAACTGTTTAATTAGAATTAAGACGAAATTGAGAACATTGTGAACACACTATTTTATACGATCCTCGGTTATGTTTGGCAGTACGTCACCAATCCTAAAGCGATGGTGGCTTTGTCATTTTTTGTGGCCATTGTGGCTATGCATAATTCGATTCCACAAAAGACTTTTTACATTGTGGTTGCTGTTTATATTCTCGGATTAATTCTGTGGGGTATTTATGAAGTAGTGCAGCATTATCGTCATAAACAGCAAGGCGAAGAGCTAGCTGAGGCGATTGCCAAAGATAATGAAGCTGAATACGGCAAACAAAAGAATAAAGAAGAACTTGCGCTGATCAATCAGCAAATGAAAGACTCGATTCAACTTATCCGTAAATCAAAACTCGGCGACAAAAAGGGTAATGCAGCCCTATATGAATTACCTTGGTACATGGTGATTGGTAACCCAGCAGCGGGTAAAAGTTCAGCGATTTATAATTCTGGTCTTAGATTTCCATTTGAAGAAACCCATCAGAAAATGGTGTCGGCAGGTCTAAGTGGTACTCGTAACTGTGATTGGTTTTTCTCTACAGATGGTGTGTTACTCGATACCGCAGGTCGATATTCAGTTTATGCCGAAGACCATTCAGAATGGTTAGGTTTCTTAAATATTCTCAAGAAAAACCGTTCTAAAGCACCAATTAACGGTTTAATCGTGATTGTTTCTGTGGCGGAGCTTGTTAGTCAAAGTCCTGAAAAATCAATCAAATTAGCCAAAAACTTACGCGCACGTATACAGGATTTGACGGAACGTTTAGAAATTTTTGCGCCAGTGTATATCGTTTTTTCAAAAATGGATTTGATTGCCGGCTTTACTGAATTTTTTGATTGTTATGATAAGGATGAATTTGATCAAGTTTGGGGTGCAACACTGCCTTATGATCCAGACTCATCTGAGCATGCCGTTGAGATGTTCGAAAAGCATTATTCAATTTTATACGATGGTTTGAAGAGCGTCAGTACTACGCACTTGAGTCGTCGTCATTCGCAAAATATTTCTCCAAGTGTAATGACATTTCCACTTGAGTTTAAAAGTTTAAAGCCAGTGTTAAAAACTTTTATTGGTACGTTGTTTCAAGACAACCCTTATCAGTTTAAACCGGTATTCCGTGGGTTCTATTTCACCAGTGCGTTGCAAGAAGGTGTGATTGAAAGTCCAATGACGGAGCAAATCGCTGAAGATTTTCATTTGGTGAAAAGTACGGATAGTGAGTTTGGCATTCCTACGAATTCTGTTTCGCAAGACCATGGTTATTTCTTAAAAGGACTCTTTTCAACCGTCATTTTAAAAGATAAAAATCTAGTTAAACAACATATCAATCCTGCACGTAAACGTCAGCGCTTTATGGCATTTATTGCTGCATTGTTATTGGTTGCTGTGGTGCTTGGGTTATGGGTTTGGTCGTATCGTAATAACCAACAACTCGTGGCGGAAGTTCAAGCTGACTTAGACAAAGTTGTGCAAATGGAAAGCCGTAGCGGAAGTGAGCTTTCGACTCAATTGGATGCATTGCTGATATTACAAGGACATTTACAGCAGCTCGATCATTTTGATGAAGATCGTCCATTGAAATATAGTTTTGGTTTATACCAAGGGAATAAAATCCGTGAAAAACTCAAAGTTGAGTATTTACGTGGTATTCAACAAATTGTATTGGCACCATCTCAACAAAATATGGCGCAGTACTTACAACGTGTCAAAGCCAATGAAGCGACGTTGAAAGAAAATCACGTCAATGTGCAAATCACTCAAACTGTGAAATCAAATCAACCCTATTTAGAACCATCGGATACTAACCCTCAGGATGCATATAATGCACTGAAGGCGTATTTGATGATGAGCAATCATAAATATATGGAATCGAGCCATTTGAGTGATCAAGTTACTCGTTTCTGGCGTTCATGGTTAGATTCAAATCGTGGTCAAATGCCACGCGGGGAAATGATTCAAAAAGCTGAACAAGTTTTATCTTATGCAATGACTTTAGCCGCTGATCCTGCTTTCCCGCAAATGGAATCTGATCCTTTATTGGTTGATCAAACACGTCAATTATTAACAGCTGTTACCATGGGTATTCCTGCACGTGACCGCGTTTATAATGAAATTAAAATGCGTGGTTCAGTACGTTTCCCAGCAGTGACAGTTAAGCAAATTTTAGGTGAAACAGGTCAAAACAGCATGTTGGGTAGTTATGCCTTGCCGGGTATCTTTACTTACCAAGCTTGGAATGATTATGTAAAAGATGCGATTAACCAAGCTGCGAATAATCCGACGGATACCCAAGACTGGGTACTCAATACCAATCGTTCTGATGATCTAACGTTTAGTGGTAGTCCAGATCAGATCAGTAAACAGTTAACCGAACTTTATAAGCAGGAATATATCGCTGAATGGCGTAAATTCTTAAATGCTGTGCATTATGGCAAAGGCGCAGATGTCGCTCAGCAGTCACGTTTTATCGATATTTTAGGTGAACCTGAGAATTCGCCAATTCGTAAAGTGGTGGACCGTATTGCGAAAGAAACCAGTTGGGATAATCCAATTGTTCAAGCAGAACTGGCTGCGCCTCAGAAAGGTTTTATTGCGTGGTTTAAACGTAAAGTCCTCAGCCGTGATGATGCGCAGCAGGCACAGCAAGTTGCTTCTAAAGCCGGTCAAGGTGTTATTGCAAAAGAGTTTGATGTGTTCTATCAACTAGTTCGTAAGCGTGATGATCAGCAAAACAAATCTATTTTAGATGAATACATGCTGTCTTTGAGTCAAGTACGTAGTAAGTTCAATGATTTGAAGAGTGGCGGTGATATGGGACCTGCAAGCATGACATTGGTGAAACAAACCATCAATGATCAAAGCTCTGTCTTCAATAGCACGCAAAAATTTGTGGATGAAAAAATGTCTGTGGGTCTGAATGAATTAGACCAGCAGTTGATTCAAAAGCTCTTTATGCAGCCGGTGACCCAGTCATTTGAAGTATTACTGATCCCAGCTCAAAACGAAATTAATAAGTTATGGGCAATGCAAGCGTATCAACCATTTACAACCAATCTTGCACCTAAATATCCATTTAATAGCAATGCTACTTTACAAGCGACCAGTAATGAAATTAGCCAAATTTTTGGTGAAAACGGAAGTATCGCTCGCTTTGTAAAAGAATATTTAGATCCATTGGTGATTCGTCGAGGCTATACCTTAACCACGAAAACATGGAAAGATTTGGGCATTGGTTTAAATCCACAATTTGTAGCGAACTTCCAACGCTATGTTGCGCCAAGTAATGGCGTTGCTACAGGGGAATTGAGTCAAGCAGCACCTGCGGCAACCAATCAATCGAACTTCCAGTTCTTCCCATTAGAAAATACACAGTTGCTTTCATATACCATTGATATTGATGGTCAGCGTATGGTGTATGAAAACGGTGTTCAGCAATGGGTGAACTTCGTTTGGCCAAATAAAGGGGCAATTCCGGGTGCACGTATTACTGCAATTGACTTGGAAGGTCAAATGCATACGATTTTTGATGAGCCGGGTGAATATGGTATTAACCGATTGGTTGAAGGCGCTCAGCGTACACAAAATGGTAATTCATTTGAAATGGTGTGGCGTAGCAAACAAAATCCAAAAGTGTTTGTTAAAGTGAATTTCCGTTTAATTAGTGGTAACGCATCTGGCCCAACTACAGGTTCAGGCTATTCAGGTATGACTCTTGTTGATCAAGTGGTGACGAATAAAGGTGTTCGTGTCGTCGCAGCGCAAACGATGCCTGCAGGACAAGCGCCTGTAGCGCCAGCGACTTCACCGATGAGTGTTGTACAAGGAACAGCAACACCATGATGATGAATTTAAAAATGAGAGCGGTGGCATTCGTGCAAAAGAACAAGGAGTGTGACGATGTATGAAGTGAGAACGACACCGCTGTATTATGGAAAATGTCCAGCTCGTGGTGACTTCTTAAAGAGCCGTGAACAATATTCACTGATTCAGTTAATCGATCAGTGGATCACGGAGGCGCTTGAGTTCGCTATGCGTTCAGACAATTTTAATGCAGCGTATAACTCACTGCCTTCATTAGATTTCTTTATTGCCAGTCCAAAAGATAAGCGTTTTTTGGTTGCCAATTTGATTAGTAGTGAAGACAGTTCAAAGCGTCAATTTCCAATGGTGCTCGCTCATCTGCTAGAAATCGATGATCCTTTCGATAATATTTTGTATGCACCTTATCGTTATAAACAAACCTTAATTGACTTATATCAGCGTAACCGAGTGATGCGTTCTATTCGCGATCCCGATATTTTGCTCGATAAATTAGGCAAACTGAATAACGAAATTCAAGTGTTCGGGACAGAAGAAACCTCTTCTTTTTATGAGCATCATACGTTGCATTCATTTGCACGTTTATTGAATTTTACGCCTTATCAGTTGGCGCAAAGCATGATTGGTCTCGGTTTGCTGCTACAACCGATTATTCATCAGGGTACGTCTCGGTTGAATAAAGTGCTGATCTTACCAATCAATAATATTAGTTACTGCTATGAAATTGCGGCTTTTTGGGTCAATTTAATTAGTCGTTTTGTCGAAAACCAAGATGCTGAGTTACTCATTGGCATCCTACACAGTGATTCACCTGTTTTACTGTTTGGTTTTCAAGGTGCTGATATTACTGCACTCAGTGATGTTTTTACCCAAAATATGCAAAGTGATCATTGGGTTTCCCTGATCGATGCCAGTTGGATTGATCCTTATCTTGAACAAAATGCAGGCTTAGCCGTTTTGGAACAGTCTTTGAGTGAGCGTCAGATCAGCCTTATTCATGGCATTAAACTTTTTAGACAGACTTTTATAGAAGAATAATGATGCAAAGAATCTTACCAATGTTGCCCAAATTTATTGCGAGTGTATGCATTTTAGGTTGTTCGACTTTGCTTTGGGCAGAGCCTATTGTGATTGAAGGTGCTGTACCGAATGAAGCAACCAAGCAAGAAATATTAAATAAAGCCTATTTGACCTATGGTCAGGCAAATGTGGTTGATAAAATTCAGGTTCGAGCGGTTACAGCACCTAATGGTTGGGGTAATAGCGTAAGCCAAATGATTAATGATGACCTAAAAAAAGTAAAACAGGGGAAACTCTCTGTACGCGGAACGCAAGTCGATTTAAGTGGCAAGATGTCAAATCAAAATGATATCCAACCCACGACCACCAAGTTTCAGTCTTTGGTCACAGCACCTTTTCGTTTCAATGCACAGCTTTCTGTCAATCAGGCTGAACAAGCCATTATTGATGCGGCTTTACGTAATCGTATTATTGAATTTGAATCGGGCAGTGCTATTTTAGCGCCATCTGGGGTACAGATCTTAGATGAAATGGTTGTCGCACTGAACCGCGTCGGTGGGAAAAAAGTACGAATTATTGGTCACACAGACAGTTCGGGCAATCCTGAGAAAAACTTAAGTTTAAGCCAAGATCGTGCTAATGCGGTTAAAAACTACCTGATTTCAAAAAATATTGCGGCGGCGAATTTAAGTACTGAAGGGATGGGATCAAATAAGCCTGTAGCAGACAATGCTACGCCTGAAGGTCGTAAGAAAAACCGTCGTATTGAGTTTGAAGTACTGTAACTATGTTAACTTAACTACAACGGCTAATACTATGAATGAACCCAGTGTATCTAGACTGGGTTTTTTTATGCTAATTGACTCAGTCAATTATTTGATAACTGAAAACGACATTTTTTAAAGCAGCAGTGTTATAACTAAATAAGACTATATTTTGAATAGGGCTAAAGCTTTAATTTTTGCATTTTATACCACTAAAGCATTCATATTTTGAGCAATAAAACAGTGGATTCTAAAATCAATTAAGGTTAAAACATAAGAATCAGTTTTGGATATGCGTTTCATATCTACTGCTTTCAACCTTGCCGATGAAGAATAATCACTTTTGACATGGTGCAAAGTTTTAAAAAATCTGCAGGACAGTGCGGAAAAACAACAACTCAATATGGATGAATGTGGGAGCAAAGAATGCTTGGTAATATGATGTTTAAACCGCTTTTGATTAGTAGCATGATTGAACATGCAGGTCGCTATCATGCGGATAGTTTAGTAATTTCAAAAAATACAGACACGACGATTACGAAAACCACTTGGGGGGATGTCCATAAAAATTCAAAACGATTTGCTAATGTTCTTGCTTCACTCGGTTTAAATTTAGGAGATCGTGTTGCGACCATCGCTTGGAATAACCATCGTCACTTAGAATCTTGGTACGCTATTTCAGGTAGTGGTTATGTATGTCACACCATTAATCCGCGTTTATTTCCAGAACAATTAATTTTTATCATCAATGATGCCGCTGACCGCGTGATGTTATTTGATAAAACCTTTTTGCCTTTAATCAAAGCAGTAAAACCACTATTAAAATCTGTTGAACATTTTATTTGTTTAGATGCACCGGATGCAGCAATTGTCGAAGCGGTGCCAGATGTTAAATTTTATGATGAACTTATCGCGGGACAATCTGCAGACTATACATGGCCAGAATTAGATGAATTATCGGCTAGTTCTTTATGTTATACCTCGGGTACCACAGGCAATCCAAAAGGCGTGTTGTATAGCCATCGTTCAACAGTCTTACACAGTTATGCGATTTGTATGCCGGATTCATTAAATATCTCAGCGCGAGATATTATGATGCCCGTTGTACCGATGTTCCATGTCAATGCATGGGGTACGCCATACGCTGCGGCAATGGTGGGATGTACTTTAGTGCTGCCAGGCCCAGGTTTAGATGGTGCGAGCCTAACGCAAATGATTGATGACTATAAAGTATCTGTTGCATTGGGCGTTCCAACGATTTGGCAAGGTTTAATTAATGCTGCGCAGCAAGCGGGTAGTCAGCTCCAGAGTTTAGTGCGTAATGTAGTTGGTGGATCTGCTTGCCCACCTGCGATGTTAAAAGTATTTAAAGAACAATTTAACTGTGAAACGATTCATGCTTGGGGAATGACCGAAACCAGTCCATTAGGTTCTTCAAACCAATTTAAAGCCAAACATTTGTTATTATCTGAAGAAGAACAATTACAAGTACGATTATCACAAGGTCGTCCGCCATTTGGAGTTGATTTACGTATTACCGATGAAGAAAACGGTACACACGAAGTTGCACGTGATGGAGAAACGACGGGTAATTTGCAGATCCAAGGGCATTGGATTATTGGCAATTACTTTGGCAAAACAGAGTCTGCATTAACCTCAGATGGTTGGTTTGATACAGGGGATATTGCAACCCTGAATGAGGATGGTTTCTTAAAAATTAGTGACCGTTCAAAAGATTTGATCAAATCTGGCGGTGAATGGATTTCTTCTGTTGAGTTAGAAAATTTAGCTATGGGACATCCTAAAATTGCAATGGCGGCAGTGATTGCAGCAACCCATCCAAAATGGGATGAGCGTCCTGTATTGATTGCAATTAAAAAGCCAGATGTCGATTTATCTGATACAGAAATTTTGGATTATTATGCAGATAAAGTCGCTAAATGGCAGGTGCCAGATAAAGTGATTTTCGTGGATGCTATTCCATTGAGTGGAACAGGTAAAATGCTGAAAAAAGATCTACGTGAGCAATTTGGTGCTGTATTACTAGAAAGCTAACTTAATATAAGTCACTAACTAAATGTTGGTAAGGAGCAAAACGCAAAGGTAACATGCCTTTGCGTTTTTTTATAAAAACTTAAATTTTGATAAATACCATATGCTTAATATGAGGTTTTTAAATAAATTTTTTTCAACGAATCCATAACCAAGTTCAATGAATAATCTAGCCGTGTTGGGTCGCATTCAATTCAATAAAAGCGTAAATTGATGAGGCATCCACCGTTAAACCACCTTTCTTATGTTTCCAGTTTGGATCTTATTCACTTTAATGGCTGCTTTTATGCAGTCATGGCGCAATGCATTTCAAAAACAACTCAGTACCACTGTTGATGTGTATGGTGTCACCCTTGCACGGTTTATTTTTGGGCTCCCATTTGCCTGCATTTATTTATTTGTGCTGTACCAACAACAGCCTGTGACTCAGGTGACCACATTTACACCTATGTTTTGGATCTATGTGATGATTGCAGGACTAAGTCAAATTTTAGCGACGATTTTAATGGTCTTACTTTTCAAACAAAAGAATTATGCCATCGGCGTCGGTTTAGCGAAAAGTGAAGCCATCTTTGCGGCCATAGTGGGGGTGATTTTCTTAAGTGAACATTTAAGTTTATTTGGTTGGATTGGTGTTTTGGTTGGTGGTATAGCCGTTTTTCTTTTAAGCAAAGGTTCTCAACGACAAAAGTTATCTTTGCCAACTTTATGCATCGGTGTAGGGAGTGGATTAAGTTTTGCCATTACCTCTTTATTGGTTCGTGAAGCCAGTTTAGAGCTAAGTGATTTACCGACTTTGCATCGTGCGGCGTGGGTACTGTTGAGTGTAATTGGCTTTCAATGTGTGATTATGCTGCTGTACCTCAGTCTATTTAGCCGCAAAACGCTCATTGCCATGTGGGAGAGAGTCGGTCTGACCTTTCGCGTTAGTGTCTGTAGCTTTCTAGCGTCCTTGGGCTGGTTTACTGCTATGAGCATGCAAACGGTTGCGATTGTTAAAACCCTAGGTCAAATCGAAATCTTATTTAGCCTCTTAATCTCTGCATATTTCTTTAAGGAAAAACTCGCAAGAACCGATCATTGGGGATTAGCTCTTGTGGTGATTGCGGCGATTATGGTGATTTGGGCTTAGTATGTTTAGAAACAGCCAATAAAGCAAAAGCAGCTATAGGTCGAATCTGAATTGGATTGAATACGTTTTTCAATCCAAAGATGAGAAAAATTAATGTTTACTAAGATATTTATCATGGAATTGTTTATGATTTAAAAGATGATTAAACTTTGAACATGATTGAAAATGCTCAAGTTGTTCAATTTATATATTTATTTTTCTAATTTTAGCGTTAAATTTATTTTAATTATTTTTTATTTATATTGCCAAAATAAACAATGTATTGATGGGAGGGCTTAAATTTGGAAATACTCATACAAACATTATCCTTCCCAGCATTGTTAACGATTTTAGCTTCGGCTTTAGGCTGTGGATTGCTCATCGGTTTGGAGCGTCAACGTAACAACAATTTGGACAGTGAACAGAGCTTTGCCGGTTTACGCTCATTTACCATTTGTGCGCTGTTTGGAGCATTGTGTTTTTTAATCCATTTAGCTGTTGGTGTGATCGGTGCAATTGTCGTCAGTATGTTTAGCTATTATGGATTAAGCCAGCAAAAACAAGATATTGGCACAACCACAGAACTTGCTTTTGTTATAACCTATTTAATCGGCGCAGCTTGTGTATTTAATATTCCACTGGCTGCGTGTTTGGCTGTGGTGCTGACCCTCATATTAGTTGGAAAAAAAGGCTTACATCATTTTGCAGCGCATTGGATCAAAGACTATGAGTTAAGAGATGGTGTATTTTTACTGGCATTGATCCTAATTGCCTTACCTTTAACGCCGAATCAGGCCTATTGGGGTTCTGTATTAAATCCCTATGTGATTTTAAAATTACTGATATTGATCTTGGTGGTGCAGTCATTAGCGCACATCGCCAAGCGGCTTCTATCTTCTGATAAAGCGATTATCTTATCGGCCTTGGCATCAGGTTTTGTGTCGAGCACAGCAACAATCGCAAGCTTAGGCATGGAAGTGCGAGCAGGAAAAGCCAGTGCCAAAAGTAATGCAGGGGCAGGACTTTTTTCATGTGTTGCGACATTGGTTCAACTTTTGATCATTGTCCTTGGGGTGAGTTTTGTTTGGTTTAAAATATTAGTTATACCAAGTATCGTCGGCATCTTGATATTAGTCCTTACTGCGTTATATCTGATTTATGGCTCATCTCAAGTTCAGCATAATAAAGAGTCAGAACCTGAAATGCTTCGTGTAGAGGCGAATGAAACAGTGCCGTTAGAAAATACTGATAGTCGAATGTTTAGCTTAAAACAGGCGGCAATCATTGCCATCACGCTTACTTTGATCCAAGCACTTGTTTATGGATTAAATCTCGCTTTAGGTGATAAAGGCTTAATTTTAGGGACATTATTAGCATCACTCTTTGAAGTCCATGCAGCTATGGCAACCGTGGTGATGCAAGGTAATATCGACAATTTAACATTGGTTTATGCTGTGGTGATTGGATTATCAGCCCATGCAATTTCAAAATGTGTGAATGCATTTCTCACAGGTGGTTGGAAATATTTTCTATATTTTGCACCAACACAGTTACTTCATATGCTGTGCCTAATCGCGGTTTTGTTATTCAGTTTAAGATAAATGAGCCAAGTGACTACTTCATATTATTCATGGCGCAATTGCATTAATTTGGCTTTTATTTGTGGCCAACTGGTTGAAATCCAACATACCAGCGAACCGAATGTCACTAAAATGGCACCATGCCAAAAACTTAAACTCAGTGGTGTCTGTAAAATAAACATTGAAATTAATGAAGAAAAAATCGGACTAAAATAAGATAAGGTCACCAATATCGTAATATTGCCTTTTATAATACCTACATTCCACGCTGCATAACCCAAAGCGGTCACGATGGACACGATTAACATATACTTACCGGTATGTAAGTCTACGGCAGGCATTCGCGGGATACCGTGAAATATCAACATTTTTAGCCATAGCACAATGGTGATCACGACGAAAAAGAATGAAATAGGGTTATGTCCATGACTGTATTTACGGGTAATCACACAGTAGAATGACCATAAACTCGCGCCCATAAAAGCAAGAAAATAGCTTAATGGATTGGACTGAATGTTCGTAAAGACTGTAGACCAGTTAAAACTTCCGTTACCAGTTTGGATCAAAATGATGCCACCCAAACAAATGGCTAAACCAATGATTACGAAAAAGTTAAACTTTAATTCTTTAAATAAGATTAACGCGGCAATTGTCAGACTCGGCCATAAATAATTGACTAAACTGATTTCAATCGCTTGTTGAGCAGTTTGAGCCAAAGCAATGGCATACGAAAAACACAACTCATAAATCACAAATAGAATAGTGGCGTATATCAAAAATTGGCGCGGAACCAGTTTAAGGTTTGGAATTTTAAATAAGAGCAATAGAATAATTGCACTCAATGTATACATAAAGAGCACTGCAAGATCAGGGCCAATACTGAAACTAATTTTCTTAAGTAAACCAACAATAGAAGACCATTGTAAGATTGCACTGAATCCAATCAGCGTTGCAAGATTTTTGGACATGATTGCTCGAAGATTTCGCAAATGGCGAATGAATTTTTAATTTTTATTATAGTCTTTATTCAGTCGTTTAGTATAAGCGTGAAATTATCAAACTCTATTTAATTAAAAAGATTTAGAGCTCGTCGTACGTCAAGAGCAGCATGGCGATGAACTAGGTTTAGGTTCTGGCTTATTAACGCACGATTTAAAACTTGGACAATGTATTCATGCCTATATTCGCGCGAATCCAAATTTTCACTTAGCAGAGGGCGTTAAGTCGGCAATTATGATTGGCAATGGCTCAGGAATGGCGGGTTTGCTTTCACATCTTAAGCAACGTGTCGCAACAGAGCACTATCAAAACTGGTTAATTTATGGTGAACGTCAACAAGCTTTCGATGCAATTTTTGCTGATGAACTGCATGAATTACAAAACCAAGGTAAAATTGCAGAAATCGATCGGGTATTTTCTCGTGATGGATTTGCTGAAAAGTATGTGCAAGATGTCCTAGTTGTGAAAAAAGTTGAATTGATTGATTGGCTAGAGCAAGGGGCATGTCTCTATATCTGCGGCAGTTTGAATATGGCCAAAGCAGTAGATGCAACTTTGCAAGAGATACTAGGCATTGAACAACTGCATACTCTGCGTAAAGCAGGTCTTTACCGCCGTGATGTGTATTAAATAATTGATGTCTACTGAAGAAGTAAAGTAATGATGCAGTTCGTAATGAGATGGATCGATAGTTTAAAAAGGAATAATAATGGATAAATTTGTAATTAGAGTTTATCACGATTATAAAAGGCTAATTATAGCTATTTTTTTTATTATTGAGTTTTTGATTTTTTTAATAAAGTATTACTTTTTTGGGATAGGTTTCTGGAGTTTTATTGGTGCAGTAGTTTTTTTTATTATTTTTGTTGATCTAATTTATAATGGGAGTTATTTGTTGATCGGGAAGATAAAAAAAGAAAGTGAAGTTTATGAATATTATATTAGGTTTATCTATATTTTTGTAATTTATTTATTTTCAATATATTGCATTGTTGAGTGAAGAGTAAAATTTAAAAATTATGAGTAAATATTTTTTTTAATATTTTGTATAGTTTTGCTCGTTTATGGCTCTATTGCATAAAGATTCTTAAGGCAGACCACCATAAGTCAGTAAAAATTAAGTAACTTACTTGGATATGAAGTGGGCCTAATCAAAATCTTTTGTTTTCTCCAAAGCATGGATTAATCAATTACTAGCCAATCTTATTGTTTGAATCTTTTATTTGGAACTGAGTGAAAGTGACTTATGAATATAAATTAATTTTCAGAGTTAGGTGTGTTGATTTTACAAAGAATATTTGATCATGACGCTTTAAATTTATCAATAATTAAGTATAGTTATACCATTAAAAAATTACTAGATTAAACAAACAATGAGAATGCATATTTTTTTAAATTCCTTACTTACGATGTATTGTTCAATTTCAATATTTATGGTCATTTTTATATATTTTTTATCTAATTGGCAAATATGGGAAAAACATTTTACATTCATTAGTTTAATGTCATTCTTAATACTGGCAATTTGTTTTTACTTTAAATATAACGAAAAATTGAATGATGGTAATATTTTATTCAAGCAGTTGCCAATGAAAGTACAACTACCAATAAGAACTTCAACTATATTATTTTTAAACCTAAATTTGGGTTTTATCTTATTTATATTGGCAGTGCTTACGATAGTAATTACAGCTAATATATGGTTTTTTACACTTTGTATTTTTATTATTTGGAATGCAATAATTTGTCATCCTCATATTTGGTTTGTAGATTCAATTGATTTAAAACAAGATATAAAAAATAAAACAAACGAATTTGAAATTCTAAGACAGGATAAAGGTGATTTTGAATATTTTAATGATGGTTTCACATACACTATAACTGGGCCTGAACTAAGCACTAAAACTATATTATGGAAAGATATTCAAAGTATAGATGTCGTACGCCAAAATATTGGAACCATTGATGAGATTCAACTCTATATATTGTGTTCAAATACAATCATTTATATTACGGAAAATACACCAGGTTATTACTATTTCATTGATCAACTGCATCAGAATTTTCCAGAAATAGATGAAATTTGGCAAATTTCAATCATTGCAGATGATTCAGGGCAACCATTCAATATTTTAAAAAAAGGCAATGGTCATTGATATGAAAAGTTATTTAGCCGTCTACGATATTGGCGCATAATTTGCTTGCTTCTACCTAATTTTTTACTGTTTGATATAACAAATTAGGAAGTTGAAGTGACTACAGGCTACTTACGCGGGCAAGACTTAATTGACCAGATCCAACAACAGGATTATTCCAGAGATCTAATTGGATATCATGGCGATGTACCTCAAGTCGTATGGCCTAATCAGGCACGTATCGCAGTGCAGTTTGTGTTGAACTATGAAGAGGGTGGAGAAAACCATATCGAACATGGGGATGCAGGATCAGAACAATTCTTATCCGATATTATTGGAGCGGCCAGTTTTCCTGCCAAACATATGTCGATGGACTCGATGTATGAATATGGCTCCAGAGCCGGTTTTTGGCGGATTCATGAAGAATTTAAAAAACGTGATTTACCCATGACAGTCTTTGGCGTTGGTATGGCTTTAGCGCGCAATCCTTATATTGTCGAAGCGATCAAACAAGCCAACTATGATGTCGTTTCACATGGTCAACGCTGGTTACATTATCAAGATATGCCGATAGAGCTGGAACGTCAGCACATGGATCAGGCAATTAGTGTGTTTGAAGCTTTATTTGGAAAGACGCCTATTGGCTGGTACACAGGGCGTGACAGTCCCAACACACGTCAGCTATTGGCTGAATTTCCGCAAATCAAATATGACTGCGATCACTATGGTGATGACCTGCCTTTTTGGAGTCGTTTGACAAATGAAAATGGTCGAACCCGTCCACATTTAATTATTCCTTATACACTTGAAAGCAATGATATGAAGTTTTGTTCACCGGGTGGTTTCAACAGTGGTGAACAATTTTATCAATACCTTAAAGATGCATTTGATGTGCTATATGAAGAAGGTGAAAGCGCGCCAAAAATGTTATCGATTGGGATGCATTGTCGTATTTTAGGGCGACCAGGCCGTTTTAAAGCACTACAACGATTCTTAGATTATGTGCAATCACATGAAAAAGTCTGGATCTGTCGCCGTGGTGATATCGCGGAACATTGGTATACACATCATGCAGTCTAATAAAAAAATATTTGGATAAAGAGGAGCTTAGCTCCTCTTTTTTTAGGCCTGAACTTAGGTAACTGACATCATAGACCTAGGTTGGCACTGATATTGCAAAACTAAATTTGAACAATCATTCAATAATTTTAGGCGATTTTATAGTGCAACTTGTTGAATTTAATAAAGCATCCGAAGCAGATGTAAAAACTTTTTTAAAGCACTGTGTGCAAATTGAAGGCTGGGCAGAACACATTGTGGCGCAGCGTCCTTATACCTCTGTCACGCAAATCACAGAGCAAGCAGTAAAAGCTGCAAATGCGTGGACTTGGGATGAAATCAAAAATGCTTTGGATAACCATCCGCGGATTGGTGAAAAAAAGGCACAGGCTGAATTAAGTAGTTTGGAGCAACAATTTTCTAATCGAGAACAGTCTGAAATTTCAGCAGATGAAGAAACTCAGTTTGCATTGCTCAAAGGCAATATCGCGTATGAGAAAAAGTACGGATATCTCTTTTTAATCAAAGCTTCTGGCCTCAGTAGTGAAGATGTACTACAGGCGCTGCAATATCGATTATTGAATGATCCTGAAACCGAAAAACGAATTGTTCATCATCAACTGGCTGAAATTGCCTTATTAAGATTAAAACAGGAGCTTAGCGCATGATTAGCTCACATATTTTAGATACCAATCTAGGCAAACCCGCCGCAAACGTCAGCATTCAATTATTTAATGCACACGGAGAGTTACTAGGTTCAGCCCAAACCAATGCGGATGGTCGCGTTAATGATTTTGCGCTGAAGGACTTTACAGCAGGTGCTTATAGCCTTGAATTTGCGACAGCTGAATATTTTCAGACTTTAAATACCGAAACCTTTTTTCCAAAAGCTGTGATTCATTTTTATGTAAAAGATGCCTCGCAGCATTTTCATATTCCTTTACTCATCAGCCCATTTGCATATTCAACGTATCGTGGCAGTTAAGAGCAAAGTTAAAAAAATAGGGGATATAAAAATGACAGAACAAGATAAAACAGTTTCACCAGAACATGAATATTTAGGCGCAGGAAAAAGCCTTGCCTATGGTCTACAGCATGTATTAACCATGTATGGTGGTATTATTGCTCCACCATTGATTATTGGTACAGCCGCGGGACTTGAACCTGCGCAAATCGGTTTATTGATTGCGGCAGCGCTTTTTGTCGGTGGCTTGGCGACCATACTACAAACTGTAGGTGTGAAATATATCGGTGCAAAATTACCCTTAGTTCAAGGGGTTTCATTTGCAGGTGTGGCGACGATGATTGCCATAGTAACCGCAGGCGGTGGGCTTTCTGCTGTTTATGGTGCGGTGATTGTTGCATCTCTAATTGGCTTTTTCCTAGCACCTTATTTTTCAAAAATTATTCGTTTTTTCCCACCGATTGTGACTGGTTGTGTGATCACCGTGATTGGTCTTTCATTGCTGCCTGTAGCGGTACGCTGGATGATGGGGGGGAACAATAAAGCACCAGACTGGGGAAGTGCTGAGAACATCAGCTTGGCATTTTTAACGTTGGGTATCGTGATTGCGCTGAATTTAACACGTAATGCAACCATCCGACGTTTATCTATTTTGTTGGCCATCGTTTTCGGTACGGTGCTGGCTTATGCCTTTGGCTTTGGCGATTTTTCTAAAGTTGCAAATGGTAACTGGATTCAATTTCCAAGCTTCTTTGCTTTCGGTATGCCAACTTTTGAGTTAAGTGCCATTATTGCCATGCTGATCGTAACTTTAGTGATTATGACTGAAACGACAGCAGATATTATTGCCGTTGGGGAAATTGTTGGTACTAAAGTGGATGCTGAGCGTATTACCAATGGCTTACGCGCTGATATGCTATCTAGTGCAGCAGCGCCAATCTTTGGTTCATTCATGCAAAGTGCTTTTGCACAAAATGTCGGTTTAATAGCGATTACAGGCGTGAAAAGTCGCTTTGTTGTCGCAGCGGGTGGAATGATCTTGGTCGTATTAGGCGTTCTGCCAATTATGGGGCGACTAATTGCAGCGATTCCTGTCCCTGTATTAGGTGGTGCTGGTTTAGTTTTGTTTGGAACGGTTGCGGCAAGTGGTATTCGTACCTTGGCGAAAATTGACTATAACGAGCAAAAGAATCTCATCATAGTTGCGACTGCGATTGCAGCAGGGATGATTCCAATTATCGATCATTCTTTCTATGCAAACTTCCCGAAATGGGTGCAAACACTCTTTCATTCAGGTATTAGTTCAACTTGTTTGATGGCGATTATTTTAAATATTGTGTTCAATCATCTGAATTTATTTAAAAATAAAGAAGTGACTATGAGCAAAGATCAGGTTAAAAAACCAAGCATGGCGATAGATGTGCATCATTAATCATGGCAGATCTTGGGTCTTGAACCATACGATGATTCATAGAATATAGTTTGTATCGAAAAATAAAGCCCTCGAAGTAGAGGGCTTTTTTAATGCGTTATTTTTTAATTAAACTATATCAAGAGGTGAAATTAATTATGTATTAACAATTGGTTAAGTGATTTTTAGTCTATTTAACTGTAAGTGTTTAAGCTAATAAAATTAATTTGAAATGTTAATAGGCGTAGGGAACTGGAACACATCACAATTATGCCCAGTCCCAATACGATCGATGACGGCAAAGCTACTTGGTGCTTCGAGTGTCAGGAGAGGATGATGCCATGTTCCTGCACGATAGTTGACTCCTTGGCTACCATCAGTAATGAAAGCACGTAGCTGTGTAAGATCGGGACTGTGATCATCTAACGCAGGTGCAACAACCACTAAAAAAGCCTGTGCTTGCATTGGAATAAAAGCTTGCGAGCCGTTGGGATGACGCTCCAACATCGAAATTCTAAAAGGTAATTCAGTGGTTTTGATATTTCTAAAGATGCTAATTCCAGCAACCGCATCACCTGAAATTTCTGTTTCTACGAGGGCATGATATCGCTCTGTATGTGCGTCATTGATGTGGAAAAAATCATGTCCAGTCGTACAAATAACCTCACCAAAAGGCGCAAAGCCTTCAATACTTAGAGCTTGTATTTTTATGCTGTGAGTCATGTTTAGATATCTTATAGGGTATTTAATTAAAAAAATTGAAACCATACACATAGGAAGCACGAAGGCTTCCTATTTGATTAACACTGCAATTAAGGATGTATTTTCCCCCATAACCGTATGCGACTAATCCCCCCGTCAGGAATCATATTGATGCGGATATGCGATATTTTTTCATGCTTTAAAATCTCACTCACAAAGCTATGAATATGATCCATCTGCATATCTTGTGCGTTTAGCAAAAATGGCCAGAACATACTTTGCGGAATCAGTTGAGGGTCAGTGGCATCTTCTACATAAATCGCTTGTATGGAAACCTGCGAAGGGAAGTTGCCTTTAAAATGGGCAGTATCAATATCAATTTTCTCTATTGCACCAGATTGGCCCAAAGCCAAAATGCACCAGTCAAAACCTGGTGCACGGCGACGTTTAGTTTCCCAACCATCTCCCATATTGATGCCGCGACCAGGGTTAATTAAGTTTCGTGGATGTCCAAAATGAGCATCACTATAAGCAATAACACGTCCACCATTTTCTAGTGCAACGAGGTCTAATGTGCTCGTACTGTCTTGAATTTGAACCTGAACTTCACCATAGATTTTAAATCGTGCAATACCGCCGTCTGGATATATATTTAAACGCACATGGGTAAAAACCTGATCAGTTGAGACCTTCAATATATGGTGTTGGCTCGGGCCCAATACGGTATTGCCTAAGATATTGACCCATGCTGCCTGTGCTAGTTCACCACTCGGTGCAAAGCAGGCTTCAACTGATGCGGAAGCTGGATAATTCCCTGTAAAGAATGTTGTATCAATATCTAAGGCTTGAATTCGACCAGCGACACCGAGTTGGATAATTGCCCAATCATAACCTGCATGGCGTTTACGACGCGTTTCCCAACCATCCATCCATTTGCCATGATCATCAAATTTATCTTCGACAAAGATAGGTGCATTAAATTGAAGCATGCGTTTTGCTTCTGCAAAAAAATCATCTGAACATTCAAGTATTTTTGCACCAATACGGTCATCTGCTAAATTTGTAAGTGTCTGTAATTGTGCAGGAATATCAAAACTTGGTGCGAGTAAAGTCGCCATATATAAAATCCATTCACTATTTTCATTTAAAACATATGCATTTTGTTTTCAGTGTTAAAAATTTAACATTTGATAAAAACAAGCATTTACACGTGTTTAGAAGCACAGCGTGTGCCAACTTTAGAATTTTTTATTGCTTGTTTGAAAAAATGGCATGCTTTTCGCTTTTTAGGAGAAAGATATTTAAAAAAACACAGGGGAGTTATAGATGGACATTACAATTATTGGTGCAGGTATGGCGGGCCTAACGACAGGGATCGCTTTGAAAAAATTTGGACACCAAGTAACCATCTATGAACAGGCAGAACAAATTTTACCTGTTGGAGCCGCTATTTCTTTATGGTCTAACGGTGTCAAATGTTTGAACTATTTGGGGCTAACCGAACAAGTCGAAAAGCTCGGTGGCAAGATGGATCACTTAGCCTATATTGATGGCTTAACGGGCGATGTTATGACGCAGTTTAGTCTGTTTCCTTTAATCGAAGAAGTTGGACAGCGACCTTATCCCGTTTCACGTGCTGACTTACAAAATATGCTTATGGATGAATTTGGTCGTGAGAATATTCATCTTGGCAAAAAAATGGTGAGCTTCTCAGAACAAGACGATCAAGTGATCACGCGTTTTGCTGACGGAAGTGAGGTTCTGGCTGATTTATTGGTTGGCGCCGATGGTACACATTCATTGACACGGGCGTATGTATTGGGGGAACAAGTTGAGCGCCGCTATGCAGGTTACGTCAATTGGAATGGTTTAGTCGACATTTCAGAAGAATTTGCTGCGGAAGATCAGTGGACGACATTTGTAGGAGAAGGTAAACGTGTTTCGCTGATGCCCGTTGCCGACAAGCGATTCTATTTCTTCTTTGATGTCCCTTTAGCAACAGGTTTAGAAAATGACCGCACACAATATAAGGCCTTATTTAAAGAATACTTTAAAGGTTGGTGTGAACCGGTTCAAAAGTTGATTGATGCCATAGATGCCCAAAAAACCAATCGGGTAGAAATTCATGATATTGAACCTTTTGCAGATTTCTACAAAGGTCGCGTGGTGATTGTGGGTGATGCAGCACACAGTACAACGCCGGATATTGGACAAGGCGGCTGCCAAGCAATGGAAGATGCAATTTATTTAGCTCGTTCTTTGCAAATCAATACTTTGGGCTTACAAGATTCATTGCGTCGTTACCAAAATAAACGTAATGAGCGTGCCAATGAATTGGTTCTGCGAGCGCGTAAGCGCTGTGATGTGACCCATATGAAAGATGAAAGTGTGACGCGTGAATGGTATGCAGAACTGCGTAAGGAACAAGGCAATCATATTATGAAAGGTATTATTAGTAATATTGTGGGTAATCCATTGGATTAAAAAAATAAACTGATAAAACTTTAGCTTTCAGCAACCAGTACGGTTTATTTGTACCGGCTTTTTTTATGAAAGTTTTGCGACCCCAAAACTTAAATAATGGTTTAGGGGTTCAAAGATTTTAAATTGATCTTAATTTCTTCCATTTTTTCCACCAAAAGATTAATCATGATCTGAGAAATTCGAGAGGTTTGGCGTTTCGATGCGACACATAAAGCGATGGTCAAACTGTGTAAGCCTTTTTCACGGATTGGTTTAAAAATAATCTTTTTATTCTCAAGCAGTGGCAAAGCATCCATGTATGACATCACACTGATGCCTAATTGTTGCTGAACCAATGACAATATCATTCTAATGTCATTACATTCGATCTTTTGAATCGGACTAAACTTATGATGTTTATATAAAGTCTGTACATATTCACTAATAATGAGTGGTTCACTCGGTAAAATATGCCGTTCATTTAACGTATCTGAAAGATAAATTTTATCCATCCCACCCAAGGTATGATGCGGTGACATTACAAAGCCCAACGGAATTTCTATAAAGGATAAAATCTCTAATTGGCTATGGCTTTTTGGATTTAAGATAATGCCAAAATCTAATTCTGCATCGACGATTTTTCTGGATATATCATCACTGCTATTCATGCTGATGTTGAGGTTGATCCACGGATAAGTCTCAGCCATCTTTTGAATACAGTCGACGACAAAACTGTCATTCAAAGCTGCAATAAAGCCCATTTCAATGTTTCCACGGTTTAAGCCTTGGATTTCATCAAATCGAGTTCGTGTCAGTTGATATTCTTTTTGCCACTTTAATAAATCGGCATACAGTAATTCACCCGCGAGCGTCAGTTTTAAACCCTGATGTAATCGTTCAAATAGGGCAACCCCGAGTTCTTCCTCAGCCAAAACGATTTGTCGATGTACTGCCGAGACTGAAATAAAAAGTTGTTCAGCGGCTTTGCGTAGACTCCCAGTCCGTGCAACCGCCATAAAATATTCAGAAAATCTAGAAAAGGTAATCGACATACAGGCTTCAATCTCTATCGCGTCATCAGCGAATCATAATGTTATGTATTTTAAGCGATATTCATGCCAGCTTTATCAAATCGTGCAGCGCTCAATGCTTAATGTTCTAAAAAATAGAACAATCTATGCAAATCATTCTAATAGACAGAAATGTGTTTAGAATTTAATTTCGACTTAGAAAATAAGGATTTAGCAAAATTTAAATAGCGCTAAATGCTGAAGAAATATTGAAAATGTCGAGATAAACTATGAATGCCATTCCTGTACTCAATTTATTTACCCAACCTCAGTGCAGTACATTTGATGCCAACGACTGGAATATTTTGGCGCAGCATTGGTATCCCGTTGCACGTGTAGAAGATGTTTCAATTGAACCGCAACAAGTGCAATTACTCGATGTAAAAATGGCGTTATATCAAACTGAAAGTGGAAAAATTCATTTGGTTCGTGATATCTGTCCACATCGAGGGGTGCCATTAACTAAAGGCTGGGTCAAGGGTGAAGACATTATTTGTCCATATCATGGTTTACATTATAACGGCGCAGGAAGGTGTGTAAAAATTCCTGCACAGCCAGAGCTGACACAAATTTCAGAGCGTTTTTCATTAACTAAATTTCCAGTTGTATTGAAATATGGATTGGTGTGGACCAGTTTATTTAACCGAGATGAATCTACGGCCAATTTTCCAAATTTAGACACGTGGGATAACGAGCAGTACCAATCTATATTGCCACCTTATGTAGATATTGGTGGTTCAAGTGGGCGCCAGCTCGAAGGCTTTATTGATGTTGCACATTTCGCATGGGTGCATCATGAAAGCTTTGCAGACCGTGAAAACCCTAAAGTACAAAAATATTCGACAGTGCGTACAGACTATGGACTACATACAGAATATCTTAGTGATGTGAGTAATTATCCGCATGGCTTACAACATTTAGCGCCAGAAGATTTTTTATGGAAAAGAACATTTGATGTCTATCCGCCATTTTCAGCAATTTTAACCATCGATTTTCCTGAAAATGGGGTGTTGAAAATCTTAAATGCCTGTTGTCCTGTATCGCATAATAAAACCCGTTTATTTGTGCCTTTAACTCGTAATTTTGATACCACAGGAGATTTACAAGCGGTCTATGATTTTAATGCACAAATTTTTGCTGAAGATCAGGACATGGTGGAAAGTCAAAAACCTGAGGAATTGCCACTGGATATCAGTATGGAGGCGCATTTCGAAGCAGATCGCTCATCCACAACGTATCGTCGCATATTAGCCGAATGGGGGCTAAGCAAACGTTATACCGTTTAAATTTTATATTCGAATAATTTTATATTTGAAGTATTCATGCAAAAAAGCGACTCAATCGAGCCGCTTTTTGAATTTGTACACTAAGGATTAGTTTACACGTATCCATGTTTGGCTGCGTCCAAGCGCAGATACACCAATATAGCCACGACCATTTAAGGTCTTACCGTCATTCGACATTTTGGCATTGAAGCTATAGGTTTTACCATTTTTCGGGTCAGTAATTTTACCGCCGTCATAGGTATTTTTACCGGTATTTTTCAAACCATTCACGATTTGTACACCGAGTAATGGTTTATTGTGGAATTTACCAACACATTTTTGGCAGTTTTCTGCTTCACCCGGGGTGAGTACATCAACGATTTTTGCAGATAAAACGCCATTTGAGGTTTCGTTAAATTGAACTACAGATAAAGGTTTTTTTGTTTGGTCATCGATGGTTTTCCATTTAGTACCATGCAATGGATCAGCAGCCAAAGCTAAGCTAGACACCAGTGACAAACCGATTAGGCTAAGAGTTGTTTTTATCATTTTAGAACCTCTATTAAACATAGTAAGAGATGTGCATCCCTGATCTTCCAAAAGGTGGATACACAAGACTTGGAAAATTACAAAGCATCAGCCTTGCTGTCTTCAAGGGCTATATTCACAAAAAAATAAGTATATATTGTGGATTTTATATACTGATTTTGAATATCTAGAATCTGGATCGTGTAGAAAAATAGAATAAATGTTGAGCTTTGTTTATAACATTTGGGGTTTGTATCACTTTTATAAATATCAAACGCAGTTTGATTTAAAAGAATTGGAGCTACAATCCGTAAAAAAGCATGAGCTAAGAAGCTCATTAAAGCTTTTAATTTTTGCTCTAATCATGACGAATTACATTCATTTGATTTGAAGAAATAACGCTAAAGAGCTATGTATAGCATTCATATTTTAGAATTAAATAAAATCATTTCATTCATAGATTAGAACTCGTTAAGCTTGTGCTATGAATAATACGAAAATGCGGCTTGATCACTGAACTGGATTAAGTGTGTATAGGAATAACGATGAAAAATTTTAACAACAAAGTCGCAGCCATTACTGGAGCAGGTTCAGGTATTGGGCAGCAGTTAGCTATTCAACTTGCTCAAGCAGGTGCGAATCTAGCATTAAGTGATCGGAACCTTGACGGTCTTGCACAAACGGCTGAAATGATTAAGCACACCGGTGTGAAAATAACTCAGAACCAGTTAGATGTATCTGATCGTGCCGCTATCGAGCAATGGGCGGCTGCAACCCAAGCTGAATTTGGTCAGGTCAATTTGATCTTTAATAATGCGGGTGTCGCGCTAGCCAGTACAGTAGAAGGTATGCATTATGATGAAATTGAGTGGATTATGAATATCAATTTCTGGGGCGTGGTGTATGGGACAAAAGCATTTTTACCGTACTTAAGACAAAGTGGCGATGGACATATTGTGAATATTTCCAGCTTATTTGGTTTGACAGCTCAACCGACTCAAAGTGCCTATAATGCAACTAAGTTTGCAGTCCGTGGTTTTACAGAATCTTTACGTCAAGAATTAGATTTGGAAAATGTCGGAGTGAGCGCTACCTGCGTGCATCCGGGTGGAATTCGAACCAATATTGCAAATACCGCACGTATGAGTGACAGTATTCGCGCGTTGGGTATGAATCCAGATAGAGCCACGAAAGCCTTTAATAAAGTGCTGAAAACACCGCCTGAAGTTGCAGCAAAAGTGATTTTAGATGCAGTGAAACAGAATAAACGTCGTGTTTTAATCGGCAATGACGCCAAAATCATTGATTTAATTCAGCGGATTGCACCTACACGATATGCCCAAGCCATAGATCTGCTCAGTGGTAAGAAAAAACGTAAATAATTCAAAGATCAATAACAAGGGATGATGCAACATGATCCCTTTTTTTTTTTTTGTTTTTGTTTTTGTTTTTGTCAAAATATATATTTGAAAATGTATTTCTAAAATGAATTAAGCGGTGCTAGAGAAGACGCTCTTTTGAAATCACATAATTCCAGCATGAGTTCAATTGATTAAAAATTTTGAACTATTTAGAAGTAAAATATGAGAAAAAATGATATTTAAATAAAAAATGAACACTTCACCACAAAATATAAGACTATTTTAGTTTGCTAACGGAATTGTATTAAAAACGTCCTAAGGATTGGACTACACAGGTGACTTAAATGGAATTAAGACATTTAAAATATTTTGTCATGGTTGCACAAGAACTTAATTTTAGCCAAGCGGCCTTAAAACTTTATACGGCTCAGCCTTCTCTTAGCCAACAAATCAAAGACCTCGAAGAGTTTATTGGCGTACAGTTATTTATTCGCTCTAAACGTAAAGTTGAACTGACCGATGAAGGAATTGTGTTTTTAGAACATGCCAAAAACATTTTAGAAAGTGCCGATAAAGCAGTTGCAATGACGCGCCAAGTCAAAAAAGCCAAAGAGCAAAAAATCACCATTGGTTTTGTACCAGTTGCAGAAATGAAAATTTTTCCTTTTATTATTCCGAAACTCACAAAGATGTTTCCTGACTTAAAAGTTGAACTTTTGAGCTTAAATGACACGCAAATCGTCAGTGATTTACATAATGGGCGTATTGATATCGCCATATCAAGGGCAGATGTTAATAACCATGAAATTTCGAGCCAGTTGATATTTGAAGAGCCTTTGATTTTCTTGATGAATAATCAGCATCCATTTGCAAATCAAAATAAAATATCAGTCAAATCTTTAGAAGAAATAGATTTTATTATTCCGGCTGAGGAAGTGTCGTCAGTTTTGCATCATAAGATTTTAAAATTTGCAGAAGACAAAAAGATCAACTTAAAAATCATCCAGCGCGCCAGTAATATTTTATTCAACATTAATTCAATCAATATCACACAGTCGTGTACGATTTTACCGAGTTATATTGCAGATATTGCTTATGAAAATATTATTGTCAAAAAGTTAGATACGGACCTTCCAACAATCAACTTATATATGAGTAAGCGAAGTACAAATGCGTCGCAAAGTGTGCAGGCATTTATTAATTTAATTAACGATTTTTTTCATTTGAAGTTTGATTGAAGTTTATCATTTAGTTAAGTGATTCTATTCAATAAATAATCTTCTCAGGGGGGTAAAAACCTTTAAATTTACGCTGCTGATAAAGTTTATGTTGGTTCAAATTAGATGGTTTTTTTTAAACTAAGGCTAGGTGGCGATTACTTCATCATAAAAATTGAATCTGTGTGGTGCTATGCTTATTTGCCTAAAGGGTTCACTGGATTCCTAAAGTTGTAGAGCTTTTATTGACTGCTATGGGATTAGATGTGCAAGAAGCTTTTGAAATCGCTCATCGAGAATTGCCTGAATTAACCGAAGTCTAAACGGAAGCATTTTATTTTTGATTAAACAAAGAAGATGTAATTTTCCATCTTCTTTGTATTAGCAATGCGTTTGGATATTATGAACTTTTAGAATCTTGAGTCGTTGTCATCGGCGCTTGTGTAGTTACACGGTTGGTCAAAATGATATGTGCCGCAACACCGATACAAATCCCCCAAAAAACTGAGCTTAGCCCTAAAAAATGCATACCTGAGGCTGTCGCTAAAAAGGTGATCAGCGCTGCATCACGGTTAGCCTCATTTTTCATTGCAACCGACATATTTGTTCCAATCGCACCTAATAACGCTAGACCTGCAAGTGCAGCGACCAACTCTTTAGGTAATAGGCTAAATAACATGACAATACTGCCTGCAAATAAGCCGCCTAAAATATAAAAAATACCATTGGCAATACCGGCTATATAGCGTTTTTCCTTAAGTTCATGTGCATCTTTGCCCATACACATGGCTGCGGTAATAGACGCTAAAACAATGGTAATGCCTCCGACACATGCGACAGCGAGCGAGGCAATACTGGTCGCTGTGATAATCGGCTTGGCTGGCGTGTCATATCCACTGAGTTTCATGATCGCCATCCCCGGAAGGAATTGACCACTCAGACTGACTAAGATTAAGGGAATTGCCAAATTTAAAGTTGAGTTCCAAGTCCAAGTTGGAGCAATAAACTGTGGTATAGCGAGCTGAAAATTTACATCAACAGGATTGATTTTCCCTAATGTAAAACTCAGGACAACACCAGTCAGTAAGACCCAAATCATCGCGTAGCGTGGCGATAGTCTTTTAGAAATAAGAAAGACTAATAACATGCCAAAGACAATGATCGGCATACTATCTGTAGCAGTGAACAGTCCAAGCCCAAACTGAAATAAAATACCTGCCATCATCCCCGCAGCGACATCTTGAGGAATCCATTTTAAGAGTTTGTCAAAATAGCCGGTGATGCCAATCAAAAATATAACGATAGCGGATGTGATATAAGCCGCTATGGCTTCATTCAGTGAAATATTCGGAAATAGGGTGACTAAAAGAGCCGTACCGGGCGCTGACCACGCGTTAATCACCGGGGTTTTATATTTAATAGAGAGATAAATACCCGTCAGTGCTGCACCAATAGAAATGCCCCAAATCCATGAAATCATCATGGCTGGGGAGACTTGGGCTTTTTGTGCGGCTTGGAAAAAAATAATCAATGGGCCTGAATATGAAATCAGCACGGCTAAAAATCCTGCAACCGTCGCTGAGATCGACCAATCTTCTTTTAATGTTTTTAACAGGGGTGCCATCGCTTTTGCCTCCATGCAACTATGTCAATGAGCCTGTTGAATTTAACCAATGATTTTTAGAGATTAACCTTGATCTCCACCACCAACAGGGACGACCGTTCCAGTCATATAAGATGAATCATCGGATGCCAAAAATAGGATGGCATTGACTTGTTCCTGAATTGTGCCATAGCGCCCCAAGAATGTACGGTCAATGGTTTGATCGACCACGTCTTGCATCCATTGTTTTTCATGATCTGACAATGGGTTTGCGTTTCTTGGTACTTTCCGTGGTGGCGCTTCTGTGCCACCTGTGGCTACGGCATTGACTCGAATACCATCTTTTGCATGCTCAAAAGCGAGTGCAGCGGTTAAGCCATTGACCCCACCTTTTGACGCTGAATATGGCACACGGTTAATACCACGGGTTGCAATAGAAGATACATTTACAATCGTCCCTTGCTGATTTTGAATCATTTCAGGTAACACGGCTCGGCAGCACCACATAGTTGGAAATAATGAACGATTAACTTCCTTAACGATTTCTTCTTCTGAAAACTCTTGGAAGGGCTTCATCCAAATCGCACCTCCGACGTTATTGATCAAGATATCAATTCGGCCATATTTTTCAATGGCTTGGGTAGTAACTGATTGAGCGCCTGCATATGTTTCAAGATTGGCTTTAACAATAATGGCATCGCCATTATGGGCTTGAATATCGTTCAGCGTATCTTCAACAAAATCTGAGAGATCTGCCAATACCACTTGAGCGCCTTCTCGAGCCACTTGTAGTGCCACTCCACGACCGATACCTTGAGCGGCACCGGTAACGATGACAACTTTATTGTTAAATCTGGCTTGTTCTGACATTAAACTATTCTCCCTTAATTCGCTGAGAATTTTTCAAACAAGAAGTTTGCAGGTTTAACGCCTTCGGTATCTAACCAGCCACGTACAGCTTCAACCATCGGCACAGGACCACAGAGATAAATATCTACATCGCCGTTGTTTAACCAATCTTTTTCAACATGACTGGTCACATAGCCTTTACGTTCATGCTGTGACTCAGGGTGAGCGACCACAGTACGGTATTCGAACCACGGGAGTTTGCTTTGTAATTCATCGAGCTTGTCTTTTGCCACGATGTCAAAGTCATTGGTTACGCCAAATACAAGACGAACAGGTTGTTCAGAACCTTTTTCTTCAAGCACTTGTAACATGGACATAAACGGCGCAATACCTGTACCACCTGCAAGCATGACCACAGGGCGGACAACATTACGCAGATAAAAACTACCAAAAGGACCTTTGAAGGTCATTTTGTCGCCGGCTTTCGCATCGGCACTCAGGAAGGTACTCATTTTTCCTTCAGGGACATTACGAACCACGAAGCCTGTTAAACGATTGCCCGGCTTTGAACTAAACGAATACGAACGAGTTTCTTCAGTCCCCGGAATGCCGACATTGACGTATTGACCTGCCAAGAAGTTAATGTCAGGTTGATCTTCATCCAGTTGAATATCAAAGGTAATCGTAGAATCCGACATATTTTCAACACGAGACAATGTGCCTTGAAACTCATGAATTTCAGTTTTACACACGTCAGATGATGCACTGATTTGGAAAACCGCATCTGAACTTGGACGACATTGGCAAGCTAAAATATAACCTTGCTCAGCTTCTTCGGGGGTTAAAGCGTCTTCGATATAAGATTCTTCAGGCATGTCGTAAGTACCCGACTCACAAAATGCACGGCATGTCCCACAGGCGCCATCACGGCAATCTAGAGGGATATTGATTTTTTGACGATAGGCTGCGTCGGATAGGGTTTCACCTTGAGCAACACTAATAAAACGAGTAACGCCATCTTCAAATTGAAGTGCAACATTATGGTTTGACATGGCTGAATATCCTTTTGAAAATCTGGTATAACGTGTCCTTTCAGCCAAATATCCTTCTGGCTGAAAGTAAAAACTTGCTTAGTGAAATAAGCTTTTAGAGGTGATAAATATCAATAACTTGGTTGATATAATCGTTTTTCAGAACAACATATTTGCTGAGGATTTTTGGCTGCTCACCTGAAAAATCAATTTCATAACGTGACATGCCAAAGTAGCTATAGTTGGTTTTGTAGCGGAAACTTAAGGTGTTCCAGTTAAAACGCACCGTCACTTTGTCGCCATCACGTTCAATAATCTCGACGTTATTGATGTTATGGCTGGTTCGGGTATCCGGCATCGTGGCAGATGAACGCTCAGTTTTAATGCGGAAGATACGGTCTTCTAAACCTTGGCGGTCTGGATAATAAATCAAAGAAATCTCAGACTGCGGATCTTCTGTCAGCCGGTCATCGTCATCCCAAGCAGGCATCCAAAATGATGCAGATGGGGCATAGCACTCTAGCCATTCATCCCACTTTTCATCATCTAAAAAACGCGCTTCGCGGTAGAGGAACTGAGATACAGCTTCAATGCTTACGCTGTCTAAATGTGCAGTTGCATTCATGCGACATCTCCTTGTTCATTTGCGACTTGTTGTGCCAATTCTTTTTCTTCAGCAATAGCGTGTTTCATGGTTTTTAACCAATATTGATGCTGAGCAAGGTAAAGACCTTCATCTTCGGTTTTGATGCCACTTAAAAGCGGTTTTAATCCAATTTCATTGGCTGCATCATCCGGTCCATGAATCCAGTGTTTTGAACCACGGCACATGTCGTTCCATTCCAGTTCAATCCCTGCATAACCTGCTTGGCAGGCACGGAATTCTTCTAAATCGTCAGGTGTTGCCATGCCTGAAGCATTAAAGAAGTCTTCATATTGACGAATACGACGTGTACGTGCTTCTGGCTCTTCACCGACAGGGGCGATACAGTAAATGGTGACTTCAGTTTTATTGACAGAAATCGGGCGTAAAACTCGAATTTGTGAACCGAATTGATCCATTAAATAAACGTTTGGATAAAGACATAGGTTACGTGAACGTTCAATCATCCATTTCGACATCGGCGCGCCAAATTTTTCGGTATATTCATCGGCTTTGCTAAAGTTTGGACGGTCTTCTGGGTTAGCCCATTGGGTCCACAACAACATGTGACCACTGTCAAAACCATAAGAACCACCGCCTTGCTTGCCCCAAGAACCCGCACTCATAGCACGAATATTATCCGCTGCTTGTGCTTCTTTGCGGTGCTGTGTGGTGGCTGCATAGTTCCAATGCACGGCTGAAACGTGATAGCCATCTGCGCCATTTTCAGCTGTCAGTTTCCAGTTACCTTCATAGGTATAGGTAGATGAACCACGTAAAACTTCTAAACCGTTTTCCGACTGACCTTCAATCATGTCGATAATTTTGGTGGTTTCACCTAAGAATTCTTTAAGGCTTGGCACATCAGGATTTAAGCTACCAAATAAAAAGCCTTTATAACTTTCAAAGCGCGAGACTTTTTTCAAGTCATGTGAACCATCTTGGTTAAAGCAATCTGAATAACCCGCTTCAGCAGGGTCTTTAACTTTGAGCAATTTACCTGAGTTATTAAAAGTCCAACCATGGAATGGACAGGTATACGTCGCTTTGTTGCCTTTTTTATAACGACATAACTGTGCGCCACGGTGTGAGCAGGCATTGATCATTGCATTCAGTTCACCATTACGGTTACGTGCAATGATGATCGGCTGGCGACCAATATGAGTCGTGTAATAATCATTGTTATTTGGAATTTGGCTTTCATGTGCCAAATACACCCAGTTACCTTCAAAAATGTATTTCATTTCAAGATCAAATAACGCTTGATCTGTAAATACTGAGCGGTGCAGTTTAAATTCACCAGTGTCAAAATTATCGACAAGAAGTTCATCAATACGATCTAGATGGCTGGTGTTAATTACAGGAATACGTGGCATGTCCATTCTCCGACTGTCCAATGAGGGGATAGTCGCCGAGTTGTCAAACTTGGATGAGACAGCTCGGCTTCCTTTGAGTGAGTAATTAAGCGCTAGCGCGTCGACGATCTACTTCAGTATTTGGTGCAGCAGCTTGTTCTTTAACTAACTCAACATTAAAGCTAATGTGCTTAAACGGTTGGTTTAGACCACGACGCGCAATTTCAGCTTCGTCTGTGATATCAACAGCAGTTGCCACCAGACCATCACGAGTTGCAAAGGCAAAGTCGTCCCAAAGGTATTTATCACCTTCGATGTTGAATTGAGTAGTTAGCTTGCGGTAACCCGGTGCAGAGATAAAATAATGTACATGTGATGGACGGTTACCATGACGGCCTAGTTTGTCTAAAACAAATTGAGTTGTGCCTTCTGGAGGACAGCCATAACCAACGGGCATCGTAGTTTGTGCAACATATTTACCGTCTTGGTCAGAAAGAATCGTACGGCGAAGGTTAAAGTCAGATTGAGACTTATCAAAGAAAGAATAGTTACCTAGGCTGTTGGCATGCCAAATTTCAACTTTAGCGCCTTCAATGATGTTGCCTTCGGTATCTGTTACTGTACCTTCAATAAACAGTGTTGGAATTTTATCGGTTTCCGTACCATCATCCATACGAGCAAAGCCCACTGATTCAGGTGCGCCAGCCACATATAAAGGGCCTTCAATAGTACGTGGTGTACCACCTGTAATACCTGCTTTCGCATCAGCTTCATCCGCACGTAAATCAAGATAGTGCTCTAAACCTAAACCAGCGGCTAAAAGACCCAATTCGTTTGCTTGACCCGCGTCTGTAAAATACTCTAGACCTTTCCATAGTTCAGTTTGAGTAATATCTAGATCTTCAATCGCTTGGAATAAATCACCCAATAAACGTACCACAACTTGCTGTACACGTTGGTCAACAGGCCCTGTCGCTGTATCTACGTTCATTTGTTTAACCAGAACATCAATCTCTTGACGGTTCATACTATATCTCCTTAAGTATGCATTTAAGTATGGGTGGCTATCACTCGATAAAAGAGGTCTTTGGCTGCCACGTTCCTTGTTTGGTTGTCTAACAATACTTTTTAAGTTGTTTCGTGTAGCGGCTGAAGTTTCTTTCAGGTAATGCGCTGCACGATGTTTTTGATCTGTTGGATGGGATTAAATTTGCTTAATCCTGTCTATGTGATATACCTTAAAAGAATAAAATATTCACGTCGAAGATCAAATTTGCATTTTATTATACTTAATAGGTATTGATGGCCATGGAACTAAGACACTTAAGATACTTTGTCGCGGTGGTTGAAGAGCAGAGTTTTACCAAAGCGGCAGAAAAACTATATATAGCTCAACCACCTTTGAGTCGGCAGATTCAAAATTTGGAACATGAGCTTGGAATTCAGTTATTTGAACGAGGTAGCCGTCCGCTTAAGACTACGGAAGCAGGCCAATTTTTTTATCATCATGCTTTAAAACTTTTGTCTAATGCAGAAGAAATTAAATCGATGACGAAACGAATCGGTTTGACAGAAAGAACAGTGACAATCGGTTTTGTGAGCTCTTTATTGTTTGGTTTACTCTCGAATATTTTATATTTATTCAAACAACAACATCCACATTTAAAAATAGAAATGGAGGAAATGGCGACCACTGAACAAATCAAAGCATTAAAAGAAGGTCGTATAGATGTCGGCTTTGGGCGTTTGCGTATTTCAGACCCCGCGATCAAACGGGTTTTACTGCGTGAAGAACGCTTAGTGGTAGCCTTACATGCAAGTCATCCTTTGGCACAAAAAAAGGAAGGAGTCTATCTTGCAGATCTGATCGATCAGCAATTGATTTTTTACCCAAATCACAACAAACCAAACTTTTCGACCCAAGTGCGTGGCATATTTTCAGAGTATGGTTTGGAACCTAAAAAAGTACGTGAAGTACGTGAATTACAACTGGCCTTGGGCTTTGTTGCAGCGAATGAAGGAGTTTGTATCACCCCAATGAGTGCCCAAAGTGTGCAATTAACACATTTAACATTTGTTCCTATCTTAGATGAAGCCGCGATTAGTCCTATATTTATGGCTGTACGTCATATGGATGAAAGCGAAGATATTCGTGGTTTATTTGATAGTGTTTATCAAGTGTATGATTTAGAAGCGATTCCATATGATCGTGCTGTGTTTTGAGTATGTTGTCGCTAGACGTTCAGATGAACTGCAGTTATGAAATGATCTATTTAAATAAAGCGGAATCAAGGGATTAATTTGTATTCAACTTTTTAGGTATACAAACATGCCTAATCGGTTTTGGACATTAAGCACCGACTTATTCATTGTGAAAAGCGAATTTTACAAGCTTCACAATTAGGAGGTGGGCTATGCAAAACCAGAAAATTAATATTAATACCTTGGTTGATGAAGCCAAATTTACGCCATTTCATTGGGGTGTTTTGATTTGGTGTCTTTTGATTATTATTTTTGACGGTTATGACTTGGTGATCTATGGCGTTGCCTTACCGTTGTTGATGCAAGAATGGTCCTTATCTGCGGTACAAGCCGGCTTACTGGCAAGTACGGCTTTATTTGGCATGATGTTTGGTGCCATGTGTTTTGGCACACTGTCGGATAAAATTGGTCGCAAAAAAACCATTATGATCTGTGTCGGTATCTTTAGTGGTTTTACCTTCTGCGGCGCTTTTGCAAGTACTCCCGTTGAGTTTGGTATTTTACGCTTTCTTGCCGGTCTAGGCATCGGTGGCGTTATGCCGAACGTTGTCGCATTAATGACAGAATACGCGCCAAAACGTATACGCAGTACCTTAGTTGCACTAATGTTTAGTGGTTATGCCATAGGTGGTATGGCTTCAGCGTTATTGGGTGCTTGGTTAGTGCCTGTATATGGCTGGAAAATCATGTTTTATATTGCAATTATTCCATGTCTTGCATTGCCTTTAATTTGGAAATTCCTCCCTGAGTCATTGATGTATTTAACCTCAAAGCATCAAACAGATACGACTCGAACGATTGTCTCTAAAATTGCCCCTGAACAAGTCCTCACAACGGATACACAATTTGTACTCAATGAAGTTTCTGAAGAAGATAACGCTCCGTTAAAAGCATTATTTCAACAAGGCCGTAGTTTCAGTACGTTTATGTTCTGGATTGCATTTTTCATGTGCTTACTGATGGTTTATGCACTTGGAAGTTGGTTACCGAAATTGATGATTCAAGCCGGCTATTCGCTTGGTGCAAGTATGATCTTCCTCTTTGCACTGAATATTGGTGGAATGGTAGGTGCTATTGGTGGTGGTGCTTTGGCAGACCGATTCCATATCAAAAAAGTTCTGAGCATCATGTTCATGTGTGGCGCATTGGCTTTAATCTTACTGGGCTTTAACAGTCCGCAAATGGTTCTGTATACCTTTATTGCTGTTGCAGGTGCAGCTACCATCGGTTCACAAATCTTACTTTATACCTTTGTCGCACAATACTACCCAACCACGGTACGTTCTACAGGTATGGGCTGGGCATCGGGCATTGGACGAATTGGTGCAATCGTTGGACCGGTACTTACTGGTGCGCTGTTAACCATGAATTTACCGCATCAAATGAACTTCTTGGTGATTGCCATTCCCGGTGTCATCGCTGCATTAGCAATCTTTATGGTGAATTTACAAGCTTCAGTAGAAGCGTCTACTCAAGGTCAATCGCCAAAGCTCAATACGCAAGCCATCAAAAATACAGCGAATTAAGCATTCTTAAATAAATTTAACATTACCCCAAAATTTTAAGTTTCCAGGCCCTGATGCACAGCATGAGGGCTAGTGGGAAATTGTGACAAAAAATAAGGAAAGGGCATCGCCTAAATCGAGGTCAGGATGAAAACTCAAAAGCTAAATTTAGTCAAAGAAACCTTTAAAATGAAACCGATGATACTGGCTTGTGCAGCCGTGTTCCCCATGTGGACACATGCGGCTGTCAGCGAAGCTGAAGTTGAACAGTTGCGTGATGAAGTCAAAGCGTTAAAAGCCATGATGCAGCAATATATTCAACAACAAAACACCTTGTCGAGTGAAATCATAGATGTAAAACAACGACCTGTAGTTGCTGCACAGACTCAAACACCGAGCCTGAGTTTAAATACCAAATCGGGTGCTGAGTTTAGCTTGTATGGCAATGTGCGTGCAGATGCATCTTATCAGGCAGAAGGCGTCAGCTTATCTCGCCTTTATAACCAAATGAATAGTGTTCCGCTAGAAGGGAATGCTGAAAGTTCAGATCGTTTAAAAGCAACACTTGCTGCCACACGTTTAGGACTAGACTTTAAAACGCCGACTCAAGTGGGCGATGTAGGCGGTAAAATTGAAGTCGACTTTTTGGGCGCAAATGATGGACTGCGGATTCGTCATGCCTATTTGACCTATGGTGATTGGCTGGTGGGGCAAACATGGTCTAACTTTGCTGTACCTGATTATATGCCTGAAACCATTGATGCATTGGGCTATGTCGGTGGTGCTGTTAAACGTACACCGCAAGTTCGCTATAGTCACAAATTTAGTCCTGAGACAAATCTTGTGCTTGCAGCAGAAGATTCTAAAGATGACAGTTCAAATATGCGTTTGCCTGCATTAACAGCGCGGTTAAACCATAAAATGACAGATACACTCATGTTGAGCGCACGTGCGATGGGTGCTGAAAAGAAAACGGATACGGATACAGAAACAGCATGGGGACTTGGTCTGGGCGCAAAGCTAGATTTGACGGATAAAACAGTGCTCAACGCGGATTATTACCATGTCAAAGGCGACAGTAGTTTTGTGTCATGGACCAACCAAGGTTTTGTGACCAATGCGGATAAAGACATCATCGCCACCAATGAATTTGACTCGATTACAGTAGGTTTAACTCAACAAATTTCAGCACAATGGCGCGGAACATTGGGCTATGGTTATATGAAAGCAGATGGTAATGCAGATTATGTCAACTCATTAGTTGATAAAACCAAGGCCAATAAAAACTTGTGGCAAGCATGGGCAAATGTATTTTACAGCCCTGTTAAGCCGATTAGTTTAGGTCTGGAATATGTCTATGGTGAACGTGAAGCTTTTGGCGCTGCACCAAATGGCAGTACTAAAGGTGAAGATAATCGAATCAATGCAGTCGCGATGTACAACTTCTAATGCTGTTACAGAGAATTGTTTAATTTAAATTGTCTTAGAAATTTCAATATCAATTTAACGAGAGCGTGATTGAAAGTATATTCAGGTTTTGACATCTGACTTTCCGACAATCTTTCAATGCGTACTCTTAATCCATACACGCCCTTGATCTTCTCAGATTGAGGGCTTTTATCTTATTTAGAAACTTTTATTTTTTGACTAAAAAATATAATTATCTGTTTTATTTCATTTAACAAATCATTTGAATATAAAAATACGAAGAAGGATATTGATAAAAATCATGAATTTTGAAATATTTTGATACATACATGATGATAAAACACACTACAATCCTTGCCGTCAAATTCGTTTCACTTAGAAGACGCAATCATGGATGTCCCTCAATTTTCCAAATATAACAACACGTCACTTAAGCTTTTAAGCCTGATGATGCTTACTGCAATGGCACAATATAGTGTTGCGGATAGCAATGTATTACCTGAAATCACCATCAACGTTGAACAAAGTTCAATGGATGATCAAATAAAAAAAGCACTGACCAAAGTAAATGGTGCAACCAATGCGATCGTTGCAGCAGACATTCAAGATGTACCCAAGCGAACAAATGCTGATTTATTTAAAAATCAACCGGGGATATACGCGGCATCTTCAGGAAATGAAGGGGTGAAACTGTCGATACGTGGCTCGGGGATCAATCGTGCACCGGGGGCGCATGCTTCAGGGTTGTATGTAACCTTAGATGATTTACCATTTACAGGGCCAGGAGGAACACCTTATGAACTGCTTGAGCCGCTGTGGGTAGACCATATAGAGGTTTTACGGGGGGCTAATGGTTTAACACGTGGTGCATTAAGCTTGGGTGGTCTAATTAACTATGCTAGCCCAACTGGAAAAAATGCAGCTAAATTTTCAGTGCACCATGAAATGGGTAGCCACGGTTATCAAAAAAGTGAAATCAGCTCAGGACAACAAATCGGTGACTTAGACTATTATCTTTCATTAACGCAAAGTGATGATGACGGTTTTCAAGATCATGCTTCAAGTCAGAGCAAAGGTTTATCGGCCAATGTGGGATATAAAATAAACCCTAACCTAGATACACGTTTTTATCTGCGTTACCGAGAGACTGAACACCAAACACCTGGACGTCTAACCCAACAACAGATTGAACAAAATCCAAAACAAGCAGTCCCCCTAAATATCTCACTAAATAACAATCGCCCGCAGCCGGGAAGCCTTTGGTTAGCGAATAAAACCAATATGACTTTGGACTCCGGTGATCGCTTACAGTTGGGTCTGGCCTATCATCATTATCCGATGGATTTGCAAGAAGGGTTATATAGTACTGATGTAAACTATGACGATATCAGTACCTTATTTAACTACCAATTTGACCGAACCTTGTGGGGGCATGAAAGTCAAAATACTTTAGGTTTCCGTAGTACCACGCATTTGCCAGATGGTCAGGTCGTTGAACGCTTGCGTGTTGCGCAAGGCGCGTATGCTGCGGGTACAGAAACGCGGCATTATACCTACCAAGGTGGTGACTATGTTTTACATTATGCTAATGCCTTGGCACTACACCCACAGTTTTGGCTCGATAGTCGAGTTGCATTGGCGTACACCCATCGTGAAAGTGAAGTGACATGGCCTGTGCAAAGTCATAAAGAAAATATTCGTGAATGGAATGTCCTGCCATCGCTAGGTTTTCGATATCAAATCCAACCAGAAACACAGCTCTTCGCCAATGTCAGTCGAAGCTTAGAAGCACCACATCCATGGGCTTTAATTTGGGGTTCTGATCAATACTTCCCAGATGGTAGTGGCGCAGCAACGGGACGCCAAAGCGCTCCGATTCATTTGAATAGTCAGACTGCGAATACATTTGAACTGGGTGGGCGTGGTCAACATGCACTAGGTGAGTGGAATATTGCATATTACTATTCACAGGTTAAAAATGAACTCTTGGCTGTTGAAATCCAAACAGAGCCTAAAAAGATTATTGCCGAATCGAATGCTTCAGACACCATTCATCAAGGGATTGAATTCGGTTTAAACAGTTCACTTTGGCAAAATGATGAATATGGACAAGTTCAACTGAAACAAGCCTATAGCTTGAATGATTTTCACTATAAAAATGATGCGGTATTTGGAAAAAATGAGCTTGCAGGTATACCAAAACACATCTATCAGGCTGAACTGAAATACGAACATCCTTTAGGCTTTTATGCTGCGGTTAATACACTTTATGCCGCAAAGGTCGCATCCGACTATGCCAATAGCTTCTACGCAAAAGATTGGCAAATTTGGGGAGCATCGTTCGGCTATATACAACCACAAAAACAATATATGGCGTGGTTGGATTTCAGAAATATGGCCAATAAAAAATATGCATCTACCGTGACACCGGGCTATAACGATGCCGGCAAAGATCCTGCTCGTTTAACACCGGGTGAAGGCCGGGCGGTATATGCAGGACTAACGTATCATTTTAATTAAGTATCTTGTATTCAAATACAGCGAACAATTGAAAAGCCTTATGCTGCGGATTTGAATAAAAAAAGGGAGCCAATCAGCTCCCTTTTTTTAACTCTTTGATTAGTTTGTTAAGCAGTTCGAGGCATATCCTGAATACGTCGCCATGGCTGAGCTTCTTCAATTTCATATGCCAGTTCAATTAAGGTTTTTTCATCACCGACATCAGCTGAAATTTGCATACTGATTGGAAGTCCGTCGTTTTGCGTTTCTCCCATAGGAATCGACATGGCTGGAGCACCAACAACATTTTGGATGGGTGTAAAAGTCACATAGTTCTGTATACGTTCAAATAACTGGTCAAACGGTAATTGAGGTGACAAATAGCCGATTTTAGGTGTGGTATGTGCAAGTACAGGCGATAGCAAAACGTCATAATGCTTAAAGATTTCACGATATTGTTGCTGCATTTTCTTAAATCGATACAGAAATAGCGGGGTTTTATAAAAGTTCTTTTTATACAACTTCGATAAACCAACGGTTAAGTTATCTAACTCTTTTGGATTAAAGTCAGCGCCAAAGATTTTCTTGCCAAAGGTACTCAGTAAAAAGGACAACATCCCCCAATATTCACTAAAATCTTCAACAAAGCTTAAGGAAAAAGGTAACTGAAGTTCTTCAACATGATGACCTAATTTTTCTAATAGTGCTGCGCTATGCATTAAGGTTGTAGTTGTTTCGCTATCTATTTGCCCTGTAATCGATTGCGGGACTAAGCCTATGCGTAGTCGACGTTTAGAAGGGCCATGAATCATGCCTATTCGTGGCAGTTTTTTATTGTAATAACTTGACTCCATTCCTGCATAAAAATGCGCAGTATCTCGTATGCTACGGGTTAAAACACCTTCACTGATGATATTAATCGGAAGAGAGCCTGCTGCTTCACTGTCATACGTACGGCCACGGCTAGGCTTTAATCCAATCAAACCGCAGCATGCAGCAGGGATACGAATTGAACCACCGCCATCATTGGCATGGGCAATCGGCACTACACCGGCTGCAACGAGAGCTGCGGAACCGCCAGAAGACGCGCCGCAGGAATAACTTAAATGCCACGGGTTATGGGTGGCTGATCCATCTTTATATTCGGTACTGGCATTTAGACCAAATTCAGGTAGTTTAGATTTTCCTAATACGACAAAACCTTGATCTAAGATTTGTTGGCTAATTTGAGGGTTACGATCGGCTGGTTTTGAGCCGATGGCTTTTGAACCATGGCGTGATGGCAAGCCTTGATAATCTAGATTATCTTTAAAGAAAAAAGGGACACCCGCAAAAAGACCATGTTCAACATATTGATTTTTCTCTAAAGCGCGTTGAAAACAGTCCAGTTCAATGGCATTTAGATACGGATTGACTTGTTCCGCACGTGCAATGGCCGCTTGTGTTATTTCCTGTACAGAGGCTTCTTTAGATTTGATGAGCTGTGCAATCCCCACAGCATCCAGATCTGTGAGTACATCCGAACTAAAGGCATGTATGCGTTGACTGTGTTTTTGATCTTCCATGAACTAACCCATTTGTTTTTTGAATTTTGGTAAATGTTGAATGAATTCGGTGTTATCTCAACAACAAATATATGTATTTGAACAATATCTGTTTGAGCATAATAATGACAATAAAAATTGTCAAATATTCATCTGATCTGAGGAAAGTGCAGAGATTATACTAAGGAGGGCATCTAAAGCCTGTTGAATCTCATCCTTCCATGCAAAGGAACAATTTAAACGGATATATTGAGTTTTGGCTTCTGATACGTTAAATAAACGGCCTGGAGCAACACCGATCTGCTGTTGAATTAAGGCTTCATAGACTGCCATACTTTCAACATTCTCCGGTAATTTTAACCAAAGAAAATAACCACTTGGATGATATTGTAATTTACATCCAGTCGGTAGACGGTTTTCTAAATAACGGTAAAACTGTAATTTGTGTTGTTGTAGACTTTTTCTTAGGACCCGTAAATGTTTTTCATAATGATAATTTGAAATAAATTCCACCAAGGCATTTTGCAATAAGGTATTGACGGAAATAGTGCTCATGAGTTGTAAGTGTTGAATCGCTTGAGAGTATTTACCTGCATGGACCCAACCGACCCGAAATGCAGCGCCCAACGTTTTAGAAAAAGAAGAGCAATGTAAGACCATATTATTTTGGTCAAAATATTTCATTGAAACGGGTTTCTTGGATGCATAATGCATTTCCTCATACACATCGTCCTCAATTAAATGCACATGATATTGGTGTAATAACACGGCAATTTTTTGCTTGATTTCATCGCTGACTGTAAAGCCCACAGGATTATGCGAATTCAGCATCAACCAACAGATCTTGACGGGATAAGTTTTTAGAATATGTTCAAACGCGGTTAAATCAAAACCGTCTTGTGGATGTTCCGGTAAGGTCACCACTTTAAGGCCTAAGCGCTCTGCAGCTTGCAAGGCGCCATAGAAAATATTTTGCTGTAACACAATATAGTCACCCGGTGAGGCTATGGCCTGTAAGGAAAGATTCAGTGCATCCATACAGCCTGAGGTAATCACAATATCCTCTGGATCTGTGACAATGCCTTGCATGCAATAACGCTGTGCAATTAACTTACGTAGGGCTAAATTACCGGGTGGAAGATTATCAATGGCATCGTAACTTTGGGGATTTCGGGAAATTTGCCCCATGATTTGGGTTAACTTTTTAGAAAAAACAATGTCTTGCGCTGGAAAAGCTGATCCCAAGGGAATGATTTTTTCATCTTGTATCGATTTTAAATACTTAAAGACCAGAGAGTTAATTTCAATGGGGGTATTTAAGGACACGATTTGAGCGTGTTCAGCCTCTATTTCGACTAAGCCTTGCGCCACATAGTAGCCTGATTTTTCACGTGCATAGATTAAGCCACGCGATTCTAACTCCTGATAAGCATTCATGACCGTGATTAAACTAAAGCCGGATAACTGCACTTGTTCACGCAAAGACGGGAGCTTTTCGTGCGCTTTTAAAGTGCCATTTTCAATCAGTTGACGTAGGTGCTGAGCGAGCTGTTCCGATTTATACATAGTCATCAACAAGACAAAGTTCTGTTATAAATATATCAGTAAAAGTAGCCTTGCATTATATTTTTATAACAGATGAGTCTGTACTGTTATAAGTTTTTTCAAAATCACTGTATCTAGTTTTAAGTTTGAATTTTTTATAAGGTGCATTGACCACAACACTTGTGGCGTCAAATGGTATGGAAGTTAGGGGGTTGAGTATGTTTAAAGCCAGTGAATTAGAACTGTTACAACATTTACTGGTGGATGTTCCATTGACAGATTCAACGCTGCATCTGTTGCAACAACAGCATACAAATTTAGAAGCGGTGCTTTTACGCAGTCGAATTTTGCGTCAAGTACAGCAAGTGGGCTATGTCAGTATTTGTCAGGAGCATATGAATGCCAAGGCTGAAAATGCGGCTTTCTTATTTGCACCATTTATCCTAGCAAATTTGAATCAGAAGGTGATCTACGCTACACCGCAAAGTCCTGAAAATGTTGCGATATTGAATCATTATTATCATGCTGAGGCTAAACTTAGCGCATTTAAAGTTGATGATGTTTTATCGGGACTAAATGTCTACATTGAGCTACATAATGAACAACTATCGCCAGCAGAATACTTCTATTTTAGTTTGATCAATAGCTTATGTAATCCGAAAGTTTCCAGAATCATTTGTATTACACATCTAGATATCGACTTAGAAAAATTAAAACAGCTCGCTGAATTTTTAGATGTTGAAATCCATGTCTTGGCGGATAAAGCTGAACCGATTGACTTCAATCTAAGTAAAATCAATATGTTAAAACTACTATTTAAAGATAAAGATCAGCAATATATCGATTTATGCCAAAAATTTTCGTTTATTAATGCGCAAATTTTACAACGATTAGGTTTATATGAGTTTGACCGTGCGCAAGTCTTGGTAGAAGACATGTTTTATTCAGAGCATATCTTTGAAAAAATGTCGGTATACGGTGAATATATTCAAACGCATCTACAGCACCAAGTTTAAAAAAACAGAGTCCTGCATAAGCGATTCAGAGGGGAAAGTAATTTTTATAGCTGTAATTTGATCACTTTAAAAATGCAAACAAGCTTGTAAATCTAGACTTACAAGCTTGTTTTAAATTCAAATTTAAACCAATTTATTTGGCCTAATGATCCGATTAATACTTTATGAACTGATCATGAGCAAACATGAAATGTAAGATATACATGCAATAGCGAGTTGCCATATGTGAATAGATTATCGTTTAAGGTAGATAGGAATTATCTGCACCAACGACAAACGCTACACCAATACAGAATAAAAGCACATAGATCGAGAACCAAATAATGGCACGTTTAAAGGCCTTATCTGAAATTTCACTGTCTGCATATTTTTGCGGTTTTTTAGGCTCTTGATTGCTCATAAGATGTACTCTAAATCCCTAGTGGTTATAGGTGATTATTGGGGTATATCGCCTGAAAGCATAGATACAACATTCATCTAAATTTCTATAACAGTTATAGTTTGGAAGGAAGCTTCATCTCTTAATCCATTAATAAACTATGATATTGGTCAGTTCTTTTTCTCAAAAAGTCCCAAACCAATTTAATGCGTGGCTCATGTTGTAAATCGACTAGGGTTAGCATCCAAAAGGTATGCACAAAACGAACATCTTGCGCCAAGACTTGTTCTAATTCGGGTTTTTCCTCGGCCAAAAATTTGGGCAATATTGCCAATCCTGCACCCGCACTCACGGCAATTTGTTGTGCCAAAATACTACTACTTCTAAAGTTAGCATTGAGCTGAATAGGTAAGCGCTCTAAACAATACAGTTCTGGGCTATAGACTAGATCATCTATATAGTTCACAAAAGTGTGTGATTTTAAATCTTGCAATGTATGAATGGGTTGCGTGTTTTTTAAGTATTCTTTACTGCCATAAATCTTTAAACAATAGTCTGCCAGTCGAGTAATAATATAAGGTCCTGATTTCGGTCGATCGATGGAAATAACAATATCTGCTTCACGATGTGAAAGTTTGATCATTTTCGGGACAGGAATAAGGTCGATAGTCAATAGAGGGTATTTTTTGGACAATTCTGCCAAGAGCTGTGTCAAAAATGCTGTTCCAAACCCTTCGGGTGTGCCAATTCGCACACGACCTTGCATAGGTTGGTTAGGTTTTTCGATTTGTAAAAATGCCTGTTCCATTTGTTCTACCCGAGGAACCAGTGCCAAACCTTCTAAAGTGAGCTCATAACCTGTGGCTTCACGTTTAAATAATGGTGTGCCTAAAGCCAGTTCTAGCGCATGTATACGTCGAGAAACCGTACTGTGCTCAACACCGATAATACGGGCGGTATTGGTTAGGGTTTTCGCACGAGCCAAAACCAAAAAATACTGTAAATGATCCCAGTCTACTTTCATTGTTATTGTCATCCCTGTGCATATTTGCACATCAATCGTGCGTGAATCTCTATTGGTAGTCAAAATTTTCTTTGCTAGTTTGAAGTGAATTGGAAAATATAAATATAAGGCTTTTGGATATTTTCTAAGTCAGTACAAAACAATAAGTGCCTATGGAGAGGTCATGAACACAATGTCAAATATTCAGTCAGCGACGGCTAAATTATTAATTAACGGTAAATTTGTAGAGTCAAACACTACAGAGTGGCAAGACATTCTAAATCCTGCAACTCAAGAGGTTTTGGGTCGTGTTCCAATGGCGACTATGGAAGAAGTGGATGCAGCGATTGCTTCAGCGCAAGAGGCGTTTAAAACTTGGCGCTTAACACCCGTACAAGCACGTATGCGCATTATGTTGAAGCTACAAGATCTGATCCGTAGCAATATGAAAGACATTGCCCGTGTACTGACTGCTGAGCAAGGAAAGACACTTGCAGATGCTGAAGGTGATATTCAACGTGGTTTAGAAGTCGTTGAGCATGCGTGTTCGGTTGGCACACTTCAAATGGGCGAATATATAGAAGGTGTTGCACGTGGTGTGGATACCTATACCTTGCAGCAACCTTTGGGTGTATGTGCAGGAATTACGCCATTTAACTTTCCTGCGATGATTCCACTGTGGATGTTCCCAATGGCCATCGTCTGTGGAAATACCTTTGTTTTAAAGCCATCTGAACAAGATCCATTATCGACCATGATGCTTGTCGAACTTGCGATTGAAGCCGGTATTCCAGCAGGTGTATTAAACGTAGTGCATGGTGGTAAAGACGTTGTTGATCGTTTATGTACACATCAAGCTATTAAGGCCATTTCATTTGTAGGCTCTACAGCCGTTGGTACACATGTATATAACCTTGCAGGACAGCATGGAAAACGTGTGCAGTCGATGATGGGGGCCAAAAACCATGTGGTGGTAATGCCGGATGCCAATAAAGAACAAACTTTAAATGCCCTCGTTGGTGCAGCATTTGGTGCGGCAGGTCAGCGTTGTATGGCTTTGTCGGTTGCTGTCATGGTTGGTGAAAGTAAAGAATGGGTCAATGAACTGGTTGAAAAAGCCAAAACTCTGAAGGTCAATGCAGGGCATGAGCCGAATACCGATATTGGCCCAGTTATTTCACCTCGCGCAAAAGCACGTGTACTGGATTTAATTCAAAGCGGTGTAGAGCAAGGTGCGGAGTTGCTGCTGGATGGTCGTGATGTTCAAGTCATTGGCTATGAGCAAGGAAACTTTGTCGGAGCAACGATTTTTAATCAAGTTTCAACCGATATGCGCATCTATACCGAAGAGATCTTTGGACCCGTATTAGCCATTATTCATGTCGATACTCTGGAGCAGGCGATTGAATTGATTAATGCCAATCCATTCGGCAACGGTGTTGGACTATTTACACAAAGTGGTGCAGTTGCTCGTACATTCCAAAGCGATATCGATATTGGTCAAGTGGGTATCAATATTCCAATTCCTGTACCAGTTCCTTTCTTTAGCTTTACAGGATCGCGTGGTTCAAAACTGGGTGACTTAGGTCCATATGGTAAGCAAGCAGTTCAGTTCTATACACAAACCAAAACCATCACCAGTCGTTGGTTCGAAGATACACAAGAAAAATGTGAAGTGAATACCACCATTAACCTACGTTAATTTAGGAGTTCAAGGATGAATATTGCCTTTATCGGTTTAGGAAACATGGGCGGAAAAATGGCCCAAAACCTACTCAAAGCAGGTTTTACGGTTTACGGTTTCGACTTAAACGAAATTGCGATTCAGCATTTTACTGAAGCAGGTGGCATTGTTTGCCAAAGCCCACAAGATGCAGCGAAACAAGCAGATGTTGTGATTAGCATGTTGCCTGCTGCCAAGCATGTCAAAGAAGTGTATTTGGGAGAAAATGGTGTATTAGCGGTAATGAAAGCAGGAAGCTTATGTATCGATAGCAGTACCATTGATCCGCAAACCATTAAGGATATAGCCGAGGCGGGTGCTGCACATCAGATAAAAATCTGTGATGCACCTGTTTCAGGCGGCACTATTGGTGCTCAGGCAGGTACATTAACCTTTATGGTCGGTTCAGATGATCAAACTTTTGAAAGAACCAAAGCTGTATTGGGGCACATGGGTAAAAACATTGTGCATTGTGGTGATGTGGGTGCAGGTCAAATTGCGAAAATTTGCAATAACTTGATTCTTGGTATTTCCATGGCAGCCGTTGCTGAAGGTATGGCACTCGGTGCGCGTCTGGGAATTGATCCTCAAGCCTTAGCGGGTGTGGTGAATAGTTCGAGTGGACGTTGCTGGAGTTCGGATGTATGTAATCCATGGCCAGGTATCTCAGCAAATGCACCTGCAGGACGTGGCTATACCGATGGTTTTGCAACGCAGTTGATGTTGAAAGATTTAGGATTGGCTGTAGAAGCCGCAGGACAAGTCAAACAGCCGATTATTTTAGGTGGACTGGTTCAGCAGATGTATCAACAGCTGTGTTTACAAGGTAATGCACACTTAGATTTTTCAAGCATTGTGCAGCAATACTTACCTAAGGACGCTTAATCGCTTTGAACACCAATCTAGCCTAGGGATGGCTAAAAATACTAACACTCGTGTCGGAATAACAATAAATTGAGACTGAGGTAGAGAAGATGTCGAATTATCAAGATGTTGCAAAGGCATTTGACTTAAATCATGCTGCCAAAGAAATGTTATCAGGCTCTTTAGAGCAATTAAATGCATGTTATGAATGCTGCGACCGTCATGCGATTGATCAAGATAAGGTTGCACTGTATTGGCAAGGCAAAGATGGGCGGAAAGAACAATATACCTTTGCAGAGCTGCAACAGTGGTCGAGCCAATTTGCCAATTTTTTAAAGTCACAGGGTGTGCAAAAGGGTGATCGTGTATCGGGTTTATTACCCCGTACAGTTGAATTACTTGTGGTGATTTTAGGGGCATGGCGAATAGGTGCTGTATATCAACCGCTATTTACCGCCTTTGGCCCCAAAGCCATTGAACATCGTTTACACCTTGCACAAAGCAAATTAGTGATTAGCGATGTTGGTAATCGCAATAAATTGGATGAAGTTGCACATTGTCCTCAAATCGTTACTGTTGCAGATCTAGCGGGTCAAGGGATTCAACAGGGAGATTTAAACTTTTGGGATGAAGTAAACGCACAGTCTACAGATTGTGAAATTGTCCTACAGAGCATCAATGATCCATTTCTTTTGATGTTTACTTCAGGTACTACAGGTCCTGCAAAGCCCTTAGAAGTCCCGCTTAAAGCTTTGATCGCTTTTGGTCAATATATGAAAAATGCGGTAGGGCTACGTGAAGATGATTCGTTTTGGAATATTGCCGATCCGGGTTGGGCTTATGGTTTGTATTACGGAATTACTGGGCCACTTTTACTGGGACATGCAACACTCTTTTACGAAGGTGGTTTTAGCATTGATAGTTTGTGTCAGATCGTAGATGACTACAAGGTGACGAACCTTGCAGGCGCACCGACAGCGTATCGAATGATGATGGCGGCTGATCCTGAACAAATGGCAAAACTCAAAGGGAAATTTAGAGTCGTGAGTAGTGCTGGAGAGCCGCTTAACCCTGAAGTGTTCCGTTGGTTTAAACAAGTCCTCGATGCACCGATCTTTGACCATTATGGTCAGACTGAAGTTGGTATGGTGGTGTGTAATCACCATGGTTTACAACATGATATTCGCGCAGGTGTCGCAGGTTATGCCAGTCCGGGATATCGCGTGGCGGTTGTTGATGAACAAGGGCAAGAGCTAGCTGCAGGAACGCCAGGAGTACTGGCTGTCGATATTAGTCAATCACCGATGATGTGGTTTGGTGGCTATAAAGAAAGTCGTAAGTCACCCTTTGTAAAGCATTATTACCTCACGGGTGATACCGCAGAATTACACGCAGATGGCAGTATGAGCTTCGTTGGTCGTAATGATGATGTGATTACCACATCAGGTTATCGTATCGGGCCATTCGATGTAGAAAGCGCTTTACTTGAGCATGATGCAGTGATTGAAGCTGCGGTCATTGGTGTGCCTGATCCAGATCGGACAGAAATCGTAAAAGCTTTTGTAATTTTAGCTGAGCATGTCACAGCGTCCGAAGAATTAGCAGAGCAGCTAGGGCAATTTGTGAAAAAGCGCTTATCCGCACATGCTTATCCACGATTGGTGGAGTTCGTTCAAGAACTACCGAAAACTCCAAGCGGAAAAATTCAGCGCTTCTTATTAAGAAATCAAGAGATTGCAAAACAATCCACGCAGCATGCAAGTTAAATGACGTAACGATTAACTCTAAATGAATGCCGAACAATCAGGATCAGGAATCAAGCTTTCATTCAGTTCCAATCATTTTCAAAGTGGATGAAAGCAATTGATTGATGTACAGGAAGATAAGATGCAATTTACCGAAGAACAATTATTAATTCAGGACATGGCACGCAGTTTCGCACAGGAACAAATTAAACCTCAAGCGGCTGAATGGGATAAAAACGGTACCTTTCCCAAAGCGGCTTTAGCGCAGATGGGAGAACTGGGTTTATTGGGCATGCTGGTATCAGATGAATGGGGTGGTTCAGATACAGGTAATCTTGCCTATGTTATGGCTTTAGAAGAGATTGCCGCGGCCGATGGGGCAACCTCAACCATTATGAGTGTACATAACTCGGTAGGCTGTGTTCCTATTGCTAAATTTGGCACAGAAGAACAAAAGCAGAAATATTTAGTGCCTTTAGCCCAAGGTAAAATGATCGGTGCATTTGCATTAACTGAGCCGCATACAGGTTCAGATGCTGCTGCCATTAAAACTCGTGCAGTAAAAGATGGCAATGAATGGGTGATTAATGGTGCTAAGCAGTTTATTACCTCGGGTCATAATGCAGGGGTCATTATTGTCTTTGCTGTGACTGACCCAAGTGCAGGGAAAAAAGGCATGAGTGCTTTTATTGTTCCAAGAGAAACACCAGGTTATGAAGTGATTCGTACTGAAGAAAAGCTTGGATTACATGCCTCAGATACCTGCCAAATCGCACTCACAGAAGTGCGAGTGCATGAAAGCCTAATGTTAGGAAAAGAAGGTGAAGGTTTGAAAATCGCCTTATCAAATCTAGAAGGCGGTCGTATTGGTATAGCGGCGCAAGCAGTTGGTCTTGCACGTGCAGCATTAGAAGAAGCAACCCGATATGCCAAAGAGCGTATTACTTTTGGTAAACCAATTTTTGAACATCAGGCAGTTGCGTTTCGATTGGCAAGTATGGCAACAGAAATAGAAGCCGCACGCCAATTGGTATATCACGCGGCACGTTTAAAAGAAGCAGGACAATCTTGTTTAAATGAAGCGTCTATGGCCAAGCTTTTTTCGTCTGAAATGGCTGAGCGTGTTTGCTCCGCAGCGTTACAAGTCTTTGGAGGCTATGGCTATCTCAAAGATTTCCCGATAGAGCGTATATATCGTGATGCACGTATTTGCCAAATCTATGAAGGTACGAGTGATATCCAACGTTTAGTAATTGCTCGCAGCTTATAACGTGGTCATTAAGACATTTAAAACGACAAGGCTTCAGACGAAGCCTACTTATAAATATTGAACAAATATAGGGATATTACATGCAATTTGAAACGATTCTACTCGAAAAGAACAAGGGTGTTGGACTCATTACTTTAAATCGTCCTCAGGCCTTAAATGCGTTAAATAGCACATTAATTCAAGACCTTAATTTGGGCTTAGATGATTTAGACAGAGATTCTTCCATTGGCTGTATGGTTATTACAGGTTCAGAAAAAGCCTTTGCCGCTGGTGCAGATATTAAAGAAATGGCTGAACTGAGTTTTCCAAATATTTATTTGGATGATTTTTTTCATCTGGCAGATCGAATTGCTCAGCGCCGTAAACCTCTAATCGCAGCTGTCAGTGGTTATGCGTTAGGTGGAGGCTGTGAGTTAGCACTCATGTGTGACTTTATTTACTGTGCCGATAATGCAAAATTCGGTTTACCAGAAGTGACTTTGGGAGTAATCCCAGGGATAGGTGGGACACAGCGCTTAACGCTTGCTATTGGTAAGGCCAAAGCAATGGAAATGTGTCTGACTGCGAGACAAATGGGCGCAGTAGAAGCAGAGCAGAGTGGTTTAGTTGCTCAAGTCTTCCCTAAAGAGGAGTTGGTCGAAAAGACCTTAAAAGCTGCTGAAAAAATAGCCGAAAAATCTGTAGTCGCAACCATGATGATCAAAGAGTCAATTAACCGTGCATTTGAAGTCAGTTTGCAAGAAGGTTTACGTTTTGAACGTAGAACATTCCATTCGATTTTTGCCACTCAAGACCAAAAAGAAGGCATGCAAGCATTTGTTGAAAAGCGCCAAGCCAATTTTAAAAATAATTAAAAAGAAAAAAGGATTATATGGATATGAGTACAAATAACTTAATGATTGAAGAACATGGACATTTAGGCCAAATCAGTTTAGATCGCGTGGCAAGTTTAAATGCCTTGTCTTTAGAAATGATCCAAGGCATTCAGCAGCAATTAGCACTATGGGCTGATCAAACCAATATTCATGCTGTACTTATTCGCTCAAATAGTCCCAAAGCATTTTGTGCAGGTGGAGATATTCGCTATCTCTATGATAGTTACATGAATGGTAAAGAAGATCATCAAGCTTATTTTCAAGCTGAGTATGAAATGCTGAATAGCATTCGTGCCTATGAAAAACCCATTATTGTCATACTCGATGGCTATGTACTTGGCGGTGGATTTGGCTTAGCCCAAGCATGTCATGTGCTTGTCAGCAGCGAAAAGTCTAGATTTGCCATGCCTGAAACTGCCATTGGATTTTTCCCAGATGTGGCTGCGACACACTTTTTATCACGTTTAGATGATATTGGTGTGTACATGGCAACTACGGGCGATCAAATCAGTGCTAGCGATGCGTTGTATCTAGATTTGATTGACTACCATGTTCCGAGTGAGCAACTTGTTCAATTAGAAGAAGATTTAAGAAATTCTAAGCAACTCAGTAAGGAAAATATTGAACAATTGATTGCGAAATATATTACTCGACCAGCGGAAAGTGAACTTAGTCAGAATGCAGATTTAATTCGTAAGCATTTTGGTTTTGAGAGCATTGATGCCATTGAAAATAGTCTTGAAAATGAACAGCATAATGATGCTCAAGCGTGGGCGTTAAAAATACGCAATACCTTGGAACAACGCTCTCCAATTGCGAAAAGGATCAGTTTACAACTCCAGCATTTAGGTCGTGGGTTTTCACTAAAGCAATGCATGCAAATTGAACGACATTTGCAAGATGTTTGGTTTCAACATGGGGATATTGTTGAAGGTGTACGCGCATTAATTGTGGATAAAGACAAACAGCCAAAGTGGCAACAGTCTAGTCCGACTTTAGATAAAATAATGGAAGAAATATCTATTTAATCAGTGCTTTAAAAAAACTTTAACGGTTCAAACCATTGGTCAATATTCATACTTAATTTCTTATTCGATATGAACAAGTGACTCAGCGTAAATTAAACATATATAAGATCTGAAAAATATTGATTTTCAAGAAGAAAATCATCATACAAATCAAGCATCGTGAAAATGCAATATAGAAATATCTTGCAGAATAAGGAAGATAACAATGCAAAATGTACAGGGAAACACAGCTCCACCAGCTAAGTCCTCGCATCGTTTAGCGGGTATTTCCAGCATGGTGGGTACAACCATCGAATGGTATGACTTTTTTATCTATGGTGCTGCCGCAGCACTCATTTTCAATCGACTTTTTTTCCCAAATCTTGATCCGTTAACGGGCGTATTGGCAGCATTTGCTACCTATGCTGTAGGCTTTATTGGTCGACCACTTGGTGGCATTGTTTTTGGCCATTTTGGCGATAAAATCGGTCGTAAATCAATGTTATTGGTCACATTAATGTTGATGGGTATTCCAACGGTGATGATTGGGTTGTTACCGACTTTCGAAACCATTGGTTATTGGGCAACGGTCTGTTTAATTATTTTAAGATTTATACAGGGCATGGCCATGGGTGGAGAATGGGGCGGAGCAGTCCTCATGGCGGTAGAGCATGCGCCAGCGGGTAAAAAAGGCTTTTGGGGAAGTTTACCGCAAGCTAGTACAGGTGGTGGTTTATTGCTCGCTTCGGTAGCTTTAGGCTTAGTCTCAATGTTACCTGAAGAAGCGTTATTTAGCTGGGGTTGGCGTCTACCATTTTTAGCCAGCATTATTTTACTGGCTGTAGGTTGGTATATTCGTGTGAAAGTGCCTGAGTCGCCAGACTTTGAAAAAGTTAAAGCGCAAACCGAAACAATTAAAGTTCCAGCAAAACAAGTGTTTAAAAATCATCCTAAGCAGTTGATTACGATTATTTTATCTCGAGCTGCTGAAAATGCTTGGTTCTATTTGGCATCGACATTTGCTTTAGCCTATACCACCACACAGCTAAATATTCCTAGGCAAGATATCTTGTTTGCAACGATTTGTGGTGCTGCAGTCATCATGGTTATTACGCCAATTTTTGGACATTTGTCTGATAAAGTTGGGCAAAAAAACATGTTTAGATTTGGTTTATGCGTACTGGCTTTATACAGCTATCCATTTTTTGCGATGTTAAATACTAAAGATCCAGTATTGGTTTGGACGGCCATTGTGATTGGTATTGGTGTGGTTTTTCCTTTGATGTATGCGCCGCAGTCACAGTTATTTTCGCGCCAATTTCCAGCAGAAATACGTTATAGCGGTATTTCAATCTCAGTTCAATTTGCAGGCGTGCTAGGTGGCGGTTTAGCACCATTAATCGCGACGAAATTGCTAAGTATTGGTGATGGAAGCCCAAATTTAATTATTGCCTATATTTCAGGCTTTGCAGTGATTGCGATTATTGCATCATCATTTTTAAAGCCGGATCAAATAGAGCAAAAGACAAAAGCATTTAGCAGTGAGGAAATGAAATCTTCCTAAATTAACAATCAGGAAAACAGAAGACTGATTTAAATATAGAAATACATGTGAACAGCCATAGCAACAATTGTTATGGCTTTTTCTTATCTAAGGATTGTGTCAGGACAAATTTATTTTTAGCGTAGCTTAGGATCATAGCAATTTGAATACGGTTTATGTGTAAGAGCTGTGAATCATCATCTTAGTAAATAAAGTTGAAGCATTTCGTATAATGTATATTATGTTAAATAAAGTATTATGCAAACCTAAACATGATACTGACCTACCGTCTGGCTACTTAATTCTCTGATTCTTTAATTGGCACAAAAACTATTCTTATTTTCTCACATTGATCACTTGTTTAATGCTTTGATTCCAAAAAATTGTCACATGACGTTTTTCTTAGGATTTAAAACAGAACATCGAAAAATGACCCTATTTTCCTAGAGTCATCTTGTTATGCGTCATATTAACGCCAAGCAATCCTCCCAGCATATTTGAAAAATTTGATAACATTTTAAAATATGCTTTGACACATATTTGGTATCTTGATCAATTCCTAAGAAACAAGCAGAACCCCATGTATATAACCATGGCAAACCAATCCAGCTATAATTTGGTCTAAAACCAATATACCAAATGATCGATGTAATATAAGTTGTAGAAGCACTTTCTAAGTTTTACTGTAACATCGACTGAAAAGTAAATAAGAGTGATCTTTAAAATCACCAAAAAGTCCAAGCAACTATATGCTTTTTAAAGCAAATTAACGTAAGTCCATATCACATCCTGACTATTAAAGTCGCAATCTGCGCGTACGAAATTCCGTCTTCGGCTTGAAATTATAAAATTTTGGGCGCTGTGGAGAAGTTAAAGTCGCAACAGGTATTTTGTTTATAGATAATCACAATGCTGATCTTGCTACGCGGTGTAAGCATACTTTTGAACCGCTAAATTGAGCCATGAATCATCATAGTATCTCCTTGTACTAAGGCCCTAGTGATTACTCGGACCTGCCCTGACCTTTACATACAACCGACATCCCTCCTTCCCATTTCAGTCCATTGCACTGCAATTCACTTAATAATTCAACTGCTGAGATGTTGTTTAAACTCGTATAGTGTTGTTGAAAAAGTTACATTTATTTTCTCTTTAAATTTACAAACGTGTATTGTGTTATGCATCTTCATGCTGATTTTTCAAAACCAATTATCATCACTCCGCAAGATTACCATTGGGTCAAATCTCCAGGCGGTCAAGTCAATCGTATGATGCTTGACCGAATTGGTGCAGAAAAAGCGCGCGCAACCAGTGTGGTTGAATTTTCGCCACAGACTCCATTCACTGAACATACGCACCCCCTTGGTGAAGAGTTTTTGGTCTTAACTGGAACATTTACTGAAAATGAGGATCAACACTATCTTGCAGGATGGTATATGCGTAATCCACATCAATCTAGCCATCGGGTATCGAGTGAAATGGGTTGCCAAATTTTTGTCAAACTCATACAAATGACAGAACATGAAGTGACTCCAACACGCATTAATACTCATGACCCAAAGCATTGACGTATTCAGCAAGGCCGAGAAATCTGCTCCTTATTTAAATCAAATGTTGAACAGACTTTTTTGGAAAAATTAAACCCAATCAATGCATGGCTGAAAGTGCTGAACATGGCATTGAAATTTTTATCCTTACAGGTGCGCTTAGCTCAGCACACCATGTATATCCTATGGGAACCTAGATGCGCTTCCCTTCAGATTATGATATTGATCTAAACGCCACCGAATTAGGTGCAACGCTGTATATCAAAAGCGGGCATTTACAACATGCCAGAGACGTTTGGACAGATGAATTGAATATGTGAAGAGCTTATATCTGTTGCTTTAAGACATGATCTGCCTGAAAATTTTTATAGGTTAAACGTTCCGCTGTGTCATGGGGTAAAGGTTCTACCACTTGCAGACTGTTGAGACAACGCTCGGTTAACTCAATGTACTGCGCCGTACCATGACGTTTCCAAGCAATTTCTTGATCGGTTAAGGCTCTCACCACCCGTGCAGGACTGCCCAATACCAGCATATTATTAGGAATATCTGCTTTTGCCTTAACTGTACTGTTGGCACCTATAATCACATTTTCCCCAATCACAGCTTCATCGAGAATCACACTATTCATGCCAATGAGGGCATTCTTGCGTACCACACAGCCATGCAAAATAGCACCATGACCAACATGACCATACTCTTCCACCAAGGTCACACTGTTTGGAAACCCATGAATGGTACAAGAGTCTTGAACATTGGCATTTTTTTGAATATGAATACGGCCAAAGTCAGCACGTAAGGCAGCAAAAGGTCCAATATAAACCCCTGCCTCAATAATCACATCGCCAATCAACACGGCGCTTGGGTGTACAAAAGCCTGAGGATCGACCACAGGAATCACGCCATCAATGGCATAGCACGGCATTGTTCTATCCTTATTGTTAATTTTAAATTAAACGCTAATTTAATAGCTCAAATCTGGCTGTTTTAAACCACCAAAACGTTTATAAAACTGTGGGTGTGCGGGCGGCATACTGCCTTCAGCCGTACGTGCAACATTTAAGAAAAATTCATCGCCTGCCATAAACACCGCCTGATACAAATTGGTACTTAAATTACGTGCAATTAACGACAGCCAGTCCGTCGGTAACAACTCAAATGGTAAATTTGGATCTTTAAGTAAAATACGACGGAACTGATGAATCAATAAGATACGAATTTGAAAGGCTTGGACAGCATCTATGTCTTCATCTTGCTCGACAAAATAGAAAAACTCACGAAAATCACTAATGAATTTTTCATAGCGTTGATGTAATTCTTGAATGGGCCAATTCACAACCACCATACGTTTAATGGTGGGATAAGATTCTTGCCAAAGTTCTAGGGTTTCGGCACGAAACACCACCACTTGATCAGTCATTTGATGACTGAGTAATAAATTTTGCAGCTTTTGTTGATCACAGCCCGGATACGCCATGACATTGGTCGCTATATTGGCAAAACCTAACCATTCAAGCTCTTTCTTTAAGACCAATTTATTTTCAAGTTCAACTGAGCTAAGGAGCACTAAGTCCCACTTTTTATCCCAATCTTTATGACTAAAACCATAAATTTTCTGATCAGCCATGATAAAACGCTGACGACTACTTTCCGTAATACGGTAATAACTGGTGCGCCCAATTTTCTCTGAACTGAGCCAGCCATTTTGTACCAAACGAAAGACCGCCGTACGCACTGAACGTTCATTCAAGCCAAATACGTCCATTAGCTGAATTAAGCTCGCAAGACTGATGACACCGCCACGGTGATAAATGCTATCACCAAAAATGGTCATGACCAATGAAGTCCCACTGAGCGCTTCACGTTGAATAAACTCATCAATAATTTGTTTTAATTTAGGATTCATTGCGTTTTCATTTACCTATTGAATTGCCTGACGACCTTTATCGTCAGGCATGTTCATTTAAGCGGATTGTCGAATATCAAAAACGCGCTGCGCTTTGCCTTCAGAGCGAGGTAAACTCCCTTCATTCAGCACTTCAACACTCACACTAATCCCCACCATGGTTTTAATCTGTGATTTTAATTGGTTTGCAAGCTGCATCGCCAATTGAGGACTGCTATCTTGACGCATTTCAGTGCGAATATGCAATGTATCCAAGTGACCTTGCTTACAAATATGAATCTGATAATTGGCAATTAATTGTGGAATTTGCAAAATTTGCTCTTCAATTTGCGATGGGAACACATTCACACCACGAATAATCATCATGTCATCACTGCGACCGACAATTTTATCCATACGACGCATGGTACGTGCTGTACCTGGCAGTAAACGTGTCAAGTCACGGGTACGATAACGAATCACCGGCATGCCTTCTTTGGTAATTGTCGTGAATACCAATTCACCCAGCTCACCATCTTGCACCACTTCGCCTGTTTCAGGATTGATAATTTCTGGATAGAAATGATCTTCCCAAATGGTTGGGCCATCTTTGGACTCTAAACATTCCATTGCCACCCCAGGACCCATGACCTCAGATAAGCCATAAATGTCTAAGGCATCAATACCTAAACGCGTTTCAATTTCTTTACGCATTTCATTGGTCCAAGGTTCAGCACCAAATACACCGGTTTTAATAGAACAGTCTTTGGCTGAACCAAACTTTTTCTCAAGGGCTTCAATGATATTCAAGCAATACGATGGTGTCACCATGAGTGCTGTTGGTTTAAAATCGTGAATTAACTGCGCTTGTTTGTCTGTTTGCCCGCCTGACATTGGAATGACAGTAGCACCCAAACGCTCTACGCCATAATGTGCACCTAAGCCACCGGTAAATAAACCATAACCATACGACACTTGAATGGTGTCTTTACTGCTTAGCCCTGCAGCACGCAGCGATCGTGCGACTACGTCCGACCAGATATTGATGTCATGTTCGGTATAGCCAACCACCGTCGGTTGACCTGTGGTTCCCGATGAAGCATGTACGCGCACAATTTGCTCTTGAGGCACCGCAAACATGCCAAATGGATAATTGTCACGTAAATCTTTTTTGGTGGTAAAAGGAAATTTTGCTAAGTCCTCAAGATGTTTAAAATCATCCGGATGTACACCTGCTTCATCAAACTTTTGCTTATACACCGTGCTATTATGATAAGCATGATTGAGCGTCTTTTTTAAACGCTCAACTTGCAGTTGACGTAATTCATCTACAGATGCGGTTTCGATGTGTTCCATTGCATTTTTATTCATTGTCTTACTCCTTACGCAGTCATCGCGACAGCTTGTTTTATGTCAATCAATTACATCCTGAATTGATATTTTCGAGTATTAAGGCAACACCTTGCCCAACGCCCACACACATGGTGCACAGCGCATATTTTCCTTGTTGAATTTTCAGTTGATGCATTGCGGTAAGGACTAAACGTGTACCACTCATGCCAAGTGGATGGCCCAAAGCAATGGCACCACCATTTGGATTGATACGTGCATCATCATCCGCTAAACCCAGTTCACGAATCACAGCTAAAGCTTGTGCTGCAAAGGCTTCATTGAGTTCAATCACATCCATTTGCTCTAAAGTTAAGCCCGTTTGTGCTAAAACTTTACGCACTGCAGGTACAGGCCCAATACCCATATAACGTGCTTCTACACCAGCACTTGCAATCCCTAAAACTTTCACTTGGGGAGTTAAACCATGCTGCTCAGCAAAGGCGTTATTACCTAAGAGTAAACATGCAGCACCATCATTGACACCTGATGCATTGCCTGCTGTGACTGAACCTCCTTCTTTACGAAATGGTGCTTTAAGTGCATTTAAAGCCTCTAGTGTGGTTTCTGCACGTGGATGTTCATCTAGAGCAACACGCACTACACCTTTTTTGCTTTTAATCTCGACTGGTAGAATCTCACGCTCAAAGCGACCTTCAGCCTGTGCTTTTGCGACTTTTTGCTGACTGTTGTAGGCAAATTGGTCTTGATCGGCACGGCTGATATTGTATTTTTCTGCCACGTTTTCAGCAGTTTCAGGCATGCTGTCGACGCCAAAATTGGCTTTAAATAGCGGATTGATAAAACGCCAACCAATAGTGGTATCAAAAATTTCAGGTGTACGGCTAAATGCACTCGTCGGTTTAGATTGAACAAAGGGCGCACGTGACATGTTTTCCACCCCACCCGCTAATACAAACTGCGCTTCACCCGATTTAATCGCACGTGAAGCAAGACCAACTGCATCAAGACCTGAAGCACATAAACGATTGACTGTAATGGCAGGTACACTGTCAGGTAAACCGGCAAGCAAGCTTGCCATCCGTGCCACGTTACGATTGTCTTCACCCGCTTGGTTGGCACAGCCGAGAATCACTTCATCGACCTCCGTCCAAGGCAAATTTGGATGTTGTTGCTTCAAATACTGAATCGGCAATGCAGCCAAATCATCTGTACGAATACTACTTAAACCACCGGCATAGCGCCCAATTGGGGTACGAATCCCATCAAAAATAAATACGTCTTGCATCATTTTATCCTTAACTGGCAGCGCGTAATGGCTGCTGCGTTGACACATGTCCTTGTGCCGCTTTTTTTAATAAATATAGATTAGGACGATAACGCTCTTCACCATAAATACGATACAGATTTTGCAAAGTCTGTAAAATAATGTTGTATCCTAATTCTTGTGCCCATTGGAATGGTCCTTTAGGATAATTCACAGCAAATTTCATGGCTGCATCAATGTCTTGTTCAGACGCAATTTGATGTAAAACGGCCTCGCATCCTTCATTGACCAACATGGCAATAGTGCGCAGTACATATAATCCTGGATGATCCTGAGACCAAATCGGAATAATATTTAGACCGATAAACAACTGTTCAATCGTTTTTTGATCTATCGCTGTACATGCTGGTGAAGCTGTAACTGCAATGGCTTTGGCTTGTGACCAATCGCCATGCCAATCCATCAGTACCACTTTTTGTGTTGCATAATCAATCTCGGCAGATTGCCCCATTGATAAACGTAAAGACACATCACCAATGAGAATTTCAGCCGTAGGCGCCGCTTCAATACGCAGATGAATATGTGCAGATTGTTGCAATAGTGCGATTAAACCCAGTGAATGTGACCAATCACCTTTGACCACCACCTCAATTTTTTCAGGTGATTTACTGTAAATCACAGGGAGTTGATACACTTTTTTAGAATGTTCCGTTCGATAGTCATAAAAACCCTGTTGAGTTTTGCGACCGAAACAGCCTGCATCAACTAATTCTTTTTGAATTAAGGATGGACGGTAACGCGGTTCATCAAAAAAGGCATCATAGACACTCTGTGTGACAGAAAAGTTAATGTCTTGGCCAATTAAATCGGTCAGCTCACACGGCCCCATCGAAAAGCGTCCACATTCACGCATGATAAAATCAAGTTGCTCAGGCGTGGTCGCATTTTCCTGCAGGGCACGAAATCCTTCCGCATAATAAGGACGTGCAATACGATTGACGATAAACCCTGGGGTGGATTTGGCACGTACTGGCACTTTTTTCCATGCTGTCATCAAGCTGACTAAAGCATCAGAAATTGCTGGGTCTGTTTTTAAGCCTGCAATCACTTCCACTAACTTCATCACTGGTGCTGGGTTAAAGAAATGCAAACCGACCACGCGTTCTGGATGTGGAATATTGGCAGCAATCGCAGTAATCGAGATTGAAGATGTATTGGATGCAAAGATCGTCTCAGGCGAGCAGATATCAGCAAGCTGTTGAAATAGCTTTTGTTTAACGTCTTTGTTTTCTACAATCGCTTCTACAATCAGTTGGCTGTCTGCTAATTCGTGTAAATCCGCTGCCACGTTTAAATTGGACAAGGTCAGTTGCAAGAGATCAGCCGCCATTTTTCCGGCATCTACACGTTTTTGTAATTGCTGTTTTAGTGCAGCAAAAGCACTTTCTACACGTTGTGGATCGACATCATACACATGGGTCGGATGGCCATGCATGGCCGCCAATTGTGCAATGCCGATGCCCATGGTACCGGCACCAATCACTGCCACAGGGGCATGCTGTAAGTGAAGTTCTGCCATGATTTAGCATCCTGTATATTGTGGTGTACGTTTTTGCATAAAGGCTTGTACGCCTTCACGATAGTCACTGCTACGCCCTGCTAAACGCTGTAAATCACGTTCTAAAATCAATTGCTCATCGAGGCTATTAGCTGCTGCAGCATGAATGGCTTTTTTAATCAATGACAAACCATAAGTGGGTTGTGTCGCTAAATGTTCTGCCAATTTGCTGGCTTCGGCTTTCAGTTTTTCGTCTTCAACCACTTGCCAAATCATGCCCAATTGTTGTGCTTGCTCAGCAGGAATCTTATCGCCAAGCATAGCCAAAGCCATTGCTTGTGCACGACCAACCAAACGTGGCAAAAACCATGTTCCACCCGAATCTGGAACTAAACCTAAACGACAAAAGGCTTGAATAAAGGATGCTGATTTTGCAGCCAGTACAATGTCACACGCCAAAGCAATGTTGGCACCTGCACCCGCTGCTACCCCATTCACTGCACACAGCACTGGTTTCGGTATTTCAGTAATCAGTTTGATCAGTGGGTTATAATACATTTCAATCGAGCGGCCTAAATCAGGTGCATCGGCATTTGGATCAACCACGCGGTCACTTAAATCTTGTCCTGCACAAAAACCTCGACCTTCCGCAGAAATCACCACTGCACGAATCTCAGCATTTTTTGCCCATGCTTTGAGAACTCCTGAGACTTCTTTGTGCATAGTTTCATTAAAGCTATTAAGTTGCTTTGGACGGTTAAAGGTTAAATAACCGACTGCATTTTTTTCTTCGACAATAATTGTTTGGTAATCCATTACACACCTCTAAATGCGGGTTGTCTTTTTTCTAAGAAAGCTTGAATGCCTTCCTGACGATCTTGGGTTGCTGCCAACCACACAAAATGTTGACGCTCGAGTTTTAAACCCTGGCTTAGGGTCACTTCATGAATACTTTTTAGCGACTGTTTAATCACACGAATCGCCAAGGGTGCTTGCTTGGCAATTTTTTCTGCCAATTCAACGGCATATTGCACCGTTAAAGCTGTTGGGCAAATTTGACTGCTGATCCCGTGCTGAAATGCGGTCTGTGCACTGATCATTTCACCTGTCATCGCCCAGCGCATACACAATTGTTGACCGACCAATCGTGCCAAACGCTGTGTTCCACCTGCCCCGGGCAACATGCCTAAACCAATTTCTGGTAAAGCAAATTGTGCATTTTCACCACTCAACACAATGTCACCATGCAATGCCAACTCAAAACCTGCGCCTAAGGCATAACCGTTGACGGCCATAATTAAAGGCTTTGAAAACTCATCAATCCGCTTCCACAACTGTGGTCGTTGATCCTGTTGAATGCTGACCACATCAAGTTGGGCAAGCTCATTCAAATCCGCACCTGCAGCAAAGCATTGTGAATGACCTGTAATCACGACTGCACGCACTTCACGGTCTGTATCTAAGGTTGTTAAATAATCCGCGAGCTCTTGCAATATGGCATTGTTTAAGGCATTGCGTTTTTCAGGGCGATTCAGTTCAATGAGCACCACACCGGTTTTTGGAGAACTACTTTTGAGATATTGCATGTCCATACTTTCATTCCACACAGCGTTATTCATCAAAACTTAAGCGTACATTGGCAGTGGTTGGACGGGCTTGGCAGCTCAAGACATAACCTCTTGCAACTTCATCCTCTTCAAGGCTGTAGTTGATGGCCATTTCGACTTCACCTTCAAGTACCTTACACTTACAGGTGGCACACACCCCACCTTTACAGGCATAAGGTAAATCTGCACCTGCACGTAATGCGGCATCGAGGATACTGTCATCTTGTTTTGATACCTCAATGATCAACTCACGACCATCTAAAATAATGTTGACCTTTTCTTCACTACGTTGCGCAACTTGTTGTGCTGATGCTTTTGTAGTCGTACCTGTATTAAAACGTTCTGTATGAATCTTGCTGCGCTCAATCCCTAGCGTCGGCAAAATTTCCTCAACGGCCGTCATCATCTCTTCTGGACCACAGGCAAAGCAGTGATCAGTATCTGTACGAATCAAACCGGCTTTGGCCAACTGCTGGAGCTTTTCAGCATCAATACGACCGTTAAAGATCTCGCTGTCATTCAATTCACGTGAAAAAATATTCACCAATTGCAAACGCTGATGAAAGCGATCTTTAAGATCCATGATTTGTTCAGCAAACATGGTTTGTTTCCATGAACGATTGCCATAAACCAGTGTAAATGTGGCATCTTGCTGACGATTCAGCACTGATTTCACGATGGATAAAATGGGCGTAATTCCACTGCCTGCAGCAAAACCTAAATAATGTTGTCCACCGACTTTTGCTGCTTTTTGGAAAAACACCCCTTGAGGTGGCATCACCTCTAACACATCCCCTGCTTTGAGGTGTTCATTCGCCCACGTTGAAAATTGACCTTGGTCAATTTTTTTAATGGCAATACTCATATCTTCTTGCACATCGCTACAAATCGAATAGCAACGACGAATTTCACCTTGCTCTGTGAGATGGCGAATAGTCAGGTGTTGACCTGGTTGATATTGAAACGCTGAGGCTTGTTCATCTTGCACAGCAAAAGAAATACAAATGGCATTTTCCGTTTGCGGCTGGATTGATTTAATGGTTAAGGGAATAAATTGACTCATTGTTAAAATCCTTCTTTTATTTTGTTGCTGTGCTGTTCAGCGCACATCGATGTCCATCAGGTTAAATACATTTAAAGTAATCAAAGGGTTCTAAGCAGTCTTGGCAGCGGTATAAGGCTTTACATGCAGTAGAACTAAACTCGCTTAACAGCTGTGTATGTGCACTGCCACAATGTGGGCAAGCCACGCCATCCGTCAGCGCCACATGCGTACCACACAGATGAGATGAACCTTGTGGTGGTGCAATACCGTATTCACGTAGCTTTTCTTTACCTGATTCACTCATCCAATCCGTGGTCCATGCCTCAGATAAATCCACCACCACTTTGACAGGGTGAATGTCATGCGCCAACAACGCTGTTTTGATTTCGTCTTTGAGTAAATCAGTGGCAGGACAACCGCTATAAGTTGGGGTCAAACGCACCACAATCTCTTGGCTTGCATTGAGTTCTACACCACGAATCATGCCCAAATCCAAGACCGATAACACCGGAATTTCTGGGTCAGACACCTGTTGTAAAATCTCCCAACATTGCTGCTCAACGTGTTGAATTCGGTTCATGTCACTCACTCCCTGTGAACGCTGTGATTACCACACCATCTCTGGATAGCTGCGTTGTAAATATTGCAACTCGGCAAGGACATAACCTAAATGTTCAGTATGCAAACCTTGCTTGGCTCCGCTACGGTAGGCTCCCTCTTGTGGTAGTTGTAGCTCGAAACGCGTTAATTCCGATTGAATCAGTTCTAACCATTTCGCAGGTAATATTGTTAAGTCAGGAACAATGCCGGCTTCTACCAATTGTTTTTCATCGTTAGTCAGTGCAAATAGCTCTTCGGTGAAACGCCACAATTGATTTAAACCATGTTGCACCTTGTCATGCGCTTCTTGCGTACCCAGGCTTAAACGCTCCATCCAAGCTGTAGAAAAACGTTGGTGATATTTCACTTCTTTGAGAGACTTAATCGCAAAGGCAGACAGTTCGGCGTTGTTGCTATTGCTTAACGCGGCAAATAACAAGGCATGATAATGATCCATTAACCATTGACGTACGATGGTCTGTGCAAAATCGCCATTGGGTTGTTCACAGAGCAGTAAATTGCGATATTCACGCTCAGTTCGGAAGTACGCTAAACGATCTTCATCACGTCCTAAACCTTCAATACTCCCTGCCAGTGAAAGCGCAGTACGTGCCTGACCTAATAAGTCCAAGCCAATATTCGCAAGTGCGATATCAAGCTCAAGTTCAGGTGCATGCCCACACCACTCTGCTAAACGATGTGACAAAATCAGTTGGCTGTCACCAATGTGTAATAGAAATTCGGATAAAACTTTATTGGTCATGCTGTGATCCTCCAATTACATATGCTCAATGCCGTGTGGAATGTTGTAAAAGGTTGGATGACGGTAAACCTTATCCAAATGTGGTTCAAAAAACTCCGCTTTTTCATCTGGTTGTGAACAAGTAATTAACTCAGATTTGACCACCCAAATACTGATACCTTCGTTGCGACGGGTATACACGTCACGCGCATTTTGTAAGGCTATTTCATCATCCGGTGCGCGTAAGCTACCCACATGTCGATGGCTTAAACCTTGTTTGCTACGTACGAAGACTTCGTATAAAGACCAATTGTTTTTGTTATCCATGATTAAACTTCCTGTATGTCATTGATGACTTAAATGCTTATGCAATTTTGCGCGTATCATTGAATTGCTGTTGTTTTTTGGCATAGCTTGCTGCTGCATCACGAACCCATTTGCCGCCTTCCCATGCTTTACGACGTGCTTCAATACGTTCATGGTTGCATGGACCTTTACCTGCGATCACATTAAAGAATTCAGTCCAATTCACTTCACCAAACTCATAATGACCGGTCTCTTCATTCCACTTCAGGTCTGGATCTGGCACAGTTAAACCAAGCTGTAAAACTTGTGGCACGGTGTTATCTACGAATTTTTGACGTAAGGCATCATTACTAAACAGCTTAATTTTCCAATTCATGCTTTGTTCACTGTTCGGTGAATTGTCATCACTTGGACCAAACATCATGAGTGCAGGCCACCAAAAACGATTGACTGCATCTTGCGCCATTTGTTTTTGTTCAGGTGTGCCTTCTGCTAAACGCATCATGGCTTCAAAGCCTTGACGTTGATGGAAACTTTCTTCTTTACAAATACGCACCATGGCACGTGCATAAGGACCATACGAGGTACGGCATAAAGCAACCTGATTGACAATCGCCGCGCCATCGACCAACCAACCAATGGCTGCGACATCTGCCCAACTTAAGGTTGGATAATTAAAGATTGATGAATACTTCATGCGACCTGCAATCAGTTTATCCATCATATCGTCACGATCTGCGCCTAAGGTCTCAGCTGCGCTATAGAGATATAACGCGTGACCTGCTTCGTCTTGTACTTTGGCAAGTAATACCGCTTTACGTTTTAAGGTGGGCGCACGGGTAATCCAATTGCCTTCTGGCAACATACCAATCACTTCAGAATGTGCATGTTGTCCAATTTGGCGAATTAAAGTTTTACGATAAGCGTCTGGCATCCAATCCTTTGGCTCAATCGATACATTATTGACAATGTTGTCATCAAATCTTTGTTGTTGCGTGTTCATGTTGTCTCACTTATCCCAAGTGTTGTTAGATTCAAATTAATACGATACAAAAAATAATTCAATTGATTTTTATTGGTATCATATAAATATTTTTAACACCTATTAATAAGATATTGTTTTTATTTAATTAATATTTTTTTCATACTAAAAAATAATTTTTTCAACAAGGAATTTGATTGACAATCTGTTTTTTTGAATGCAATTTATGAAACACATATTATAAATTTAATATTAACAACGTATCATAAATGGAGTTATATCGATGTTGGATCTTGAGCAAAATTCACAAGACAATACCATTTCAGTGGATGGCAAATATGAGCCATCGGAATCTTTACTGCGCTTAAGTTCATTGGTTCTTGGACAAGAACACGTTGCATCAGAAGACTTACGTACAGTATTTCACGCCATTTCAGGTCAAGCCATTTACCAAGTCAGTAGTCATGGCATTGACACTCAAGCCGTGGTGCAATATGCCAAAACGCATGGTTCAAGTGTTGCCAATTGGACCTTTCATCAACGTGCCAATGCATTAAAGCAAATTGCACAGTACTTATTGGAACGTAAAGAAGACTACTATGCGCTTGCCACAGCAACGGGCTGTACCCGTAAAGATGCATGGATTGATATCGAAGGCGGTATCGGCACATTATTTGCCTATTCAAGCTTAGTACGCCGCGAACTCAGCGATGAAAAAGTTTGGATTGAAGATGACTTCATTCAACTGTCTAAACATGGTTCATTTGGTGCTAAGCATTTACTGAGTCCCAAAGCTGGCGTGGCAGTGCATATCAATGCCTTTAACTTCCCGATTTGGGGCATGCTGGAAAAAATTGCACCGACTTTATTGGCGGGTGTGCCGTGTATTGTTAAACCTGCAACAGAAGGTGCTCAGTTGACCCATGCAGTGGTGAAGGCCATTCATGAAAGTGGTTTCTTACCTGAAGGTGCATTACAGCTGATCTGCGGTCAAACCTACGATCTCTTTGAACATTTAAATGAACAGGACACCGTGACATTTACTGGTTCTGCCTCAACGGGACAAAAATTACGTGCACATCCGCATTTAAATGCCTATTCCATTCCATTTAGTATGGAAGCCGATTCAGTCAACAGTGCCATCCTGACAACCCAAGCCTCAGATGAAAGCATTGATTTGTTTGTCCGTGAAATTTTCCGTGAAATGACCACCAAAGCCGGACAAAAATGTACCGCGATTCGCCGGGCATTTGTCCCTACGGCTTTATTAGAGACGGTGCAACAGCGTTTGATTGAGAAGCTAAAAAAAGTCGTGTTGGGTGATCCAAGCCAAGAAGGTGTGACGATGGGTGCTTTGGCGAGCTATAAACAAAAGCTCGATGTTGCAGAAAAAGTCGAAATATTGGCACAAGATGCTGACATTATTTTTGGCAGTCATTTACGCCAAGATATCACTATAAATGGTTCATATTCTGAAAAATCAGCCTTATATCCACCTGCAGTTTTGCTTTGCCGTCAACCGCTTGATGCACAGTACGTCCATCAGGTTGAGGCCTTTGGCCCGGTGGTGACACTGATGCCGTATAGCACAGAAAGCGAGTTGGCAACCTTAGTCGCAAAAGGTGAAGGCAGTCTTGTGGCGTCCATTGTACGCAATGCGGATGAAAATATTGAAAGCTTAGTCGCAAAAATTGCACCATGGCACGGTCGCCTGCATATTCTAGATACCGAAAGTTCACGTGAAAGTACAGGTCATGGTTCACCCCTACCACTTTTAGTCCATGGTGGACCTGGGCGTGCGGGTGGTGGTGAAGAATTAGGAGGCTTACGTGCAGTCAAACATTATATGCAACGTACAGCATTACAAGGCTCACCAAATGTGTTAACCCAAATTGGTCATCGCTGGACAGCAGGTGCACAAGTCTTTGAAGATCGCGTGCATCCATTTAAAAAGTCATTTGATGAACTGCGTATTGGTGAGCGTTTACTAACAGCACGACGCACCATTACCGAAGCAGATATCGTTAATTTTGGTGGTTTGAGTGGCGACTATTTCTATGCACATATGGATAAAATTGCCGCTGCAGAATCATTATTTGGTGAACGCGTTGCGCATGGTTACTTTATTGTGTCTGCCGCAGCGGGTTTATTTGTAGATGCTGCAGCAGGCCCAGTCATTGCCAACTATGGTATGGATAATTTACGTTTTGTTGAGCCGGTCAAAATTGGTGACACCATTCAAGTGGAACTGACCTGCAAGCAAAAAACACCAAAAACCTTGCGTGATCCTGAACAAAAACCACACGGCGTGGTGGTTTGGGACATTAAAGTGAAAAACCAACGCGGTGAATTGGTGGCAACCTATGACATCTTAACGCTTGTCGAGCGTGATGTATAATTTCGACTCAACCAAAAAAGGAATCAATATGATTCCTTTTTTTTATTTCATAGATATATCTGTATCTTTTTTTTTGTAAATAGCATTGACGAATAATGAATTTCAACCTAAATTCGATTAATGATACTTTTTAAAATTAAAATAAATAATAAATGTATCAAATATATTTCAATAATAGCTTTGCACAGGAAGTTGCAAAATGAATGACAAAACAATGGTTATAGAAACAGTTGGTTGCATCAAGCAACCTGCCATTTTAATCAAAGTAGGTAGTTATATGGACATGAATAAAAGGAATTTCGCATGAATAATTCGCAAATAGAAATGAATACACCAGAACTTGCACTGGATATCCCCGAACAATCGAGTACACAGAAAATTGCTTTAGCAACCATCGTTGGTACCACCATCGAGTGGTATGATTATTTTATTTATGCTGCTGTTGCAGGTTTAGTTTTTAACCAACTTTTTTTTACACCTGCCGGACCTGCTTTCGGAACCCTATTAGTCTTCGCTTCGATTGGTATTAGTTTTATTTTCAGACCCTTTGGTGCCTTTATTGCAGGTTACTTTGGCGATAAATTAGGACGTAAAGCTGTACTCGCTATGACTTTGCTTTTGATGGGTGGGACGACGACCATGATTGGTTTACTTCCAACCTATGAGAATATTGGTATCGCAGCTCCGATTATTTTAATTTTATTACGTATTTTACAAGGTATTTCTGCAGGTGGTGAATGGGGTGGAGCTGTATTAATGGCTGTTGAACACGCTCCTACCAAAAAACGTGGCTTATTTAGTTCATTTCCACAGTTAGGTGTACCACTAGGTTTGTTACTTGCATCCTTTGTTCTGGTGATTATGACCGCTTATGTTTCTCCTGGTGACGCATTTTTAGAATGGGGATGGCGCGTACCATTTTTACTCAGTATTATTTTATTTGGTTTAGGCTATTGGATTCGTCGCTCAGTTGAAGAAAGTCCAGTGTTCGAACAATTAAAAGAGCGTAAAAGCACAGCAAAAAAACCAATACGGGAACTATTTTCTGAGTATAAAAAACTTATTTTAACAGCTTCCCTTCTTACTGCTGGTACAACTTCACTTGGTTATATGACAGCAGGCGGTTTCATTCAAAGTTTTACTACTAATCCAAATGGCATGGCGTTAGATCGACCAACAATTTTGAGTTTAGTCTGTACTTCTGCAGTCATTTGGACATTCTTTACTTGGCTTTCAGCAGTCATGTCCGATAAATTTGGTCGAAAACCTATTTATATTTTAGGTTCAATCATCCAAATTTTAACTGCACTATTCTTATTCCCATTGGTTAGCACTGGTGAATATGTATACATTATGCTTGGTTTAGCAATACTCGCTATGGGAATTGGAATCACCTATGGTGTGCAAGCTGTTTATTATTCTGAACTCTTTCCTGCATCTATTCGATTCTCTGGTATTTCGATTACTTATGCACTGGGTTCAATCATTGGTGGTGCATTTGCTCCCCTGATTGCTGCAGCTTTAATCACTAAAGCTAACGGCATTTTCTTGGTAAGCACCTATCTGACGGTTATGGCTGTTATTGCTTTCATTGCAATCTGTGTACTTAAAGACCGCACAGGTATTACACTGGAACCAACCGATGAAGCTGAGAATGCACAAAAGAAATCGCCATTTGTTTGGAAATAATCTTAGCGTTTAGATTTTTAAAATGACTTGCACATGATGTCATTAAAAATAAGACTTGACTCGGACTTTTCAATCCGAGTTTTTTCTTGACTGATGCTTATAAATTTCTGCATATACTAACAGTCAAAAGAAGTATAGGCTGACTAACTAAAAATGAATTGTTTAAATTAATTATTTTATGAATGTTAATTCTTCTTTTATTAATTTTACGCTTATAAATCTCATACCCAAGATCTTATCTAGAGTGTTTCTTTGTTTTTAAGCAATCTTAGTCTTGCAAAATGGCTTCGGAAATATGTTAAATATTGAATATGAATCACATTTCAGTTCAAGCTCCCACTTTTTTCAACTCGCTCAGGTTATAATGATCGTCTCCCAAAATACGATTGATCTAATATGAGCACCTCCAATGACCCTTTACACGGCAAAAAACTTGCTGACATCTTGGATGAATTATTGGATTACTACGGCGGTTTTGAGGGCTTAAGCCGTAAAATTGAAATTAGATGTTTTTGCATAGATCCAAGCGTTAAATCATCACTACGATTCTTACGTACTACACCTTGGGCACGTGAAAAAGTAGAAAGCTTATATTTGTATGTCTTACGCCAAAAAGCCAAACAGAAAGCATAACGATTAATACCTAAGCTCAAATAATCTTGTATAGCAGTTTGTGTTTTAAGATAAAATGAAACTGCTGAATCCTTCTAGCTATTCCTTGCACGCAGTATTTTCGCCTCAGATTTAATTCGATCCCTATTATGAGCAATCCTTTTTCCCAGCATCCTCAAATTGGTGTAGTTACTACATTTTCTGAATTGATTCATCGTCATTTCGAAGGTCAAATGAATGCGCTTTGCTGGCAACGTAGCTTACAAGGTGACTTTAAAGAAGTAGTCAAAAAACTCGAACTGATTGAAAATATTACTGAAGTTTCTATAGATGATCTGATGGAATTAAAGCTTTCAGCGCAAGGTCATTTAGCTAGAGAAATCATTTTAAATGACATGCAACAATTAACAGCATTTGGTGCATCACCCTCGCTGAATTTGCTTAAATGTTATGAACGCGATGATGAATTCGATTTCATCTCAACCGATGTTTATTCTTTTCATGTTGATCGATCACCCATCGCTACCGATACCTTTTTATGTACGTATTATGGTGCTTCTAGTGATATTGTGCCAAATGATCAAGTCAAACAAAAAATCTTAATTCCTGAAATACGAGAGCAACTCAAAGCTTTATACGATGGCCCTGACTCAGAGTTTGATGACTTTTTAAAGGAATATTTTTTTGATTTACATTATCAACTCAAAGACAATGCTGTGCCTGTAAATTTAGGCAATGGTCATCTATGGCGTTTAGCGGTGGATCATCCTACACAGCCAGTTTTACCTTGTGTGCACCGCGCACCTGTTGAAAATGCAGGTGAATATCGGCTTATGCTGATTTGCTGATTTGCTGATTTGCTGATTTAAATATTGACAAATTCTGAGTCCATACGATCCATTCTGTCTAATGAATGAACCGTAATTGAGATCGAGCTGAATTAAGGCAACAGTAAAGCACTGGCAGTAGCCAAATATCTGTTTGTGCTCGGTCGTTTTGTACTTTGGCAAATGCAGATTCCAAACTGCTGACATTTTCCGCAAAAGTACTTTGTAAGGCCGTCGAAATACCGACAGCTAAACCTAGACGTATAAACGCCGTAAAATATAAAGACATGATTTTTCCCACTTATTTATTAAAAAAAGTGGCGGGAATGTTTTAGGCTACCCCGCCATTAGCGGGGCATAAACAGGAGGAGGTGTTTGCAGGAAGAGATCAGGCGCTTGATAAAGATTCTTCCAAACAAATTTTGGCGTATATTCAAAGCTCTGATGTGCAATAAAAAGAATCGCTTGTTGATTTTGTACAGTCTAATGCGTCATAGACGGCAAATGGTCTTGATGATCTTCACCGAGTTGCAGATCACTTGCGGTATTTTTGTCTAGTTTGCTACTTGATTCAGATGCTTGATGCAACGAATGCTGTGGATTGGTTTCACTGCTGACGCATAAGGTATTTTGATGATGACCAAAATGATAGCTTTGAACAACTTGGGTTTGCTCTTCATGCACACAGAAAGCGGCTGCCACGTTCCAAAGGCTTTGGAACATGAACAATCCGACTAAGACTGTTATCCATGTCGCAGAACGCATATTGTATCAATCAAGAAAATTTTAACGATTATAAAGCTTGGAGTCGGTCGAAGGTCAAGTGAATCTTTGAATTTGTTTTAAAAATGGATTGCCATAGAGATATAACGTAACGCATTCGCTTTAATCCCCTGACACGGCACATTCTAAAGACAATCCATTGGTTCATGATTACGATTTTTATCAGCGAAACTTTTTTAATTTAGTTCGGAATCATTCTTCAACTTAGCTTTTCTTGTCACCACTATGCCGCAGAGAACTACCAATGTCGTAACACCTAAAGATAATGAAGTCTCATAACTGTAGACTGGAGATAAAAACATATAGATCAGCACACTTAAAATCACAATAATGACAGCCCATGTCAGCCATGGAAATAGCCACATTTTAAACGCAACCTCAGTTCCATTTTTTTCGATTTGTGTTCTCAATTTAAGCTGTGAAAATGCAATCACTAAATAAACCAATAAGGCAATTGAACCTGTTGTAGACAGTAAAAATCCAAATACTTGGCCTGGAAATAAATAATTGACTGCACAGCAAATTAAGCCCACTACAGACGATGCCAATACTGCAATTGCAGGCACACCAGAGGCATTAATAGATGTGACCCATTGAGGTGCTTCTTTGCGTGTCCCCAATGAAAATAACATCCTTGATGAACTATAAAGTGCAGCATTCATACAACTTGCAACCGCAATAAAGACCACACTATCAATAATCAATTTTGATTGAGGGACATTTAAACTGACCAAGACATATTGGAAGGTGCCTAATTGTTGTAATTGCGGTGAACGCCAATCTACCAGTGCAACCGTTATAAAAATTGAAACCACAAAAAATAAGATGACCCGATACAGTACTAAATTGGTTGCACGTTTAATTTTTTGCTCAGGATCTTTTGATTCTGCTGCAGCGATCGATAAGATTTCAACACCAAAGAATGAAAATGCTGAAATCAATATTGCTGAAAGTACACCACCCAGGCCATTTGGCATAAATCCATCATTTTTAAACAGATTTTCTACACCACTTACATTAGGTGCTAAGGGCCAAAACCCCAATATGGCGGTGAGTCCAATGGCGATAAAAATTACAATAGCCAAGACTTTTATCAGAGAAAACCAAAATTCAAACTCACCAAAACTCCGAGTACTAAAAAAGTTCGCTAAACTGAGAAGCACAATAAAGAATGTCGCAAATACAGCACTTGATATTGAAGGAAACCATGCATGCAGAATTTCTGCACCAGCGATTGCTTCAATTGGAATAACTAAAACCCAAAACCACCAATATAACCATCCGATGGTAAAGCCCGCCCAAGGCCCAATGGCTTTTCTTGCATAGGTTGAAAATGAGCCGGTGTCAGGTTGAGCTACAGCCATTTCTCCCAACATTCGCATGATTAAAAAAACCAAAATACTGGTAGTAATATAAGCAAGAACGGCGGCAGGCCCTGCTTTTGCGATAGCAGCAGAAGATCCAACAAACAGTCCAGCACCAATTACCCCACCGATGCTGATCATCGTGATATGCCGATTAGATAGCCCTGCACCCAGTTTTGCAGTTGAATTATGTGTGGCTAAGCTATCATCATGCATCGATTAGATTCCCTGTCTGCACGTTCAGTCGTACAAATCATTATTTCCAAGATCATTAGGAATAAAAAAGGGAAAACGCTGTGTTCTCCCTTGTTTTGTAACAATTTAATCTAGAAAATGAGTTTTTCATAGTTCTAATCAAAACTTTAAGATGCAGCTTAATACCATTTTTTTATCTAATTCACTGTTATTACTTATATAATTTATATTTATTTAAAAACTTATTTGACCATTTTCTAGATACAAAATATGGGCTTTTAAATAATCTAACTCATCGCCATGATGCGTAACATATATCATCGGCAGCGCCAACTGTTCTTTCACCGTGTTTAAAAATGGCAATATTTGATCTTTCAGCCTGCGGTCCAGTCCTGTCAGCGGTTCATCTAACAGCAGCAGATCAGGCTGTGACAGCAATGCGCGTCCTATGGAAACGCGCTGCGCCTCTCCGCCAGAAAGTTCATGCGCCCGCCGTTTGAGTAGTGGCTGCAACTCAAGCAGATTAGTCACTTGCTCAAATTTAAATTTCGTATTTTGCTGAGCGCCTAGGTTCTCCGCATATTGTAAATTTTGCTGCACATTCATATGCGGGAAAAGCCATGCTTTTTGGAAAATCAGCGCAATACGGCGTTTATGCATTGGCAAGTTAATCTTTTGCGCCGTATCGAACACATCACGCTGATTCAGCGATATATAACCTTGCTGCGGCTGCAGCAGACCGGCCAAACTTTTCAGCAGCGTAGATTTCCCACTACCAGATGGCCCCATAATGCCAAGCAGCTGATCTTGCATTTGCAGCCGAGCCTGCAATTGAAAATCTGCATATTGAAACTGAAAATCACACTGAAGCATGGCCGGCTCCGAGTTTTCGCTGATAGCGCTGTAAAATATAATAATTGGCAATCAATGCGCCAAAAGCCGCCAGCAGTGAAAGGATCACTAAACGCATTGCGGATTCTTCGCCATTGGGCTGCTGTATCAGCGAATAGATAGCAATTGGAATGGTTCGGGTTTCATCAGGAATATTACCCACAAAGGTAATGGTTGCGCCAAATTCGCCTAAACTTCGGCTAAATCCTAAAATGCTCCCGATTAAAATGCCCGGCAATGCCAGCGGCAGGCTAATTGATGCAAATACCCGTAACGGATGCGCGCCTAGTGAGCCTGCAACCTGCTCCAGCTGCTGATTAATCATTTGAAAAGACAAACGGATCGGCTGCACAATCAGCGGAAATGACACAATCATGGATGCTAAAACGGCGCCTTTCCAATTAAAAGCCAGTTGAATGCCCCATTCATTGAGCAGCTTGCCGATCCAGCCATTTGAACCAAACAGCACCAATAGCAGATAACCTAAAACCACCGGCGGCAGCACCATCGGCATTTGTAACAGCGCTTCGACTAAAAATTTCAAATGAAACTCATAGCGCGCCAGCACCCAAGCCAGCCCAATAGCAAATGGCAAGCAAAATACAGTGGCGCAAACGGCAACCTTAGCCGACAGAAACAAGGCGCTCCACTCTTCTGGGCTGAGCATGCTTTAGCCTTTCACACCAAAGCCATAATGCTTAAAAAGCATTTTGCTTTGCGCATGGTCTTTAAGATAACGGTAAAACTTCACGGCCTCAGGTTTAGCTGCGCCTTGATGTGTTAAAGCCAATGGATAAATGATCGGTTGATGAGTATGATTTGGAAAAATCCCGGCTATTTTAACTTTAGAACTGATCAGCGCATCGGTACGGTAAACAATCCCCGCTTGGCACTCACCGCGTTCAACAAAAGCCAAAGCCGATCGTACATCATCTGTCCCGACAATCCTTCCATTCAAACTTGATAGCCAGCCCAACTTGGTTAGGCTTTGTTTGGCATATTTTCCAGCAGGTACAGACTCTATTTGCCCTGTACATAAGTGACCTTTGAATGCCTTGGCAAAATTAAACTGCGGCACGGCTTTAAATTGCATATTCACCGCTTTAGGCGTAATCAGCACCAAATCATTGCTTAGCATGTTGAATACTTGCTTTGCAGGTATTTTCTGTTTTTGCACCAAATAATTCATCCAGTCCACATCTGCTGAAAAATACAAATCACTTGGCGCACCGGCTTCAATCTGTTTGGCTAAAGCAGATGACGCGCCAAATACCGGTACAATTTTGATGTCTGGATTTTGTGCCTGATATTGCTTTGCAATATCGCTGATAGCATTGCTTAAACTGGCTGCAGCATAAATTTTGACTGTTTCCGCCTGAGATGCGCCAGCAATGAAGCTCAGTCCTACTGCTAAAATAAATTTGAATCGCATAGCAAACTCCTAATGCTGAATAAATACGCCTTGAAGAATTTGTCCTGCTTGCACAGACTGCCCTGCAGGAATCCGAACAATGCAATTAGCTTGCATTAAATTGCTCAACATATGCGACTGCTGTTTAGACAGGCTGGTTAGTTGAAGCTTGCCTTGCTTATCAAAGTGCGCCGACATTCTTAAAAACCGCTCACGTGCATCTGCTTTTAGGTCATGTGTCATGACTGCGCTGAACCAGTCCAGCGCAGGTGTTTGACCTTGTAGGGCTTTCAATAATCTATCTGTATAAATTTGCATGCCGACATAGACTGCAGCGGGGTTGCCCGGCAGTCCGAGTAAATAACAGGAACTGCTGTCAGGACGTCGATATTGTGCAAACAGCATCGGTTTGCCGGGTTTTTGTTTCACTTTCCAGAAAATTTGCTGAAAACCGATGTCCAAGGCTGCCGGCCGAACAAAATCATAATCACCGACAGATACGCCGCCAGTCGTTAAAATTAAATCAAAGCTGTCTTTTAAACGGTTGAATAAATCTAAAACCGCCTGTTTTTCATCTGCAATATGAATCACTTCAACTTGGACGTGCTGCGACTGAAACCATACTAAAATCAGCGGCGCATTGGCATCAAATATTTTACCAGCACGGTAATCTTCTATATTTTGCGCAACTTCATCACCTGTAATTACGACCGCAATTTTCGGATAGGCAAAAACTTCGCAGTGTGAAATACCAGCCATACTGAGCGCTGCAATTGTTCCAACCGTCAGCTTTTGACCACGCGCTGCTAAACATTGTCCAAATGAAATTTCCTCACCTGCATCTCGAATATCTGCATGCGGGCTTAAGGCTGCAGTCAGTTCAATCTGCTGTCTATCCGCCTTTACAATTTCTTGCCGCGCTACAGTTGCCGTGCCTTCAGGTATCGGCGCGCCGGTAAATATGCGGACAGCTTGCCCTGCTTTTAAGCTTATTTCAGCCGTTTGCCCTGCACGGATTTCTCCAATCAGCTTAAATTGCGCGCCGGGTTTAATTTCACCCGCTGCGCAAATGGCATAGCCATCCACTGCGCTTTGCGCAAATAAAGGCAGCTGAATTGGTGAATGCACATCTGCCGCCAAATAACGGCCTAAAGCGTGCTGAAGCGCCAAAGTTTCATGCGCTAAACTTTGCGTATGTGTCTGAATCAGCGTAAGCGCTTCGTCCACTGAAATCAGTCCAGCCTCGGCCCCGCAGCCTGCGTGCAATACGGCTTGGTTCATTGGTAGCCTCCTGCATGCGGAATATTCTTCTGCACATCAAATAGATGCACCAAGGCAGGTAAAATGGCAATCAATGATTCTTTTGCGCCTTGTCTGCTGCCCGGCAGTGTAATGACTAAACTGTCATCAATATAGCCGGCAACACCGCGGCTGAGGGCCGCATAAGGGGTGCGTTTCTGCCCAAAACTGCGGGATGCTTCCATCAGCCCTGGAATTTCCCGTTTTAACAGCGGCTGAATGGTTTCAACGGTTAAATCTTTCTGGCCTAGACCTGTACCGCCCACGGTCAAAATCAGCGGATATTGCGTCTTATGCTGTTCAATAAGAGCCAAAAGCTGTTCAGGACTGTCCGGTATCACTTGATAGCTGATGTTGCTGAAGTTTGCTTCTTCTAAAATTTCGAGGACATTTTGCCCTGCAGTATCTGATTTTTTACCGGCAGCAACCGTATCTGAAAGCACAATAATCGACGCCGATAAGCTTTCTTTCAATACACGGGTAAAATGTGATTTACCGCCTTTTTTCTTTTGCAGTTTCACCTGATCTAGGCATAAATCTTCAGGCTCACAGTGCGGTTTCAGCATGTCATACAGCGTTAAACCGGCAAGACTGACCGCAGTTAATGCTTCCATTTCCACACCCGTTGGGCCAATGGTTTCGACCACAGCACTGATTTCGACATGCGCCTCAAATAATTCATATTCGACATCTGCACGGTAGATCGGCAGCGGATGACACAGCGGAATGAGTTCATCCGTGCGTTTTGCGCCCAATATACCTGCAATCCGTGCGGTTTTCAGCGCATCGCCTTTTTCTGTATTGCCATTACGCAGCAGTTCAATGCAATGTGGCGGCGCATGCAGAATTCCAGTTGCAATGGCTGTACGGTAACTTTCCGCTTTCATGCCCACATTTTTCATTGCTTTGTCCTTATCTTATTCATTTGTGTCTACAGTATTAAATTTGGAGTTTTATAGGTGCCATTGGTAAATATTGGCGTTCAAATGCATGGTCTGATGGCTGTTTTGATGTGCATGTTCACATGACTCGCCATGAATATGAGCATGCTGCGCTGCATGACTTGTCGCCTTGGGCACATGATCTTTACGAATACAGCAGCCCTCTACATATTGGCTGCTGCCGTCCATATAAAACTCTTCTTTCCAGACCGGAACTTCATGCTTAACCCGCTCAACCGCTTCTTCGCAGGCAGCAAAAGCCTCACGTCGGTGCGGCGCATAGGCCATGGCGATAATGGCGGTATCACCGACCTGCAGCGCGCCAATACGGTGTACAACCCGTACATATGACACGCCGTATTTGGCTTGAATTTCCTGTTCAATTTGCCGGATCATTTTTTCAGCCACAGGCGCATAAGCGGTATATTTCAAAGCTTTTACCGCTTTGCCTTCATGGTGATTACGCACCGCGCCTATAAATACACCTATACCGCCGCATTCAGGAAATGCCTTAATACTGTCAAAATCGGCTTGGCTGAATACCGTGTCTTGTATGCGTGAAATATGCTTGAGCTCCATATTCAGCCTCCCGCCACAGGTGACAACAGCACAACGGTACTGTCCTGCATCAATGCGGTTTGCCTTGGCACAATGTCTGCTCCCATAGCGCAGGCGCAGCGTTCAAGCATGTCGAATGACTGCGGAAATTGATCTGCGACCTGCAGCAAAACCTCTGCAATTGACTGCTGTTCGAAGCAAGTCAGACTCAAATTCTCTGGCAGCAGGCGTTCAATAGCGCCAAAAGATTCTATTTTGATGGTGATCTGACTCATCATTAACCTCCAATCATATGCATGCTGATTTTTCTAGATGGGCTGGATTGGGCAGTTATGGCATGAAAGCCTTGCTCCTTCTGCCAAATATAACTGCCTAATTTTTGCTGCAAAGCCATTGCATCGAGCGGCATTAACTCTGTTGTTTTACTGCTTTTCAGCTGCTGAATTTCATGGCTGAGATTTAAACCTTTTCGGGCAAACAGGCAGTTAAAAAACTCGCCTTGCGCATTCAGTCTCAAACGGTCGCAGCTGCCGCAAAAAGAATTGCTGATGGTTGAAATAATGCCTATAGGCAAGCCGTTGATTAAGTATGATCTGGCTGGCGATGTGCCTTGACCATGCAGTGTTTGCACTTCAAAAACAGTATTGAGTTTATCCAGTATGTCTTGTTCGGTAACGACCGCAGCTTTAGACCAGTTTTGATCACCATCCAGCGGCATAAACTCGATAAACCGCAGTTCGAAACCTTGTTGCAGCGCCCATTTTGTTAATGGAATGATTTGCTGTTCATTTAGAGCTTTCATTAACACGGTATTGATTTTTATTTCAAAGCCCGCTTGCTGAGCCGCTTCAATCCCGTCTAGTACAGGCTGTAATTGTTTTTGTGTCAGCTGGAAAAATTGCGCTTCATCCAAACTGTCCAAGCTGATATTTATGCCATCTAGGCCAGCTTGTTTTAGGGCCTGTGCATATTGCTTCAGATAATGTCCATTGGTGGTCATGGAAATACGTTTAAGGCCTAGCTTTCTGAGGTGCTGCAGCTGTTCAATAAAATGTACAACGCCTTGACGCATGAGCGGTTCACCACCGGTGATCCGGATTTGATCAATCCCGCGCAGCACCATAAACTCACAAAAATTGTAAAGTGATTCAAAACTAAGAAGATTATGTTTTTTCATCCATTCAGGATGTTCAGGCATACAATAGACACATTTAAAATTACAGCGGTCTGTCACTGAAATGCGCAATTTGCGTTTTTCACGGCCAAACTGATCCTTAAAAATGGTCGCTGGCTGTAATTGTGTCATGCTGTTCATGTTTATCTTCCATGGTGCTGTCATTTGCCCTGTCTTAGCTCAGTACAAATTTTGCGCCCTCTTTTCTTGCAGTAAAAATTGCAATAAGTGTTCCAACTTTGCGCTTTTTTGAATATTTATTTCAGAGGATTTGGTTTGTTTTTTTGACACACAAAATCAATAACTTATAAATAACTAATAGCAATTAAAAATATAAATTGCCGTTAAGCCCATTATCTAAGGTATAAAAGCAGTCTGTTTTATCTCTAGATATCATGCTCAAAAGCTTCATATTGGCTGTAGATTTTCTCTCTGGGTTCAAAAACAGCACATTAGGCTCATTATTTGAAATGAAAGCTCCGCAAAAGGTACAGCTTTTAGAGAAAATTCAGCTGACGGTGCTGCTGCAGCTCATCTAGAGAGTTAATGCTGTGAAAAAAGAGTGCATTATTTTGAAAGCGTGCAACTTGCATGTGCATTTTACTAAAACACCCCTTCAAACTGCGCTGTTTTTGATCAAGATGCACCTGCAGCATTGTGAGACTGCTTCGTTTCAGCAAACAAAATGGATACAGCGCTTTGCCATTAATTTCCACTACAGCTACTTCACACAAGGGATCCCGCTGCATGGCCTGATGCAATCTCGAAAGCACTTTCTTCGGGATATAGGTCACATCGCACGGGACAAACAAAACATAATCAGACTCAACATGTGACCACGCGCTTTTCATCCCCATCAATGGCCCTAAAAATCCGGCTTCATCATCTTGATAAAAGCGGATCGAGGGAATGAGCCGTTTATAAATCGAATGATCGCGATGGCTGTTGATCCAGACATTTTCAGCCCGTGATTTCAACTGCTGATGGATCTTAATCAGCTGAATTTCATTATCAAATTTTTGCAGCACTTTATTCATGCCGTTCATTCTGCGGGCCTGACCGCCCGCCAAAATAACCAAGTCTGTTTCTGGATAGCCTATTGATTTGGTGATTTTCTTCATCATTCTGCGTACTCCGTCTGACAGGCTTTAATTAAGCCTCGAATTTCTGATAAGCACGAACCGCAATTGCCGCCAGCCTTTAAACATGCAGTAACTTGTTTTTCATGGGTAATATTCTTTTCTTTAATGGTTTCGATAATGGTATTTTTACCGACTTTAAAGCAGCTGCACACCAGCGGACCTGCACTGTTGGTCATGTTCATCGGCTGACCTGCAAGCAGCGCTTTGCGGTGCATTGCGCTTAGTCGTTCACGCTTAAACATGCCAGCAATCCAATCACGGTCTGGCAGCATAGAGCGTTGCGCAATATATAGACTGGCAATTAAATGCCCATCTTGCAGCACCACGGTATGACTCAAATCGGCAGTTTGATCTTCCAAATTCAGCCATTCAAAACTTTCATCGGTAAATGGCAGTAATGTTTTCAGCTGCTGAACCGTGTTTCTAAATTTTTTACGATCTGCCAACTCAAAACGTGTCGCTTTCGCTGTTTTAATTTTGGTCCACCACACCGTGTTTTGAATGGTGTTTTGCACCATTTGCTCAAAGCCGTCACGTACATACAGTACACCTTGCCACTGTGTATAAAATGGCTGTACAAATACAGGTGTATGTTTAAATTCAGGCTCACCAGATAGTGCATCGACCACAGGATTCACCACTTTGCCAATACGCGCATCCGATGCGACTTGGTCATTCCAATGAATTGGCGCAAAAATTTGACCGCGTCGAATTTTACTGCTGACCTGTGCACGTAAAATACATAAGCCCCAGTTAGATTTCACCTCAACCAGTTCACCATCTTTAACACCAAACTTCAGTGCATCTTGCGGGTGTATTTCACAAAATGGTTCGGCGATATGTGCACTCAAGTTTGCAGATAAACCCGTACGGCTCATGGTGTGCCATTGATCACGGATACGGCCAGTATTTAAAACCAGCGGATATTCGCCGCAAATCTTGTTCAAAGGGTCAATAGCGGTTGTTGCTACAAACTTAGCTTTGGCATCGGCATGGCTGAATTGGCCTGCTGCAAACAAACGGCTGACTGCATCAGCGCTCTGATCTAACTGCCAAACTGGCCATTGCACGGGCTTTAATTCAGCATAATCTTGTGCAGATAACTTACTTAAACCCTGCAAGTTAAAGTAGCGAAAAGACTCAGTGGTATCACGTTGATCTAAAGGCGCATTTTGATAAGCAGATAATTTTGCATGTTCAATAAATATGTCATAGCTGCTGCTGTAGTCAAAACCGCTATAACCCATCTTTTTCGCAACTTGTGCAATAGACCACCAGTCTGCTCTGGCTTCACCCGGCGCATCTAAAAAAGCAGTTTGACGTGAAATACGGCGTTCAGAATTGGTAACGGTTCCGTCTTTTTCACCCCAGCCCAATGCAGGTAAAAGCACATCTGCATATATTGCTGTGTCTGTGTCTTTGCAAATATCCGACACCACTACAAACTCGCATTGCTCTAAGGCACGTTTGACTTGATCTGCATCTGGCAAGCTAACTACAGGATTAGTAGCCATAATCCAGATGACTTTTATTTTGCCGCTTTCAACCGCCTGAAACAGATCAACCGCTTTTAATCCCGCTTTATTGGCAATAAATGGACTTTGCCAAAACTCTTGTACTAATGCCTGATGCGCTGTGTTATCGACATCTAAGTGCGCAGCCAGCATATTGGCTAAGCCGCCAACCTCGCGGCCACCCATTGCATTGGGCTGACCTGTCATAGAAAAAGGCGCTGCTCCTAATTTTCCGATTTTGCCAGTCAGCAAATGGCAGTTAATAATACTGTTGGCTTTGTCTACACCGCGCGAAGACTGATTAACCCCCATCGAAAATAGCGACATAACTTTGTCAGTTTGCGCAAATTTTTCAAAAAATAGCTGTAATTTTTCTAAAGAAATACCTGCACGCTCAGCAACTGCTGTCATAGAAGCTTCTGTTTTACTTTGCTCCAGCGCTTGCGCCAAACCTTGAGTATGTTTGGTGATAAAATCTACATCACTATGATTATTTTGTACTAAATACTGCAGCAAACCGTTGAACAGTGCGACATCTTGCCCCGGTAAAATTGGCAAATGCAAATCTGCAGCCTCACAGGTACTGGTAAAGCGCGGATCAATGACCACCACGAACAAATCACGTTCTTCTTTGGCTTTCATAATGCGCTGATACAGCACGGGATGGCACCATGCTGTATTGGATCCGACCAGCACCACCATATCTGTATGCTCAAAGTCTTCATAGCTTGCTGGTACAAGGTCTTCACCAAATGCACGCTTATGTGCCGCCACAGCCGATGACATGCAAAGCCGTGAATTGGTGTCAATATTTGCAGTACCTAAATAGCCTTTGACAAATTTGTTAACGGCATAGTAATCCTCCGTCAGCAGTTGGCCCGACACATAAAAAGCGATGCTTTCACGTCCGTAAAGATCTATACATTGCTGAAATTTTTCGGCAATCAGTGCTGTTGCTGTGTTCCAATCTGTAGCCTGACGAGTATGAAATGGTGATGTTTGACGCCCAAGCATCGGCTGTAAAACACGTGTTTCTAATCCAATCGTATCGGCTAAGTTACTGCCTTTAATGCACAGCTTGCCATAGTTTGATGGATGGTTCGCATCGCCAGTCACGCTCACTCTTTGCCCTAAAGCTGTCTGTTCAACTGTTGCGCTCACGCCGCAGCCGACACCGCAATATGGACAAGTGGTTTGCGTTGTTTTAATTTTATTTTCTGTGGAGCTATGCAGTTCCACTATCGGGATGCTATTCACTTCTGCTGGCTCCTTTTCCAATTCTAACGAGGTATTGCAATAATTTTTAATATTAGACTACTTGCATAAGTAGATTTTTAATCAACACTTAATTCATATAGGAAGTTCCCTCTCCTTTTAAAGGATGAGGAACATAGTTCCGCAAGTGGGAGAGGATTTATATGAAAAGCCCCCTCATCCTAACCTTCTCCCAGTGGGAGAAGGGACTTTCAAAATTAAAGACGCATTAGCCTGCTTTCTTTAATGCAAAATCCTTACCAAACAGCAATTTGTTTCGGATACTTGAAATTGGAGTTTGATCTGAAATCAATTCTGCATACCATGCCCCATCTTCAGTATCGCCAAACAGCACAGCACCAATCACTCTATCTTTTTGAATAATAATGCGTTTATAGATTTGGCGTTTTTCATCATTCAAAATAATGTCTTCAAAATCATCCAACGGTTCAAAGTTGCCTGCAGAAAAAACATCACAGCCACTGACTTTTAACTGCGTCGGAACCGTAGGCGCTTTGAAGGTTAAGCTGCCATGTTCGGCCAAATGCGATGCACAAATGAATGCCTGTCCCCAAAGCGGTTCAACTAAACCGAAAGTTTGGCTTCGGTGTTCAATACATTCACCCACCGCATAAATACTCGGATCAAAAGTTTGCATGGTGTCATTCACCATGACACCGCGGCCGCAGCGCAGTCCTGCACTTTGCGCAAGCTCAATATTCGGACGAATACCCACCGCAAAAACCACAAGATCTGCATCTAAAACAGTACCGTCTTGCAAACGCAGCTGCTTCACATGGCCATCTTCACCCATCAACTCTTGGGTATTTGCTGCGGTCATGATTTTTATACCTTTTTGTTCAATCGCATGATTGAGCATTAAGCTGGCTTTTTCATCTAACTGACGGTCCATAATACGATCCATCAAATGCAGTACTGTAACATTCATGCCACGCTGTTTCAGGCCATACGCAGCCTCTAGGCCAAGTAAACCGCCGCCAATCACCACTGCATTTTGCTTAGATTTACAGTAATCCAGCATGCGGTTTACATCATAAATATCACGGAAGCTGAGAACACCTTTTAAGTCAGTTCCCGGTATAGGCGGAATAAATGGCTTAGAACCTGTCGCTAAAATCAGACGGTCATAATCGATGACCAAGCCTTTTTCTGTGTATACCTGCTTGCGCGGACGGTCTATGCGTACCGCCGCATCACCTGCTACAAAACGGATATTTTTGTCTTTATACCAAGCATGTGAATGCAGCATGATATCTTCAATGGTTTTATCACCTGAAAGCACAGGTGAAAGCATAATTCGGTTGTAATTACCCCAAGGTTCTTCACCAATGACCGTAATTTCATAACGCTCTGGCGCCATATCCAGCAGATCTTCTAAGCAACGCATACCTGCTAAGCCATTGCCGACCAAAACAAGTTTCATCAACTCAGACGATGGCGCGTTATTGGTAATATAGGTTTTTTGAGCAGTTGGACTAATCAGCACACGGCCATTTTCAATTTTGCTTGGAAAAACCAGGAGTTTTTGGTCTTTATCTTCTAAGCAGCGTCCAGTAGCAAGGCTGAAATGCTGTTTATAAATGGGTGATGCCACAACACGCTCACCCTGCAAGTCACCAATAATACCGCGGGACATAACATAGGCTTGGCTAAATGGGTCCTGATTGCTGAGCGCATAAACCCGCTTTTCTTCACCGACACGGAATATCGCAATTTGCTGATTTTCAATCAGTGCGCCCACACCTGTATTTGGCGTAATATCATCTAATGCACAAATATCAAACCAGTCTAAATCATTCATTTCTTTTAAAACTGTCATCTTTAAGTTCCTCTTATCATTCTTTAGCTTTATTAGATCTCTTACAGAAGTTCTTTTTATCCATAAATTCATTTAGATCTAAATTCCCTCTCCTTTTAGGAGAGGGTTAGGGAGAGGTATTTGTTAAAACTCTTCATCCTAGCCTTCTACCTGAGCCATATAAGGTCTAAGTAAAGGAATTTATACTTTGAAAAATAATGGAAAATTTTAATTTTAACTTTCTTAAGATCTCTATTGCTGTGATTAAGCTTCAACCACTGGAATGCGTGACGAATCGCGTTCAGCTTCTGTTTTGGGTCTGATTTGACCGCGAACGGATGCAAACTGAATATGCGGATCATTTTGCTGTTCTGCTTTTGCATTCACGAAAGTCACAAAGCGTTTACGTACTTCAGGATCTTCTACAGCAGTACGCCATTCATCTTGATATGTACCCACAACATGGCTCATACGGCGTTCAAGTTCACCCGCTACGCCAAGCGAATCATTCACAACGACATCTTTCAGGTAATCTAAACCGCCTTCCATGTTGTCGCGCCATACAGAAGTACGCTGCAAACGGTCTGCTGTTTGAATGTAGAACATAAAGAAACGGTCAATGTATTTGATCAATGTTTGCGTATCTAAGTCTGATGCCAAAAGCTCTGCGTGACGTGGCTTCATACCGCCATTGCCGCATACATAAAGGTTCCAGCCCTTTTCTGTCGCAATCACGCCCACATCTTTACTTTGCGCCTCAGCACATTCACGGGTACAGCCCGACACAGCCATTTTCAGTTTGTGCGGTGAGCGAAGGCCTTTGTAGCGGTTCTCTAAATAAATCGCCAAGCCGACTGAATCGTCCACGCCATAACGGCACCAAGTACTGCCGACACAAGATTTCACCGTACGCAGTGATTTGCCGTAGGCATGGCCAGACTCAAAACCAGCAGCAATTAATTTTTCCCAGATTTCAGGCAGTTGATGCACTTGTGCACCAAACATATCAACACGCTGACCGCCTGTAAGTTTGGTATATAGACCATATTCTTTGGCAATTTGACCCACGGCAATTAATCCGTCCGGAGTAACTTCACCGCCCGCCATACGAGGTACTACTGAATATGAACCGTCTTTTTGAATATTGCCGAGGTAGTAGTCATTACTGTCTTGCAGGCCCGCATGGCTCGGTTTAAGTACAAAGTCATTCCAGCATGAAGCTAGGATATTGGCTGCCGTCGGTTTGCAGATATCACAGCCTAAGCCATGGCCATGCTGCTGAATCAGGTCATCAAAAGTTTTGATTTTATTCACACGTACCAAGTGATAGAGCTCTTGGCGTGAATAAGCAAAGTGTTCACATAAATGGTTATTTACCGTTACACCTTGACGCTGAAGCTCCGATTTAAGTACTTGAGTGACTAATGGCGCACAGCCGCCGCAAGCTGTTGCAGCTTTAGTACATTTTTTCAATGCGCCTAAAGAAGTCGATCCGTCAGCAATGGCTGAACAAATATCTGCTTTAGAGACGTTGTTACATGAACAAATCGTTGCGCTGTCTGGCAGCAGATCGACACCGCTTCCGCCCGATTTACCTGCAGATTGTGCATAGCCAGGCATGATTAGGCTTTCTGGGCTTTCTGGAACTTCTAAGCCATTCAGCATCATTTGCAGCAGGTCATTGTATTCTTTAGCACAGCCCACCAATACTGCACCTAGCAGCTTAGTTTTCTCTGCATTCACGACAATTTTTTTATAAACCTGAGCTGCTTCATCTGCATAGAAATAGCTTAAAGAATTTGGTGTCATTGCATGCGCATCGCCTACAGATGCAACATCAACTCCCATCAGTTTCAGCTTGGTGCTCATATCTGCACCAGCGAAAAGCGTGCAGTTTTGTTCCATCACATGCTTTGCTGCAATACGTGCCATGTCATAGCCCGGCGCAACTAGGCCATAAATTTTATTTTGCCAAAGCGCACATTCACCAATGGCATAAATGTCAGGGTTTGAAGTTTGGCAATAGTCATTAATCGCAATTCCGCCACGCTCACCAATGGCTAAACCGCTTTGGCGCGCTAATTCATCGCGTGGGCGGATACCTGCAGAGAATAAGATGATGTCGGTTTCCAGTTCAGAACCATCACCAAACTTCATTACATGCTTCGAATTTGCACCGTCTTCAATGCAAGATGTTGCTTTTTGCGTATGGACTTTAACACCTAGATTTTCAATTTTTGAGCGTAAAACTTTACCGCCTAGATCATCAATCTGAACTGCCATTAAGCGTGGTGCAAATTCAACAACATGGGTTTCTAAGTTTAAATCACGCAGCGCTTTTGCTGCTTCCAGACCCAATAAACCGCCGCCGATCACCACACCTGTTTTAGCATTCAAGCTTGCGGCACGGATGGCATCCAAGTCTTCAATGGTACGGTACACAAAGCAGTTTTCACGTTCATTGCCTGGAATTGGTGGCACAAAAGCGTATGAACCTGTTGCGAGCACTAGCTTGTCAAAAGAAAGAATATCACCGTGATTGGTTGTGACCGTTTTATTGCGCTGATCAATTTCAACCGCTTTGGTGCTAAGGCGTAAATCTATACCGTATGCATCGGCAAAGTCGCTGCGGCATAGGGTTAAATCTTTAGCCGATTTACCGCTGAAATATTCAGTTAAATGCACACGGTCATAGGCTAAACGCGGCTCTTCAGCCAAAATGGTTAATTCAACATCATCACCTGCGTGTTCCAGTACAGATTCGATAAATTTATGGCCAACCATGCCATGTCCAATCATGATGATTTTCATATTCTTTCTCCGCAAGATTTTTTTATTTGCCCCTAAATCGCGATGTTTAGAGGCAACTTTTCAGTATTAGTTTTGAGCTTCAGCTAAATTTCGTTCATTTACAGCTTGTTCAAATAGGCGCTGTTCTTTTTCTTTATGCTCTACAGAGAAGCGGATCATCAGTACACAGCTGGCTGCAATCACCACCAAACCGCCAAGCACCATGAGCGTGGTTTGAATATCCAACATGCCTTTAAGCAAAAAACCTGCAGCTACCGCACCAACGTTACCGCCTGCGCCGATAATGCCTGCCACGCCGCCTAAAGCATCACGGTCAATGAATGGCACCAGCGCATAGGTAGCACCGCAAGCCATATGTGTGAAGAGTGCAAAGACTGTCATGGCAAGAATGGCGAAGATTGGCGTGCTCATTTGCGAGAACAGTATTAAAAACAGTCCTTCGAGCAGAATCATCGCAAACAGAACTTTGGTACGGCCATCCAAGCCTTTGGTAGTCGCGACTTTGTCTGAAACAATGCCGCCAAGCGCACGGGCAAACAGTGCCAATAGACCGAAGATCCCTGCTGCCATACCCGCTTCTTTTAATCCAAATTGGAAGTTGTCGACGTAATACAGCGCAATAATGTTGTGAATAAAGATTTCAATGCCGAAGCAAGCTGCATAAGCGCCAAATAGAATCCATACACGGTAATTGCGTGCTGCATGCATGAGAATGGCTACACCGCCTTTTTTATCTGAACCGACTGCAACACCTTGTTCACGCAGTTCTTTAAAGTTGCCTTGCGGGCAGTCTTGGGTAAATTTCCAATACAGCGCGCCTACGATCAACATCATCACACCAGGAACGATTAACGCTATGCGCCAGCCCATCGCTTGCTCTACACCAAACATAACGAGTGCGCTAAGCAATAAAGGCATGAGGGCTTGAGTTGCACCGCCGCCTGCATTACCCCAGCCTGCGGTTGCCGCATTGGCTGTACCCACCACATTAGGCGCAAACATAATGCTGGTATGGTATTGCGTGATGACAAAGCTTGCTCCGATCGCACCGATCAGCAAGCGGAAGAAAAGAAAGGATTCATAGCTATTTGCAGAAGCAACACCAAAGACTGGGATGCTGCCGACAATTAATAATGCTGTATATGTTTTACGCGGGCCGTATTTATCACATAAAGGCCCAACGATCAGACGAACTAAAATGGTGATTGCAACCGCAGCAATATTAATATTAGCGATTTGGTCTTTTGTTAGATTAAATTCACCTGCAATCACTGGCATCAAAGGCGCACAGGCAAACCATGCAAAGAAGCAAACAAAGAATGCGAGCCAACTCATGTGGAAGGCCCGCATTGCTGCTGAAGAAAAATTAAATAGACTTATTTTTGTGGCTTTTTTGGCATTTAAATTTGAAGACATAACCTTCTCCTGACTGAACTGAACGCATGAATTACTCGGTTATGTCGCTAACACATAACAGAGTCGATCAGAACGGACGTCGTTGGCCGTCTAACAAATTTTTAGAGTCTTCATTGACTCAACAAGTATTAAGCACGAGCCATGCCAAGTTTTTATTTTCGACTTCAATTCATCTTTACATTGCGGCTTTGAACGCCGACTTGTCAGAAATTAAGCGAATTAAGGTGAATAGATAGTCAATGTGCCTATAGAGATGCAGCTAAATGTTCAAGCGTGGTTCAGCCCTGCACAAGATCAGTGCATGGAAATGGTTCAATTTAAAAATGCGCACATAACTATGCTCAAACATAGAAGCAGATTTATATTTTGTATTGCCTTTAGATTTGGCATCTAATTTGCTTAGCAAGCTCAATACGTATCTGTTTGGCTCTGTCTGAGTGTTTGCATGCCAAAACTAAAAATAGCCCTGATTGATGATGATCAAGAACGCGCTGAATTTATTCAAGCCTCATTAATTCAGCATGACTTTGATGTGGTCGCCAGTTTCATGATTAATCATTTAAATATGTCATATCTGCAAAATATTCATGCAGATGTGATTTTATTGGATATGGATCATCCACATCGCGATGTCATTGAAAGCTGTGTCAGCCAATTTGACTTACCGACTGTTCTATTTACTAAAAATTCGAGTCTCGAAATTATCCGAAGCGCGATTGATGCAGGTGTGACGGCTTATATTGTCGATGGCATTGACCCTGCACGTTTGAATAGCATTTTAGAAATTTCAATTGAACAATATAAAAAGCATAAAAAACTGCTGAATGATTTGGCTGAAACCAAGTGCAAATTGGCCGATCGAAAAGATATTGAAAAAGCCAAAGTGCTTTTAATACAAATGCATGGATTAACCGAAGATCAAGCATTCAATTTGCTGAGAAAAAATGCCATGAGTCACCGTATGACAATGGGTGAAATGGCGCGTCGGCTGCTTGATGCGCAAGCGTTGTTACAGTCTCAATTTAAGGAATAAACCATGCAAAAGCTTGAAAAAACAGATATTCAATTGGGCTATATTCCTTTACTCGACTGTGTTGCTTTGCTCTGGGCAGAACATCAAGGATATTTTGCTGAACAAGGGTTAAATGTCACACTGACTCAAGAACCATCTTGGGCAAGTTTACGCGACCGTCTAGCTTTTGGTTTTTTAGATGCTGCCCATTGCTTATCGGCCATGCTGCCTGCGTCTGTGACAGGTAAAGACCATCTCGGCATTCCCTTACAAACCTCTCTTACACTCAGTACTAATTGTGCTTATATTAGTTTGAGTCAAAAGCTGTGCTATGAATTAAATATCCATGCTTTGGATCTTCCAAAAAATTCAGCAGAGAAAATCGTATCTGCGGTAAAACAGAATCAAACGATTCAGTTGGCGCATGTTTTTCAGCATTCGATTCATCATTATATTCTAAGAGAATGGCTGGCACTTGCAGACACAGAAATTGCTCAAACGCAAACGTTTTCAACTTTACCACCGCCTTATATGGTCGAAGCAATATCAACGCAACGAATTGATGTATTCTGTGTCGGAGAGCCGTGGAATACGCAAGCTGAAATACAAGGCTATAGTCGTATTATCGTCAATAGTCAAGATATTATTGATCATATTCCAGATAAAGTTTTGGCTTTTACCCATGATTGGGCAGAAAAACATCCTAATACCTTAAACGCAATCAATCTTGCCATCCAAAAAGCCCAAAACGATCTGCTTCAACAAACGCATTTTTCTGAAATATTTTCTTTGTTAAAGCAATATCACATCATCCGTTTTGATTGTTCTGAGCAGATTCACGTCGAGGCTTTTCATCGGATCAAAAGAATCATTCAAAATTTTGGTAAGACCCAAGCGCCACAAACTTCAGATTTTGAATGGATGATTCAAAAAATGCAGCAATATGATCAATTGAATATTGAAGATGAAAAGGTTTTTGAAATAGCTCAGTCTTGTATTTATCAGGATGCTTTGGGCTGAAGTGATTGATATTCCATAAGACCCTATCATCTGAATAGTGGATCTTGTGTTACATCGACCATGAAACCTTGACTTAGTTATGCATCTGCATCGATGGCGCGCAGATCGATATTTTCTTCAACAAAGACTTCACGAATGCAATCCAGTATCTTTGGAATGTAATTACTATGATCCATATTGCGTACCGACAAAGAGATTGGACTATAGGCTTCCAAATCTAAGATTGGGATATACATCAAATTTTTCATGCCAATATCACTGGCACTTTCAGGGATCAGAGAAATGCCCTCTCCCGACGCCACCAAGCCCAAAGCCATATGAATTTCACGCACTTCGGTTAAATGTTTAGGTACAAGTCCTAATTCGGTAAAAATGGATTGGATGAGGGTGGAAAAATTCGGTTTAGGTGTTGTTGGGTAGGCAAAAATTGGTTCATCTAAAATTTGAGAAAGATAAATGCCTTTGTCTTTAAATTCAGCCAAATGATGGTTTTTATGAATAGCTAAACGTAGCGCTTCTTTTCTTAATAAAACACGTTTAATGGACGGATCGGTTAAGCGAAGTCGTCCAAAACCAATATCAATTCGACCGGTTTTTAAGGCTTCAATCTGGTCGCGTGTACCACATTCTATGAGTTCAACATGAATATCTGGGTTGCGTTGTCGAAATAAATAAATAATTTGCGGCAATAATGCGTATAAAAGCGAACTGACATAACCAATACGGACAGTTTTATCGACGGCATTAATTCGCTGTGCCATGGTTGTGGCCTGGGCGGTATGCGTCAATATCTGTACAGCATGCTCATAAAAAAACATACCTGCTTCTGTGGTTTTCACGGGTCTAGAACCACGCTCAAACAACGTAATCCCCAGCTCTTCTTCAAGTTTTTGAATTTGGCGGCTCAAAGGTGGCTGAGCAATACATAATTTTTCTGCTGCCTTGGTAATACTTTGCTCTTCAACCACGGTGACAAAGTAACGTAAGTGCCTTAATTCCATTTATATACCTTTTAAGTATCTAAAAATACCAAAATCGCTCTAGTTAAAGATATTACATTAAATTAGGGTATATAAATAGTTGGATAGATAAGAAATATGCAAGATGTATAAGTCGATTGAAACCCTGCTCGTGGAAATCCCAACAATCCGTCCGCACAAGATGGCTGTTGCAACCATGCAAACGCAAACCCTTGTTTTGATTAAAATCACTACCGAAGATGGTTATATCGGTTGGGGTGAAGCGACGACGATTGGTGGTCTAGGCTATGGTGAAGAAAGCCCTGAAAGCATTCGTACCAATATTGAAACTTATTTTAGTCCTTTACTGAAAACCCTCACTGGTTTGAATGTTGCTCAAACCATGCAAGCCATTAAACGTAATATTAACGGCAATCGCTTTGCTAAATGTGCCATTCAAACGGCGCTACTCGATATTTTGGCGCAGCGTTTAAATTTGCCTTTAAGCGAAGTATTGGGCGGGCGCTTACGTGACAGCTTACCTGTTCTTTGGGTACTTGCGTCTGGCAATACAGAAAAAGACATTGCCGAAGCACAAAAAATGATTGCGGCAAAACGACATAATATTTTCAAACTTAAAATCGGTTCACGCCCCGTTGAAGCTGATGTTGAGCATGTATTAGCCATAAAAAAAGCGTTAGGTTCGGACATTTCTATTCGTGTGGATGTCAACCGTGCATGGTCTGAACTAGATGCCATTAAAGGCATTCAATTGTTACAAGATGGTGGTGTTGATCTGATTGAGCAGCCTTGCGCGATCGATAACATTGACGCGATGCGCCGTTTAACTCGTCGTTTTGATATAGCCATTATGGCAGATGAATCACTGATGGGCCCGCAAACGGCATATCAACTTGCGCGGCACAATTCTGCATCTGTTTTTGCAGTCAAAGTTGCACAGTCTGGCGGTTTAATCGAAGGCTGTGAGGTTTCTAAAATCGCCAAACTTGCGGGTATCGATTTATATGGTGGAACCATGCTTGAAGGCCCTGTGGGCACTATTGCATCGGCACATGCATTTTCTACATTTGACAATTTAGCTTATGGCACAGAGCTTTTTGGTCCATTGCTGCTAACTGAAGAAATTTTAAAAACCCCACTTCAATATCAAGATTTTGAACTCAAGATTCCGACCACAGCGGGTTTAGGGATTGAAATTGATGAAAACAAAATTGATGACTTACGTCGTAAATAACATTTAGCTAGGAGTGAGAAATGCTTTTCCAAGTACGCATGGATGTCAATATTCCATTAGATATGCCAGTAGAAAAAGCCAATGAAATTAAAGCTGTAGAAAAAGCTTATTCACAAGATCTACAACGTCAAGGCAAATGGCGTCATATCTGGCGCATTACTGGTCAATATTCAAATATCAGTATTTTTGATGTTGAAAGCAATGAAGAGTTACACAACATCTTACAAGGGTTGCCCCTTTACCCGTATATGAATATTGAAGTTATGGCTGTAAATCGTCATCCCTCTTCTGTTCGTAGTGATGATAGCTGATGCGATTGGATTCCAATTGTGTAGCACATGATTGGAGTCCATTGATCTGCATTTTTAAGTTTGTAAATATTTGAAATAAAAGATTATCTGCCTTACATGACTGAAGTGGTTAGTCAGGTAAATAGTTTTATCGTTCTTGATGAAGGATCGTAGCATGATTGATAAAAGTACCGCTTCCTTAACAGAAGCACTTTCTCAAATTAAGGATGGATCAACCATTATGATCGGCGGCTTCGGTACGGCTGGTCAGCCTGCTGAACTGATTGATGGATTGATAGAACTTGGCATCAAAGATCTCATCATCGTCAACAACAATGCAGGTAATGGTGACTATGGACTTGCTAAATTACTCAAAGCTGGTGCTGTCCGTAAGATGATTTGTTCTTTCCCTCGCCAATCGGACTCTTGGGTATTCGATAAGCTATACCGTGCAGGAAAAATAGAACTTGAGCTTGTACCACAAGGTAATTTGGCTTGCCGTATTCAGGCGGCAGGCATGGGTTTGGGTCCAATTTATACACCAACAGGTTTTGGTACGTTGTTGGCAGAAGGCAAACCTACACTCAATTATGAAGGCAAAGATTTTGTTCTCGAAAATCCAATTAAGGCCGATTTTGCTTTAATCAAAGCACATCAGGGCGACCGCTGGGGCAACTTGGTTTACAACAAATCAGCGCGTAACTTTGGCCCCATTATGGCCATGGCGGCAGATGTGACGATTGCTCAAGTCTCAGAAGTGGTTGAACTTGGTGCATTAGACCCAGAGCACATTATTACCCCTGGTATTTTTGTACAACATGTCGTGGCTGTTCAATCTGCACAGCTTGAGCAATCTGCATAAATCACGTGAGGAAAGAACCATGAGCTATACCAAATTAACCCGTGATCAAATTGCAGAACGTGTTGCACAGGATATTCCAGATGGTGCTTATGTCAATTTAGGCATTGGCTTACCCACTAAAATTTCAAATTATTTACCAACAGACAAAGATGTATTTCTACATTCAGAAAATGGACTTTTGGCTTTTGGTCCTCCTCCGGCTAAAGGCGAAGAAGACCCTGAATTAATTAATGCAGGAAAAGAGTTTGTCACTATGCAAACGGGTGGCTGCTTTTTTCATCACGGTGACTCTTTTGCCATGATGCGTGGCGGTCATTTAGATATTGCAGTATTAGGCGCTTTTCAGGTTGCCCAAAATGGTGACTTAGCAAATTGGCATACTGGTGCGCCAGATGCAATTCCTGCTGTAGGTGGTGCAATGGATTTGGCTGTTGGGGCGAAAAAAGTCTTTATTACTACAGACCATGTGACCAAAAAAGGTGAACCGAAAATTGTCGCCGAATTGTCATACCCTGCGACAGGCCTGCAATGTGTCGATCGTATTTACACAGATTTGTGCGTGATTGATGTAACAGTTGAAGGCATGAAAGTGATTGAAAAAGTTGAGGGTCTGAGCTTTGACGAATTACAGTCAATGACCGGTGCAAAGCTGATAGATACGACAGCATAAAGCAAAAAGTCTCTCCTTGATTAAAGGAGGGATTTTGGGAGGATTATTATTCAAAAATTAACTTCCTGTAAATCCCTCCCAACCTCCCGTTAAAAGGGAGGAGCTGAGTTTTTAGGATTTATAAAATGAAAAATGCCTATATTATTGATGCAATCCGTACACCTTTCGGTCGCTATGCGGGCGGTTTAGCAGCAGTACGTACCGACGACCTAGGTGCCTTACCTATTAAGGCACTGATGCAGCGAAATCCAAGTATTGCTTGGGAGTCTGTTGATGACGTGATTTACGGCTGTGCGAACCAAGCCGGTGAAGATAACCGTAATGTTGCACGAATGTCGTCGCTACTCGCAGGTGTACCTTTTCAAGTTCCTGCTACAACTGTGAACCGACTTTGTGGTTCATCACTTGATGCAATTGCGATGGCAGCCCGTGCAATTAAAGCAAATGAAGCAGACTTAATTATTGCTGGCGGTGTTGAAAGTATGTCCCGTGCGCCCTTTGTTATGGGTAAATCGGAAAGTGCTTATGGACGCAGCCAAAAGATAGAAGACACCACCATGGGTTGGCGTTTTATCAATCCAATCCTCAAACAAATGTATGGCGTGGAAACCATGCCTCAAACCGCTGAAAATGTGGCAGAACAATTCAATATTAACCGTGCTGATCAAGATGCTTTTGCCTTAGAAAGTCAGCGCCGTACAGCTGCTGCACAAGCCAATGGTTTTTTTGAGAAAGAAATCATCCCTGTAATCATTCCACAGCGTAAAGGCGACCCACTGATAGTCGATACAGATGAGCATCCACGTGCATCAACGACAGCAGAAGGTTTAGCAAAACTCAAACCTGTGGTGAAAGCAGATGGGACGGTAACTGCGGGCAATGCCTCAGGGATCAATGATGGTGCAGCTGCACTACTGATTGCTTCAGATGATGCTGTTAACAAATTTAAGTTAAAGCCACGGGCCAAAATTATTGCGGCAACGGTGGTGGGTGTTGAACCCAAAATCATGGGCTTTGGTCCTGCGCCTGCCATCAAAAAGCTATTAGCTCAAACAGGTCTAAGCCTTGAACAAATGGATGTGATCGAGCTGAATGAAGCTTTTGCGGCTCAAGCCTTAGCGGTTACCCGTGAACTAAGTTTGGAAGATGGCGCTAAACATGTCAATCCAAACGGTGGCGCTATTGCTTTGGGGCATCCTTTAGGTGCATCTGGAGCCCGTTTAGTTACGACTGCGTTAAATCAACTTGAGGCAATTTCAGGTCAATATGCCCTCTGTTCGATGTGCATTGGTGTCGGTCAAGGCATCGCTTTGATTATTGAACGTGTTTAATCCTCAATAAAAGTCCTCCTTCTGATAGGGGGATTTAGGGGATTTATAAAATTAAGGATTCAAAACATGCCTACATTTATATCCAATGATGCAACGATTAATTACGCAACTTTTGGTGACCACACACAACCTGCGATTGTCTTTTCTAACTCTTTAGGCACAAAGTTCAACATGTGGCAGCCTCAGATAGAGGCGCTGCAGCAGGATTATTTTGTCATTTGTTATGATACACGTGGTCATGGTGCATCTTCTGCCCCTCAAGGGCCTTATAGCCTTGATCAATTGGGTACAGATGTCATCCATTTATTGGATCATTTAAGTATTCAACAAGCCGCATTTTGTGGAATATCGATGGGTGGTTTAACAGGTCAATGGCTTGCAATACATCATCCTGAACGCTTTAACCATGTCATTATATGCAATACCGCTGCAAAAATTGGGCAAGAATCAGCTTGGAATGAACGTGCGCAGTTAGTCCGTCAACAAGGTTTGAAACCAATTGCAGAAACAGCAGCATCACGATGGTTTACAGAACCCTTTATCCAAAGTAACACGGCAACTGTACAATCTTTGAGTAACGACCTCGGAGCTGGCAGCCCAGAAGGTTATGCAAGTTGTTGTGAAGCTTTGGCTAAAGCGGATTTACGCAATGAAATCTCGTCTATTCACATCCCAGTATTGATTATTGCAGGTCAACAAGACCCTGTAACTACAGTTGCAGATGGTCAATTCATGCAAGAACGCATTGCAAATAGCCAATTATTTGAAATTAATGCATCGCATATTTCAAACATCGAACAGCCAGATGCATTTAATCAGGCTTTGCAGAATTTTATACAGCAATAATAAGCAGCTGAACAAATTCAATGTAATGTTATTAAAATAGAGCCTTGCCATTGTGCAGGGCTTTATTTCGTTTGAAGACTTATACTCTCGCCAATGGAGGTGGTATCGAGATCTTTCTGTGCAATTAGTAGACTTGAAAAATAGGCATATAAATGCTTATTGCCTGCAGCATTGCGGAAATTAGTTTGTGGATTCCAGAATTTTAAAGTTATAGCTTAAAGAAAAAATATCAAGGCGCAAAAGTATGGACATCTCTTTCATACGAAAAAATAAAGACCGTATTGCAGGCCCAAGCTTTAATGAATAATTATACTTTATCTAGAAAATTAACATTAAAAGCACTCCGTAAATGAATATTGATATTGAAAAAGACCGAAGTATTGGAGTCCTTCGGTCTAAACTTTTAACTCCACTCATTCCTCATAGGTGTTTAAGACCAGATATTGAAGAATAGTTTGAAGAATAATCCCATGAAATTTTAAGCTGCAGGATGATTGAGTTGATCAATGATACCTTGTGCAGCCAATTCATTTAATTCAGCTTCAGTTTTAAATTGGGACAAAATTTCGATTGTGTGCTGCCCTAACTGCGGCGGTGCATGACGGTATTCTACAGGCGTATCAGATAATTTCATCGGTGATCCAATCACTTTAAAATCATGATTTAAAGCATGTGGAATATTCACCACCATTTGACGATGTTGAATTTGCGGTTCATTTAATGCGTCTTCTACAGAGTTGATTACACCCACAGGCACTTTTACCGCATGAATCGCATCAACCCAAACTTGAGCATCTTGAGTCAGAAAATAGGCACTCAATAATGGAATTAATTCTTCACGGTGCTTCACTCGATCTTGATTACGTAAATAGTTTGGTTGATCTAGCAGTTCTGTATAGCCAATCGCAATACACAAATCTTTAAATTGTTTGTCATTACCACAGGCAATAATAAATTCTTTATCTTTAGCTTTAAAGGTTTGATACGGTACAATATTCGGGTGATTATTTCCCATGCGCTTGGGTGCTTTGCCCGAAGTCAAATAGTTCATACCTTGATTGGCTAGCGCCGCCACCTGTACATCGAGTAATGACATATCGATATATTGACCGCGTCCTGTATGCTGCCGCGCCAACAATGCCGCCTGAATGGCAATCGTTGAGTACAGTCCGGTCTGAATATCGACCACAGCGACCCCCACCTTTTGTGCGCCACCACCGATTACATCATCAGATTCACCAGTAATACTCATCAAACCGGAAATACCTTGAATAATAAAGTCATAGCCTGGTTCTTCCGCACGTGGACCATCCTGACCAAAACCTGTAATTGAGCAATATACGATATTGGGATTTAGTGCACTGAGCGATGCATAATCCAAACCATATTTTGCAAGTGAACCTGCTTTGTAGTTTTCAATCACGACATCTGCCGTCTGGGCAATTTCACGGACTAGGGCTTGCCCTTCTTCACTGGCAATATCAATGGCTACAGAATATTTATTACGGTTCGCACATTGGTAATAGCCTGATTCTCTCGTCGCTTGACCTTGCTGATTTGGCATCCAAGGTGGTCCCCACGTACGGGTATCATCACCCACTTTTGGACGCTCAATTTTGATTACCTCTGCACCTAAATCAGCCAAAATTTGACCGCACCAAGGACCTGCCAAAACACGGCTTAAGTCCAATACACGAATTCCTTTTAATGCACCCATAGTTCACTCCAGATGTGCCATAGTATTGAGCTATGGCACAGGTCTTTTTATTTATTTTACTGTTGCAGTTTTTGCAGATGCTTTTTGTTCTGCATCATCAACATATGTATCTACACTTGCCAGTTTTTCTTTTTCCGCATCTGAAGAAAGTGATGCTTGCTGGGGATCATATTGACGTTCACGAATGAACAAGCCCGGAATAACACCTGCAATAAAGTACGCAGCACCCATTACAATAAAGGCCATGGTGAATGATCCGCCAGCGGCAATCATACCAATGGTTGCTGGTGCTATGGCTGCGCCTAAACGTCCCATATTGTAAGCACCGCCAATAGCCGTACCGCGTACATCCGTCGAGAAGCTTTCTGCCATATAAGTTGCATTTACACCGTATGGAATACCGTATAAGAAACCGAAAGTTACGAGTAAATAGGCGATGTTGGTTGGTGTGTTATAGAAAATGATGATCGGTAAGAATGCTGCCGTAGCTACCGTACCAAACACAAAGGTAATACGACGTCCGAACTTGTCAGCGGCATAGCCTGCTAAAATTTTACCCAGAATCATGGCGGTATATGCGCCTACCATATAGCCTGTCATGGCTTTAAAGTTCATGCTGAGTTCGGTTTCTAGATACGTTGGCATCCAGTTGTTGACACCGTAGTAACCGAATTGTAGAAATGCAGCGGTCGACATCCAAAAGAAGAACATTTTACGATGATTGGTATGCCCAAAAATACGTTTATAAATACTTTCAGAAGGTGCATTTTGATTGACTGCAGCATGTTGCTGTACAGGTTCAAGTTTTAATTCACGGCGTTTTAGCTGCTCAATTTTTGCTTCCTGCCAAGATTTTGGTTCAGGAACAAAACGCATAAAGATCAGGGCAAAAGCAGCAGGAATAATGGTGACATAAAATAGCATGCGCCAGCCGTGATCTGGAATAATGGCACCCGCCAACAGCGTTGCAACGATATACCCCACAGTTTGACCCGTTTGCAAAGTCCCAAGTACTGTTGTGCGGTATTTGGTTGGTACATATTCTGCCATCAGCGTATTACACGCCATATAAAGTGAGCCCAGACCAAATGCGCCAATAAAACGTAAAATTAAAAATTGTTCATAGCTTTGGGTAAAGCCTAAAATACAGGTCATGATTGAGAAAAATACGACCGACCAAGCAATAGTTTTCACACGGCCAAATTTATCGCACGCCCATCCACCCGAAATACCACCCAGCGCCATCCCTGCTAAAGAAGAACTACCGAGCATTCCGGCTTGAAATGTACTTAAACCAAATTCAGCCTTTAAACTGGTCAGGCTGAATGACAGCAACATGATGTCTACACCATCAATCACCAAAGAAATAAAGGCAAAAATAAAAGCCATTTTCCAAGTGTTGCTGGTAATCCGATGCATCGTGCCCACGTTAGAAGGCAATTTGAGCGTTCCTGCTCCGTTTTGCATTTCGTTATTCATTTCCTTGTTCCTCATTTTCCCAAATGAGTCATCGGCATTCCTATGTCTGCACATTTGCCTTTTTTATTCTTTTTATTTCATCACTGCTCAGGCTATTGCACAGAGTTACAAGAGTGTTTCACGATGAATCCTTTATTGATTAAGTTTATTTTTGCATAAAAAGTCTCTAAGGCACTCTATGTAGAGCACCTTATCGATATATAATTCAATTAGTTACCAAAAGCCGCGATGCCTGTTTGCGCACGACCTAAGATCAGTGCATGTACATCATGCGTTCCTTCATACGTGTTGACTACTTCGAGATTGACCAGATGGCGGGCAACACCAAACTCATCAGAAATGCCGTTACCACCCATCATGTCACGCGCAACACGGGCAATATCTAAAGCCTTGCCACAGTTGTTACGTTTAATTAATGATGTGCCTTCTACAGCAGCAATGCCTTCATCTTTCATACGTCCAAATCGAAGCGCAGCTTGTAAACCCAAGGCAATCTCAGTTTGCATATCTGCCAGTTTCTTTTGAATCAGCTGATTCGCTGCCAATGGTCGGCCAAACTGTTTACGGTCCATAGTATATTGGTGCGCTGTATGCCAGCAGAATTCTGCGGCGCCCATTGCGCCCCAAGCGATACCATAACGAGCACTATTTAGACAGGTAAATGGACCTTTTAAACCACGTACTTCTGGAAAAGCATTCTCTTCAGGGACAAAGACATTGTCCATCACAATTTCACCGGTAATCGATGCACGTAAGCCAACTTTACCGTGAATTGCAGGAGCAGATAGACCTTCCCAGCCTTTTTCTAAAATAAAACCACGAATGTCACCAACATTACCTTCAGGCGATACTTCTTTCGCCCAAACAACAAACACGTCGGCAATTGGGCTGTTGGTAATCCACATTTTTGCACCCGTGAGACGATAGCCACCTTCGACCTTTTTTGCACGAGTAATCATGCTACCTGGGTCAGAGCCATGATCTGGTTCAGTTAAACCAAAACAGCCAATGTATTCGCCTGTTGCCAGTTTTGGTAGGTATTTCTGTTTTTGCGCTTCAGAGCCAAATTCATTGATTGGTACCATCACCAAAGAACTTTGAACGCTGGCCATTGAGCGGTAGCCAGAATCCACATATTCAATTTCACGCGCAACTAGACCGTAGCTAACATAGTTTAGACCTGCGCCGCCGTATTGCTCTGGAATCGTTGGGCCAAGTAAGCCAAGTTCGCCCATTTCTCGGAAAATAGATGCATCGGTTTTTTCATGGCGGAATTGTTCGAGTACACGTGGCTGTAAACGCTCTTGACAGTATGCATGCGCAGTATCGCGAATCATGCGTTCTTCTTCAGTTAATTGCTGTTCCAAAAGAAACGGATCTTGCCAGTTAAATTGTACTTTTGGTTTTTTTACATTGACCATTTGATTCATCGCATCCTCTGCTTTTTCGGGCTTTCTTTGTTTTATTTGATGCTATGTGTGAAAAGTGATTCATTCAAACGATTAATTTGCATGTAGATATGCGCCTTTCGCATACCTGAGCTTTGTTCACGGCGTGTTAAGCACTTTAGCCACTGATTTGAACTGCGGATTGCTTTATTTATAGACTATAGTGGTATATGAAAATCATTCTTATATGCCATTTTGTGATACCTCTCGATAAAAAGGACTTTATCTATGCGGCGTAATATTCCATCATTGCAAAGCTTAATTTGCTTTGAATCTGCTGCAAAACACGCAAGTTATACGCATGCTTCTCAAGAGTTATTTATTACGCAAAGTGCTGTGTCACGCCAAATTCAACAGCTTGAAGAATATTTAGGTGTAATGCTATTTAGCCGAACACGTCACGGTGTCGATCTCACAGAAGCAGGCAAACAATATGCAAAAAGTATTAAACCCTTTTTGCAAGGCATCGAAAAAAGCACCTCTGATATCATGACGCACAAAGGCTTAGGCGGTACTTTAAAGCTGGGCGTTGTGCCAACGTTTGCCACACGTTGGCTGTTGCCAAAATTAAATAAATTAAATGCACAGCATCCTGAAATTACCGTGCATTTGGAAACCAGTACCAAACCTTTTTTGTTTAATGAAAATGTCTTTGACGCAGCTATTTTTGCAGGAACGCAACAGCAAATTGAGCATTGGCCTGGCATTCAAGCGCATTATTTAATGGATGAAGAAGTGGTTCCCGTTTGTTCCCCCAAATTGATTGAAAACAATTTTCCCCATGCGGAAATGACGGATGATCATAGTTTTAATTTAAGTGATGAAGAATTGCTTCGATTACCCTTATTACAGCAAACAACCCGTCCAAGTATTTGGCAAGAATGGTTTCAAGCCCATCAAATTCAGCATCCCAAGCCTTTCGATGGGCAGAGGCATGAACTATTTTCTATGCTTTCTGTGGCAGCCAGTCATGGCATGGGTATGGCACTGATTCCACAAATGCTGATCGAAGCAGAACTGAGAAAAAAAGAATTGGTGATTGCATCAAATAAAAAATTGCACGGTAGCCGAAAATATTATTTAGTCCACTCGAGCCAAGACAGTTCACCGCAAATACAAAAATTTGTCGATTGGGTGCTACAAGAATTGCATCAGCTGAGTTGAAGTAGTCGCTATATTTTGAGTACAGTAAATTCGCTGCATTATTCGTTCAATACATGTAACCGTACCTAATGGAAGCATCAATTAAAATATAAGGCTATAATCTATGCAAAAAATTGTGGTGTTTTCAGGTGCTGGTATGAGCGCAGAAAGCGGCATCAATACCTTCCGTGACAGTGATGGTCTTTGGGAGCAGCATCGCATTGAAGATGTGGCCACACCTGAAGCTTGGGCACGCGATCCAGCTTTAGTACAGCGTTTTTATAATGAACGCCGTAAACATATTTTAGCCGCAGATCCTAATGCAGCGCATAAATTGATTGCTGAACTCGATGATTTTTTTGATGTACAAGTCATCACACAAAATATTGATGACTTACACGAACGTGCAGGCAGTCACAATGTACTGCATCTGCATGGCAATATTCGTTACGCAAAAAGCTCTGGCCCTCAGGCGCAATACACGCAGGAATTTTTCCCTATTGAAGGTACTGATTTAAACTTAGAGACCGACAAATGCCCTGAGGGTTATCCTTTACGGCCACATGTGGTCTGGTTTGACGAAGCAGTTCCTGCCTATGAAGATGCCAGTGTAAGTGTACAAACAGCAGATATTTTTATTGTGATTGGCACAAGTCTGGCAGTCTATCCTGTGGCTGGATTAATTCACGAAATCCCTGCCAACTGCCGTGCATTTTATATCGACCCGAAAGCAGACTATCAACGCGTACCTGAGCAGTATCAATTGATTAAAGCAGGCGCGAGTGAAGGAATGAAAAAACTTTTTTTGCAATTGGTTGCGCCATAAAAGCACATTTTGGCATCAGTATCGATCAAAAAAACTAATATTGCCTGCTTCTTTTGCAGGCTTTTTGCTGTTTATAGCCTATCTAACTTTGCATAAGGCCAATAAAACACGGCATACAAGCGTTTGGCATTCAAATTGCTTAATAGTATTACGTTTTATTAAAAAAGTAATATTGGGGCTTGGTCAGTATGGGTTATGTCGCAAGAGAGCTCAGTCCGAAAAGTAAGCTATTGCTTGGCTTAGGATCATTTTTAATTCCTGTGCTCATTTGGTGTGCAGTGAGTTATTTGCCATTTTTATGGCATCCACAGGTGCAAATAACGCAGTCTGGCAGTGTGCCGTATTTTCAGGTCGATAGCCGTGTAGACAAAGCGGTGTTTTATGCCGAAGCGCAATCTGCGGTCAATGCAGGTTTAGCACCACCTCAAGGTAAACTGGTCAATCCGATCTATCTACCAGCACCGCATAAAGTGGCAAAAGCGCTGGTTACAGCCTTTATCACCCCGCCTGCCCAACCTGATGCCCCATGGTTTCATCAAAGCTTATGGCACAGTATTAAAATTGTGTTCAGCGCTTTTTTTATTGCCTCTCTCATCGGTATTCCGCTGGGTATTCTTTGCGGTTTTTCTCAAAAAATATCACAACTGACAGAACCCTTTGTTGAGTTTTTCCGTTACTTGCCCGCTCCTGCTTTTGGTGCCTTAGCCGTTGCAATTTTAGGCATTAATGATGCACCTAAAATCGCCATTATTGTGATTGGTACCCTATTTCAGCAAATTCTAATTATTGCGAATACCACACGGATGGTAGACCGTGGCCTGATCGAAGCAGGTTTTACGTTGGGCACCAATAAATTGAAAAGCTTATTTCATGTGGTGATTCCAGCGGCACTACCCGATATTTACCGCGACTTGCGTGTATTGCTCGGCTGGGCTTGGACCTATCTGATCGTATCTGAACTGATCGGCACAACATCTGGGATTACATGGTTTATTACCCAACAAGCGCGTTACCAAAACTTTGACAATGTTTATGCCGCTATCCTCATCATTGGGGTGATTGGCTTGGTGTGTGATGTGGTTCTGATGAAACTCGGTCAACGTCTATTTAAATGGAAAGCAGGAGCAAAATAATGAACAGCACAGAATTTAATTCCAGCACGTATTTCGATGCAATTTATGCGCGACCTGTCATTTTAGAAGCAAAAAAACTCACACAAAGTTTTAAGCACGGCAAAACTGAACGCACTATTTTAAATCAGTTGGATTTAAAGATTCATAAACGTGAATTTATCTGCGTGATTGGCCCATCGGGTTGCGGTAAATCGACCTTTAGCCGAATTGTGGCTGGACTTGACCCTTACAGTAGCGGTGAATTGCTGGTCGATGGCCAAGCGATTGAAGGCCCAAGCCCTGAGCGTGGCAAGGTGTTTCAAGGCTACACGCTTTTTCCATGGAAAACAGTCAAAGAAAATGTGATGTTCGGCCCTTTAATGAAAGGTGCCAGCAATGCTTCGGCTGAATCCAGCGCCCGCGAATGGATTGATATTATTGGTCTAGAAAAATACCAAGATCAGTACCCGCATGAGCTTTCTGGCGGGATGAAACAGCGTGTTGCGATTGCCCGAGCATTGGTCAATGAACCCAAAATATTATTGATGGATGAACCGTTTGGCGCGCTTGACCCGCATACCCGTCAAAAAATGCAAAAACATTTAATGGATCTTTGGCAAAACATTGATATCACGATTATTTTTGTGACCCACGATATGGATGAAGCGATTCTATTGGCGGATCGTATTGTGGCGCTCAAAGCCAATCCTGGTGAAATTAAAGAAATTATTGAGGTCGATTTACCCCGTCCTCGTAATCCTGAACTCATGCTGAGTCCTGAATTTAAACAACTGCGCGAACGGGTGGATTTCTTGGTACATGCGCAGGAAGACGAGCTCGACCCAGCGATGGAAAACCTACCGAAAATTCCGCGTATGACCCAAGTCAGTACGCAAAAATAACTGGATTAATCCCTCTTCATCTTTAGGACGGCCTAAATGATGTACTACAGCGTTGGACGGCCAACATTATAGGAATTGAAGATGAATGAATCTTATGTTTTGCCACTTGTTGATATATCGAAAATACAAAGCACGCTACTGTCAGAACGCTTAGAAGTAGCCTCTGCATTGGATCAAGCCTGTAAAGATGTTGGTTTTCTTTATTTAAAAGGTGATCAGTTCAATTTTGATTTTGCGACATCACTGATTCAGGTTGCAAAGTGTTATTTTCAACAAGATACCGCCAGTAAAATGCAACACTATATTGGGCTGTCGAAAAATCATAGTGGCTATGTGCCAATTGGTGAAGAACAATTTGCAGGCAACAGCTACGACTTAAAAGAAGCCTATGACGTCAATTATGATTACCACGGTGAAACTACGGCATTTCCTTTGCTTGGCCCTACTTTATGGCCAAATGATGCCACATTTAAAAGTACCGTCAGTGATTATTACTGCCATTTACGCAGTATTAGTGAGCAGATTTTTCAGGCCTTTGCTTTAGCTTTGAATGTAGATGAGCATTTTTTTGAGCGCAAAATTACCCATGCGACCAGCCAACTGCGTCTAATCCATTATCCGTATAACCCTGAAGTGAAAGACGCTGAAGGTATTGGCGCACATACAGACTATGAGTGTTTTACACTGCTCTTGCCGACTGCACCGGGTTTGCAAGTATTAAATAAACAAGGTGAATGGATGGATATTCCATTGATTGAAAATACCTTGGTGATGAATATTGGCGACATGATGGAAATTTTGTCGAATGGCAAATATTTGGCCACCAAACACCGTGTTAAAAAAGTCTCTGAAGAACGTTACTCCTTCCCTCTGTTCTGCGCCTGTAATTACGAAACAATTATTGAGCCTGTACATTCTACTGAAGCGCCCAAATATCAGCCCCTAATTGGTGGCGAACATTTATTTAATCAAACCGCGCAAACCTTTAGTTATCTCAAAAAACGTATCGCTTCAGGAGAGCTAAGTCTTAGAAATGCTGTGCCATTGTCATCATTTGGTATGGATGAAAATACAGAAGCACAAGGAGCAAGCGCATGAATCTATTTCAGGCTTTAGCACAGCTTCCAGCCAGCCAAGAGGTTTCAGGTCCTATTCCAGACTATTTATATGGTGCTTTTCGCCGTAAAAGCATTAGTTTTTCAAATGGTTTGACGGATGAAAAGACCATTGTGTATTGGTTTCAGTCACGTAGTTTCACCATCGATCTACGTTTAAAAAGCCGTGAAAATACGCCAGTGAATGAACGTCAAGGCTGGATTGGCAACACTCTTTGGGATGCTGAACAGCAATTATTGTCTTGGGACGTTAAAGCACACTCAAATTATCAAAATCATGTGCATTGGCCAGAACCTGCAAAACTGCATGCGATTGGCAACTGTATTTTAGAATTCTCTCCAAGCAATGCCTATGTTGAAGACTGGCGTCAACAAGTTCATGAAGGGCTATTTTTAGGCCTGCGGTTGCAGTCAGCCCTCGATGTAGAAAGTCATCAACCCTTGCAGATGGATGGCGGTTTAATTATTTGTGATAAGCATGTGGCCTTCGCACTGAGCCGTTTACCTACAGATCAGCAAACAGTTGCCAGCATCAACATATCATCTGCACCTACTATGTATGAAACGGTGATTGAAAGCTTTGAAGTATCCATCGCTATTGATGGTCTGCATAAGCACCTTACAACGACTTCCTTTCAGCAAGATCAATCACTTAATTTTGATGATTTTAAAGTTATTGATGAAACACATTTGATGCAAAACGTCATTATTAATGGTCAAGCAGTACAGCTGATGTACGAGGTGGATATTTATGTTCCACATTATGCATTTCAGCATCACACTGATACCACGACAGAAAGTACAGATTGGTTACGAAATGAAAAACAGCACCTCTTGCACCATGCAATAGAATGTCTATAGGAAATCGATGTCGTTTATATATTTGCTCATCGCAATCATTGCTGAAGTGGTTGCCACGTCCGCCTTAAAAGCCAGCAATGGCTTTACTGAACTTGTGCCGACTATTTTTACCGTATTGGGCTATGCCATTGCGCTCTTTTTTTTAGGTTTGACCTTTAAATCGATTCCTATGGGATTGGCCTACGCCATGTGGTCTGCTGCAGGCATTGTACTGATTTCTTGTGTGGGCTGGATTGTGTTTAAACAAAATTTAGACCTACCTGCCATGATTGGTTTGGCCTTTATTTTATTGGGTATTGTGATTATTAATGTTTTTTCTAAAAGCACAGAGCTTTGAAATGTCAGTTTTAAAATGAATTTTTTAAATAATATCTCTGAAATTTTAAAGACTTAAATTGCTATAGATAAAAATGCTCTAGCTTGCTGTTGCACACTAGAGCATACGTTTCGAATGAATTAACTGTGATCAGTCTGCCACTATAAAATGCCTTTCACTAGAAAAAAGCATCCAACAATACATAACAGCACAGCAAAACATTTTTTCAGTACTGCTGGTGAAAGCGCATGCGCAGTTTTCGCGCCATATTTAGCCGTAAAGAAACTCATCACACTAATGCCCAAAAAGGCATAGATATGAATAAAGCCAATGGTATTTGGAATTTCAACATGCTGCTGCATGCCAAAGAACATAAAGCCCAATGCCCCAGCAATGGCAATAGGTAAACCGCAAGCGGCAGACGTCCCGACCGCTTTTTGCATCACCACGCCATTTGCCGTTAAATACGGCACCGTAATACTGCCGCCGCCAATGCCGAAGATGGCCGATGCAACGCCGATACCCGAGCCCGCTGCAATTTGCTTGCCTGTAGATGGCAGTGCTTTGTTTAGATCGACTGGCTTTTTTGCTCCCATAAACATGGTATAAGCCACCCAAAGTAAAAATACACCGACAATCATTTGCAGATGCAAGCCCGACAGCCATCCTGCAATGCCCGCGCCTGCAAAACAGCCAATCGCCATAGGCGGAGCTAAATTTTTAAATACAGGCCAAATCACAGCGCCATTTTTATTGTGCGCCATCAAGGAGCTGATCGATGTCACAACAATCGTAGCCAAAGACGTGCCGAGCGCCAAATGCATAATCACATCGGGGCTATAACCCATTTGGCTAAAAACAATATAAAGCAATGGCACAATGATAGTACCGCCGCCAACGCCAAACAGCCCTGCAGCAAAACCAGCAAATGCGCCAATAATTAAGAAAGTAATGAGTTCCACGAAATAGATACTTTTAAAAAGATGTATTGAAGAAGTCTGACTGGTTTAAGCCAACTCGACTTGACCCACAGCATGATAAGCGCGGTTGAAATATACCAAGCTTTCCTCCTGCTGACTTTGCTTGATTGCAACCACACGGCACATAAACACACTGTGCGTACCCACTTCTTGAATCTGTTCAATCTGACAGTCAAAACTGACCAAAGCATCTTTTAATATCGGTGAACCTGTTTCTAATACAGTCCAAGAACCCAATTTAAAACGCTCTTCCGAATTGAATTTGCTTGAAGCAAAAGCATTGGAAATTTGCTCATGCTGTGCGCCTAAAACATTGACAGAAAGAACTTTATTTTCAAGAAAATGCGCATGAGAACGAGATGATTGATTCATACAAACCAGCAAAGTTGGCGGTGTATCTGTCACACTGCATACTGCTGATGCTGTAAATCCATGCATGCCTGCTTCACCCTCAGTCGTAATCACGTTGACTGCCGTCGTCAATAAAGACATTGCATTTCTAAAATCAGTTGCTTCAATCATCTCTTCAATCTCTATGGTCTATATGGCTTATCTCTTTCTCAGGTTTGGGCAATAGGGAATTTCATTTCCTTCTTACCCCTACATGAAATTGAGTCAGCTCGAATTTATGCGGTCAATTCTTGACGAATAATGGCAGCGCCTGCGCTTAACGCATTTAGTTTGCCTTGCGCCACTTGGCGAGGTAAAGGTGCCATACCGCAGTTTGTTGAAGGATATAGCTTGTCGGCATCTACAAACTGAAGCGCTTTGCGTAATGTATTTGCTACTTCTTCTGCTGTTTCAACCTGATTGGTTGCTACATCAATGGCGCCAACCATCACTTTTTTACCGCGGATGAGTTCGATTAAATCCATCGGTACACGAGAGTTTTGGCATTCAAGCGAGATGATATCGAGCTTCGATTGCTGCAATTTCGGGAATGATTCTTCGTATTGGCGCCATTCATTACCTAAAGTTTGTTTCCAATCAGTATTGGCTTTAATACCGTAACCATAGCAAATGTGAACGGCTGTTTCGCATTTCAAACCTTCAAGCGCACGCTCTAAGGTCGCAATGCCCCAGTCATTGACTTCATCAAAAAATACGTTAAACGCAGGCTCATCAAATTGAATAATATCCACGCCTGCCGCTTCAAGCTCTAACGCTTCTTGATTCAGGATTTTAGCAAATTCCCAAGCCAATTTTTCACGGCTCTTGTAATGGCCATCATACAAAGTATCAATCATCGTCATCGGGCCAGGCAAAGCCCATTTGATCGGCTGATTGGTTTGGCTGCGTAGGAATTTTGCATCATCGACAAACACTGCTTTCTTACGAGATACTTCACCCACTACTGACGGTACACTTGCATCATAACGATTACGAATACGCATCGTTTCACGCTTTTCGAAATCAACACCTTCAAGATGTTCAATAAATGTGGTTACAAAATGCTGACGGGTTTGTTCACCATCACTGACAATATCAATGCCTGCATGGATTTGTTCATGCAAAGATAATTTCAACGCATCACGCTTTGCATCTAATAATTCTTCGCCTTCAAGTTTCCATGCTGACCACAATTTTTCAGGTTCAGCCAGCCAAGACGGTTTAGGTAAGCTGCCAGCAGTTGAAGTTGGGAGTAAAATGGCCATATTCGATCTTCTATCTCTATATTCTAAATTTTGCAAAAACCAAAAAGTTATCAATTGATTATTAAATTCATATTGAAAGTCCCTTCTCCCTATGGGATGAGGAGCATGCTCCGCAAGAGGATGAGGGAGCATTTCATATAAATCCTCTCCCTAACCCTCTCCTTAAAAGGAGAGGGAAATTTCTTTACGAAATAAATATTGATCACAAATTAACTGATGCATGAAACATATTCTTTTAAACAGCTGCTTTAAATCACAAGTGATTTAAAATTAAGCTGCGGCTGCATTTTCAATACTAAAATTAGCCGCCCACTCATTCAGAATGTCTTTATATGGCTGCATAAAGTTCTCTTCTGTCCATTTGCCCTGTTTAACCGCCAACTGACCACGTTCAACACGGTCATACACAATACGAGTTAATGAGTAATCGCCAAAGCTTAAGCTTGGTTGATACACTAAACCTGCTGTCGCATTGGTATTGTAAATTTCAGGACGGTAGATTTTTTGGAAGCTTTCCATGGTGCTGATCGCGCTGATCAATTCGAAATCTGTATAGTCGCTGAGCAAGTTATTTGCTGAATAAAATGCCAATGGTGCAGTCGCATTTTCAGGTTTGAAGTAACGAACGCTTAAGCCCATTTTTGCAAAATAGTCATCGGTACGTGAATAATCATCATTAGTGTATTCCACACCTAAGATCGGATGCACATTTGCAGTACGGTAATAGGTTTTTGTCGTTGAAATACTTAAACAGATGACAGGCTGTTTTTTAAATTCAGCTTTGAATACGTCAGAATTGATCAAGTGTTGATATAGCTTGCCGTGTAAATCACCAAAATCTTCAGGTTTTTCATTGAACTTACAGCCGAGTGCTGGTAATACCACACTGAAGTCATAGTCACGTACATACGATGAAAAACTGTTGCCGATCATGCCTTCAATGCGTTCATTGGTTTTATGGTCGATGATGGTGCTCTTTAAAGTTTCAATAAATGGGAAAGTTTGACCATTGCCTTCCACATCGAGTTCAGCCGAAATGATGTCAATTTCAAGTGAATAACGATCTGCATTTGGGTTGTCACAAGTAGCTAAACTATTGAAACGGTTATTAATCATTGCCAAAGTACGGCGCAGATTCTCTTCACGGTGTTCACCACGTGCCAAATTGGCAAAGTTCGTTGTTAAACGTGTATTGTCAGCTGGTTTATAGTTTTCATCAAAGCGGATACGTTTGATTGAACATGCAAATTTATGACTCATGGAGATTCACTACCCTAAAATTAAAAATAATCAAAATTTCTGTATGAAGTAATTTATACGTGAAACTTAAGATGAATAAAAATGATTTAACCTCAACTCAAAGTGAGATAAATTCATGTTTAAGATTTAAATACAATGAATTTTCTTCAACTATGCATCATTCAACTGGCGATAAAAAAACTGCCACCCAGGTAGCATTTAAATTTTATTTAATATAAATAAGGGCTTAAAAAAAATTCAATGAAAATTTTTTCATTCAAACACACATCTGAAATGTGTCGAATCGTACAGATTGGCTCAATATCTCAACTCTCAAAATTTAGCGATTTATTCATTAGGGTGAATTTTTCTAACTTTAAAATGAAAAAAGATCAAATCACTAATTGTTTTAATATTGAATCTGTAACACTAATATACTTTTGTCCTGAGCTATAAAGTTCTTAAACCTTGCCATAAATAGATAAACAAAATATGAAATAAGCATATATTCATGTCGTTTCAGCTTTTTAGTCAATATACTGAATATGACTCAACTTATACTTAGAAAAAATCAGCATATTCGAGCTTTGGTATGTTAAGGAATCGCTAAAATATTCTGTTTATACTTATACCTTCTTAAAATCATGTCTAATAAATTAGAACGTCAGACACTGACTCTCCCAGTAGGTCAGGTATGAAAATGAGCCTGAAAAAGGCATTCGTTGCACGATGTGTTTTGATATGCGCTTCGAGCGTACTGCACTTTATGCGGCAGAACATGGTTTTAGCTTAATTAGTAGCTCACTGGGAATTTCACGCTGGAAAAATAAGAAGTAGATTAATGACTGTGGTCATCGCTCCGCTTCATATTATGAAGGCATAAGTTATTGGGACATTAAATTGATGTTGTTAGCCCCGAAGAATTTACACCATTCAGGGCTTTTTTTAGTTATATTTCAAATTATTTTAGTTCTTCAACCAAAGCTGGATAGATTGATCCATCGACATCCATTTCGGTTTTATAAATGCCATTGGCAACATTAAATTTATTTACGTGGTAGCTAGAACCATAAATCGAGTCAAAACCAGTTCCTTTTTTAAAGACTTGTTTGTTGGCAGCTAAATCCAGTAAATGTGTCCCGCCAATAAACTGTTCATATTGTGCAGGATCAACACCAACACGGGTCGACATGATTTTCACTGCATCGGCATGCGTTGCAGGGGCGTTGATGTATTTAACTGTTTTATCCCAAACTTGAATGATTTTTTTCCATTCTTCTTTGTTAGCAGATAAATGCGCCATGTTGACGGTTAATGTGTCATAAATCAGACCGGGTTTATCTTTCGATGTATAAATAATTTTAGAGCCAGCAACAGCTTTCAGCGCTTGATTTGCGACTGGTTGCCACACGGCAATCGCTGCAATATCAGGACTTGCAAATACTTGTGGCAGCTCGTTGGTCATGGTGTTGACCAACTTCACTTCAGTAGCTTGAATTTTTGCATCATCCAAAGCCGTCGTCAAAAGCAAATGATCAACCAAGCCTTTTTCTGTCGCGACACTTTTTCCTTTTAGATCGGCAAGGCTATTGATGCCATCTTTAGCAATGATGACATCATTACCCGCAGAATAGTCCGTCGCCATAATCATGACGCCTTTCGTGCCGCCAGAACCTGTGACTAAGTTGTCACCATTGGTGACCAAAACGGCATCCAACTGATTTGCAGCAAATGCAGATAGTGAGGCTGAATAATCAAACCATTTAAAGTCTACATTGACACCGGCTTCTTTCAACCAGCCTTTTTCAATAGCAACTTGCCATGCGACAAAACCAGGCCAGTCGCTATAGCCGATCGTGATGGCTTTTGTATTGACTGTGCCTTCTGCTTGCGCGTTTGGTTCAGGTGTTTTGGCTGTATTGTCACACCCCCCCAGTAAGATAGCGGTCACAACGGATGCAGATAAGCAGGCTTTTTTGATCATAGTTCGATTTCCCCGATGGCATTACAGTTAAATTTGGTATTGGTGTTCAAAAACGATGGTGTATTCGGATTACTGACAGATTGAGCATTACGCTTTGCACGATTTGGTCTATGGTTGGCTGCATTAGCATGTGCTTGCTTTTGGTTTGTAATTTGATCTTTAAACTGACCTTGTGATCGATATAATTGGCCCATTTTAAACTCCTAAATCCTTTGCATTTTGCGGAATTGGCGGCATTACAGCGTCCATCAACTCCAAATGTCCTTTAATCACACCTTTAAGTGCTGAAAAATGCTGACTGATAACTTTGAGCTCTGAACTGACGCCTTGCAGAATCATGACTTCTAAAATTTTGTGGTCATCGAGTTGAATATGCAGCGAACTCACCACTTGTTCTAAAAACTGCTGCTGTAAATCTAAAAGCTGAATACGTAGCGCCGTACTACTTGCGTCATAAAGTAAGGTAAATGTGCCAACCATCACTTCGTTGCGCTGCTCCTGATCGGCAATCAGATGCTTATTGATCATGTCGACAATGGCCTGAGAACGGCTTTCATAATGCTGATCGACAATTTTTTGATCCAAAGCATCGACTGTTTTTTCAGGCACGGTAATACTGATACGCGCCAGCTTTTGTTTAGGCACTGTTTTTCCTTATTTTTTTTGCTGAATATAGAAACCCGCACGGGCGCTCAGTAGCTCAATAAAAAATTGCTTTAATTGATGCAGAAATGTTGCAGATTGATGGCGGTTCATATGCATCTCCTGTTTGAGTAATACAAAATATTTATTTCGTAATATCGATAGAAATGCAGAATCTGTGCCAAGTGAGAAATACAAAAAATGATCGATTATTTTGTTCTTTTAACTTTCTTTTAAATTTTACTGTTCATGATTTGTGCAATAAATGCACTCATCGAGACCCCTTTGCACTATTGCTGCGATGTATTATTTGATGAAAGACTATTTCTAAAGGTCGTTGTTCTTAAACAAGAGCATTGACCGGCATGTAACAAACTTGAAGTTCAATTTATTTCATCAACATTGAACATCATTTATACTGATTAATCTTACTATTAATCACTCAACGCCTATGAAGTATTTCAGCTGCGCGGTCTGTTCTAACCAAATATTTTTTGCCAATTCACACTGTGTCAATTGTCAGACTGCGCTGGGTTATATTGCCTCTGAAAAGCAAATGGGCTGTTTTGAGAAGCACAGCAGCACGTTATGGCTCGCCTTAAATCCTGAAATAAAGGGAAAACGCTTTAAACCTTGTCATAATTATCAGCACCACCATGTATGCAATTGGATGGTACCTGCCGACAATGAAGAAATTTATTGTGAATCTTGCTTGCTCACGCACACCATTCCCAATCTAGATAACCCAGACCATATTGTGTACTGGGCACGATTGGAACATGCCAAACGGCGTTTTTTATATTTGATGCAGCAGCTCAATACCATGCCGCGTCCTAAACGCAGTCAAGATGACCGTTTTGGGCTGCGTTTTGATTTTCTCATGCCAACAGAAAATACACCTGTCATGACTGGTCATGCCAATGGCATTATTACCTTAAATGCCAGTGAAGCAGATGTGATTTACCGCGAAACAACGCGTATAAAAATGGGTGAAAACTACCGTACACTTCTAGGTCATTTTAGACATGAAAGCGGTCATTATTATTTTGATTTGATTAAACATTTACACCCAGAGCTGATTGATGAATTTCGGGAACTATTTGGTGATGAACGACAAGATTATAGTGAAGCTTTGAAACGACATTATAATGACGGTGCGCCACAAAATTGGGCGGATTACTATGTCAGTTCATATGCCAGTACGCATCCTTGGGAAGATTGGGCGGAAACATGGGCGCATTATTTGCATATGATGGACACCCTAGAAACAGCCTACTATGCAGGATTAGTGGTCAAAACCAATAAGTCGGATTTGAATAATTTAGAATTAAAAGAAAACCCGATTGGCGCTCAGGATTTTGACCTACTACTGCAACACTGGATGACCTTGACCTTTAATTTAAATGCGTTGAACCGCAGCATGGGCTTAGATGATGCATATCCATTTACATTGTCGAATCCAGTATTGGATAAATTACGATTCATTCACCACAAACTGCTCAACATGACCTTAAAAAATCAGCAGCACAATTAGATTAAATTTAACACGTGACAGTGTTTGAATCTCAAATCAACTTTTCGGTATCACAGCATTCGAACATTAGCTTAGTTTGAAAGGATGTATACGTAGTAATTTTCTTGGATTGAGCGCTGTAACACCTGCCCTATTTTTACTATTTTATAAAGGTTAAAATAACAAAAAATAGATGCCTGTGACCTTTCCAATGATGCCTTTCACGCATTTACCCGCTCGTTTCATGTGTATCATCAGCCTGAGTTTGCTTAGTGGATGCCAATTGGTCAAATTACAAGAAAATCAACTCAGTGCGTCACTAAATAATAAAACAGATAGCATATTAACCCATCAGAAGCTCAGTACATTTAGCCATCAAATCCTGTTAATGGTGAATGAAAGCGACCAATCTTGTTTAAATGCGCTTGAAAGCTGTATTCACAAAATGCGTAATAATGAAACTTTAGATATTGCTCAAGTCTATGCCGCAGCAAGTGAGCTGTACATGGCACGTGCTTTAAGAGCCGATCAAAATCCACAATGCAAAAAAAGCTTAAAACAACACAGCGGAAAATTAGCTTCAAGCAAAATTAAAATGTGTATGGATCAGCAGCTTGCAGACTTTGATTTCAGTCTGCGTTACAGCTATGTCTATCTATTTAAATCCGCTCAAGCCCCTGAAGAACGGTTATTTGATTTGCGTCAGGGACAAGTCCGCACCTTTTATAATGTGGCTTTATCACGTTTAATCACCTCATCATTCAGCCGTTTTGACTATCAGCAAATGCCTGAAAGTTTAATGCTGGGTTCATCGCTTTATCATTTTAACTATGAACATTATCCAGAAATCAAAAATGCGGACATTGATAAATTACAGTCGAGCTATAATTTTAATTTTTCAGGCTTAAAAACCATTAACCGTCAGGAAGGCATAGGCTCTGAATTTGTCTTAGTCAAAAAAGCCACGGATCTGTCTGCTGCGCAGCCTTTTATATTAGATCCTGAACAATATTATTCAAATAAACCCAACCCCAATATCCATACAGCACGCTATTTATCAGTCAGTGCGATAGCAGAGCCTGCCAAAACCAATAGCAGCATTAGTGAAATTTTGTCGCCGCAATCAGACTTTAAGGTTGAATTATTTAATCCCTATCAATTTAAAAAGGCAAAAATTGAATCTCAGTCCTATACGCTAACAGCCAATTATTCTGTGCCTTATGGACTTTGGTTAGCCGAAAATAAATTAGGACAATCTGGCTATTGGACACTTCTGAATAAGGAAGAACATTTGCGCATGCCACATGTGTTTATGTTAGAGCCTTATCAACCCAATAAAAAGATTATTGTCATGGTTCACGGATTAGCCAGCAGTCCTGAAACGTGGATCGGCCTGACCAATAATATTATGGGTGATCAAAAACTACGTGATCATTACCAAGTTTGGCAAGTGTTTTACTCAACCAATATGCCAATATTTGAGAGTCGTTTTCAAATCAATGCTTTACTCAAACAGGCATTTGCAACTGTTCAGCCCAATACGCCTTCGGCTCAGGATGCTGTCATTATCGGACATAGTATGGGCGGCATCATTAGTCGTTTATTGGTTAGTGATGCAGATATTTCCGCTCAAGCTATTCCACTCATGAACTATGAACAAAATACACAGTTACAACGTCATCCAATTATCCGCGATCGTTTTGTCTTTAAAGCATTGAAGCCAGTTAGTCGTGCAATTTTCATTGCCGCACCGCATCATGGTACTGACTATGCAGACCGCTGGTTTACCAATTTGGCGAAAAAAATCGTGGTATTGCCTTTAAGTTTTTTAAATGATGTCAATGTTGAAATCCCGAATGCAAAAAATTCAACGATGGGCCTGATTAAGTCTGGGCCAGCAGATTTAAGTCAAAAATCACGTTTTATGCTGTTGTCTGCTGACATCATGCCAAATAAAGATATTCCTTATCATTCTATTATTGGGAATCAGACGCAAAGTAATGAACCGAGCAAAATGTCGGATGGCATTGTTCCCTATACAAGTTCTCATCTAGATGGCGCGGTGTCTGAAAAGATATTCAATGGTGGACATTCCATCCATGAGTCTCCAGATGCCATTTTAGAGTTGCGACGCATTTTGAGAGAGCATTTGGATAATGAAGCGTTGAATCAATAACGATTAAATTGCTTTATGTATTTATAAATTATCTTTTAAAAGCAGTGTTTTATTGCTAAATTAGCTCTATATTTTGGGGGCTATATGACAGAAAAATTATATTATTGGGCAGAAAATTTAGAAAACTACACATCAGATAATGATACTGAAACAGGCTATGATGAAGTAATCGAAATCAAACGACTTAATTTTTTCATTGGTAAGAATAATGCAGGAAAAAGTAGATTTCTTCGTGGACTTTTTATCTCTCCACATGACCTTAAGAATTATAACTATATCTCACCCAATGATACTTTAAGTGAGCTACAAACAGCGCTCATGTCTTGCCATTCAAGTTATATCGGTTTTGGTAACGGATATGGAGGAGATAACTATAATCAACTAAATAAATTAATTATGGATGTCATGACACCAGAACCACAGAGAACACGGCTCGATTTTGTTAAGATACTTACAGAAAAAATCAACATGATTTTTCAATACTATGATCAAAATAATAAGCTAAAATTTAATGAAATTACCGAAAAATATCGTTTTGATTTAGAGTTATTTTATAATAAATATAATTTCAAGCAGAAATTCTATATCCCTATCCTACGCGGTATGCGTCCTGTCACAGAACAAGAGAATACACAGCCTTATATTAAACGAGCCCAAAAAGATTATTTTTCAGATACGAATAAATTTAATTCTAACAATATTATTACTGGTGAATGCTTATACAATGAACTTAAAATTCATCTTTTAGGTGAACCTGAGCAACGTGAACTAATTAAAGATTATGAAGAAAAATTAAGTCAATATTTTTTTGACAATGAGACTGTTTCACTAATCCCTAAGCATGATCAAGATGTTGTAAATATTAAAATTGGTAAAGATAAACAATTCCCAATTTCTCAATTAGGTGATGGCTTACAACAAGCCATAATCTTAACTTATGAAGCTTATATTAAAAGTAAAGACACCGAAGAAAATCCAGAAACTCACGCATTTTTCATAGAAGAACCTGAACTGCACATGCATGCAGGTATGGTTCGTCAATTGATGAATTTTTATCTAAACGAAACACCCCATTATTACTTCTTTACAACTCACTCCAATCACTTACTAGATATGGCAGATGAATCTGACCAAGTCATGATTCAAAAGTTTGTTAAAGAACCTAAAAAGGAAGATCCTACTAAATTTGATTTCAAAATTTACCGTTGTGACCGAGATCGTGACCTGCTTGCTTCATTAGGTGTACGTCCTTCTTCTGTTTATTTAGCAAACTGTACGATTTGGGTTGAAGGAATTACAGATCGGCTGTACATCACTAAATATATGGAAAAATATTTAGCTGAATTAGAAAATTCAGATGAAAATCTTTATAAAAATTATCGTCGTTTCATGCCTAATTATCACTACACCTTTGTGGAGTATGCAGGCAGTAATTTATCTCATTGGTCTTTTGATGATGATTATCCTAAAACACGGGAAAAAAGAATCGAATTTTTAAAGCAAGACCGAGGTCAAAGTGCAACTGCAGTTGCAAGTGACATGCTATTAATTGCTGATGGGGACATACAAAAAAATTCTGAAAAAATTAAGTTATTAAGAAAGGAATTAAATAAAGAAAATTTAATTATTTTGGACTGTAAAGAAACTGAAAATACTTTACCTAAAGATTCAATTCTTCGAGTTGCAAAAGCAAAGTTTCCTCGACTTCAAAATGTAAAACAGAGTTATGATATTTCTTTAATAGACGGTATTACAGAAGATAATTATTTCGATAATAACCTATACGGCATTGGTCGATTGCTTGATGAAAAAATCAAAAAATCTACCTCACCTACAAAGTCAGCTTTTGCAGATGGCCCTGGCGTAGGTACAATTAAAGATAAATTAAAATTCTGCCGAGAGATTATTAAAGATTTTGATGAAAACTCTGGTTGGAAACTGACACCAAAAGCGAAAGCATTGTGTGAGCGGATTTATAAACATATCGAAAAATGTAATTCTTAAATTCCCCTAACCCCTCTTTAATAAAGAGGGGGAAATTACCTCCTTTTTCAAAGGAGGGTTAGGGAGGATTTTTTATGCCACTGGCGACAACGTAAACAACACCTGCCCCGTTTTCACCGTCTGCCCTTTTTCAATGGTAATTTCAGAAACCTTCATACGTTCAGGTGCAATAATTGGAATCTCAATCTTCATCGCTTCAATTACAGCAAGCGTTGCACCTTCTTCCACAATATCGCCTGATGCACATTCGATTTTCCAAATACTGCCCGGCATGTGCGATTCCACTGCACAGCCACCTTCTGGAATTTGAATATCGCTGTCTTCTACTACAGCATCCAAACTTTCAGAAACATATTCTGCAAGCCCAGCTTCATGCCAACGACGACGTTCTTCATCAAAATTGGCTTGTTGGACAGATTTAAATGCTGAAATAGATTCTGCATTTTCAGTCAAGAAGTCATTGTATTCTTTTAGATTCAGTACACCTTCTTCTACACGCAGTTTTAAGCGTCCTGCTTTAAAGTCCTCACGCATTTGCATGAGTTCAGTTTCAGACACTTCATAGAATTTAATTTGGTCGAAGAAGCGTAATAACCATGGCTTGCCTTGTTCAAAATCGGCATTTTTGCGGTAGCGTGACCACATTTGCGTGGTACGACCGACAAACTGATAGCCCCCCGGACCTTCCATGCCATAGACACACATATATGCACCACCAATACCGACAGCATTTTCAGGTGTCCAAGTTCGTGCAGGATTATATTTGGTGGTGACTAAACGCTGACGTGGATCAAGTGGGGTTGCGACAGGTGCACCCAAATACACATCGCCCAAACCCATGACCAAATAACTCGCGTCATAAACCACATCTTTGACCGCTTGTTTGTCTTTTAAACCATTAATACGACGGATAAACTCAATATTGTCAGGACACCATGGCGCATCTGGACGTACGGTTTGCATATAGCGTTCCGTTGCCAATTGCGTTTGCGAATCTTCCCAAGCGAGTGGTAAATACACAGTCCGTGAAGGTACTTGCATTTGGGTCACATCAGGCAGTTCAGCTTCAGCAACTTGTAATAAACGCAGTAAATCAATTTGATCAAGCTTGATCGAATCAAAATGAATTTGCAGCGAACGAATCCCTGGTGTGAGATCAATAATCCCTGTGATATTTTGCTTTTGAACCCATTGCATGAGTGCATGAATACGGAAGCGTAAGTTTAGATCAAGCACCAACTCACCATATTCCACCAACATGTAGTTGTTTCCGGCAGGACGATACACCACATCAGGCGCACCATTTTCACCTTTTAAGGTATCAAGCACGGCATTTTTTAAGGTTGCGAGTTCAGGATAGAACGACTCATCAAATACGACAGCTTGGGTATCTGAAGCTTCTAGTTGCGCATGATATTTTTCATTCAGCATTTTGGCTTGGTGATAGCTCACAGGCACAAATTTAACTTTGTCACCGGCTTTCAATTGACCTAATTTCCATAGCTCAGAATGAATCACCACCGCAGGACAAACGAAACCACCGAGACTTGGACCATCTGGACCGAGAATAATCGGCATATCACCAGTGAAATCAATCGCACCAATGGCATAAGCATTGTCATGAATATTTGATGGATGCAGACCTGCTTCACCACCATCCTCACGTGCCCATTCCGGTTTTGGACCAATCAAACGAATACCTGTACGGCTTGAGTTAAAGTGAATCTCAAAAGTATTGGCAAAGAAAGTATCAATGTCATTTTTGGTAAAGAAATCAGGCGCACCATGTGGGCCATACATCACCGCAATTTCCCATTCATGGCTAAATGAAGGCACTTGTTCAGGTGCAAGAGCTTTAATTTCATCGCTTGTGAATGCTGTAATTGGCAGCATATCGCCAATCAGTAAGTTACGCCCGGCATGACCACCAAACTGCCCCAAGGTAAAAGTCGCTTGTGAGCCTAAATATTCAGGTACATTCAAACCACCTTTAATCCCGATATAGGTACGACAACCTGTGGCGATTTTTCCACATTTTAGAATCTGTCCTTTACGCACATTCACGGTTTGCCACATTGGCACAGCCACACCATCAAGCGTTGATGGCATATCACCACCCGCCAATACAATTTGGCTATCACAGTGGAATTTTAAGCTTGGTCCTTGCAAAGTGCATTCAAGCCCTGCCGTGTTATATGCATTGCCTAACAATTGATTCGCAACATTAAGTGACAGTGGATCAATGGCACCTGATGGTGGTACACCCACATCCCAATAGCCCAAACGACCTGTGACATCTTGCACAGAAGTTTGAATGCCTGATTGCAACACTTCAATTTTTTGGGTTTTCCACTCAAATGTATTTAAGAATCGTGTGGTTTGCGTACCGGCTTTAAATACATCACAGTCGATAATGTTTTGTAGATATTCAAGATTGGTTTCGATACCTGCAACCGATGTTTTGCCGAGTGTTTCGGTCATTGCAGCAATTGCCAAGTCTCGATCATCCGCTGTCACAATGATTTTCGCAATCATCGGGTCATAAAATGATGAGACATTTGAACCCGTTTCAACCCAAGTTTCATTACGTGCATTCGCATCAAAATCAACGTGCGTTAAAAGCCCTGCACTCGGTTGGAAGTTTTTGATTGGGTCTTCCGCATATAAACGCACTTGAATCGAATGACCTTTCGATTCAAGTGGTGCCGTTGGTGCAATCCAATCGCCACTACCGAGAGTGACCATCCATTCCACAAGGTCTACACCAAACACTTGCTCCGTTACGCCATGTTCAACTTGCAGGCGGGTATTCACTTCCAAGAAATAGAATTCTTGTGTGTCGGTATCCATCACAAATTCTACTGTGCCTGCCGAACGGTAATTCACCGACTGCATCAACCCAATCGCAACCGATTGAATATAGGCACGTTGATCATCATTGATATGCGGTGCTGGGGTTTCCTCAATCACTTTTTGGTTTCGGCGCTGCACCGAACAATCACGCTCGCAGAGTGCTAAAACTAAGCCATTGCCATCACCAAAAATCTGCACTTCGATATGACGGGCATTTTGTACGAATTTTTCAAGGTACAAACCGGCATCTTTAAAGTTGGCTTGGGCAAGATAAGAAACCGTAGAATAAGCATCTTTCAGCTCTTCTTCATTCCACACCAAACGCATGCCGATACCGCCACCGCCTGCGGTACTTTTCAGCATCACTGGATAGCCAATGCGTGCTGCTTCAACTAAAGCTTCTGCTTCATCTGCCAAAAGCTGACTGCCCGGAAGCAGTGGCACATTGGCTTGAATCGCAAGCTCACGCGCGGTATGTTTTAAGCCAAAAGATTTCATTTGTGCCGAATTTGGCCCTAAAAATACAATGCCTTGCGCTTCACACAGATCACAAAATTCAGCATTTTCAGATAAGAAACCATAACCCGGATGAATCGCTTCAGCGCCTGTTTGCTTTGCGACTTCTAAAATTTTATCGACATTTAAATAGCTTTGGCTGGCAGGACTATCACCAATAAATACAACTTCATCGGCTAAGGTCACATGCAAAGAATCACGGTCTGCTTCGGAATACACAGCAACAGATTGAATGCCTAATTTTTTGAGTGTACGGATCACACGGCAAGCGATTGCGCCACGGTTGGCAATGAGGACTTTATTAAACATGCTATTACTCCTCACCTTCACGGATGATCAGTTGAATTTTTGTTGGGTTATAAGCATTACATGGGTTGTTTAGTTGTGGGCAATTAGAAATGAGGACAATTAAATCCATTTCGGCTTTAATCTCTACATATTTTCCAGGCGCAGAAATACCATCATCAAATTTAAGATGACCTTCCGCAGTCACAGGCACATTCATAAAGAAGTTAATGTTTGGGCCAATATGGCGGACATTTAAGCCATGTTTTTTGGCAATAGGATGCTGAGATAACGCAATCATGAAATTGTTACGGCAACTGTGCATTGGATATTTGTCATTTGCATAACGAACGGTGTTGCTTTCACATGAACATGCACCACCTAAAGTGTCATGACGACCGCAGTTATCATCATGAATGGTGGCAATTTTATTGCCAAAGTTGGTGTATAAAGCTGTGCCTTTTTCTAAATAGATTTGTTGATTAATCGCTAAGGTATCAGTTGCGCTATAGCGCTCTTCAGGGTTTGATGCCGAGATAAAGAGCGTATCAACCGCTTGATTGCCCTCTAAGTCTACTATACGGAAATATTGCCCTTTCTTCACTTCACACATCCATGCTTTACCGGCAGGACAAACTTCACTTAATACTGATTTTTCTAATTTCATTAATGCAATCATGTTGTATCCCCCAATTAAGCGCTAAGTGCGTAGTAACGATTGTTGTTTTGGAACGCACGCTGATTTTGCGGACATGAATCTCGGCAAATGTCGCTGTCGCCTAAAGATAGTGCTTTAAACAGTGAAAGCTGAACATCGGCAGGTGCATATTCAGTGCTGTTATCTAGAGCATGTGGTGCAGCAGATAAAAAGACCAAACAATCCATTTCAAAGCGAAGCTCAATGATTTGATTTGTATTGTCCGTAGCAACATAGCTTAAGTTGCCGTTGTCATCAGGTTGAACTTTAGAGAATAAATTTAAGGTACTGCTCAGGCCAGTTGCAGATAAACCAAACTTGGTCATTTCAAGCAGTAAGCTATCCTTACCACTGCGGTACATATCGTTACGGGCATCTTGGAAAGTTTTTGAACCAAATTGTTGTTCGATTTGTTGTGCTGTACTTGGTGCACAAAATGCATCGTTCCAAGCATGATCGTCTATGACTATCGAGATCATGGCACGACCTAAATCCGATGCCAAAATATGACCTGTACTTAAATATGCTGTGTGTTGACCTTTGAGACTATCTGGCATGTTGTAGCGTTCAAGCTTATCTTCACTATTTACACAGTACAGCGCCACATTGGCATTTTTTCCAAGGGATTTAAGCTGTAATACTGCCCCACGCTGAATACGCGCTGACCAGTGGTGTCCGCCCGGTAAAAGTTCAGTCCATAGTTCTTTATCATCATGATAATGTGTTGTGCTCATTGCAGCCTCTGCCTAATTCTTAACTATTTACCTCCCGGGCTTTTATCCCTCCGTGCAGCTTTGCTTTGAATTAAAACGAAGCCGTGAACTCTCGGTCGCAGTCATACATAGAAATGTATCGGAACCCTAGTTCACTTTATGATGTATATAGAAAAGCAAAGGCTGTGCCAATTTGGTATTACGGTTTGAATAAAACGTAATACTAAGGCTTTTAGGGTTCGTTTTTGATGCTTAAGCTGCAGTATTGGTTTTAAATTGCGCTATTTTTGAACTGTCCATCTGCTTAGGTATGCATCATCCTTGTGCATGTACAATCATGGTTAAGTGTTTTTGAATTTATATTTTTTAGATTTCTTCAAAATAAAAAGCCCAATTTTAGTATTGAGCCTTTCCTGTGATGTTGCATACAGCTGCTTTCGCTTTTAACTTGCTGCTTTATAAAATGGTACCGAGCCATTCACAGTTGCACGATGCATAATGCGGTGCGCATCACCATAGTCAAACAGCGCTTTGTGCTGCGTGCAGCGGTTGTCCCAAATGGCAACATCACCTTCTTGCCATTTCCAGCGCAAGTGAAATTCTTCCTTCACTGCATGTTCAAACAAGAATGTCAGCAATGCATCGCTCTCTTGTGCATTCAACTCATTAATCTGCGTCGTAAATCCTTCATTCACAAACAACACTTCAACGCCTGTTTCTGGGTGTGTACGTACGACCGGATGCACTACTGGCGGATTTTTACGGAAACTATTTTCAAGGCGTTCGCGGTCTGCTGCTGTAGTACCAAAGCGCTCTAATGGAAAAGACTTACGTATATCATGTGTCGCTGTCAAACCGCGTAGTTGCTGTTTTAAATCTTCACTGAGCGCATTAAAAGCTGCTGTACCGCTGGCCCACAGCGTATCCCCGCCAAATTCAGGGATTTTAATCGCTTGCAACACACAGCCCAATGGCGGTGTCTGACTAAAGGTCACATCAGTATGCCAAAGGTCATTGTCTCTTAAATCTTGTCTGTGGCTATCCAGTACAATCACTTCCGGTGCATCATCCATCGCAGGGTAAATCGGATGAATATGTAAAGTACCAAAAGTTTTTGCCAACGTCACTTGCGACTGTGCGCTAAGCGCCTGCTTTCTAAAAAAGATCACTTGATGCTGCAATAGTGACTGTTTTATTTCCTGCAGCAACGGTGTATCGGCATGGTTTAAATCGATACCTTCAATAACAGCGCCAATGTTTGGGTTAATTTGCTTTGCTTGCAATGACATAATTAAATCTTCTTCAATCTCTAGATCTGTTTACAGCTGTTGGCCATACCAAGGCGCCAACTGCTTTTGCAGCCAACGTAAAAATAGCTCAAAACTTACTGCGACAATCGCGATCACAATAATCCCAAGAATCACGGTATCAGTAATTAGGAACTGAGCCGCAGACTGCACCATAAAACCAATACCGCGATCAGCAGCAACCAACTCTGCAGCCACCAGTGTTGACCAGCCCACACCCAAGCCAATACGCACACCCGTTAATATGTGCGGCAAAGCTGTTGGTAAAATCACATATTGCAAAACCTGCAACCGCGTTGCGCCTAAAGATAATGCTGCACGTTCACGGTTTTTTTGATGGCTGATCACACCATGTGCACTGCTGATAATAATTGGCGCCAAAATTGAAAAGAAAATCAGCAGCACTTTGGTGGTTTCACCAATACCAAACCAAATCACCAATAACGGTAAATACGCAAGCGGTGGAATGGGACGGAGTAGCTCCACAAGTGGATCAAATACAGCACGTACCCATTTGTTGAGTCCCATCCATAAACCTAAAGGCACACCAATCACAATAGCAGCAATGAGTGCGCTAAACACACGGCCAATACTTTCAGCCAAATGCTGCCAAAGCGTGGCTTTCATAAAACCTTGCTGGCTGACTTCAATAAACTTCTGCCATACCGCTGCTGGACTTGGTAAAAAAAGCTCAGGAATAATTTTCAAAGTGGTTACGACAAACCAAAGTACTAAAATGCTCAGCACGCTGCCGATGCTTACAATAAGTGGTAAATTTTTTCTAAATATAGAAGTAGAGGAACTTCTGTTTAATGTTGCTGCTTCTGCACGATTTTCGCTTAGATGAGCCTTATTTAATTTTTGAATTTGCGTATTCATATTAAGACTCCATCACATGTAATTTTTGCGCTTTTAAGCGTTCAAACAACATTTCACGCAGCTGAATAAACTGCTGATCAGACTTAATCGCTCGTATAGATTCGCCTTTACGGTAGCGCTCAGCAAAATCCAGCTTGAGCGTTTCAACAATCGTCCCCGGGCGCGCTGTCATCAGCACCAATTGATTGCTTAATAAAAGCGCCTCTTCAATATCATGGGTAATTAAAAAGAAGCCCTTTTTATCTTTAATCCATAAATCCAGTACGAACTCCTGCATGCTTTCTCGGGTAAATGCATCGAGTGCTGCAAAGGGTTCATCCAGCAAAATAAATGGTGCATGACTAATCAAGGCTCGTGCAATACCGACGCGCTGTTTCATACCGCCTGAAAGTTCCCAAATATTGGCATTTGCCACATGCGACAGCCCTACGGTATTTAAAATAGATGCAACTTGTGACTTTATCTCCGTACTTTTTAAGCCTTTTAATTTCAAGGAAAATGCCACGTTATCTGACACATTGAGCCAAGGCAGTAAGGCATGTTCTTGGAAGACCACAGCACGTCTTGCATCTGGGCCAGTTAGAACTTCATCATCGATTTTGACGTGGCCAGCGCTCACCGGTTGAAAACCCGCCAGAATATTTAAAAGCGTCGTTTTGCCGCAGCCAGACTCGCCAAGTACAACCGTTAAAGTCGATTCAGGTACGTCCAAATTGGTATTTTTTAGTACAGCCACCTCATGTTCAGGATAGGTCAGGCTAATATTTTCCGCTTTTAAGATACTCATTTTCACATCCTTAAGGCTGAACAAATAAGGCTGTTACATTGTCCTTGTAATCAGCTTTAACTTTATCTACTTTGCCTTGGGCTTTTAAAAAGGTTGCTGTATCTAAAATATTCTTGGCAAAATCTGTGCTGAAACTTTGAGCTTGCTGCTGTTGGTTCAAATAAATATTGCCAGATAGCAGCAATGGAATATCTTTCGCATCAGAACCGGTTAATTGCGCAATGCTATTGATATAAGCAGTATTCGCTTCAAACGCTTTCGGATCTTGATTGTATTCATCTATTTTCTTTAAAGAAGTTTGAACGAAAGATTTTAAAAACTCTGAATTTTGCTCTGCAAAGTCTTTACGAACCACCCATACATCAAAGGTTGGTGTGCCCCATTCTGCAACTTGCTTAGAATCGGTCAGAACTTTACCTGTGGCACTCGCCTTACTTAAAGCGGGTTCCCATACATAAGTCGCGTCAATATCACCACGTTCCCACGCTGCTGAGATTTCAGGCGGGCGCAAATTAATAATTTTGACCTCAGCCTCAGATAAATTCCAATGCTTTAATGCAGAAAGCAGGCTGTAATGTGCTGTAGAAACAAAAGGGACAGCAATGGTTTTACCCTTTAAGTCTTCAGGTTTTTGAATGCCAGATTTATTGCTCACCACTAAGGCTTCTGAAGCACCAAGTTTTGCTGCGATAAAAAACACTTCAATAGGTAAATCACGGCTGGCGGCAGCAGCTAAAGGACTTGTCCCAATATTGCCAATACTGACATCACCTGATGCCAAAGCATTTACAACGTCTGCGCCCGTATCAAATTTTTTCCACTCAATTTTTTGTTGGCTGTCTTTTTCATAATCGCCATTGGCCTGCGCCACTTTGCTCGGATCAACACCCGTTTGATAGGCAATGACTACCGCTTTCTGCTCTTTTTGCGCAGCCGTTGAAGTGTCAGGAGTAGATTTTTTAGCTTGGAAATATACGAAAGCAGCGATCGCCACAATGACGATCGCCGTAATAATTAAAGGTTTTGATTTGCCGCTCATATTTTTTTCATAAAAAGTGATAACTAATTCACATACTAATCAGTCAGCTTTATGATTAAAAATAAGTTAATTGACAATATTTATCACAAAATTGCATTTATCGATTAGTGGAATACTTATGCTTTTATTCACTAAACGTCTAGCAATCAATTTTCTGCACGAGATCTTTTAATGGTATTTTTTACTTCACTAAGATTTCATGGAACATATGACGTAGCCATTGATGGCTGGTTTTATGATGGCAGGACATATGCCAATATTGCTTCACGCCATAGGTTGGAAATGCAATCGGTGCGTCAAATATTTTTAAGTTGCCGCGCGAAAGCAATACTTCACTCAAGTAGTACGGCACAGTTGCAATCGCATCAGTGTCTTGCACAACCAAGCCCACACCTAAATAACTAGGTAATCGCATCAAAATATCACGTTTTAAATCAAGGTTAAGCAACTCATTTTCAATATGGTAGTGCCCCATCCCAGCATCAATATCAATATGCGACTCTGATAAATATTGCTCAGTTGTAATGGTGTCACCCGTTAATCGTGGATGATCCTTAGCTGCAATCACCACATAATATTGCTCAAACAGTTTTTGTTGATAAAAACCGCTTTCCAAATGTGGTAAAAACCCCAATGCTAAATCAATTTCACCATTCGCCATTTGATAACTGGTTTCAGTGGTAATCGGGCGTACATTCAGACGTATTTGTGGCGCGTGTTTTTTTAGATATTGGCTGATTTTAGGCAATAAAACCAAATGCGAAACATCGGTCATGGCCAAAGTAAATTGTTGATCTGAAATGGCTTGATCAAAATTAATCGTAAAATTATTAATGGCTTCGACTTTACTCAAGGCTTCGCTAACTAAAGGAAATAATTGACGCGATAACTCCGTAGGCACCATTTCATTGCCGATACGTAAAAATAAGGGGTCGTTATAATGCTGTCGTATTTTATTTAAAATATTACTGACTGTAGGCTGACTCATCTGCAAGTGTTCAGCAGCTTGTGACACATTTTTGTACTTATAAACATGAAAAAAAATGCTAAGAAGTTTACAGTCCAATTCAAACACGAAAGATTTAATCCCTAATTAAATATTGCAAGTTATGCTGTGCATCATCTGCTGAATTATACAAAAAGCCAATAACGAAATATTACTTTTATTGCAGATGAAACGCCAGTTTAGCCTGCTCAGTTGCATTTGGCTTTTCAACACTCCAATCCGTCCGCATAATAGACACAGCTCGAATTTGGATATCAACATGCTTCAAGGAAAAAAACTGGTTTGTTTTGATTTAGATGGCACACTTATCGACTCTGTTGGCGTGTGGAATCAGGTCGACGCAGATTTGATTCAACAGTTAACTGGACAAACCATCCAACTGGGTTTAATTCAACGTGAACGTGACATTCAGCTGCAATTATTTAAAAATACACCAGACCCTTACTTAATGTACTGTAACTATCTAAAAGATACTTACAGCATTGAACAGCACACAGCAGATCAAATCAAACAGCAACGATATGCCATTTCACAGCATTTTTTAGAACATATCATCTTGCTTAAACCACATGCAGCGTTATTTGTTCAACAGCTTATTCAGCAAGGCATTCAGGTGGCAATTACCACCACGACCAGCCTGCAAAATATTTATCGATATCAAAAAAATATCAACATTTATCCAAAGCTGCATTTTGAAAATAGTTTTGATCTGATCCTGACCCGTGAAAGTGTCAAAAATATTAAGCCGCATCCTGAAGTCTATTTACAGGCGATTGAACATTTTGCAGTTCGACCTGAAGAATGTTTAATTTTTGAAGATTCACTCATTGGTGTAGAAGCTGCAAATGCAGCAGGCATTGAAGTGGTTGCCGTGTATGATGCATATTCAGAGCACGAAATTGAGCAAATCAAAAATAAAGCGGATTATTTTATCCATGATTTCTCTTCGGTTCTGAACTAAGTTAAAGTAAATAAGCGTTCGCTTAAAAGTTAAAAAGCAGCCCAACTTAGAGGCTGCTTTTGATATTTTTGCATCAATAGATAATTGATCTATTTTACTTTTTTATAAATGGATCCAGACCCGACTAAATTTCCCGTTTTTTCGTCAATCGCAAATTCAACAGCACCTGTCCCAGAGTTTACAGCCAGTAACCCAGATTCAGCGACAGATGCAGGTACAGGATTTTTCTTTTCAGATTTACCACTTTTTTTATCTTTTAAAGTATTGGTAATGAAATAGTTTTCACCATTTTTACTAATAATCAACGCATTTTCAAGTTGCGGATCTACTGCGGTATTTTGCCATGTTCCAGCATAATCAGGCGCTGGACTTTGTTTACATGCAGTGAGGAGAACTGCGAACAACATCGCAGAAAATAATTGAATCTTTTTCAAAATACTGACCTTCTTTGTCAATGAGTTTTGCATTATAGAAAGCCTTGAAGAGAACTTAAGACCGTTCATGTTGTGCAAAAGTTGCAAACCAAGTCCTGCTGTTTTTCTTTTGTCATGTTTTGAAACATTTGTAGTCTTTCATAATAAATAAGCCCACTTGATCGTGGGCTTATTTAAATATTTTCAATCTTTAGATTTATACGATTTGACGCATTGAACCGGTTTCTTCAAAAGTGGCATGCCAAGACAAAGCCTCTTTTAAAATATGCGGCGTTTGACCACCAAGCTCACATGCGCGTTCAAAGTAGCTCAACAATGCTGCGCGATAATCTGGATGTGCGCAGATTTCAATGACTTTACGTGCACGCTCACGTGGTGAAAGACCACGTAAATCTGCCAAGCCCTGCTCTGTAACCACGATGTCAACGTCGTGGTCAGTGTGGTCGGTATGACTCACCATTGGCACGACAGATGAAATCGCACCGCCTTTTGCAATCGACTTGGTTACAAAAATGGCAATGTGCGCATGACGAGTAAAATCTCCTGAACCACCGATACCGTTCATCATTTTGGTACCCGTCACATGGGTCGAATTTACGTTTCCGTAAATATCAAACTCAAGCGCAGTATTAATCGCAATAATGCCTAAACGTCGAATGATTTCAGGGTTATTGGATAGCTCTTGTGGACGTAACACAATTTTGTCTTTGTACTGATCAAAATTGTTCATCACGTGCTGTGCACAAGGCTCAGATAACGTCATTGAACAGCCTGAGGCAAATTTCATTTTTCCAGAATCAATTAGCTGGAAAGTACAGTCTTGTAGTACTTCTGAATACATTTCCAAATCATGGAAATTAGAATGCTCGAAACCAGCAAATACAGCATTGGCAATCGAACCCACACCTGACTGTAGCGGGCCTAAATTTTCAGGCAAACGCCCTGCTGCTACTTCACCTTCAAAGAAATCAATCAGGTGCTGAGCAATCGCTAGGGTTTCAGCATCAGGTTCATCCATTTTAAACTGGGTATCTGGCAGATCATTCAACACAATAGCTGAAATCTTATCGGGGCTGACATTGATCCCAATCGTACCAATACGTTCACCGACCTGAGTCAGTGGAATTGGCCCACGGTTTGGTCGCGCTTTCGGCACATAAATATCATGTACACCTTCAAGCACTGGGTTAATCGTATTATCAATTTCAATAATCACATGATCTGCCATTTCAATGAAATTGGCTGAGTTACCACATGAACCTGTCGGAATAACTTGACCATCTTCTGTAATTGCAGTCGCTGCAATAACGGCCACATTAATGCGCGGTAAATTATGATGACGAATATTATCGGCCATTTCAGACAAGTGTTGGTCAATATACATGACCTCGCCAGCGTTAATGGCTTTACGTAAACCAGGATCTGCCTGATACGGATAACGACGTTCTATCGCATGCGCCGCATTGAGGCGACCATCGATACTATTTCCTAAACTAGCACCCGTTGCCAACGTGATACGAAGAGGATGTGAAACTGCATGATCTGCAAGTGCCAATGGAACCGTCTTTGCCTCACCTGCACCACCAAAACCACTTAAACCAACCACTGAACCATCTTGAATTAACTCAATCGCTTTTTCAGCAGACATTACTTTGTCGCGAAGGGAGAGTAAGCGAATGCGATCTAAACCATTCATAATTAAATCTCAAAAAATAAATATCTCAAAATAAACATCTTTTTTCGCCATCCCAGCGAACTGAGATAGCGTTTGTTATTGCTTATCTAAAAACGTACTTATCTAAAAGCTTACTTATATAAATTGAGGCAAATTAAATCAGTTCAACCGCAATTGCAGTTGCTTCACCGCCACCAATACACAGTGCTGCGACACCTTTTTTACCGCCAGTGCGTTTTAAGGCATGAATCAGCGTCACAATAATACGTGAACCAGATGAACCTAGTGGGTGACCAAGTGAGCAAGCACCACCATGAATGTTCACTTTTGCTTCATCTAAGTTAAATCCATCAATCGCCAGCATTGTAACCATGGCAAATGCTTCATTGACTTCCCACAGGTCAACTTCTTGTGCATCCCAACCGGCTTGTGCAAGTACTTTCTCAATAGCACCGACTGGAGCAATCGTGAACTCTGACGGATGCTGTGAATTTGTAGCATAAGCAACGACTTTCGCCAGTGGCGTTAAACCACGTGCTTGAGCCGTTTCTTCTGATGTAACCACCAAAGCTGATGCACCGTCAGAAATTGAGCTGGCATTGGCAGCTGTGATCGTGCCGTCTTTTTTGAATGCAGGACGCAGTGTTGGGATTTTTTCAGGCTTAGCACTTAATGGCTGTTCATCTGTGTCAACAACGACGTCACCTTTACGGCTTTTAACAGTAACTGGCACGATTTCATTTTTGAAGAAACCGCCTTGAATCGCTGCAACGGCTTTATTGAGTGAGTTGATGGCAAAAGCATCTTGCTGTTCACGGGTATAGCCTTTTTTATCTGCCATATCTTGTGCCAGAATACCCATCGATAAACCTGTCTCAGCATCTTCTAAGCCTTCTTGGAACATGTGGTCTGTGGTTTTACCATGACCCATACGATAGCCTGAACGCGCTTTTTCAAGTAAATATGGCGCATTTGACATCGATTCCATACCACCAGCAACCACAATATTAGCAGAACCAGCTTTAATCGCATCGGCTGCTTGCATCACCGCCTTCATGCCTGAACCACAAATTTTATTAATTGTGGTGGCACCCGTTGTATCTGGTAAACCTGCTTGACGCATCGCTTGGCGTGCAGGACCTTGTTTAAGACCAGCCGGTAATACACAGCCAAAAATAACTTCGTCAATATCTGTAGGTTCTAAACCTGCACGTGCAACAACAGCTTGAATCGCTGCAGCACCTAAGTCTGGGGCTGTACAAGATGAAAGTGAACCCTGAAAACCACCCATCGCTGTACGTACGCCATCTACAATTACAATCATTTCTTATTTCATCCTGTTTTAAATCTTTTAACCCCAAGGAACCATGACTGGTTCCTCAGATTTTCCATCTTAATGTTTTTCACAGTGGTTTCGATGAAACTTTAAGATTGAGCGGTGAAGTATTCTTCAGATAGCTGCATGATAAGTTCAGAACCTGCTTTAATGCGTTGAGCACGGGCAGCAAGGTCAGGTAGAACTTTCTCAACATAGAAATCTGCGAGTACCAGTTTGTTTTGGAAGAAGCTCTCTGGTTTTGCAGCCGCAGCTTTGCTAATACGTGCAAACATATAAACAAAGCTGAGTAAACCAACTGCATGCAGATAATCGACTGCAACCGAACTGCTAAAGTCTGGTGTAGTTTTAGATTGTTCAATAATGAATTGCGTTAATGCTTCAACTTCGTCAGAAACTTGCAATGCTGCAGATTTAACTTTTGAATCTGCCATGGTTGCAGCAAAATCACGAATTTCAGTAATGTATTCGGCAATAAATGCACCATTACATTTCGTGGTTTTGCGTCCAATTAAATCAATCGCTTGTACGCCATTTGTGCCTTCGTAAATCTGTGAAATACGTAAGTCACGAATGCATTGCTCCATACCCCATTCACGGATATAGCCATGACCACCAAAGCACATTTGCGCTTCTAAAGTAGCTTGTAGGGCTGTATCTGTTAGGTAGGCTTTTGCAATAGGTGTCAATAAAGCCACGCGGTCATTGGCTTTTTTCACAGCAGCTTCGTCAGTTGAATATTTTGTAATATCCAGTTGCTGGCCAACATACACAGCAAATGCACGAGATGCTTCGTTGTTGGCGCGTACATTCAACAACATACGACGTACATCACCATGTACTAAAATAGAGTCTGCTGGTTTTTCAGGAGATTTCACACCTGTCGCAGAACGACCTTGTAGACGATCAGTCGCATACTGTGCAGCATTTTGGTAAGCAAATTCTGCAGCGCCAATCCCTTGGATACCCATCGATAAACGTTCATAGTTCATCATGACAAACATCGCCGCAAGACCTTCGTTTTCTTTACCAACGATATAACCTTTGGCACCATCAAAGTTCATAACACACGTTGCAGAACCTTTAATACCCATCTTGTGTTCAATTGAACCCGCTGAAACAGCATTACGTTCACCGACTGAGCCATCGGCATTGACATGGAATTTTGGAACGATAAACAATGAAATACCACGTGAACCCGCAGGTGCATTTGGCGTTTTTGCTAACACAAGATGGATGATGTTTTCACACAGATCATGTTCACCACTGGTGATGAAAATTTTCGTGCCTGTAATGTTAAATGAACCATCTTCATTCGGCTCTGCTTTGGTTTTAATGATCCCCAAATCAGTCCCTGAATGTGGTTCAGTTAAACACATAGTGCCTGACCATTCACCCGTATAAAATTTTGGAAGATAGGTTTCTTTTTGCTCTTGCGAAGCACGGTCATTAATCGCCATACCTGCACCCACAGTCAGTAGTGGATACAACATAAATGATGGATTGGTACTCCAAATCATTTCGTCAGCAAGTACTGTCAACATTTTCGGCATGTTTTGGCCGCCCCATTCTTCAGAAGCGCCTAAACCAACCCAACCACCTTCAGCGAATTGTTTAAAAGCGTCTTTAAACCCTGTAGGCGTAGTAACAACACCATTACTAAACTGCGCACCACCTTCTTCATCTGCAGTACGGTTCAAGTCTAGAATAACGTTTTTAGAAAACTTAGCCATTTCTTCTAAAATGGCATTTGCAGTCGCCATATCAATATGAGCTAAGTTTTCATTTGACTGCCAGAACTCATCTGCATTGAATACATCATTTAAGATGAAGTCCATGTCCTTTAACGGCGCATTGTATATTGGCATTGTACTTTCCTTTTCTACAGGCTTTGTCAGCGTCTTTGACAAAGTACTTTTTTAAAGTTGCACGCTCCCGCACAAAATCATCAAATCAATTTTGTGTGGATTTTTTAAAGATCTGTTTTTTCAGATAGATATCTAAAATGGATATAGATAACGTGTTTTTACCGACAAGTGGAAAATAACCACCTGATATTTTGAGCAGCATTATTTTATTACAATTAAATAAATTTATTGAATTGACTAAATTTATAATTGGTAATTGATTAAAACCAAACATAATAGTACCTATAATCATGTTTAATTTAGGTTGTATTAATAACATAACAACCAAGACCGTTTTGTTAAATGCTGCTTTTGTTGTAAAAGCGAAAAGACAATAAATTAAAAAAAATAAAAATGGAATTTTATTTCAAAAAAATGACCTCAAGGGTTCAGTTTTATTGACATTAATTTTATGCTATGAATTCTATATGTTTTACGCACTCTACTAATGTGTTTATTTTTAAACCAATTTATGTAATATTTGAGACCATAGTGGAATGTAAGATTCACAAGATTTAGCTTAAGCTAGGCTTGTTCACCCTCAAGATGTTTATGGAACAGTTATCATGAGTTCAGTACGCCAACAAAATTTTATCCTTCGCAAGGAAAAAATTTTAGCCATGGCAGAAACCCTGCTATTAGATAATAATCAAGACATCACCTTAAGTGAGTTAGCTTGTGAACTAGATATTGCCAAAGGCACGATTTATAAACATTTTAAAAGTAAAAACCAATTATATTTAGAACTGATTATCTTAAATGAAAAACGATTATTAGAAATTTCAAAAAAATATAATCATGATATTAAAACTTATGTTTCACAATATATGCTTTATAATATGTTGAATTCTAACAGAACTATATTATTACATGTCATTGAAGAACGCTTAACCAATAATGAACGTAAATTAAAAGAGTTATTTGAAGAGCTCTATCGTGTTCGTGAAGAACGTATTATTGAAATTAAGGACATGACCAGTGATTATCTAAAATCACTTGAAAGCGCAATGTCGATACGTGATTATTTATCTTATATTTGGACGGTCACTTATGGTGCATCCCTACTCCTCAATTCAACGCATTATCAAAAATCAATCGGTTCACGTGAACGCTTAATCAAGCTATATATTAATCAGGCGCTGATGACGCCAGATAAAATTTCAGCCGTATAGAATTGATTTATAAATAAAAAAGCCGAACAATTGTTCGGCTTTTTTTTCATTAAACAATATCTAGGTTATGCAATCACAGGTGGGAAGCCATCTTCGGTTAAAGCGCTAATCAATTGCTCTGCACTGGCACTAGATTCAACGTCAACTAATTTTGTAGCTACATCAATAGTGACCGTTGCATTTTCGTCTAAGTCTTTAATCGTTGCTGTTACGCTACGGGCACAACCACCGCATGTCATATTATCAATACGAAATTTCATGATATTCATCCTTCTTTTCTAATAACAACACTATAAACCTTGCCGCGATTGTAAGGTCAAGCGGATTTAAATCTTTGCTGTATGGCAGCACTCAGCCATGCCCGTTTCGATTTGATTTAAAATCGTACAATCGGCTTGATCATTACCGGCACAGCCATCGACGGACTGTTGCAAGATCTCAACCATGGCCTGTAAGTCTGCGATTTTTTGATTTAAGGTCTGGATATGTTTTAACGCCAATGCTTTAACTTCTACACTTTGCCGACTTTGATTTTTCCAAAGCCCAAGTAAATCTTTCATTTGTTCAGAAGAAAAACCTAAATCACGCGCATGTCTTAAGAAACTCAAGGTTTTAATATCGGCTTCCGAGTAAACTCGATAGCCGGCATCGGTGCGCTGCGCATTATTTAACAGCCCAATCGATTCATAATAGCGGATCATTTTTGCAGAAATGCCCGATGCTTTCGCTGCTTGTCCAATATTCATCTCAAGACTCCTGAAAAACTGGCCCTTTAAATGCTTTTAAACGCAAGGCATTTGACACAACAAACACCGATGAAAGTGCCATTGCACCTGCGGCGAACATAGGTGAAAGCAATATGCCAAAGAATGGATATAACACACCTGCAGCGACAGGAATCAATGCTGCATTGTAAATAAATGCCCAAAATAGGTTTTGGCGAATATTATTCATCGTCGCAGTACTCAGTGCGATCGCTGTCGGTACCATTTGTAAATTACCCGACATAAGCACAACGTCCGCGGCCTCTATCGCCACATCTGTCCCTGTACCAATAGCCATGCCGACATCTGCTTGCGCAAGTGCAGGCGCATCATTAATGCCATCGCCGACAAAACAAACAACACCATGTTCTTTTTGCAATTGTTGTACAGATTGCACTTTTTGGTCTGGCATTACTTCAGCGATCACATGATCAATTTTCAACTGTCGTGCTATGGCAGTTGCAGTATGTCGGTTGTCGCCTGTAATCATGGCCACTTTCAGTCCTAAATCATGCAAAGCTTGAATGGCTGTAAAGGTTGTGGCTTTGATCGGGTCGGCTACAGCCACAATGGCAGCAAGCTGTTGATCGATCGATACATAGAGCGGGGTTTTCCCTTCATTTCCCATGCGTTCTGCAAGTACTGAAAAGATTTGTGTATCTAAACCAAGTTTATGCATCAAATGATCTGCACCGATAAAAATGCTTTGTCCTTCAACAACGGCCTGAATCCCAGCACCAGTCACGGAATCAAAATGCTCAACCTCTAAAAGTTGCACTTGCATCTCTTTTGCAGCTTGAACAATGGCATATGCAATCGGATGCTCAGATTTCTGCTCTACAGAGACCAATAACTGAAATACGCGATCTTTATCAAAATCTTCAGTGACTTCAAAATCAGTTAATTTCGGTTTACCTTCCGTCAATGTCCCTGTTTTATCGACTGCAACCACTTGCGTATTTTTGAGTTGTTGTAAGGCTTCACCTTTACGGAACAAAACTCCAAGTTCTGCACCTCGCCCTGTACCGACCATAATAGATGTTGGCGTTGCCAAACCCATTGCACATGGACATGCGATGATCAGAACTGCTACAGCATTGACTAAGGCATAGGTTAAACTCGGTTCAGGTCCTACAACATACCAAACTAAAAAGGTGATCAAGGCCAACGCCATCACCACCGGTACAAACCATAACGTGACTTTATCCACCAAAGCTTGAATCGGTAATTTTGAACCCTGAGCTTGTTCGACCATATGGATAATTTGTGCCAAAACAGAATCTTGACCTACCGCAGTGGCTTGTATTTTCAATGCCCCATTTTGGTTAATGGTTCCGCCGACAACTTGATCACCGGCTTTTTTCTCGACAGGAATTGGCTCTCCACTGATCATGGATTCATCAATATAACTGTTCCCAGACACTACAGCACCATCGACTGGGCAACGTTCACCAGGCCGAATTTCAATCAACATACCTGTTTTAACATCACTAATCGGCAAATCTATATAGCTACCAGATTGCTCTACACGTGCTGTTTTGGGTTGCATACCGACTAAGTATTGAATAGCTTGCGATGTTTTACCTTTGGCTTTCGCCTCCATAAAACGACCCAAAAGAATCAACGCCACAATTACTGCGGCTGCTTCAAAGTACACATGAACCGTACCTTGCGGTAATAATTGCGGAGCAAATGTTGCAACACAAGAAAAACTATAAGCAGATAAAGTCCCGACTGCGACCAAAGAATTCATATCCGGGGCAAGTCGCGCAAGTGCTGGTATGCCGTGCTGATAAAAGCGTCTTCCGGGTAGGATTAACACCAAAGTGGTTAATATAAACTGAATATACCAACTATTTTGTGTCCCTAAATTATGCGCAATAAAATGATGAAACGCTGGAATCATGTGTGATCCCATCTCCAAGATAAAAACAGGAACAGCGAGTACCAATGCGATGATTAAATCACGTTTGAGTAACCGAGCCTCATCGGCTTTTTTTTCTGCCATTGTCGGTTGTTGCTGCGTAGCAATGCTAGCACTGTATCCCGCTTTTTTAACTGCCGCGATCAATTCTTGTGTTTTTGAAGCGGGAGCCTGAACAAAAGCTTTTTCACTGGCTAAATTTACAGTTGCTTTACTAACACCGTCTACAGCGTTTAAAGCTTTTTCGACTCGTGCTACACATGAAGCACAGGTCATACCGTCAATATTTAATTCAATATTAGGCTGTGCAATATGAAAACCTGCTTTTTCTACGGACTTCGCCAATGCAGAATTTTCAACAGATGCCAATGCCGTAATCGTGGCTTTTTCAGTTGCCAAATTCACTTTTGCATCAATGACCTCTGGAACTGTCTTTAAGGCTTTTTCAACACGTGCAACACACGATGCGCAAGTCATCCCTTCAATTTCAAGTTCAAGCTGCTTTTGTGCAACGCCAAAACCGGCCTTTTCAACGGCCTGAATCACCGCCGGATAATCCACACTTTTATCACTCTGAACATGTGCTGTTTCAGTGGCTAAATTCACTTGAGCATCAGTGATGCCATCGACTTTTTTTAAGGCTTTTTCCACCCGTGCCACACAAGAAGCACAGGTCATCCCTTCAATAGCAAGTGTGCCATCAAAAAGTTTGTGTTCTGTCGAATCTGTCATGGCAACATCCCAATCATATGTGCTTGTTTTAGGCTATAGCTTAAACTTTACCACAATGGGAAGGTCAAGTTTTTCTGACTCACAGCAAGGCTTTTTTTTACGATATAAAAAATTGCGAATATTCAAAAATATAATCAATAATATTGAATAATCATTATTCAATTAGTTTGTTTTTCTGATATTAAAACTACACCTTTCCTCATTATTCAGTAAGATAAAGATTCGTGACCACCAAACGAATTACTCTCTTTCGCATGTACAAACTGTCGAACATTTGCTTTAACTGCGCATATTTGTGTGCTTTTTTATTTTTAATTTTAAGTTGGAGTCTAGATCATATTGATGTTTGGGTCACTCAAGTGGTTATCCCTGCTGTCACGATATGCATACTCTTAGGCTTCCTGTTTAAATACATCGCTCGAAAGTTAGGACATGAACCGCCTAAACGAAAAATAAAACAACAGAATGCCAAAAACGATGATCAAGACGCGGCTTAAGACACTTATAAATAACAAAATCATCAATAAAAAAGCCCATTCAATTGAACGGGCTTTTTTTCATGTCAGACCTATTAGTCAGCACTAATATCTTCAAATAAAACTGAAGAAAGGTAACGTTCACCACCATCCGGTAAAATGACCACAATGGTTTTGCCTGCATTCTCAGGACGTGCAGCAAGTTTTGCCGCCGCAGCCATAGCAGCACCGCTAGAGATACCCACTAAAATACCGTCATGAGTAGCCGTTTTACGCGCCCACTCAATTGCTTCAGCACTTTCAATACCGATCACTTCATCAACAAGGTCTAGATCTAAGTTACCCGGAATAAAGTTAGCGCCAATCCCCTGAATTTTATGCGGCCCAGGAGTCAGTGTTTCGCCTTTTTTCGCTTGGGCGATAATCGGAGATTCAGCCGGTTCTACCGCAACAGAATAAAGCGGCTGATTTTTCACTTTTTCAAAATAACTTGAAATGCCAGAAATCGTACCACCTGTACCTACACCCGATACTAAAATATCCACTTTACCACCAGTTGCTTCCCAAATTTCTGGGCCAGTAGTCAATTCATGAATTTTAGGGTTTGCAGGGTTTTCAAACTGTTGTGGTAAATAATACGTTTCAGGATGTTCGGCAACGAGGCGCTGTGCTTCTTCGACTGCACCTTTCATGCCTTTAGCAGGTTCAGTCAATACGAGATTTGCACCAAAAGATTTCAACACCTTACGGCGTTCGATACTCATACTTGCTGGCATGGTTAATGTAATTGCATAACCTTTCGCTGCTGCAACAAATGCCAAAGCAATGCCTGTATTGCCACTTGTAGGTTCTACAATATGCATACCCGGTTTTAATAAACCTTTTTCTTCTGCATCTGCAATGAGAGCTGCACCTACACGACATTTCACTGAAAATGCTGGGTTACGGCTTTCAACTTTAGCCAAGACCGTTGCTTCTGACTGAATCGCACGATTAATACGAACTAAAGGTGTATTACCAATCGCTTCAGCGTTATTACTATATACTGCGATACCTAAATTACTCGTTGCTGGAAAAGCTGAATCTGTTGTCATGACTATTTATCCCTTGTGTATTTATTGAATACGATCTTTAGATGATACAATTATTTTCAAAGTGTGCATGATTTTTTAAGCTAATGTCTTATATTTATGTGCATTTTGTGAAAGCTTGCACTAAAATCAAGCAATAAATTTAACTGATTAACTAAATTTAAACTTATAAAAATTAATGATATTTGATTTCATAAAAAACCATAGAAATTGTCTTATTTATTCAATGTATTAAGCCGTGATATCCGTATACTTGAGCTGTTGTTAATCGTATGGACATATCCAATGAATACCGATCTGGAAATCACTACTATGCGTGATTCTGCCGAATTAGTCGTGGGCGTTTTAAAGTCGCTGGCAAATACGGATCGTCTACTAATTTTATGTCATCTAGCACAGCAAGAATTGAATGTGTCTCAGATTGAAGAAATCACTGATATTAAACAGCCAACCCTCTCACAACAACTGATGATGTTACGCAAAAGTGATGTTGTGACCACGCGTCGTGATGGAAAGCAAATTTATTATTCAATTAAAGATGCAAATTTAGTTCAAGTTCTCAATACTCTTTACCAATTGTATTGCAACCAATCTTATAAATAACACTCAGTTATTTTAAAATTTCAAGCCAGACATGCTGTTCTTGCACCACTATAGATGAATTATCGCAATGGACAGCAATTCAATACCTTAATTTACCCTCCACACTTCTTTTAAATATCAATAATTATTTCGAATATCCTAAGCTTTAAATCAGCTCATACTTTTCATTAATTCATTTAGAATGATGGTTTCTTATATATCCCACAAATGTACTGCAATATTGTACGGTCAAATTTATTGCACAAGACTTCTTAGCATTTTTTGTGCATAATATATATGAAATTGTGATTTAGATAAGTTTATGTCAGATTTAAAACCTCATTTCTTACAGAAATTTCCAGCTTGGCAGTGGTTACAGCACTACAGCCCCGTGAAATTTAAATCTGATGTACTTGCTTCGCTGATCGTGATTGCCATGTTAGTCCCTCAAGGTATGGCGTATTCCATGCTTGCAGGTTTACCTCCAATCATGGGTTTATATGCCAGTATTTTACCGATGATTGTCTACGCCCTCATTGGTGGAAGTTCAACCTTATCGATTGGCCCTGTGGCAATCATTTCGATGATGACTTTCGCCACGCTCAATCCGCTATTTGAAGTTGGTTCGCCTGTTTATATTGAAGCAGCGACACTTTTGGCCTTAATGGTCGGCCTGATTTCTCTGCTGCTAGGTGTACTACGTTTTGGTTTTTTAATTCAGCTGATCAGTCATCCTGTCATTAAAAGCTTCATTATTGCCTCGGCTCTGCTCATTGCGCTCGGTCAGTTTAAGTTTCTCGTCGATGTCCCGCTAAAAGCCAACAACATCCCTGAGTTTGTTTTAAGTCTGTGGGAATACCTGAGTTTAACTCACTTTGCTTCACTCATCTTTGGTGTGCTGGCCATACTGTTTTTAATCTATGTACCAAAAATGTTGGCCACTCAATCAATTCAATCTCGATTCGGCTCTACTGCCTTTCTAAGTAAAGCACTTCCATTGATACTAGTGGTGATCTCAATTGCATCGGTGATGTTATTTGACCTGCAAAATGTCGGCATTAAAACCGTCGGTGAAATTCCTTCAGGATTTCCACCCTTAAGCTTTCCACATTGGAACTGGGAACTGGTACAAACCTTACTGCCCGGTGCAACAATGATTGCCATGATCAGTTTTGTTGAGTCACTGTCTATTGCCCAAGCCACTGCCTTACAACAACGAAGCCAACTCAACAGTAACCAAGAGTTGGTCGCTCTAGGTTTAGCCAATCTAAGCGCTGGGGTTAGCTCTGCCTTTCCAGTGACGGGTAGCTTATCTCGTACAGTGGTTAATGCAGATGCAGGTGCAAAAACCCCGATGGCAGGTGTGTTATCGTCATTGCTGATTATCGTTGTCAGTCTCTACTTCACTGGTTTTTTCCAAGACTTACCTTTAGTGATCTTGGCGGCCACAATTATTGTTTCCATTTGGAAATTAGTCGACTTTAAACCTTTTGTGGATACATGGCGTTATTCAAAAGCTGATGGTATAGCGATGTGGGTGACCTTTTTCGGTGTGGTGTGTATCGACATTTCTACAGGTCTCATTATTGGCATTATTTCTACCTTTATTCTGTTGTTATGGCGCATCAGTCGTCCACATATTGCGGTGATCGGTTTAGTCGAGGGCACACAGCACTTCCGCAATGTACAGCGCCATCATGTCTATACCGCACCACATATTCTCTCGCTCCGTATAGATGAAAATATCTCGTTTTTAAATGCCAATACGCTTAAAGGTTTCCTGATTAATGAAGTCAGTGAAAATATTGACCTAGAACATGTTGTTATCAACTGCTCAAGCGTCAGTTCAATTGACCTCAGTGCCTTAGAAATGTTGGAAGATTTAAATGCTGAATTATCAAAATTAGATATTCGACTGCATTTTTCCGAGGTCAAAGGCCCTGTCATGGACAAATTGCAGCACTCAAAACTACTCACGCATTTGAGTGGTCAAATTTTTCTCACCCACTATCAAGCCGTTACAGAGCTTGCGACAGCCAGTTCTGAGTACCAAATTTAAAGGCCTATTAGCTCACTGTTTAATCAATGCGAATTTGATAAACAGTGAGTTTTGAAGGGTTTACATTTTAATACACAAAAATAGATTATAAAAAACAAAGGTTTATTTTTAAATTAAATTATTTTTTAAGCATTCCACATTTTCGTATAAAATACAGGGCTAATTTTCATCATTTTGTCATTGTAATTCTGACAAGGCTCTCCTATGTTTTCAGCATTTACACGCTTGAGTTTAGTAACCCGAATTATTATCGCCATTATTTTAGGTGTATTGGTTGCTGTTGTTGCTCCAGGCGTTGCACCCTATTTAAGTTTGCTTGGTGATTTATTCATTAAGGCATTAAAATCCGTAGCACCGATACTGGTCTTTGTACTTGTGCTGTCATCCATTGCAAATTTCAAAGTGGGTAGCAGTAATGCATATATTAAACCAATTATATTGATGTACGCTATTGGTATGTTCCTTGCTGCTTTAAGTTCAGTAGTAGCAAGCCTTTTATTCCCTAGTACATTAATTCTTGATGTTGCTGCAGAAAACCTTGTGCCGCCAGGCAGTCTTGCTGAAATATTGAAAAACTTATTATTAAGTTTTGTCGCAAACCCTGTTACAGCAATTTCTGAAGCAAATTTCATTGGTATTTTGGCTTGGGCTGTTGCCTTAGGTATTGCATTTCGTCATGCATCAGAGAACACCAAAGTCTTTTTATCTGACGCTGCTGATGCAGTGAATAAAGTGATCCGTTTAGTGATTAACTTTGCACCTATTGGTATCTTCGGTTTGGTTGCTGTTACATTTGCCGACTCAGGTCTAAAAACGCTTGTTAGTTATGCGCACTTACTTGCGGTATTACTCGGTACCATGTTCTTTGTAGCTTTGGTCATTAACCCACTAATGGTGGCATTTATGACTCGCTCAAACCCGTTCCCATTGGTTTTCCAATGTCTACGTGAAAGTGGTATCACTGCATTCTTTACACGTAGTTCCGCTGCAAACATTCCAGTTAACTTAGACCTTGCAAAGCGTCTTGGTGTACCAGAGTCAACTGCAAGCGTAGCGATTCCTTTAGGTGCAACTGTCAATATGGCAGGTGCATCGGTCACAATTACAGTCCTCACACTAGCAGCAGTTCATACTTTGGGCATTTCTGTTGATTTCAGCACAATGTTGATTTTATCAGTCGTTGCTACCGTTTCTGCATGTGGTGCTTCAGGTGTTGCTGGTGGTTCATTGCTGCTTATTCCAGTGGCTTGTGGCCTGTTTGGTATTTCAAGTGATATCGCGATGCAAGTTGTAGCCATTGGTATGGTTATTAGCGTTCTCCAAGATTCAACTGAAACCGCTTTAAACTCTTCGACTGACGTATTATTTACAGCTGCAGTAGACCGTGGTTTAAGATAATATCCTGATATTGGGTACTTTTTAAGGCGAGGCCATGCCTTTACAGACTTTACCGCTTTGGATACAACTGGGTGCTTTTTTCCTCGCAGTGAATGCAGGAATGATTAATGTACTTGGACTGGTGACCATCTTGCACCAGTCAGTATCTCACATGACCGGTAATGTCAGTATGTTAGCCATGGCCTTCATTGCATGGCAGCCAAATACGATTATTTATTTGATTTTAGTCTTACTCTGTTATGTGATTGGCTCATTTTATAGTGGGCTTATTCTTGGAAATAGTCACTTTAGCTTAACCAGACGTTATGGCGTCCCATTAAGCTTGGTGGCTTTTTTTATTGTCCTGTGTTGGCTACTATTGCCCTATTTTCCACGTTACGCTTTGCTTTGGGCATGTGTGGCTATGGGTATACAAAATGCAATGGTTAGCCACTATAAAGGTACCATTATTCGTACCACACACCTTTCTGGTGTTTTGACGGACTTAGGTTTGGCTTTGGGTTATAAAGCCCGTGGACTTCCGGTTGAGTCTAAACGTGTGGTCTTACATTTATTAATTTTGGCGGGATTTATCGTTGGTGGCATACTTGCCAGTTGGCTTTATCCTTATTTAAAATTAAACGCATTCCTGATTCCTGCCGCACTCAGTTCAGTCATGAGCGCAGTATATTGGATCATCTATTTTCATTATCGACATATACACGATTAGTTGGAACGTATTATGGTTAAAAATGCATTACAGGCGCAACTGCTTAAAGCAGGTCTGGTCGATAATAAAAAGGCAAAAAAATTGTCTAAACAAGCCGTACATGAAAAACGTACTGGTGAAAGTAAAGATGCTGAAATCAAGGCGAAAATTGAGCAAGATCAGCAGCAGAAAATGGCCAAAGATCATGCTTTAGAGCAAGATCGTAAAGCAGTTTTGCAAGAAAAAGAATTAAAAGCTGCCATCATGCAAATGATTAATCAGCATAAAATTCGTGATACCGATGGCGAATCGACCTATCAATTTATCGATGATGCCAAAATCAAAAAGCTTTATATCAATCAGCAAATTTATAATGCCCTTGTTGCTGGCAGTCTTGTTATTGCACGGGAAAATAGCAACTATGCTTTTTTACCAAAAGAATTAGCCGACCGTATTAATGCGAAAATGGAAGGCTTTATTATTGTGAATAATTCTGAAGTGAATGAGCAAACCACGGATGAAGAAGATCCATATGCAGCTTATGTAATTCCTGATGATTTAATGTGGTAAGCATTTCATATCGCTAATGAAGCTCCTAATTAGGGGGCTTTTTTTAGCTCAACATTTATTTATTTTAGTTCATCAATTAGGTTATACCTTCAAAAAATCATTTTTAGCACAAAATAAGTAACATTATGGACTATACATGTCGTAACTCCGTAAAGTTTACGAGTATAAAATTGCTTATATAATCATCATAATTACAATAGTTTGATCATTAAGCCTTTCATTTACTTCAATAAGAGTAGGATAATTTTGGAAAAATTTCAGTTCATTAAAAATATTCAAGATTGGTCAGATCAATACCCTTGGTTAGAAATGCTGACATCGCTCAGTCTCATTATTATTTTTGCCATCATTGCAAATTTTATCGCCAAGCAAATCGTGGTGCGTGGAATTCGTAAGCTCGTTTCTAAAATGGCCTTTAGCCATAGTCAAATTTTGTCAGAACATAGTGTGATTAAACGCTTTGCTAACATTGTTCCAGCAATTGTGATCTTAAATGGCATAACCACAGTCCCACATTTATCTGTGAAATTTATTTCAATCGTTCAGATGGCTTGTCAGGCTTTTATCTTCTTGACCATTGCTTTGGCAATTTCTGAATTACTGAATATTTTTAATCTGATTTACCAACGTAATCCAAAATCTAGAAACAAACCGATTAAAGGCTATTTGCAGTTGGTCAAATTGATTATTTTTTTGGTCTGTGGCCTGATGATTTTAGGTACTTTCTTGAAAAAAGATGTATTTACATTACTCGCAGGCTTTGGTGCTATGGCGGCCGTGCTCATGTTGGTTTTTCAGAACACCATTTTGTCACTGGTGGCTTCGGTACAAATTTCTTCTTATGACATGGTGCGAATTGGTGACTGGATTGAGATGCCGTCGCTTAATGCAGATGGCGATGTCATTGATATGTCATTACATACCATTACCGTGCAGAACTTTGATAAGACTTTTACCACGATTCCAACCAATAAACTGGTGACTGACACCTTTAAAAACTGGCGTGGTATGGCTCAGTCAGGTGTTCGTCGTATCAAACGCTCACTTTATATTGATCAAAGCTCTATTCATTTCATGACACAGGATGAGCAAAACAAACTCAAAGAATTTTTATTGCTAGATCAATATCTTGATCATAAGCATGAAGAGCTTGTTCAGTTTAATCAGCAACTCTCAAATCAATCGAAATATAATCAGCGCCGTTTAACCAATCTTGGGACCTTTCGTGCCTATGTAGAATTCTACTTACAACAGCATTCAGGCATTGCCCAACACCAAACGATTTTGGTACGTCAGTTACAACCCACGAGTGAAGGCATACCTTTAGAGATTTATGCTTTTAGTAAAACAATAGCATGGAAAGATTATGAAGCGATTCAATCTGATATCTTTGACCATCTGATTGCAATCACACCCGAGTTTGGACTTAAAATCTATCAAGCCCCTTCTAGTGCCGATTTTAAAGCCCTCGTTCAACCAAATGCCGATAAAAGCTAAGAGCTAAACTTTCCTCTCCCCATGTATATTCAAAGAAGAAATTCTGCAAATTTAAAAAGTCACAATGGCTTTTGAATATACATGGGGCTATCGGTTACCCCCCCTCTACTTCCGCAATTACTTTAGATCATGCGATATAAGGAATAAAAGCGAATCAGATAAATGCGCTAATCGCTCGATTCCTTAAAAATATAATTCATCCGAAACAACTAAATATAATTAAAAAATCAGAACAAATACTATACAAATGTAGACAATTTTAGATACTATTTGTTAACAGTTGCATAAAAACGCTTCTAAAATAGGAGCTTGGTCATGGAAGGCCCCAAGAAACCTTCTCAGAAATCAGTTAAAAACGAATCACAATTACTCATAGAATCGATGAATCGCACTTCTGCCAAACATACGCTCATACAGGCAGAAGCATGTGATTTAGAGAATCGTGTCCGTATTGAGCGTGCTTTATCCGACCCGATTGCACGTATTCCAACACAGTTTAAAAATGCTTATTACAAATTTTTGTACTACAACCAAAAAGACTATTTAAAGCAGGTCAACTACTTCGCCCAATTGGCATTTTTAATCTATTTTTGGGCAGATCGCTATGTGCTGCCAGACGTAGAAATGCTTTCAGGTGTGATTCGTATCATTGCTATTATTGGTGCATTTAGCCTGAACTATGTTCTGTTTAAATATATCAAACAGATTAAATTGCTGGATTTGATTTTGCCACTCGCCACTTGCCTTTCAGCAATTCTCTGGTTTGAGATATTACTTCAGTCGAAAAATGAACTGGTTCATAGCTATCAATATGCCGCCATTATTTTGATCGTATTGGGTAATTTAAGTATTCATGTGCATTTTCGCCCTTCGATCATCACCTCTGCCATGATCACGGCAGCGATCCTTTTTGGCGCATGGCGCATTAATGATTTTGGTGATTTTACAATATTTTTATTGGTGTACGTTCCTGTGCTGCTGTTCAGTATGTATATCTGCTGGAACTCTACGCTCAACTCTCGTAAAACGTTTCTAAGAGCGCTGCTAGATGACTGGAACTTTCATACCCTGCGCAAAATTGCCCATACGGATGAATTAACCCAGTTAAGCAATCGTCGCCAATTTGTACATGCTGCAAATAAAAAAATCCAAGAAACCCCAATGACGGTCTGTACCAGTCTTTTGATTTTTGATGTCGATCATTTTAAAGCGATTAATGATCAATACGGACATGATGTAGGCGATCAAGTGTTATGCCAAATTGCTGAAATTGCACGGAAAGAAATGCGTTTTTACGATATATTGGCGCGTTTCGGGGGTGAAGAATTTATTGTACTTTTGCCTTATACCGCCCCAGAAGATGCATTAAAAATTGCTGAACGGTTAAGACATAAAATGGAACAACATCAATTTCATATGGATGGTCAATTGGTGAAATTTTCGATCTCCATTGGTGTTTCCAAAATTGACCCTGATCACGCCAAACTTGATCAGTTAATTAAACAGGCCGATATTGCTCTATACGAAGCAAAACGCCAAGGTCGTAATCGGGTTGTACATTTTAATTCTATGAACTTTTGCAGCCAAACTTTTAAGTAAATAAACAAATCAAAATGGAGAAAAACCAGCGAATCCATTACACTCAGAGCTGAAGAAAGAAAGATTAATTACAGTAAAATCTCAGGTTATCTGCATGCTTAAATGGTTTGAAAATTTAGTTGACGCTTATCCTGAACAGGACTTGAATAAACCATTGCCGACAAAATTTTTCCCCTTTGTATGGCAAGCTGCGACTGGCGTAAAAAAATACCTATTGTTATTGGTACTCTGTACAGCTGGTGTAGCGAGTTTTGAAGCATTGCTTTATTCCAAAATTGGCGATTTAGTCAATTGGATCAGTAAGTCTCAACCTGAAACCTTTTTACAGCAGCACCAGACCAATCTGACCATTTTGAGCTTTATTTTATTGGCAAATATCTTCTTTTCTTGCCTTCAAACCATTATTAAACATCAGATTCTATATAGCACCTTTCCAATGCGCCTACGTTGGAGATTTCATAACTTATTACTGAAACAAAGTTTAGATTTCTTCCACAACGACTTTGCAGGTCGTTTATCTGCCAAAGTCATGCAAACTTCACTGGCTGTACGTGAGTTTTGGATTATTCTTGGTGACATGTTGGCCTATGTCTTCATTTACCTGATTTCGATCACCGTGATTTTAGGTGCTATATCGCCACTGTTGATTGTTCCATTATTACTTTGGCTGGCTTTATTTATTGGTTCTGCATGCTATTTCATCCCCAAATTAAGCAAAATTTCAAATGAACAAGCCAATGCACGCGCAGTAATGACTGGTCGTGTCACCGATGCCTACACCAATATTCAAACGGTGAAATTGTTTGCCCATGCAGGCCGTGAAAGCCAATATGCCAAAGCCTCAATGAAAGAATTTATGGTGACGGTGTATAAGCAAATGCGACTTGCTGCAAAATACAACATCGCGACGAATTTGCTGATCATTGTTTTATATGGTGGCGTACTTGGAACAGCCGTTTGGCTCTGGATGGATGGTCAAGCTGAGCTTGGGGTCATTGCAGCAGCGACCGCCATGATTTTAAAACTCAGTAGTATTTCCGAGTTTATGATGTGGCAAACGTCTGCCCTTTTTGAAAATGTCGGGACAATTCAAGATGGGATGAAAACTATGGGCCGCCCAATTCATATTCAAGATAAAGCTGATGCAACCGACTTAAAAGTACAGCAAGGCGAAATTAAATTTGAAGATGTCAGTTTTGCTTATAATGATAAAAAGGTCATCAATCAATTTAATTTAACCATTCGACCAGGTGAAAAAATCGGTATAGTCGGGCGTTCAGGTGCCGGAAAATCGACATTAATTCAACTTTTACTCCACTTTTACGATATCAACCATGGTCGTATTTCGATTGATGGCCAAAATATAGAAGATATTACCCAAGATAGCTTGAGAAAAAATATTGCTTTGGTGACCCAAGACACCTCGTTATTGCATCGCACGGTTGAAGAAAATATTAAATATGGCCGTCCGAATGCGACTGATGAAGAAATGTATGATGCAGTACGCAAAGCGAAAGCTGATGAATTCATTCCTCAATTGATTGATTTACGTGGTCAACGTGGCTATGACGCATTTGTTGGTGAACGTGGTGTTAAATTATCTGGCGGTCAGCGTCAACGTATTGCAATTGCTCGAGTATTTTTAAAAGACGCACCAATTTTAATTTTAGATGAAGCCACAAGTGCGCTCGATTCAGAAGTCGAAGCTGCGATTCAATCGAGTTTAGATGATTTGATGCAAGGCAAAACTGTGATTGCCATTGCGCATCGACTTTCAACCATTGCGCAAATGGATCGATTGATTGTCTTGGATCAAGGACGTATTGCTGAGCAAGGCACCCATGAAGAGCTTGTCGCTTTGAATGGTATTTATGCACACTTGTGGCAGCGTCAAACCGGTGGCTTTTTAATAGAACAACATAAAGTAGAATCAAAGGAAGATGAAAATGCTGTATCTGGAAGACCTTAAAGTTGGTGATCACTTTAGCAGTCGTGAATATGAAATGACTGTTGAAGAAATAAAAAAATTTGCCATCGCTTATGATCCTCAGGAATTTCATACAGATGAAGTCAAAGCCCAACAACACCCGATCTTTCAAGGGCTAGCGGCAAGTGGTTGGCATACTGCTGCTGTAACAATGCGCTTATGGACTGAATGTTTCCCTGTGGCTTATGGCTTAATTGGCTCAGAGTCAAGTCTGCGTTGGCCGCGCCCAACACGTCCGGGGGATAAAATTCGTGTAGAAGTTGAAATATCAGCAATTACTCCATCGAAAAGTAAGACAGACCGCGGCATTGTGACCTATGTTACGCAAGCGCTCAATCAGCACAATGACGTTCTGTATATGTCTACGACCAAAATTGTGGTCTTTTCCAAAGATTTTAAACCGAATTAATCCTTAACGGCCTACTTTACAACGCTAAGGTAGGCCGCTATAAATAGTTGAGCCTAGTCAGTTTGTCCAACAATTTTTGTGGGATACAACACAGAATCATGCCAATATAAGCTTGAACAGAAGAAAAACCCGCATTGCAACGGAACGCTATGAAAACAATTAATTCCCGTCAGGATCAGGGTATTCCCGGAGTATATGGATTGCTCCTATTAGATGTGGTCTCTCGATGGGGCTACACTGCAGAGACATTATTTAGTCCCTTCGGATTAAACAGCGAACAATTGGCTGAACCAGATTTCCGTATTCCAACACCGATCGCCAATCAATTGGTAGAGCACGCACTACGTTTAACTGGTGAGCCAACATTAGGTTTTCATTTAGGCAACCAAATGCGCATCTCGATTCATGGTTTTATTGGCTATGCCATCATGACGGCGAAGGACATAACCGATGCCTTAGTCTTGGCAAACCGTTTTATTCAGTTACGCATGCCCTTTTTACAGCTTTTTTTCTCGACATTTGGAACCAAAGCTACTGTTCAACTACAAACCGACGTTACGATTGAGCCTTTACGTACCGAAATTTCAATTGCCTTAATTTTTGGCATGATCAGCATGGGCAAAGCAATTACCGGTGTGGATTATTCTGCTGGTGAAATTGATTTTGATTTTCCTCAACCTGAAGGTTTTGAGCGGTTTATTGCCAAATATCCAAGGCACCAATTTAGATTTGATCAGCCACATCTCTTACTTAGTTTTGATAAGCAATATTTAACCAATAAATTGGTCCATGCAGACCCGATTGCTAGTCAAATTGCGATTAACCAATGTGAAGCTGAACTCTCCGCTTTGGGCGAACGTCACCGTATTGCCATGCGCGTTCGTGATATTTTAACCAACTCCGAACAGCACTATCTAAGTATCGAAAGTGTTGCTGAACGGCTACACATGTCCGATCGAACTCTTAAACGCCAACTTGCTGCCGAAGGGACTTCATTTTCAACATTGGTTGACGAAGTTCGCTACCGTCATGCTACTTCGCTCCTGTCACGAACTGATTTTACCTTAGAGCAAATTGCTGATGAATTGGGCTATAGCGATGTCGCCAATTTTAGCCGTGCTTTTAAGCGTTGGAGTGGTCGTAGCCCAAGCAATTGGCGTAAAGATCCGTACTTATAAGTCTTTTGTTTTACCTAAAAAGCATGTATAACTCATGCCAAAAATGAATTTAATGGATTTAAGGAGTTATCAATGAATCATCCTTCAGATTTAAAGTACGCAAGTACACATGAATGGGTGCGAATTGAAGGTGACCTTGTTGTTACAGGCATTTCCGATCATGCACAAGACGCATTGGGTGATTTAGTTTATGTTGAAGCACCAGATGTTGGTCAACATATCACTGCTGGCGAACAAGCAGGTGTGGTTGAGTCGGTAAAAACCGCTTCTGATATTCATGCACCGGTTTCTGGTGTGGTTGTTGAAGTCAATCCAGACCTTGAAGATGATCCAGATTTTGTAAACGATGCGCCTTATAGCAAAGGCTGGATTTATAAAATTAAACCAGACAATATGGCTGATGTAGATGCTTTATTGACCAGTGAACAATATGAAGCTGGCCTGTAAATATTTCTAATATCTAAAAAAATCAGCCCTGAGGCTGATTTTTTATTTCAATATGATGGCTGAATTGGCTTATATACTATTTGCATGAATATGCAGCTTATATTTCTTCAGAAGCTTCGGTACTTTCGGGTTCTTCTTTCTTTTCTTCAACCATACTAAAAGATTGTGCTGCCGATGAAGTACCATTTGCACGTGAACTTTTCAGTTTAATTTGCAAACGTAATTCATTGGTTGAATCGGCATTTCTTAAGGCCTCTTCATAAGAAATTGCGCCGTCATTATATAAATCAAATAAAGCTTGGTCGAAAGTTTGCATCCCAAGTTCACGAGATTTAGCCATGATCGCTTTTAATTCATGAAACTCACCTTTCAAAATCAAATCTGAAATAAGCGGCGTGTTTAACATGATTTCAACGGCTGCACGGCGTCCTTTACCATCTTTAGTCCGGATTAAACGCTGCGAAACAATCGCTTTCATATTGCTCGATAGATCCATAAGCAATTGATTTCTTCGCTCTTCTGGGAAAAAGTTAATGATTCGATCTAGGGTTTGATTGGCATTATTTGAATGTAGCGTACCTAAACATAAATGCCCTGTTTCAGCAAAGGCAATCGCATGTTCCATCGTCTCGGTGTCACGAATTTCACCGATTAAAATCACATCTGGCGCTTGTCGTAGTGTATTTTTTAAGGCGTTATGCCACGAATGACTATCTACACCAACTTCACGATGCGTAATCATGGATTTTTTATGTTTATGGACATATTCCACTGGGTCTTCAACAGTGATGATATGGCCTGCACTATTTTCATTTCGATAATCAATCAGCGCCGCTAAAGAGGTTGATTTCCCCGAACCTGTACCGCCAACCACTAAAACCAAACCACGTTTTTCCATAATCACGTGCTTAAGCGAAGCCGGTAATTTAAGCTTTTCAAAATTTGGAATTTCTGCGGTAATGGTACGAATGACCATACCTACATGTAACTGTTGCTGAAATACATTGACACGAAAACGCGAAACGTTTGGCACACTAATCGCAAAGTTACATTCTAATTCTTTCTCAAATTCTTTGCGCTGCTTCTCATTCATCAAACTATAGGCAAAAAGCTTTGTTTTCTCAGCATCAAGCGCTTGCTGCCCAAAGGGTTTCATCATGCCTTGATGTTTAATACTTGGTGGAAAATCTGCCGTAATAAATAAATCAGAACCACCATATTCAACCACTTTTGTTAACATGTGGAACATAAAACGGCGTGCTTCTTCCAACAATTCAGCAGTGTACATCAACTTCCCCAATATAAAATTTCAAACACCCAAGCACAGATTTTGATTATTTCTGGCGCTGTATTGGGCTTAGACATTATTGTGCATAAAAAGTGTGACTCACTCAAACATAAAATACTGAATTATCAGTATATATTTTAAAATATAAGCTATATTTTAATTTTTATATCACAGTAAACAACAAAGGATTTTTCAAAATAAAAGCCTTAGAACAATCAATGTTCTAAGGCTTTGGGCTAAATCAATTCAGACTGAGTATGCTCTGGATTGTTAAGCACTACGTTTGATTTGTGATGCACGAAGTTCATTCGCAACCTGTTGAATCAAATCAATGGTTTTGTCCCAACCTAAGCATCCATCTGTTACAGACTGACCATAAGTCATGTCACAACTAATTTTTTGATTACCATCCACTAAATGACTTTCTAACATCACACCACGCACTTGGGTATGCTCACGCTCTGCTACAATTGTACGTAATACTTCAGGTTGCTTCATTGGGTCTTTATGGCTATTGCCATGACTACAATCGATCACTAAAGCTGGTAAATCGCCTTTTACTTTTCTGCGAATTTTGTCTATTTCAGCCAAACTATAATTTGGACCTGTATTTGAGCCACGTAAAATTAAATGTGCTTGCGGGTTACCAACAGATTCTAAAATACACGGTAAGCCAGTTTGACTCATACCTAAAAACTGGTGTGGATGCGAAGCAGATTGAATGGCATCTAAAGCAATTTGGATTGAGCCATCTGTTCCGTTTTTGAAACCAATACTGTATGGCATATGACTCGAGATTTCACGATGAATTTGTGATTCGCTGGTACGCGCACCGATTGCACCCCAAGCCAAAAGGTCATCAAAATAACCCGTCGCCATTGGGCTTAAAATTTCAGAGGCAATTGGCAAACCCATTTCAATAATTTGTAAGTACAGCTCACGTGATTTTTCTAAGCCCAACTGCATATTAGATGAACCATTTAAACTTGGGTCATACATATAGCCTTTCCAGCCCACTGTAGTACGTGGTTTCTCAATGTATGCGCGCATCACAAGAAAAATTTGATCTGAAACCTGTGCCTGTAATTGTTTTAATTTTTCAGCATATTCCAACGCAGCAATCGGATCATGGATTGAACATGGACCTGTAATAATCATTAGACGCGGGTCTTGACCCGTCAAAATATTTTGAATAGTTGCACGATGTGCAGCAATTTGTTCTGCAGCATGAACTGATAAAGGTAATTGTTGTTTCAGTTGATGTGGCAAGCTCAAAAGCGTTTCTTTTGGCTGTGTAGATTTCTGAATTTCTGAATTTTGAGTTTTTTGTAAAGCTGTATTTAGCGCATTCATTGGTTCTATTCCTTTGGACTGTACGTATAAACAGTCCGATCTTTTATCTGAGCGTTATGGGACTTTGGGACTTCAAGGCTTTAGACATAGAATGACTAAAGTAAAACCAATAACCGTTGCTAAAATATGAATTATTTACTGTAAACATGAGATTTCTCCAAAAATATTATAAAAATCAAGACATAAAAAAACCTGATCAGGGTTGCCGATCAGGTATAAACTTGGTGGGCAACCTTTTTCATGCCCGAACGCGTTCAGGCAATTATCTAAACTGCCAGAAGTAATAATATGCGTTTGAGATTAAAGGTTGCTTTAACATCTTGATTTCATCAAAAAGTATCTGTCTGAAAATTAAAATACGCTGTATTCATCGGTTTGACAATAGTTTTTTGCTATTTTGTTGTATTAAATAACTCTGCTGTCAATAATTGCGACCTATTTTTAAAATTTGATGTATTGATTAATAAATAAACATTTATTAGACTGCACAACATTAGGCTGTTTAAAGCTTTTTTCCATTTATTTTTAATTCGAGTATTTGCCAATGAAGTAAGCCCTGTTTTTTTCATCATCAAATCCATTTTTTTGATGTGCAAACACATGGCTAATGACTTCGACTGCATTTTCTCAAATATTGTCTTTTTATAGAATAAAATTAGTTATTTGTATTGCGCATCTTTGCTATCGCAAGGTGCATCTATGACTCAAACGGCTTGTACAATTTCCAAATTAAGCTTGGAATTTCCATCCAAAACACTTTTTAAAAACCTGAAATTTAACCTCAATCAACAACAACTTTCGGCATGTGTTGGTCGCAATGGTTTAGGAAAATCCTGCATCCTTAAAATCTTACATGAGCAAAATCTGAAAGATCTCCCCTATGAAGGTGAAATTTCATGGAATGTACCACATGCCTATTTATCACAATTTTCTCGACTAGAAGCTGACACGATTGCTTCTGCACTCGGTGTTGAAGATTTATATGACTCATTTCAACGTATCGAAATAGGCAATGCCAGTTTTGAAGACTTTGAGCTGACTGAAAACCAATGGCACCGTCCTGCACTATGGCAGCAACAACTTAAGCAGGCTTCACTTCCAACAGATTTAAATTTCCCAGTCGCTCAGCTGAGTGAAGGTCAAAAAACCAAATTGGCTTTGTGTGCATTATTTTTAAAAACTGACCATTATTTACTTTTGGATGAGCCAAGTAACCATTTAGATGCATCCTCACATTTCTGGCTCATTGATCGCTTAAAAAACCATCCTGCGGGTGCATTCGTCGTCAGTCATGATCGAGGATTGCTGCAACATGTAGAGCATATCTATGCTTTAAATGAGTTTGGACTCAGTCATGTTACTGGAAACTATGAAGACTACGTTCAACAAAATGATCTGCAAAATAAAGCCTTACAGCGTAATGCTTTACAGCAGCAGCGTGAGTTAAAACAACTCAAATTACAACAACACGAAACACAGATGAAAGCGCAAAAACGAGAACAACAAGGGCGTGTCCTACGCAAGTCAAGCACCCAAGCCAAAGTGTTACTCGATTTTAAAAAGGAACAAGCCGGTCAAAGCCTCGCTTCAGTTCAAACGCAACAGCAGAAGCAATTGGAAGAAAAGAGATCTCAACTGATTCAGTCACAGCAACAACTTGAGCATGTCAAAGAGCAGCAATTCGTTTTTCAACATCACGCTGAAAAAACAGGAGAAATCTTAAGAGTTAAACATTTTCATCGCAAAACATCTCAGCACCAGCCTTTCGACTTGGCCTTACAGGCAGGTGAAAAAATTCATTTAAAAGGAAAAAATGGTATTGGTAAATCTACATTTCTAAAGTATCTGAGTCAGGTCACATCACAGTCTAGCCATGAATTATTTTTGTCTGTGCATACCCTGTATTTAGACCAAAACTTGAGTGATTTATCACCAGAACTGAGTGTTTTGGATAATTTGGCAAAGTTTAATCCTGAGGTTTCATCAACGGAATGGCGTAATCAACTCGGTCAACTTAGAATCCGTGGTCAAAAAGCGGAACTGCCATTTCACTGTTTAAGTGGTGGTGAGCGTTTAAAAGTGACCTTGTTGGGCTTAAATTATTTAACACCGAATATTGAGCTTTTATTGTTAGATGAACCTGAAAATCACTTAGATATAGAGTCTAGAATGTTATTGGCTCAAGCCATTCAGCATTATACAGGTGTGGTGATCCTCGTTTCACATGATGCATATTTTGTAGAATCTTGTGGCATTCAGAATAGCGTGCAATTAGTTGAATAACTCTCGCTCGCTAGATATATCTAAAAAAGCCAAAGTAGATGAACGCTACTTTGGCGAATTTAATGCTTTAGAAATCATCCATTGGAAGCATTAAGGGCAATATTGCTAAACAATACTGCATTTTAACACCCGATTTTCTTCATGATTTTTTGTTTAAGGCGCTGCTGAAGTGAAGCTGAACGTTCCTTAAGCTCGGCACGCCAGTCATTTGGCACTGAACATTTCGCGAGTCGAACCCAAACGCTGGCAAACTGTTTGATAAAACTGGCTTCGTTGTAGTGAATACCATATTCCTCACAGAGTGCTTTAATTTTAGGTGCGGCTTCTGCATAGCGGTTTGCAGGCATATCTGGGAATAAATGGTGTTCAATTTGGTGACTCAAATTACCACTGAGTATATGCAACCATTGTGTTCCACTAAAATTACTTGAGCCACGAATTTGACGGAGATACCACTCTGCTCGAGTTTCATTTTCGGTATTATCCATCTCAAAGTTTTCCGCATCTTCTGTAAAATGGCCATTAAAGATGACAGCGGAAGCCCATAAGCTACGAATCACGTTGGCTACAGCATTTCCTGCAAATACCGGAATCGCATTGGGACCTGCAATAAGCGGGAAAAACACATAATCTTTAATCACTTGGCGCTTAATTTTCTGACGTACATCGGCCGCTTCATGCCATACATCTTTCCAAGTTTTGGTTTTATACGCAATAACATCTTCTAAATGTAAACGTTGAATGCCGACATACCACTCAAAGAAAACCATGAGTTGGGCAGCCAGTGGAATATTGAAAAGAAAACGTGGCTCCCACTTTTGCGATTCACTCACACGAATTAAGCCATAGCCGACATCATGGTCCATACCGACAATATTGGTATAGGTGTGATGCACATAGTTATGGGTATATTTCCAGTCTTGACCTGTGGCAATGGTATCCCAATCATAATTAGCACCATTTAAACTCGGGTCATTTAACCAATCAAACTGACCATGCATCACATTATGACCGAGTTCCATGTTCTCTACGATTTTAGAAATACCCAATAAACCCGTACTCATTAACCAAACTGGTGGAATCCAACCTGCAAACATCAACATGCCACGAGAAGCAATCTCGCTATAACGGACAAAATTGCGAATTTTATAAATATACGCTGCATCTTTTTCACCTACACTCTGCATGATTTCACGTCGAATTTGCTCAACTTTTTCGCCAAATTCAGCAGTTTGTTCTGGTGATAAATAACGTGACTTACTATTCGGACGAATATATATCGATTGATTCATGTTGATGCCCCTGATTTGTTTTTATGCGGCTTGGATTAGAGTTGAATACGTACAGGTGAAATGGCCTGAGAGACACATAACTTGATTTGCGTGTTATTCGCATGATCAATTGCGCCAGTAAGTAAGTTTTTCACTGAACCCTGCAATTTCGTACACGAACAAGTATTACAAATGCCCATCCGACAGCCGTGCGCAGGTTTTAAACCAGCTTTTTCAGCACTTTCCAGTAAATTACCCTCTGCCAAAAAATCTTGCTGGGCTACACTAAAAGTGACAGGTTGAGCAGGTACTGAATCATCAGCAATCATCTGAAAATATTCAGTATTTAAATACTCTGAAAGCTTGAATTCACGATACAGTTGTTCAATGCTTTGCATCATTGGCGCTGCACCACAGGCATAGCAATCTCGCTTTTTAAAATCGGGCACCATGTGATTTAGCACCTCTGGTGAGATATGCAATTTGGTTTTCAGCGTATTAATCCCATGTAAATGTGCATGGTTAGATTGCTTCGCCAGTTGAATCAATTCATCCAAATAAGCATCATCTCGATTGAAATAAATCAGGTCAACCGTACGCCCAAGCTGAATTGCTTGTTTAAACAAAGCCATGATTGAGGTAATGCCACTACCAGAAGCAAGCAGTAAAATTGGTCGATCCGAATTTAGCTTTAGGCCAAACTCACCTTGCGGTTGCGATAATTCAACAACCTCACCTGTTTTTAATTGCGTCAGACAGTTGGACACTTTGCCTTGTTGTTTGACTGCGATTACTACATGACCAGATGTATTGATTTCGACGATGCTATAGCTACGTTGATGCCGTACACCATCCTTTACAACTGTCACCAGAACACATTGGCCTGGTCGATAATTTTCTGCTTTAAAGTTGTGATTCGCTAAAAAACTCAGTTCATAAAACCCGATTCCCACACAACGTGATTTAACCAATTGTGCTTTTACACGTTTGTAGGCCCAAATTGCATCAAATTTTTCTGTAATAAAATCAATAAAATCTTCCCGAATCCACTCAGGCTTGTAACTTGTAGTTGTCATTTTTTGCCTCGGATAATGCATTAATATACATTTGTTTTTAAATTATGCTTACCTTATGTTTAGTGCTAATTTCCCACCATGTGAATTCGGGACAAAATCTATCATTTGGCATTTTTATCATTTTATGTCTAACAATCTGTCACTTTTTGCAAATCCTAATTTGAAGTTTTGATTTGTTATAACGACACAAAAAAAAAACTAGGCCAAAGCCTAGTTTTTAAAACAGTGAAAATTAACGCATTAATATTTAAATGATTAGTCGTTTAATCAAAAATATTTAAATCAATATTAGTCTTCAAAATGTACAACAGAGCGAATTGATTTACCTTCATGCATTAAATCAAAGGCTTCATTGATTTTATCCAGCCCCATAGTATGGGTCACGAATGGTTCAAGTTTGATCTCACCTGACATGGCCTCTTCTACCATACCCGGTAATTGTGAACGACCTTTAACACCACCGAAAGCAGTGCCTTTCCAAGTACGACCAGTAACCAATTGGAATGGGCGCGTTGAAATTTCTTGACCTGCACCAGCTACACCAATAATCACAGATTGGCCCCAACCACGGTGAGCACATTCCAAAGCAGAGCGCATCACATTGGTATTGCCAATACATTCAAATGAATGGTCGACGCCCCAGCCGGTCATTTCTATAATTACTTCTTGAACTGGACGATCATAATCTTTTGGATTAACAAAATCTGTAGCGCCAAATTCTTCAGCCAGTTTGAATTTGTCAGGATTGGTATCTACCGCAATGATACGACCTGCTTTGGCTTTTTTAGCACCTTGTACCACAGCCAAACCAATTCCGCCTAAACCAAAGACTGCAACTGAGTCACCTTCCTGAACTTTAGCGGTATTTTTAACTGCACCAAGGCCTGTTGTTACGCCGCAACCCAACAAACACACATGCTCATGGTTCGCTTCAGGGTTAATTTTTGCCAAAGACACTTCTGCTACCACAGTATATTCAGAGAATGTTGAACAGCCCATATAGTGATAAATCGGCTGACCATTATAAGAAAAACGTGTTGTGCCATCAGGCATTAAACCTTTCCCTTGTGTTGCTCGTACAGATACACAAAGATTTGTTTTACCCGATTTACAGAATAAACATTCACCACATTCTGCGGTATAAAGCGGAATTACATGATCACCCGGTTGCACTGAAGTCACACCTTCACCGACTTCAACCACAACACCTGCACCTTCATGCCCTAAAATTGCTGGAAATACGCCTTCAGGATCATCACCCGACAATGTAAATGCATCTGTATGACACACACCTGTATGGCTAATTTTGACTAAAACCTCACCTGCTTTAGGTGGTGCCACATCAATTTCAACAATTTCTAAAGGCTGACCCGGTCCAAAAGCAACGGCTGCACGTGATTTCATGTCTAAAAACATCCTGTATGGCTTATATTAACAGATGAGTTACAGTAACCTCTTTTTAAGCCTAGATACAACCTTAAAACATGATGTTATGATGAATTTTTCAAGGAATGATTAATGCGATTCGAATGATACAATTACGTGAAATAAGTTGTACTGTCGGTTTAACTGTTTCGATCAGCCTATTAACTGGATGCAGCTTACCTAGCAATCAGTCAAAAAAAGATGTCCCTATACAATCACATGCAGAAAAATGGATTACGTCTGCTACGGATTTAGAAAAATTAGAACAAAAACAAACGGCTTATTTAGCATTAGATGATGCCTTCTTAAGCATTGCTTCTCGCCTACATTTGATTCGAAATGCAAAATACACCATCGATTTGCAATATTATATTTGGGAAAATGATGCTATTGGGCATCTGATGTTTCAAGAATTACTGCATGCCGCTGACCGCGGAGTAAAAGTAAGGCTACTAATTGATGATCAAAACGGGACGAAACTCGATCCGACCTTACAATCCCTTTCAGCTCATCCCAACATTTCAATCAAACTATTTAATCCCTATAAATTCAGAAAATTACGTGTCATTGATTATGCATTTCGCTTAAAGCATATTAACCATCGTATGCATAATAAATTAATTATTGCTGATGGTTTTATGGGCGTAACTGGCGGTCGTAACATCAGTAATGAATATTTTGATGCCAGTGAAAGTTTTCAATTTACAGATTTGGACATCCTTTTCTATGGGGAAGCCATTCAGCAAGCCAATCAGGTGTTTTTGAACTTTTGGAATGATGATTTAAGTTATTCTGTTCAGCAATGGATTGGTGCAGGTACAAAAGAAGACTTAAATCAATTAAGACAAACGTACCAAGAAAACTCTACAACGTTGACTAAAGATCAACAGCGCATTAACTATGCACAGCAACAACTGGCGGCTCAGCTTAAACTAAGACCGGTGAATTGGGCCGAAGCACATTTCATTGCGGATAGTCCGAATAAAATTCGTGGTGAGGCTAAAGAGCAAGAATTAATTTATAACCAATTTTCTACTTTGATGGGACAGCCCAAAGAACGCATGGAATTGGTTTCGGCTTATTTTGTTCCTACGCAACAAGGCACTGACTTTCTGACGGGTCTTGCAGGTAAAAATGTAGAAGTCCGTGTGTTAACCAATTCATTTTTAGCCAATGACGTCGCTGTCGTTCATGCGTTTTATCAGAAATATCGCAAAGACTTACTCGAAAATGGCGTGAAACTATATGAATTTAAACCTTATATAGAGCGTTCAAAACGCACATGGTATGAGGTCATAACTGGAAATATCATCCCCGCAAAAGGCAAAAATGCCTCTAGTTTGCATGCAAAATTTTTCGATATCGACGGAATGGTGTTTATTGGATCATTTAACTTTGATCCACGTTCCGCAAATTTAAATTCGGAAGTTGGCCTTGTCGTTAAGTCTGATCGATTACAAAACGATATTTCTGCCGCATTAAACCAATATTTACCGCAAATTGCGTATGAATTAAAATTGGATAAAAATGGCGAAATCATTTGGTTAGAGCATAAAAAAAATGGAATAATTAAAACCTATACTCATGAACCAGAAACAACAAGATTCCAACGATTTAGTATAAAAGCAGTGTCATACCTCCCGATTGAATGGATGATGTAATGACAATGTACTGCTAATTGGTTAAGTTTTTTCTCATCGATAAGATCTAATAGGAACGATTTAAGCAGTTTCAAGCAACTCAATAATGCTCTTGTTCAGTCTCGTTCATATGAGTGCTGGCTTTTGAAAATAACCAAACCATTGACTTCACCAATGAATTCCACACGCCCATAATTGGCTGCTTTCAGCGCTGCTAAATGTTCCTCAACTGACATATACAACTCATGATTTTGCTGAGCATGTGGTGCATATAAATGATCACATACAAAATACACGCCTTGTGTATTTAACAACCTTTTTACATTCCGATGAAACTCTGCTGCATACGCCTTATGTCTCAATTCATGTAAAGCTTGATGAATAACAATCACATCAAAGGTGCTGTTTTGATTAAACTGAAGTGATTCTTCCCAAGCAGATTGTTTGAAATTCCCAGTTATAAAATTGCATTTTAAGCGTTGCGCTGCACTTAGTTTTCCTTTTGCCAAGTCATGCATAGCTTCGGAAAAATCAAATGCTGTGTAATCTATATTTGGACAATGATTGATTAAAAACTCAGCCAAATAGCCTGGGCCTGAACCGAGTTCAAGCACGTGCGCATTCGGGTTTAAAGCCAAAATAGAGTCGACATACATTTGAAAGATGTCATAACGCCACGGACATTTAAGATTGACTTCAGTCAGCAGCCCATTGTTTAGCTTCGATTGGATCTTTTAAGTCTATGGGGCTGTGCACATCATTTATGTGAATATTATTTTCGCAATTCATTTTCTTAGACTTAATTTAGATAGATTGAATGCTATTTATACATAAAATATCTCAATAAAAGCAAAGGTTTTACTCACACTTGATGATGCTTTAACATCCACCTCTTATTTTGTTTTATCTCCTCCTAAAGTTTTCTAATGCAATTTTTTGATTTAAGCCGCCAATTTAATTTAAGTGATATTTTAACGCCTTTTACGACACTTCCTGAACTTGGTCATCAAGAATGGTTTTTGTCGAAAGTTCGGGTTGAGCATGACTGCTTATCTGACAATGACATGATTGAAGGCCAAGCTGTGCTTAAATCTAATCACAATATCCAAATTGAGTTGGAATGGTTAATTCAAGATACAGGTCATGAATTACAGCTTTTATTTAAAGGCATTGAAACTGCAGCTAGCGAAGAAACTTTGGTGATCGTGAAAGGCGCACAAATTGTAGATGATGCAAACAAAAAAGTTTCATCTCAGACACTGAGTTTATGGATCGATGGCACTTTACTACCTATGCTGCCGAATATTCGCAAAGAAATTAAAGCGCGTTTAAACCTTTGGGATTATGTTGAATATGATGTCTAAGGAATTGATGTTTATCCATAAGATGCCACCTTTTAATCATTGAATGTTTGCCTGTTTAAATGAGACATAAATTTCAAGGTATCTCACAATAACGCAAACTTCCCTAAAGTAATCCTATATCTTTAAATAAGCTTTGATAGGCTTCGGCTTTTTTTTCCAGTGCTAGTGGATAAGCTCTAGATGATGATGGCATACGGTATAAAGTCAAATCTCTGCCTGCAAATTCGGTATGAACAGCATGCCCAATGTGTGGTTTTTCCGTATTTTCTGGCATAGAGAGCATTAAAGTATCAGTCGCTTTGTCTCCTGTCGTCATAATACTATGGCAATTAGGCATCTGCGTAAGAAGCTTCGCAATATCGGTTTGCTGATGGATCTGTAAAAACTTGTCTGACGCATTGCCTTTCAAACGAATCACTTGATAGGCCGTATCAAAAATGCCTATGCCTATTTCATTTAAAAAATCTCGAATGAGCTGTTCTTTAAAAGTTTTGCTCTCTAGATTGAGAAAATGATTTTTATCCTGAAAAAAACATAGGCCAAAGATTTTCCACATGTCATTTTGAAAATTTGGATAATAAAAATCCATTTTCCAGCGTGTTTTGGGTGGCGGAAAACTCCCTAGCATCAATAGTTTCCCATTTGATGGCAAAAATGGTGCTAAAGGATGCGTTTCGATTTGCGGATTCGCGTCGGAAATGTCTTTGCTCATATAAATTTAACTTCGCCCAGTGGTTGAATCATAAAATGTCTATGAAAATTGTTCAGTGATTTGTTTCGCTATTTTTTCAGCCCATAACTGATAAATTTCTTTACTCGGGTGAAAGCCATCTTTGGCCATTTGTAAGTTTTTCTCACGATATTCTTGTAAATCGTATTCAATTAACCGCATATTCGCTTGAGTGTTAACATAATTTTTTAACAGCGCATTCATCTTTTGTGAATATTGTCCAAACAACCATGACAATGGAAACGGTAAAGCTGGAAACGCATCCATTGGTGGCACACCTGAAATGATCAATAGCTGTGGATGAAACTTTTCCTCGACAGCTTGATATAAGCGCTGCTGGAGCTTCAACCACTGGTCTGGCTGTTTTAATGTTGTAACATCATTAACACCAACAGAACTGATCACGACATCAAAGTTCTGCTTTGCGACATTATCCAAAGCATTGATGATTTGCTGGCTGTTATTCCCCGTTGTGGCTTCAAGGCAAAAGTGAACTTGATAATCAGGCGATAAAATTTTAAGCAATTGTCCCAATAACGCATCCGACTGATGCTCGACGCCGACACCTGCTGCCGCTGAGTCACCAAGGATCAATACCGATAATGGCCGATTACCCTGACCAAGAATTCCACAACGCTCTCCAACTGGTTCTGCTAAACGTGGAGTATTTTTTTTCACACGGTAACCTTGGATCAGTAATGCAGGTAACAGCAGCAGTGTCGATACTTTGAGTAGCATAATATTTGGGTAATGAATTAAAGCTTGTCGACTGCATTATTTTAATTAGTTTAAAAAACAAAGCATTGACTCTATTGTTATTTTTCTACATTTTCTTTTTTTAAAAGCACCATTCTGCGGCATATTGCTAGTTTTTTATATTAATAATGATTATCATTTATCTGATTTCATTCTACCTATTTTATTATTTCAATGAAAAAACTTTCCCTACTTTTTTTGGCTTGTTCTATGAGCTTTGCTGTTTCTTCTGCTTTTGCCCAAACTCAAAACTTACCCGCTTTAACCGATACAACAGAAAAAAAACATTTCCCTTATGCTGCTGCATGTGAAGATGTCAAAGCGCAAAGCCAAATATTATTAAACCTACAACATCAGTTAAATCAAAATCCAAAACAACATGCTCAAATTCTTGAAGATTTTTGGAAGCGTGTAGAGCTTATAGGTACACCAATCATTGAAAACTATGATGAAAAACATGACCGTATAATTTTTTTATGGAAAGGTGCGCAGCATAATGTACGCCTTATTGGTGGGCCGAGTAATGACCATGAATGGTTAACACGCCTACCAAATACCGATATTTGGTTTAAAGAATCGATTATTGATCATCGTTATATTGGCAGTTATAGCTTTGCTGTCGACTTACCGAACTTAGAAGGTTATCTGTCAAATTATTGTCCGCATCTGAATCCTAAACTTAAAGAATCAAGAACGCAGCGTCGTGCTGTGATACAAGTACAACGCATCGATCCTTTCAACAAAAACACTTATCTCGCAAGTGATGACACATCAGGCTTACGTAATGAAAATTTTGTGGCGCTTAAAGATGCCCCGCCATTTATTGATCCAAAACAATATCCAAATGTAAAACAACCCCAATTACAAGAGTTTGTTCTACACAGCAAAATTTTGAATAACTCACGTAAAATCCAAATTTACCAATCTAAAGCCAAGAAAAATCAAAGCTATATCACCGCTATATTTTTTGATGGTCAGCAATATAACGAGTTGCTGAATGTTCCAAAGGCATTAGATATATTAGTTGAGCAAGGTCAACTGCCGCCAATTCAAGCCATTTTTGTTTCTCCACCGAATGATCAGGAACGACCTAAAGAATTAACACCCAATGCAAAATTTTCAGCATTTTTTAGTGATGAACTGATGCCTTGGATTCAAAAAAATGCACCTGCAAAAGTCGATTCGAAGAAAACGGTACTACTTGGGTCAAGTCTTGGCGGTTTAAGTTCAGCTTATTTAGCCTTAGAAAATCCAAATCAAATTAGTCACGTCGTACCTTTATCTGGATCATTTTGGTGGCAAAATGAAGCGACAGACCTCCCAAATGGCATGAGTAAAATCATTCGTGATAAAACCTCGCAACCTAAACAGCATTGGTTTATTACTGCCAATAGTTATGAAAGCTCACGCAATAATAATGAACTGAGTATTTTAGAGACTTCGCCTATTGTTGCAGCCGACTTAAAAAATAAAGGTCATGATGTACATTACAAATCGTATATAGGCGGACATTCCTACGCGGTATGGCAAGTTGCCTTGCAAGATGCACTCAAACATTTTTTTGCGCAAAAGTAGTTTATAAACGTTTAGATCATAAAAAAGCCCTCAATTGAGGGCTTTTTTTGAAGCTAGTACTGATTTAATTCCAGCGGTTTATGCGTTTAAAGGTTCCAAAATCATTGAAACGTACACCAACCTCACGCATGACTTGGTGTGCAGTTTTTGCGGTTAGATGACGAATATAAAACGGCTCTTTGACCACAAAATGGTGGATGGCATGGGTCGAACCAAAGTTAAAGCAAAATAATTGCATTGGGAACAACCACCACGGATTTAACACCTGAGTTTGTTTAATGACATCGCGTGGGTCAATATCACCATAATAATGCATATTTGAGCTGATAAATTGTAAGCAGAAAGAACGTATAAAGTTCGGAATAATCCAAATCACAGCTAAAAAATTAATCGTTGGAATTAATTTCACTAAATTGACTGACCAACTAATACTTTGTCCTAACATTGGAGCAATACCATTCACCACATGATAAATGACAAATACATACCAAATGCCGTAATAAACAAAACTTAAAGGGAAAAATCCAGTCAATTGAGAGAACAATGCCGTTTTACGTTCTTTTTCAGGTTGTTTTTCAATGAATGTCCTAATCATCTTGAACATTTGAAATGGGCGCAAATAAACCGTCATCAATTGATCGCTAATGACCAATATACGACGTAAACCCCACGGCATGCCATTACTAATGCCCCGTTCTTCCAAATCGTATTCTGAACCTGAATATTTATGGTGGTTGAGATGCAAACGACGACGTGCCCAAGGACTAATGGTATTCGGACGTGCTAACCACACCAAGGCTAACATGAGATGGTGAGCCCACGGCGTCTTTTTAAAGTACATATAATGAATCAGGTCATGTTCTAATTCATGTGTCAGTGAAGCAAACATCGCCACCAAAATCACACAAGCCCATGCCGGTAAAATGCCAACAGCAAACGCCCAAGCTGAACCCAACATTCCTAGTAGCGCAAAAATAAGGATGGCTGCGCCTATAAAGTTTTGATGTTTTAAAATGGGATATTGCTGACGTAAGTCTTCACCAGCTTTCGTTACGACAGTTCTGACTTTGTTAATTCGCTGTTGATCTGTCATATCGGAAGACATAGACATAGTACAAACCTAAAAATTAATGAACAGTTGTACATTAAAGCAAATTAAAAAAAAGGAAATCGCTATTTTGAGAACAAATCATCGTCTGTTCAAATATTCAACATTTTATTTATTTTCAATATCTTATTTATAAATAATCTGAGTATTTACTCCATTTTTCTTTGCAAAATCGGCTGCTTTTTATGTCTTTTCATCACAGGTTTTATGTATTCCTTTTTAACCTACAGAGGATGACGAATATCATTTGAGAATAATAAAGCCCCAAAATTGGAGCTTTATTATTGCATAAAGGTTTAACCCAATTTATTCACGATCTTCAACGGCAATACTTTCATCGCAAGACCTAAAGGCAACCAAGGCCATTGTGGTACATAAGCTTTAACTGGTGCTTTCTCAATGGCTTTTGCTAAAAGATGTGAACCAGTTTTTTCATCGACTTCAAATGGTAGTTTTTTCGCACCTTCATTGATCTCCGTACGAATATAACCAGGGAAAATAGTCGTCACTTTAATTGGGGTCTCAATCAGCTCTGCACGAATACCTTCAGCTAGAGCAGCAACACCTGCTTTACTTGCACCATAAGCCGTTAAATGTTTAGGCATACCACGCATAGCACTCATCGACGAAATCACCACCAAATGCCCTGCATTTTGGCTACGGAAAATTTCAACCGCAGCTTCGCATTGCGCCAAAGCAGAGATAAAGTTGGTTTCAACTGTCGCACGGTTAATTTCAAAATTACCTTTACCAATACGACGACCTTCACCGACACCTGCGTTGACAATAACACGGTCAATACTGCCAAAATCTGCTTTAAAGGCACGGAACACTTCAAACACTTGATCGTAATTTGTGACATCGAGGGTTTTCGCAATCACTTTGATGCCATATTGGCTTTCCAGTTCATTTTTTAGCGTTTCTAGACGCTCTAAACGACGTGCACAAATGGCTAAGTTGTAGCCTTTTTGTGCAAACTCGCGTGCCATTCCTGCACCAATCCCTGAGCTTGCACCTGTAATTAAAATTGTTTTAGCCATGATAATTCCTTTGTTTATCTTAGATCCAAGTCAATAAATTTGGATCAACTGCTTTTATAAAATGGTGTTCATTTAAACTGAGTAATTGCGGTTCATTTCCAACCAAACGCAGTGTTGTCATACTGGTATTGGCAATGGCCCAATTAAGTGCAAATGTTTTTTCAGGACTCAGCCCTAAAATTTTACCGACTGCAACGGAGATCACTCCACCTGAACTAAACACAACGGCATAACGCGGTTTGGTTTCAGCCAGTTGAGTGCATAACTTTTCTAGCGCTGTTTCGACTCGACTTTTAAAATGTGGCCAAGATTCATCATATTCATGATGAAATTCTCCGCCTGTCCAACGTTCAATGGCACCTTCAAAAATTTTAGATAAATAAGCACGCGGGTTTTCATGCTTAGATACATCTTCTTTTAATAAATGCGGTTGGTTAAAACGAGGTTCATATTGAGCAAAAACTTGCTGATGATTAAATTCATTCCACGCGTTATCTGTATCAACTTGTGCTTCTGGAAAGCATTCAGCCAATGCAAGATTGGCTGTTTGTTGATGACGTTGCATGGAGCCCGCAACCACATAAGGACTTTCTTTTAAAATACGGTCGAAATACTGTCCCAGCACCTTAGCCTGTAGCTCACCGTTGGGAGAAAGCTTGTCATAGCTTTCTGCACCAAAAGAAGCCTGACCGTGCCGAATTAAATATATCGTGGTCATTTCCCTAAAATATCCTTCATTTTTTCAATATATTTTTGTGCCACGTCATTGGCTTCAAGTTTTTGCAAACCAATAAGTTTTAATGCACGAATATGTAAAGCATGGATCACAATCCAAAAATCTTTAAATGCCGGATTATTGGTTTGTTTATGGTAGTAGCGGTAATAAATTTGCTGTGCAATTACTGCTAAACGGAAAATGCCGAACACTTCATAAAATGTCCAGTTGTCTGTTTGTAGACCAGTTTTTTCTAAGTAATATTCAACGACTTCTTTACGGCTAAACATACCTTTCAAGTTAGTCGGCTGTCGTCGAGTCGCTTTAAAAATTGCGTTATCGCCACTTTCAACCCAATACGCTAAAGCTGAACCTAAGTCCATCAGCGGATCGCCAAGCGTTGCCATTTCCCAATCCAATACACCAATCACTTGGGTAGGATCATTTGGATCTAATATCACGTTATCAAAACGCCAATCGTTATGAATTACACAGGTTTTAGAGTCAGCAGGAATATTGTCTTTGAGCCAATTACGGACATATTTAAAAGAAGGAACATTTAAGGTTTTGGCTTTTTCATAGCGTGCGTCCCAACCTTCCACTTGACGACGACAGTATCCGTCGCCCTTGCCTATTTTTTCTAAATCTGTGCCTTGGTATGGCACTTGATGCAGCTCAACGAGTTTATCAATCACATTGATGCATAATTCGCGAACTTGGCTTTCATCAAAATTTAATTCTTTGGGTAAGTTTGCACGTGGAATGATACCTTCTACGCGTTTCATTACATAGAAATCACAGCCAATCACTGATTCATCCTGACATAGTGCCACCATCTCAGGGAGTACAGGATAAAATTCAGATAATGCCTTCTGAACGTTATACTCACGTGCCATATCATGTGCAGACTTGGCTTTGGTGCCTTTCGGTGGACGACGTAAAATTAAATCAGCATTGTCGTATTTTAAGCGATAAGTCCAATTTGATGCACCACCTGAATATTGAGTGACTTCTACAGGCCCTTCTATTTCAACGCCATGTTCAATCAACCAATTTCCTACAGCACGTACATCCAGTTCTTCACCCTCACGAACTGAACCGCCTACATCGATCACTGACATGCTTTTCTTCCTAAATTTGAATCTATCATGATGATAAAAATATAATTTTCTATAGATTTATAGCATGGACAACTCGGGGTTGCCATGCCAAATATGTGACTACAACTTGTTTATTTTTTACGGCGGCTGCTATAACCGCGCTTTGCCAATTCTAATTTAGCAATCATACCTTTATGCACTTCATCAGGGCCATCAGCTAGACGTAGTGAACGTGCTTGCGCAAAGAAACCTGTGAGCGGTGTATCTCGAGAAACCCCAGCACCACCGTGAATTTGAATCGCCATATCGACAACTTTTTCTAAGACACTCGGCGCAACTACTTTAATTGCAGAAATCTCGGTTAATGCAGCCATATTCCCTAGAGTATCCATTTTATATGCTGCATAAAGGGTCAGTAAACGTGCCTGATCAATCGCAACACGTGCTTCTGCTACGCGTTCTAAATTGCCACCGAGTTTTAAAATTTCTTTACCAAAAGCAGTACGGCTCATACCGCGGTCAATCATCAGTTCTAGCGATTTTTCGGCAGCACCAATACAACGCATACAATGATGAATACGGCCTGGGCCTAAACGACCTTGTGCAATTTCAAAACCTTGACCAGCGCCGCCAATGAAGTTTGCAACAGGAACACGAACATTTGTGAAACTAATTTCACCATGTCCATGTGGCGCATCATAGTCGCCAAACACAGGTAACATACGTTCGATTTTGACTCCAGCAGTTTCAACAGGTACTAAAACCATAGAATGCTGATGATGACGGTCTTTGCTTTCATCTGGTGTATGCGCCATAAAAATAATGATTTTGGCATTAGGATCACCTAAACCTGAAGACCACCACTTACGGCCATTCAATACAATTTCGTCGCCTTCAACGACAGCCGTAGCTTCCATATTTGTGGCATCACTTGAAGCAACAGCAGGTTCTGTCATACAAAATACCGAACGGATTTTGCCGTCTAGTAATGGTGTTAACCATTGCTGCTTTTGTTCTTCGGTACCATAACGCCAAATCACTTCCATATTGCCGCTGTCTGGTGCATTGCAATTGAATACCGTGGGTGCAAGTAAACTACGACCTGAAAGTTCTGCGATGTGTGCATATTCTTGTACAGATAAGCCTTGCCCAAGTTCAGGACAAGGTAAGAACATATTCCATAAGCCTGCAGCTTTGGCTTTATCCTTTAAAACCTCTAACTGTGCTGGCCATTGCCATTTGGTCCAATCACCACCTTGGTTCAACTCATGAACTTCTGCCCAAAACTCAGTTTCTACAGGCTCAATTTCATCTTTAATAAATTTTTTTGTTCTTTCAATATAATCTTGTGCACGTGCTGAAAGTTCAAACATGACAACATCCTTTAAATATTATGTTCTTTACGCTTTACAACACCATAACCTGAAATCTAATATGAACAAAATGATTTAATTCAATAGATGAACATGAATAGTATTCATAAAAACACCGTCATCGATATGGGTGTGTTTCACCGTATGGATATCAATTTATATCCACTTTATATCGCGATTTATGAACAAAAAAGCATTTCAAAAGCTGCAAAAATTTTGTGTATTACTCAGTCTGCAGCGAGTCATGCACTTCAACGGTTAAGACAACATTTACAAGATGACTTATTTGTACGTGCTGGAGCAAAAATGCTTCCGACGCCATTTGCCGAGCAGATTTATCCTGTAATTAAAAATGCGCTTATTGCGATTCAAAGTATTTCTATCCAAAAACAACAATTTACTCCTTCAATGGTACAGAGCTTAAAAATCGCGGTACATGATGAAATTGAGCCGATCATTTTTCCCAAGTTAGTTGAACACTTTCAACAGCAGCAGTTTCAGATCCAATTTTCCAGTATTAAATTAGATCGTAAAACCATTGTGGCTGATCTAGCTGCACAGCAAATCGATTTTGCGATTGACCTTGAGCAAAACTTTGGTGAAAAAATAAATTTTCAAACCTTAGTTGAGGACCAATTCGTGGTTTGTAGTCAACATCCTAAGATGGATGAACATATTTACCTATCTGCTCCTCATATTGGGGTTTCTTCCCGACGTGCAGGTGTATTAGTTGAAGATATTTATTTAAATCGTAAAAAACACTCTAGAGAGATTTTTTTACGCTGTCAGCATTACTCTACTGCGCTACAAATTTTGGCACAGCAACCCAAGGCGATATTGACGATTCCACAAAATATTTTGACGCATTTACAGGTTGCTCCCGAACTGAATATTTTTGATGTACCTGTAAACTTGCCTAAAATTAAACTAGGGATGTATTGGCATAATGATTTGGAATTAAATTCGCGGCATGTTTTTTTGCGAAGCGAAATTTCTAAAATATTTGCTTAGGCTATTTTAATGAAATATCACTTTGCTTAGGCTATTTACATGGATGTAGATTGAATTTCGCGTGATGAAACTTGCTGTATATTTATAGATCAAATACTGATTATTTAGGGTATTTTTAACTGACCGTCGGTTTATTCGACAGCCATAAATCATGAGTTCTTATAAAATCTAAACTCCTGTTTTTATGCGATATGACTCGTTCATATCATTGTGTATGCTTTCAAATCTCTCCGCGAATTGGCTCATGGCTTTAGGTGCAGTACTGTGCCTGATCACAGTCTATGTTCTCTATAAAGTCACTATATTCTTAAAGGATTTTTTTCAACCTTTTAAGAAAGGAAAATCTTACCTCTGCCGTGTATCCGATATTAGTGATGGCGATACCCTCACCTGCTATCGGATGAATCTAAGACGTTCTAAAACCAAACTTCGCTTTGCTTATGTGGATGCGCCAGAATCGACACAAGCCTACGGTAAAGAGTCAGCCCGCCTGATCAAATCCATGGTTTATAAGAAATTTGTCCGCGTAAAAATAACTGATGTAGACCGTTATGGCCGCTGCGTTGGGGTTATTTATCGCTATCGTAAATGCATGAATGAAGAAATGGTAAAACGTGGTGCTGCGTGGGTGTACGAAGAATACATCCGTGACCAAAAGCATTTGCACTATATGATGAATTTACAAAGTAAAGCACGTAAACAAAAGAAAGGTTTGTGGAAAGCCAGTCGTCCAATGCGCCCTAAAGAGTATCGTAAATTACATAAATAACAGACCACATTACAGCATGGCTAAGGAATATTTGATGACTTAGCCATGTCTAATATTTGACCTTTTTTTACTTCGCTATACAATAATGCTGCCCTTTTGGGCATAGAAAATACATTAGATAATTAAAATTGGAATAATAATGACTGAACTTACTTCAAGCGAATTGAATCCGTTTCAACAAGATCAAAATATTCAGCCTCAAATTCAAAAAGCCGATCATCCCCTGTCTCCTGAGGGACGTTTTGGCCGCCTGTCTTATTTAGCGTGGCTATTTATCATTAGTATGATTTATACCTGCCTATTGGGCATCAGCGTCGCGCTAGGTCTTTTTGCATTTTTCAATTCAGCAGAACGTAGTATTGAAGCACTTTTTAATTCATTTTTAGGACTCAGTGCGATCGCTCTCATTGTCGCTTCCATTATTGCAATGTTTGTCGCAATGATCTGCATTACGATTCGTCGTTTACATGATCTAAATAAAAGCGGTTGGCTCTGTTTAATTTTTCTCATCCCACTGGTCGGAACCATCTTTAGCATTTATGTGATGGCTGCAAAAGGCACCGAAGGTGAAAATAAATATGGCATAAAACGTCCAACGGAACAAACAGAGAAAGTTATTGGGTCATTGTATCTAATCCTGATGATTGTTTATTTATTGGTCATGATCCCATTGATGTTCAATATGCAAAGTATGATGAACAATTTAGAACAAGCGCAATTACAAGAACAAGCGATGATGTCTGAAGGTGAACCTGAATTAACGGATGAACAACTTGCGGCTTATTTAGAGCAAGCTGAATCAGAAGGTGAAGAACTTGCTTATGCAGATGGTGAAAGTGTAGAAATTTCAGAAAATGCAGACAGCTCAGCAGAAGATGCTGCAATTGCTGCTGCAGAAGCTTCTGTAGAATAAACTCGCATTGTTTAAGTTATCAATTCAACGATATGCATTGAACGATAAGCTTTAAATGAAATGTTATACAAGAAAACCTGTGTGCGCGCAGGTTTTTTTATACCTGTTTTTTATGCTTTGAGTTGTTCACTTGAATTGAAAATAAATTAGGCGTACAGTTGCGATAATTTAGTTACCCTAGTTAACTATCATGAATACCTCATTAGGTTTCCGCTCTTCACTTCTGCGCTGTGCGCGTCTCATAAGTGATGAAACCAACACGATTTTATTGCCCTATCAATTGAACTATTCGCTTTGGCAAGTCATGTTTGTCATCCGTGAAAAAACCGCTTGTACATCTATTGAAATGGCTGAATATTTAAACGTATCCAAGCCATCCATCACTAAGCGTGTCAAAATTCTTGCGCAGATGGATATTTTGAGTCATGTACAAACTAACGATAAACGTCAAAAGAAAATGATGCTCAGCGAGACTGGACGTGAGTTATTTCAGCAATGTGCAAAAGACATAGATGCCTTTGAGCAGCGCCTGATCGCGCCATTAGCAAGCCAAGATATCCAACACTCCATTCAAATTTTACACCGTGTCATGCAAGAACTTGAACAAAACACTGTAGGTGATGATCATGCAAGATAACGCACCACTTTGGACTCGAAATTTTATTTTAGTCAGCGCCATTAACTTCCAATTGGTTTTAACCTTTTATCTCTTGGTTGTGGTGATCGTGGGCTATGCGGTGGCTGAATTGGGTGCGACTACAGCCCAAGCAGGTTTAGTTTCAGGCTTGTTCATTGTCGGCACATTGGTCGGGCGTTTATTGGTAGGCAAGTTCCTAGAACGCTTTGGACGTAAAACGACACTGATCGTTGGTTTAATTGGCTTTTTAATTTTTTCTGGTTTTTACTTCATTCAGTCTGGCGTCGGCATGTTGCTCTTCATACGCTTTATGCATGGCTTTATGATGGGTATGGCATCAACAGTGCTGGGTACCTTAATTGCCCAAATCTTACCAGCGACACGTCGCGGTGAAGGCATTGGCTACTACAGCATGAGTAGTACGTTAGGTACGGCTATTGGGCCATTTCTTGCAATTTGGATGATGTTACACATTGGTTATCACGCGATTTTTATCGTTTCTACGATTATCGCATTGAGCTGCCTATTGGTTGCCTTACTGATTCAAGTGCCCGATTTACCCAAAATCAATAAACCCCTCGATACTGTTGAAGCCGTCAAAAAACCAAGTTGGATTGCTCAATTTGTAGAGCCTAAAGCATTACCGATATCATTCATCATGCTTTTCGCTTCAATCTGCTATTCAGGCGTTTTGTCTTTCATTAACTTTTATGCCAAAGAAATCGATTTGGTTGAAACAGCCTCGTTTTTCTTTTTGATGTATGCCATTGCGATTTTAATTTCTCGCCCATTTACTGGCCCTTTGATGGATCGTAAAGGTGAAAATATTGTGATCTACCCTGCTTTTGTGATTATGGGCGTAGCATTGGTACTGCTCAGCATCACTCAGAGTTCATGGATGCTTTTACTTTGTGCCGGCTTACTTGGACTCGGTTATGGCAATATTCAGTCGGTCTGCCAAACAGTTGCCGTGAAAAGTGCACCGCTTGAACGTATGGGCTTTGCCACTTCGACTTTCTTTATCTTTTTGGATGCAGGCTTAGGCTTTGGACCATACTTTATCGGTAAATTGCTCGACCATATTGGTTACTCACAATTGTATTTGTATAGCGCATTTGCTGCCTTTGCATGTATGGGTGCCTACTACATTTTACATGGTCGTTATGCCGTTCGAACCGCTTAAACTGTATTTAAACATCAAATCGTCGGCTGAAACGTCGACGATATTCTAAGGGGCTCAGCCCAGTTTTTTTCTGAAATAACCGTCGAAATGAGCTTGGGTCACTATAGCCAACATCTCGCATAATCAGATCTAAAGCATGTCCCGTTTCTTCTAAACGCTTTCGTGCAGCTTCAATCCGTATCGATTGTAAGTATTGATTGGGAGGAATATCCAAAGCCGCTTTAAAATGTCGAATCAATGTCCTCGTTGTCACATTAAACTGCGCTGCAAGTTCATCTAAGACAATATTTTCATAATAATGCTGTTCTAACCAATCTTGAACTTTTTGCACCAAACCATCCTGATGCGGTTTAGATATTTTCAATAATGAATAAGACAACTGACTATCACGACGATAATCCAATACAAATGATTTTGCCGTATGGATTGCCGTTTCAAAACCATAAAAACGTTCTATTAGGTGTAGTCCCAAATCAAACCATGCTAAGCCGCCGCCTGCACAATAGATATTTTGATCATGGCTAATCAGCTGATCTGCATTCAGTTTCACCAAAGGATAGCGTTCACGAAACATTTGCTGAAAGCCCCAATGCGTCGTTGCCTGCTTACCATCTAAAAGCCCTGCTTCTGCCAGAAAAAAATTACCCGTACAATTTCCTGCGATCAGTCCGCTCTGCAATTGCCGAGTTTTTAATAACTCGATTAGTGCTGAATTTTGCGCTAAAACATCTAAGATCGGCGCGCCTATCGTTGGAACAATGATGATATCTGCATCTGTTATTTCAGAAAATGCTAAATCTGCATAAAGCTTGATGCCATTGATACATTGCACTGCTTGACCATGTTGTGAGGAAATTTTGACCTGAAATAGCCGCTGCACATTTTGTTTTTGAATCCGGTTCCAACTGACTCCCGCCATTGCAAATAGATCAACAACCCCTGTTATCGCAGAAGCCAAAGCACCATCAAATGCTAAAATTATGATTTTCTTCATTTAAATTTCAAATTATCAAAATGTCATTTTTGACTTATTAAGTGTCATTATTGACAATTCTATATCTAAAAATCAACTGCTAGGCTTAAGCCATAAAATTCGACCCGATTAGAGATTGATCAATGGCGCAGTTAATCAATGACAAAGATTTAAATTTTTTGCTATTTGACGTGTTTAAAGCGCAAGACTTAACGCATTACCCACGTTTTGCTGAGCATGATGCTGAAACCTTCAAAAGCATCCTAGAAACTGCACAAGGTATTGCTCAAGACTTTTTTGCACCCCATAACGCAACAGCCGATCAAAACGAACCTACGTTTGATGGTCAACAGGTTAAAACCATTGCTGAAGTCAAAACGGCATGGAAGCAATTTGCAGATGCCGGCTTGCTTTGTGCGCAGCATGATTATGATGCAGGCGGTATGCAACTTCCGACTTTGATCAACATGGCTGCAAATGCTTATTTCATGTCAGCAAATCCTTCATCAGTGGCTTATTCATTTCTAACCGCTGCGGCTGCAAATGTGATTCAAGCTTTCGGTACGACTGAACAAAAAGATAGGTTTGTACCGCATATGTTCAGTGGTCGCTTTGCAGGAACGATGGCTATGACTGAACCTGATGTGGGTTCATCTTTAGGTGATTTGACCACAAAAGCTATACCGCAAGCCGATGGTACCTACCTCATCAAAGGCCAAAAGATGTTTATTTCAGGGGGTGACCAAGACATCACTGAAAATATCGTGCATTTGGTCCTTGCTCGCATCCAAGATGCACCTCAGGGCGTAAAAGGTATATCTCTGTTTATTGTTCCGAAGTTTAAAACCCTGAGCGATGGTTCACTTGCAGGCGCCAATGACGTTCAACTGACTGGCTTATTACATAAAATGGGCTACAGAGGTACAACATCGACAGTACTGAGCTTTGGTGAAAAAGACCAATGTACAGGCTATCTGATTGGTGAAGCAGGTGCTGGTCTTAAATATATGTTTAAGATGATGAATGAAGCACGAGTCGGTGTCGGCTTAGGTGCAGCCATGATTGGATACCGTGGCTATTTAGAGTCACTCGAATATGCCAAAAACCGTCCACAAGGTCGCTTAGTATCAGATAAAAATCCTGCCTCAAAACCTGTCAATATTATTCAACATACAGATGTTAAACGGATGCTTTTGGCACAAAAATCCTATGTGGAAGGCGCACTCGCATTATGCCTATTTGCTGCACGATTAATTGATGAACATCAAGCCGCTAACAATGAAGACAGTGCGCTGTTATTAGATTTAATTATCCCTGTCGTCAAATCATTCCCTTCTGCCTATGGACCAAAAGCCAATGATTTAGCCATCCAAGTTTTAGGTGGTGCGGGCTATACCCGTGAATATCCACTTGAACAATGCTATCGCGACAATCGCTTAAATCCGATCCATGAAGGTACATTTGGGATTCAATCTTTGGATTTGTTGGGTCGTAAGCTTTGGCAGCACAACAGCAGAGGTTTGATGCTGTTATTACAACGTATGCAAAATACGATTGATCAAGCTCAACATCCAAAAACGGAAGCGCTTGCAGCGATTTTTTCAGGGCATTTAAACACGGTGAAGAAAACCACACAAAGTTTGGGACAAGTCCTCGCACAAGGTCGTGTCGATCAGGTACTGGGTAATTCTGCCTTGTATCTAGACATGATGGGCAAAGTCATCATTTCATGGCTATGGCTTGAAATGGCTAATCAAGCTCTTGTGAAATTTGAACATTCAGATTTAGCTGAAGATCAACAATTCTTAGCCGGTAAATTACAAGCCGCGCAATATTTTATCCGCTGGGAATTACCTGAAATAGAGCACCAAGCCAAGTTATTGCTAGAACTTGATGATACTTGCCTCAACATGCAAGAAAGTTGGTTCTAGTCACCCGTTTAGCTCAGTCCTCAATGGGCTAATCTGGACAAGGTTTTCACGGATGAAAATCTTGTCCAACCCTATCTATTCCAATAAAAACTGCTATAAAAAGAGGAACTTATTTTTCGTTCCTTTTTTATCAAAATTGAGTGCTATACGTTGCAATTATTGAAAGACTTTAAAACGAGCTGCATCATCCATATAACCTTTTTCTTTCGCTTCACCTTCCACTGAACCAAAAACCAATTGAGCACGAAGTTTCCAATGCGCAGGAATGTCCCATTCAGCATGCACTTGTTCATCCACAATTGGGTTGTAATGCTGTAGTGATGCGCCTAAACCTTCGGTGTGTAACGCAGTCCAAGTCGCAAATTGGGCAATGGCAGTTGAGTGTTCTGCCCAAATTGGAAAGTTTTCTGCATAAGATGGAAACTGTGCTTGTAGACCACTGACCACATCTAAATCTTCAAAGAACAAAACCGTACCTAAACCTGCTGCAAAACTTGCCATTTTCGCGATCGTCTTCGCAGCACTTTCTTCATCTTTTGCATAAGATTTTAATTTGTCAGCGACTAAACCCCAAAATTTTTCGCTTTCACCATTAAATAAAATAACAGCACGAGAAGATTGTGAATTAAATGAAGACGGGCTTTGTTTAATCGCTGTTTGGATCAAATCAGTTAAATATTCTGTGCTTAGGCTTACATTGTCCCCAATAGCATAAATAGTGCGACGTTTGCTTATCAGGTCAATAAACTGATTTGACATATAAAATGATCCTTTAGAATATAATGTGCAGATGAGTCAGAAACATTTGGAATGATAAGTATCGCGACTTTCCAAATGTTGGAATGCTTCTCTTGCTTGATGGGTCACTATGAAACAGTCACTTGTCGAAGTAAATCTGAAGTTCTGCTGTACATATAAAAAATCCTCCTAAGCGGAGGATTTTTCGACTAAAACCTTATGAAGTTTAGAATTTTGCTTCTAGCACATTCGCTGACACTTTGTTTTTCCAAAGCTCACGTAAAATCGGTAGATAGAATTTTTCACCTAGCTCGACCAACTCTGCATCAATCAAACCATGAACTTCGTGCATGAATAGATAATCCAGTTCAACAGTTTGTAATTTTGACTGTGCTTTTTTATATTCTTTGCGCTTTTGCTGTGCTTTTTTTACCAAGTTATCTGCATAAGCACGGTCTTTATATTGGGCAATAGCATTCAAACGTAGTTCAATTACGCCCCAACCACTGAGTAGTAATTTAAATTTTTCAAAATCTGTCGTTGTCGATTCCCAGCTCATTTCTTCTAGATTTTCATTTTCAGGCAAAACTGGTAGCAAAAGCTCCATAACACTTGGGAAAATCTTTTTAAAATTCAAAACAAATTTAACAGGATGCTCGCCCGGATAGTCTTTAAATTGAACGTTCTTTTGGACATCTGTCAAATAGATGGTGAGCATTAGGGGAAATCCTTAAATAAAACACTGTCTTGCAAATATTTATTCAAACAAATGTCAAATAGCAACGAAAACAGAAAAAGAAAGGCATTTTAACAAGTGTGCCAATGAATTCAAAGCCCAATCCAATGAATTGCTCGCTTAATCATCAGGCCTTTCTTCATTTTGTTCGTTCCCCTATTTTTAATAAATCGTCTGGTTTCTATACATACATTTCAAGATGAATATGAATCCAAAGAATCTGTATTAGGTAGGATCCAGCTGAAAAATAATTCAATCATATATCCAATAAAAAGAGAGGCTGAATATGAATCAGCCCCTCTTTTTATTTTCAAACACTCTAGATGAATGATCTCAAACCAATTTATTTGGTATTGGGTGAAACCATTTGCTCAGGACGAACCACTTCATCAAATTGCTCTGCAGTGACTAAACCGAGTTCTACCGCAACTTGCTTTAGAGTTTTACCTTCTTTATATGCAGTTTTAGCAACTTTTGCAGCATTTTCATAACCAATTACAGGGTTGAGCGCCGTAACTAACATTAATGAATCATGTAAGAAATGGTCGATTTTTTCACGGTTTGGCTCAATGCCTACTGCACAGTGGTCATTAAAGCTATTACATGCATCACCGAGGAGTTGAATAGATTGCAATAAGTTAAAGGCAATAACAGGCATAAACACGTTTAATTCAAAGTTACCCGATGCCCCCGCAACATTAATAGTTGTGTCATTTCCAAGTACTTGAGCAACCACCATTGTCATGGCTTCACTTTGAGTTGGATTGACCTTACCTGGCATGATGCTTGAGCCTGGCTCATTTTCTGGAATGCGTAGCTCACCAAAACCACAGCGTGGGCCACTGGCTAACCAGCGCACATCATTGGCGATTTTATTTAAACTTACAGCAAGTGTTTTTAATGCTCCTGATGCAAATACAGCAGCATCACGTCCTGCAAGTGCTTCAAATTTATTTGGCGCAGTGACGAATGGCAGACCCGTTTGTTTCGCAAGTTCTGCTGCTGCTTTTACAGCATATTCAGGATGTGCATTCAGACCTGTACCGACCGCTGTACCACCTAGTGGTAATTCATACAGTCCTTCTAAAGCTTGATTTAAACGCTTCAAACCATGATCTAGCTGTGAAACATAGCCGCTAAACTCTTGGCCTAATGTTAAAGGCGTTGCATCCTGTAAATGTGTACGGCCAATTTTAACAATATCTTTAAAATCGTTAGATTTTGCTTCTAAAGTATTACGCAGTTTCGTTACTGCAGGAATTAAAAGCTCATTGATTTGTAGACTTGCAGCCACATGAATTGCGGTTGGGAATGAATCGTTGGTCGATTGAGCACGATTGACATGATCATTGGGATGGACAGGTTTTTGTGAGCCCAACGGATTACCCAGTTTTTGATTGGCAATATTGGCAATTACCTCATTACAGTTCATGTTACTTTGCGTACCTGAACCCGTTTGCCAAACTACCAGTGGAAATTGTGCATCCCACTGCCCTGAGATCACTTCTTCGGCTGCATTGACGATATAACCAGAAAGTTCCTGAGGGATTTGACCCAATGCTGCGTTGGTGATCGCAGCTGATTTTTTCACGAGACCCATTGCACGAATCATTGGACGTGGTAAACGTTCACCACCAATTTTAAAGTTTTGCAAACTACGCTGTGTTTGTGCACCCCACATCGCATCGCTAGGTACTTCAACATCGCCCATTGTGTCATGTTCAATACGTGTTTGCATAAATGACCTCATATCCTTATCTATAAAACTTGAACGTCTGTGCAGAATCAAATTTTGCTGATAAATACAGTTTAGGTAACTTGCTTAGACTTGTAAATAATAACCATTATCAATTACAAGTGGTTTATTTGATAATCTTTATCGTGATTTTATAAAGAAAAATCATGCACGACGATTAAATTTACCGAAAACAAGACGAGTTAATTACCTCTTAATGTTTGTTGATAGAAACGCCATTCATCTTCTAGCATTTTCTTTAAATCTTGTTCAGGCTGCCAATCAAAAGTACTTTTCGCTTTCTGTGTACTTGCCCCAAGCTGGTCATATTCATGGCTTGGGTAAAAACTAGATTCGACCGTCTTAATCTCCGCCTGTGTCACTTCTGAAAGCGTATCCAACAGTTGCTGTATCGAAACCAATTCACCTGAAATATTAAAGGCCTCGCAAGTAAATTGTTGCTGCGACAACCATTGCAAACATTGCCACACCGCCTTACAGCAGTCGAGTACATGCAAGAAACTCCTTTCCACAGTACCATCTTCAGTTTTGGCTTGTTTGCGAAGTTCAATAAAGTCTCGTTGTAAAGCCCCGACTTGCATCGCTAGTGGTACGATATTTTTTGGCAATGGCGCTACAAACTCACCTAAAACTGCATGCTCGAAAGCACCTGCGACGTTTCCTAAACGCAAAATCGCAATTTTCCACTCATTATCAGTACGTGCCGTATCCCGTATAATTTCTTCCACCATTTGTTGAGATTTCACATAGGGATTTGGATAGGTAAAATTGATTTCTGTGTCTTCTGTTAATTCTGCCGACGACTGTCCATATACCGCTAAACTTGATAAATGGATCAGTGTTCGTACACCTGTTCGCTGCATAGCACGCAGCAAACTCATGATACAACTGACATTATCATTATAATATTCAAGTGGTTTAAGGACGGATTCTTCCAATGACTTAAAGCCTGCCGTATGAATGACAGCATCGACGGTATATTGTTCAAATACTTTATTGAGTGCGGGAGTATTGCGAATATCGAGTTTGACAAAAGGCACATACATGCCTGAAATAAATTCTAGTCGTTCAAGTGTTTGTAAATTTGCATTGGATAAATTATCCACAATAATGACTTCTTGACCTTGAGCCATTAAACTCAAGGCTATATGTGAGCCTATAAAGCCTAAACCACCAGTCACTAAAATCATTGTTTAGATACTCCTTATAGTTATCAAGCTTTTACAAATCTTTGGCATCATCTTGGTGTCGTCACCAACTTATCTACAGATCTAAATTTTGAAACTTCGCCTCAGCATTTTTCATGAGCCGAACAATCTGCAAGAGCATTCTTGTTTTATCTTACTGCTTTAGAATTTTGACTGTGTTGCAGTTATGGATATTAACTGTATTTGATTTACGACAAATGACCTCGCTAGCGATCCAATTTGAAGACATCACAATTATTCGTGGCATTTGAGTGAACGCGTTTAGAAGAAGATATTTAAAAATAGTCGCACGGCAAACATATTACACAGCAACAAAATATTAGAGATGATCTTATCGAATGAGCAAATTGAATTGAGCAGTCTGACTATTTTTGAGGTGGAGAAGCAGGATGTGAACGCCAGATGAATTATCAGAAATATTCATCTGGCAGGATGTTGGCAATGTAACTATAGCAGCAGCAAAAGTTTGAAATCGCAAATATCTAGCAAACTTAATTTAGCGGATATAGCCTTTTTTAATCATGGCTGAGAATAGAAACTCGTAAACTTTTAAGATCATGCTCACCAAATAAGACCCATATTTTCGCCATAAAGACAGTCCAACAAAATTCAGCAAAACCGCAATGATCAGCGCTCCCGCCATATCCATTGGATAATGCACACCTAAATAGACTCTCGACCACGCCACAAGAAAAGCGAAAGCTAGAAATACATAGCCGACAGCTTTTTGCTTTGAAAAAATATAAGAAAATGCAATCGTACTAAAAAACAGCATGTGATCACTCGGGAATGATCCATTCGGTGAATGTTCTATAATCGTGCGTCCAACATCCAAGACAAATGGTCTAGGATAGTAAAAGAAACTTGAAATCACTTGGCTGATTAGAAATGCGACAATTGTAAAAACAGTGGCTTTAACGATTTGTTTTTTAGTGTCAAAACTGCCTTTAAACCAAACCAAAAACATCAAAAGAATCACGATATAAAATAGATCATTGGCTATAAATATGGCAAAAGAAATAGTGAAATCTAAAGCATTGTCCGATGCATTGATTGAATTAAATAAACTTAAATTAAATTTCTCTATATTCATGAGATGGTTTAAAAAATGAAAAGATCATAACACTCTGTAAAATCAAAAATTGCGTTTTATTCATATAAAGATTTTTCAGTATGTAACCGCACAGTTTATTTATGAAAAAGTGATGGCTCGAGGCTGAATCCAAAATAAACCCAAGGTATACCTATAGCTATATTTGAAGAAAAATTGGCAATGACTTCGCTGCCTAAATAAGCAAAACTTTGCAAATATTCAGATCATTGAGTAAATCATTGTATACTAGCTTTTTCTTCTGAACTCAGAACAAACTGTCGATCTAGACCGTTTATTCATTTAGTGAATTTCGATGAGTACTTTATTACTAATTACCTCCTCACCTACTTCGATATTGGCTTGGCATGCTTTAGGTCTTGCACAAGCGTTGAAGCAAAAAGGCGAAAACTTTCGGGTTTTTTTCTATCAAGATGGTGTAAATGTGGCAAATGCTCTGCAATGGGTGCCAGATGATCAACGCAAACTCAGCAGTGAATGGCAAAAACTCGGCATTCGTTTACCTGTTTGCGTAAGTGCAGCGCTCGCACGTGGGATCACAGATCAGGAAAATGCACAGCGTCACAATATTCAGCAACATAATCTAGCTGAGCAATTTGAACTTGTAGGCCTAGGCGAACTTGCTGATGCCGTACAAGCTGCTGACCGTTTATTGCAATTCTAAGTATTTTGATTGCCGCGCATTTGTAGCATTGAAAAGGAAAATTACATGAAATCTGTACTGGTTGTTTTAACCCATGCAAATCTTGCAAGCTTACAAGTACATGAAAGTCTTTCTGCGACCATGGTGCTTGCAACCTTCGATTGTGACGTAAAAGTGTTGCTCAAAGATGCTGCGCTGAGCTTACTTCAAGCAGAACAAGAGTTTAGTCAGCTCAAGCATGCATTTAAACTCGCATCCAACATGGTTGATAGCTTTGAATTTTATGATCTCACCCCGATTTATATTGAACAAAAAAATTCACAGCATCCATTTGTGATCAACAGTGAACAAGAACTAGAGTTTGTTCAATTCAATACTGAATTAATTCAACAATTTGATCATGTGTTGTATTGGTAAAAGAGGAATGATGATGTCAAATTCTACGCTGTATTTAGTCCAAGCCAGCTATGCCAATACCCTACAGCACATCCAGCAGTTAGCCAGTTTAATCAATCCTGAAGATGCAATTATCTTGATGGGTGAAGCAGTCTTACATATTGCAGATGAACAAATTCAGCAATTTGGCACATGTTATGTACTTGAAAATGATGCTGAGATTTTAGGTAAGAGTATGAATTATAGTCATATGAAAGTAATCGACTATGCCGCTTTTGCTGATCTATGCCTTAGATTTAAAAGATGTATTTCACTCAAATAATTTGAGTAAAAGCGATCCATTTCTACAATCTTCTCTTTTGGAATGAATATGAATCTTGAATTAGACCAAGATGGCCATTTGGTGGATTACACTATTTGGAATGAAGCTGTTGCCCAAGAACTGGCTAAAAGTTTAGAGCTTGAGTTAAGCCCTTGGCATTTTGAAGTTTTACAAGCTGTACGACAGTTTTATCAACAGTTTGGTCACTCACCGGCAACTCGCCCACTCATTAAATTTTTAATGAAAACGGTGAGCGCTGATATTAATAATGCGGTGTTACAAGACAAATTTAACACGGGTTTGGTCGCTCGGCATTTAAGTCGTTTAGCGGGAATCCCTAAGCCTGCAAATTGTTTGTAATTTTAAAGCAATCTAAATACCGCTTAGGCTATTTTGGCTAAATAGATGCAAATCAGCATCTTGAAGAAAGCCATAAAACAGCTTAGGCAGGTTTTAATTGGTTGAGAGCGATGTAATAGGCTTGGGTAAATATCGGTTTGACCTGTTTGGCTTGGATCGGTTCAGCACAACATGAGCACACCAAAACCGGTTTAAATTTTTGCCCACATGCCTGATGGACATATTCAACAGGTGATCCTAAGCCCTGATCCATATATTGATCGGCCCAATGGGTCATAGCTAAAAGGATTGGATACAAGTCTAAGCCTTTTTGAGTCAGTCGATATTCAAAACGTTCCTGACGCTCGACATAAGCAACTTTGGTTAAAATACCTTCTTCAACCAAACGCTTTAATCGGTCAGATAACACATGACGCGTCACACCGAGATTTTGTTGAAAGTCATCAAAACGTCGAATGCCCATAAATGCATTACGGATAATCAACATGGTCCAACGATCCCCTAGCACTGAAAGTGCACGAGCGATTGAACACGGTTGTTGACCTATATCATCCCATTTCATTTTATGAACCATCAAAAATAACGACCGACACCCAATTTAATTCATGCCTGTTGATTTTGCAAAATCCTTTTCAATAATCTTTGATGTACAAATCGTAAAATCCACCATCGTTTCAACGCATTCATTTTATCTGCTTGATCTGTAAATGAACTAAAAATGTATTTTGTCTTTATTGTCCTCAATTATTTCTAGCCATGCACGCGTTGCGGGACTCATGGCAACAGTGGTATTCCAGGCCATACTGAGTTTCCAGTCTAGGTTTGGATTTTCTAATTCAGCCATATGGTATTTTGCCGCATCAAGTTGTTCACAATAAATTTTAGGCAGGAGTGCAATCCCGACATTTGAATCTACCATTTTGGCGATGAAGTCCCACTGGCTACTTTTACACACTACATTGGGCTCAAATCCGACGTAATTTGCCGCCTGTATAATGATGTCATTGAGTGTGAAAGTATCGTCATACAATAAAAAAGATTCTTCTTTTAATTCAATTAACGAAACGGTTTTTCGCTTACGCCACTGTGAGTTTTTTTTGGACAATAGACACAAAGGTGACTCCATCACTGGAATACCGCTCAACACCGGTTTCAAGTGACCCAAAATGATCCCGACATCGACCTGTTTTTTTAAAATGGCATTTTCAATACCCGTCGCCCCTACCTCAAAAAAGCTCAGTTCAATATTGGGGTATTTTTTATGAAACAGCGCAATTAACTGACTGAACAATACCGATGCCAATGGCGGTAAACCTAGAGTCAATTTACCTTGTTTTAAGGCGCGAACTTGGGTGACAGTATCAAGCATCCGTTGTTGTTCATTCAAAATCACTAAAGCATGCTGATAAATCTGCTCTCCCATATAGGTGAGCTGTGCTTCCCTTTTTCGACCTGCTTCTCCTTTATGAAATAAAGGCACGCCGATCTCGTCTTCTAACTGACGAATTAATTTGCTAATGGTCGGCTGAGTGACAAAAAGCGCTTCAGCTGCATGACTGAAACTCTGTTTTTGCACGATGGTCACAAAGACTTTTAAGCTTTTAATGTCCATTATTATTCCATTTAAGCATAATTAATAATTAATTATTCATAATTATACAGGGTATGCACTTTTAAAATAGCGTCATCTCCTATTCTGCTGTTGTCTCATGGATACGTTTCCACAATCTACTTCCAAATTTACCCAGTTTCTTAAAACTTTAGCGCAGCTAAGTTTATTGATATTGATCTGGTGGATTGGCTCTTGCATTCAATCTTGGTTTAACTTGCCGATCTCTGCTGGCGTGATTGGTTTATTGCTCCTTTTAGCCGCATTGTTGAGTGGTTTATTTAAAATGCAGTGGGTCAAACAAGGCTCAGAATTTATTTTGGCTGAACTGGTTCTATTCTTTATCCCCTGTGTAGTTGGATTAATTAAATATCAAGATTTATTACTCAGCTCTGGCTGGCAGTTAATTTTAGCCGTGGTACTGGGTACTGTCTGTGTCATGGTGTTTACAGCATTTACGGTTTATTGGGGCTTTAAACTCGAGGCAAAACTTAAAGCTAAACACCAAACTGCGACAGATCATGATGTCAACACAGCAGGAAAAACCTTATGAACGATTTTGGGTTGAACAGCATCTCTGTATTATTTTTCGTCCTGACCCTAATCGGTTATATTTTGGCGAAAAAGCTACATCGTAAGTTACCGTATATGGTTCTTTCCCCTGCACTATTCGTCCCGTTTGTGCTGATTATACTCATGCTTTGCTTTCATATTTCATATGACACCTATATGCAAGAAAGCCAATGGATTGTATGGATGCTCGGCCCTGCCACTGTGGCTTTTGCTATTCCCATCTATGAATATCGACAAATTATCCGTCAGCATGCGCTGAGCATTAGTTTAGGCATCGTGATTGGCATGTTAGCTGGGATTATTAGTGCTTTTTATTTGGCACAGTTGTTTCAGTTTGACCAAGAAACGTCTTATAGCTTAATGGCACGTTCCATTTCTACGCCCTTTGCCATGGAACTTACCTCGAATATTGGAGGTTCAGTAGAATTGGTGATTCTATTTACCATGATTACTGGGATTGCCGGCGTGGCTATGGCTGACCTAGTTTTGGCTGGGCTTAAATTGCATTCACGCTTTGCACAAGGTGCGGCTCTTGGCAATGCTGCACACGGATTTGGTACAAGTAAAGCATTATCACGTCATAAAGAAGAAGGTGTTGCAGCCTGCTTGAGCATGGTACTTGCTGGGGTCTTTATGGTATTGCTTGGGCCATCACTTATTCATTTGATTATTTATCTATTGGGATAAAAGAAAAGCCCAGTGCATTAGCTGGGCTTTTTAAATGATGATTTAAACTGTTTCATCTGTAAAACTATGCAGCTAAATAATGTAGTGCTATGACAAACGCTAAAAGACTCGACACCTCTGTGATTTCAATCGCAGCACCAATTGTATCTCCAGTCACACCACCTATACGCTGAATAAATTTCCATCGTAAATACAATAAAGTACAAATAAATGTAAGAATACTGACCACTCCAAGCCAGCTAAAATACAAACATGTACTTAGGCAGAGTATAAAGACCATATATGCCGACTTACGTGGAATAGTTTCTGCTATCGATGAGCCTAAGCCTTTTTCGCGAACATACTGAGTTGTTAAAAACAAAAATAAAGGGGCTAAACGACCCAAGACTGGAAATACAATTAATGCCAAATACATTTGCTGTTGTAGCAAAACATAAAGTGCCGACCATTTGAGTAAGCAAATCATGACGAGGCTCAAAACACCGATCGGCCCACATGCAGGGTCTTTCATGATGTTAAGTGTACGCTCGGCATCACCAAAGCCACCGACCCATGCATCTGCCGTATCGGCTAAACCATCTAGATGTAATCCACCTGTGAGCCAAATCCAGACTACAAGCAAAATACTAGTGAGTAAGACGATCGGCAGACTATGCAATGTAAAAGCAAGCAAGGCAAGAATGCAACCGATCAACAATCCCACCGCTGGATAAAACAGTAAAGATTGTCCATTTTGCTGTTTCGATGGCATCGCTTTAAGGTGAATCGGAAACGTCGTGAGAAACTGTAGAGCAATCCAAAAAGGTGTCATTCACTTTGCTCCAAAAGACGAATATTTGCACGATTTTGCACAATGAATGAATTTAATTGTCCCAATTCGCCAGTCATTTTTAATAAATTATCTAAGTGACTATGCTGTGCCATACATTTCAATAATTTAATCACGCCACCATGGGAAACCAATAAAACGCGGTGCCAATGATGCTGTTGAGCCTGCAAAACTAGCTCATCTAGACCGCTTAATATCCGATGTTGAAATTGCTGAAGACTTTCTGCATTCGGTGGCGTAAATGTACTGGGACTTTGCCAAAACTGTGCGAGTAACTCTGGGGTGTTTTCATAGATATGCTTGGTTGATACCGCTTCCCAGTCGCCAAAATGCATTTCTTGAAACTTCGCATTTTCAAACATTGGACATTTAAGTTGTTGAGACAAATCTAAAGCAAATAAACGGCAGCGCTGTAAGTCAGAAGTGATGATGACATCCCAGCTCGCTAAACCGTGTGTATGTATGACGTTCAATACATCATCTATGGTCTGCTGCATCTGCTGCCAACCTTTTTGCGTCAAAGCATCATCTGTAGAGCCACGTAAGGTATGGCTCAGTTCAGTCTCACCATGACGCAATATATCTAAACGGAAATGTTCCATTTAAACTTTTTCACCAATCACAGCAGCTTGTGCAAAAGTCGCCATGTTGTTATGTAAACGACATGCCAAACGAATTAAACCCAAGGCCGCACCGGCACCGCTGCCTTCACCTAAACGTAAATTCAACTTTAAGAGTGGATCAGCTTCAAGGGCTTGAAGTAAACGTTGGTGCCCATATTCAGCCGATTGATGACCAAAAAGCATCCATTCACGTACAGCAGGATTTAAACGAACAGCGACCAAGGCAGAAACCGTACTAATAAATCCATCCACCACCATTGCCAGACCCAATTGCGCACAGCGAATGTACGCTCCAACCATCGCGGCAATTTCCAAACCACCTACGGCACATAGGGCTTTAAAGACATCTTGTCCGACATAGTCGTGATGTAAAGCCAAGGCCTGATCAATCACTTGTTTCTTATGTGCCAATTGTTCAGCACGAATACCTGTACCAACACCTGTCAATTTTTCGGCCGGCTCATTAAATAAAAAACATGCAACAGCAGAAGCAGAACAGGTATTGCCAATGCCCATTTCCCCTGCGACATAAATTGATGCACCTGCAGAGATAGCATCTTCAACACTTTTACGGCCGAGATTCATCGCTTCAATACATTGTGATTCGCTCATCGCAACAGTTTTAGCAAAATTTGCTGTACCCGCTGCAATACAGTAGCGCTCTACCCCTGCATATTCATAGGCTTCACCTACCGAACCACAGTCAATCACTTGTAGTTTGGCTTGATACTCACGTGCAATGACACTAATACATGCACCACCGGTCGTGAAGTTTTGTAGCATTTGGCGTGTGACAGCTTGAGGATAGGCCGAAATATTTTCTTCCATCACGCCATGATCACCTGCAAAGATGGTGATCCATGGGAAATCGATATTGGGCTGATCTGTGTTTTGTAATGATGCAAGTTGCACCGCTACATTTTCAAGTTCTGAAAGTGAGCCCGTAGGTTTAGTTAGCTGTAACTGGTGTTTTACCGCCTGTTGCTTAGCTTCGATACTCGGATTTTGACAGGGTTCTTGCCACCAGTTCATGCTTTATCTCCTTTTAAGATCATTGGAAAACCTGCAACACAAAACACCACATGGCCAGCAATTTGACCAATTTGTTGATGTAAGCGCCCAGATTCATCGACGAATTTTCGACTGATTTGTCCCATAGGAACAACGCCCAGTCCAGTTTCGTTACTGACTAAAATAATGTCTGACTTTAATGTCGGTAGCACCGTAAGTAATTTTTGGCATTGTTGCTGTTGAAAGTCTGCTTGTTCATGCAGCAATAAATTACTCATCCACAGCGTTAAACAATCGATAAGAATGGTTTGATGCGCTTGGTCTATTTCAAATAAGCGGTCGGCTAAATACAAAGGCTCTTCAATCAGCCTCCAATGCTCTGGGCGGTCGGCTTGATGATGCTGAATTCGCTCCTGCATTTCCTCATCATAGGCTTGTGCTGTAGCCACATAGATGACGGCTTGAGCACTTTCTTTGGCTTTTTGTTCTGCAAGTCGGCTCTTACCTGAACGTGCCCCACCCAAAATGAAATGAATCATGACTGTGCCATCTCTATATTTTGTCTAAACTGATGTTGATAATAAGGACTTAATATCCCTTGTAGTACTTGAGCCTGATAATGACCAAAAGTCAGTTGCTCGCTTTCAAAATCAAAGCTGTGCTGTTCAATTTGTTGGATTCTTTCAAAAATATCATCGCTATTCCATGCCTGTTTATACAAGCCCAATGTGATATGCGGACAATATTCGATTGGTGCAATTTCATTCGAACTTAAATTAAAAGCTTGACGTAGATGCTCTAACTTACGCTCTAAATCCACAATTTCAATGAACAACGCGCTTTGAAAGCTATTGATCTGACCTGTACGTAACCGAATATTAGATAGCGATAACTGTCGAAGTTGTTGTTGGTGCAGTGCCAATTCATCTGCTGAGAAATTATCATTCCATCGTTGTTCAGAATGATCGATTAATTGGGTTTTATTTAACTCTTCAATAAAGCCACAAATAAACACGGTGATATGAAATTGGCGCGTATTCGGTGTGTATAAAAGATCTGAAAACTGCACTCGAAGTGCTGTGAGATATGCCAATAATTCAGGATTCTGTATTTCTAGATACCACAAAGCATAGTGCTGACGACCTTGATGCCAATCGGGATAATCCTGATTGAGCGTCGGTACGACTTGCATTGAGGGTTTTAAAAACACAAATAAATCACTTTAAATTTAATCTGCTTTATTAAAGCATGAATCAAAACAGACTTTGCCCAATTTTGATTTAGTAATATTCATTTAAAGCTGAAATTCCTTCATCTAAAGCTTCTGTGTAAGAAAAAAATGCCGAGTCATACTCAGCATTTTGATTCAATATACATTGCGCACAGATAAGCATTATATTTTAGGCAAATTACGCAGTATCTTTCTGATCTTGCGTTACAGCATGGTTTTTCAAAGATGTAAACGGCTTTGTGGACTGATCAGAAAAATGCTGCAATTGCGTCATTACATTGGCCTCAATCTGTTCAATACGTTCCAGTTGTTCAAGCTCGTTGGTCTTTTTCAGTTCTGAAAATTGCAGCCGGATAAAGTTGATAGCCTGATCCATCGAACATTGATTTACACTCACGGCATACATCAAACCATAGACAATCCCTTGTTGTAGATGTGTTGTCTCCAGTCCATATTTCACATTGGTCGCCAACGAGCCCAACACTCGTTCATTAATTGCAAGTTTACGTAAAGGATCTCGTGCCACACGCGCACATGGGTCTTTATACGCATGTTCACAAGAGTTTATAAAGCTTTCTGCCAGTCGTGTTAAATCAAAAGCACGATTAGGTAAGCATCGTGCTAAACCAGCCTGCACCTCGTCAATGAGTTCATGCATAAATTGATCAACACGATGATCTGCAAGTGCCACACCTATGGTTTGATGATTGAACAGTGCAGATTGCCAAGCCAACATGGCATGTACGCCATTCCATAAGCGATTTTTGATTAGCTGAATATCTTCAATATGATCGACCAAAATCATTTGACGCATTTTTTCTAACAAAGGACTGTTATTTTCTACATAGATCGGCATGTCAGATTCTGCGTTAAATAAAATTAAATCCATGCTTTGCAATATATGACTTGGGTGGAAATTTCGGCGCATATCCTCAACATATAAAGTGGCTTGACGTTCCTGATCAGGATTTAATTTCGTCGCATCTTCTAAGTCTAATTGAGCATCCACTTCAACTTCATCTAATTGAAATTGTTTGAAAATATTATATTTTATACGGAGCTGACGATATAAGTTTTGGTCACTTAACTTTGATACCATGCGGTTGACCACGGTGTCGCAAAAATAGTGCTGTTGCATGATTTTCTCAGCAACGATCGCCCCTGCAAGCTCAGTTAAAGCCTGTTTTAAATGTGTCATTAATAAATGTTTTGCTCCGACTTTGTTCAAAATGATCAGCATCGTTAGAGGTTCGATGGCTTTCTCATCATGTGCAATATGTCGTGCATACAGGCCTTGTGCAATGGTTTTGGCCTCTTCTGCAATCGCTTTTTCAGGCAAACAGATGGCAACCAAACTTGACTCTGTGTACATCTCTTGCATCTGCTGAATATTTTCAGCATCAATGACTGCCATGTTTTCAATGCGTTCGTCATAAGACAATTGACCATAGCGAATACAATAGGTACCAAATGCATTGACCGCAGAGCGATATAAAGGGTTACGAGTCGATGCATAAATTTTTTTCGGGCGAGTATAACCATCCCAATGCGACAAAATTTGTGCTAAATAACCACCACCAATCGCCCCAAAACCATGAATACCGACTGTGAGTTGATTGAGTGTTTGTGGAAAAGCCTCTTGCACATGCGGCATCTCTAAATGCGCAGTGAACGGGTCAAGTTCCGTCAAACAGTCATACATACATTCATAATAATATTTGGCTTTGGACAGCATGTTTTGATTGGGCGATTTAATATCTTTAAACAGTACGGTAATACCGCCAGCGTCAAAGGCCGAAGTCACACCATTTTCCGAGTCTTCAAACATCAAACAATCAGCAGGATTTAAATTCAGCTTTGCGGCAGCACGCATAAATATTTCAGGATGTGGCTTACCATTTTCAACTTCATCACCGCAAACCAAGACATCAAAGAACTTATACACATTGGCATTGATGAGATATTCTTCTGCGATTGCTCGGCGACTCGATGTTGCTACGGCCATCCGTAGTCCTGACTTGCGTAAGCGTTCTAATACTTGAACCAAGCCTTTTTTGATCGGTACACCAAACTGGCGAACATGCTCCAGTTCTAATTCATCTGCGCGTTTGCGAATATCTGCGTATGGAATGTTTTCATCATATTCGGCTTGGGCCAATCGATGCGCGCTTTGTGCACTTAGCCCCAAACAATTCATCAGATATGATTCGGAAAACTCAACACCGGTCAATTCAAGAGATGCCTGTTTCAATGTTTGAAACCGTAAACGTTCAGTATCAAACATTGTTCCATCCATATCAAAAATGGCGCCCAGAACCAAATCATTATTAAATTTAAGCATTTAACCTCCGTTATTTTTTATGTGAAAAGAATAACGGAGAAAACTATTGATTCAGTACTTTGAGAATTAATGAAACAATTGTGATTATTTTTTAATCAAAGTGCTTGCTTTAAACATCTATTTTGTAAAATCAATCACCGATCAAGTAACATCATGTAATCAAAACCCACTATTGTCAGGATAGTCCTATCTTCACACCGACCTATTGAAGTAAGTATACAAGTCTCTGCATATTTCACTCAGTTACTCGCTTCACGGTTTGAATTTTGGTTTGAAATAAAAAGAATACGATTAAACCAAGCATCACTAAAAATAAAAAATAATACGGAAATTCTTTGTGCCACTGGTATAAACCCGTACTAATCAATGGCCCAACAACAAAGCTCAAAGCCTGAGTGGCTGTACACCAACTTGCCACCTTGGTCTGTAACGCACTGGGCGCCGTTTGCGCTGCACCCGTTGTAAATGCAGGGATTAAACATGCAACCGATATACCATATAAAAGATATGTAGCTTGAAATATCCGTAATTCATTGGTGAAAACCGAAATCAGCAAGGCTGCTACCATGCTAAACAGCCCAACCCACAGTAAGCGATATACGGACCAATTTAAATACTTAGAAATCAGCGTTTGCATAACCACCAAAGCGATACCCACGACGAGAGAACACTCTGCAAAATGCACTGCGCCTTCTGCAGCAGTCATATTAAAGCGGTCTTGTATATAAAACCCGGCCGTTAAATTTACGGTCACGATGGCAAGATAGAGACTGAATCCCAACATTAACCATGGATAGCATTGCTGAATGCTCAAATCCGTAGATTGTATCTCATCCTTAGCTGTCACTGGCTTTTCAACACTATGCTGTTCGGTATGTCGGTCAAAGCTGAACACCAAGACCACAGAAATCAACGCTAAAATAATGATTGCAGCCCAAAGCGGCGTCATGATTCCACCAAAACCCAGTAGCAAAGTTGTTAGAAATGGCCCTATGATTACGCCTGCACTGTTTAATGCGCCAAATTTTGACATCGCTTGTGAACGCTGCTGCTCATTGCTAAATCGGGTCATCACATAAGTTTGCAAGGCAATCTGTGGCATCGCCATAAATACCCCAGTGGCTGCACGTGAAAGCATTAGTAAACTAAACAACAGCAACATCCCTATCTGAACAGAAAGGCCATACATCAACACTGCAGTAAATAGCCCCCATGTCACAGCCATGCCCACAAAACCGATACTCAAGAGTTGATAAATCGAAAACTTGGATTGATTTTTTGAAATGTAAATCGCACCGATAGCCATCAGCAGCGCACCGACGGAAACCATTGCTCCGCCTTGTAGTTCAGAAAGCTTTAACTCTCGAACCAATGGCGCCAACAGCGGCAATATCATCGAGAAACTTGCACCATTGGCAAGACTGGCAGCAATAAACAGTTTGTTATTTCGATCCATTATTTTTGTTATCCATTTTTAATGGCTACGTTATAAACAATAGAGGTGACTTAAGCCACCTCTATTTTGTAAGTCACGATACCGTGCTTTAAACCTGATTCAGGATTTAAATTAGTATTTCACCGTATAACTTAAACCGTAGGTGCGACCTTGAGCCGCTAGGCTAGAAATTGGGCCATAGACAGTTTCAACCGACTGGCTGTATACCGACTTATAATCCGTATTCCACACGTTGTATACACCAAAGCCCACATTACCCGGTCCTACTTTTGCATTGGCAATCACGTCCATCGTTGCAAAGCCTTTAATTGCCGCTGCTGGAGCAGATCCATATTTCACAGCGTCTTTTTGGGCTTTGTCAGTACCGCCAATCGCTAAAGCTTGAACACGTAGGCTCATGTCATTATCAAATTGCCACTCTGAAAATGCTGTACCTTTTAAAGGTGCTACACGAATAGCATCCAACTCTTGCCAGTCACCTTGGGTATTTTTAAATTGGCCCGTGGTATATGCAACTGTGCCCCCAACTGTCCAATTCGGTTGAACTTCATAACTGGCATTGGCTTCGACACCATAGATACGTTCATCGGTATCAATAACATCAATGGTGTAATTCGGCGCACCAAATTTCAGGCTTTTATCTGAGTCATTATAAAAAGCCGTCACTCCTGCATTTAAACCACCGGCATTTTGTACACGCCAACCGAGTTCATAGTTATTGACTTTAATCGGGTCAATGGTTTGGCTATTAATCACAGAATTTGCAGGCACATCACGCAGCATACGTTGCACATCGGGCAAGTTTGAACCTTGTGAGAAATTAGCAAACACTTGCTGTGCATCTGTTAAGTGATACACCGCGCCAACATTAAACAGCGTTGCATCATGTTTTACTTTACCGCCATTCAGCGTTTTCGCCACATAACCTGGGGTTAAATCTGCAGTAATGGCTTCCATATAAGGCACAGATGAATCGACATCACTCTCTACCCGCTCATGGCGAATGCCGGCCTGTAAGCCAAGACGGTCGGTTAATTCATATTGCGCTTGGGCAAATACGCCAAGTTTTTCTGTTTCAACATCTGGGCCAAAGGCATAATAGTTAAACGGCTGATAACTCAGACCATTACTTTGAATAAATGTAGCACTGTCATACATTTGGATATTTTGTTGATCTTTTTCATTTTCATAGTCCACACCATAGGTTAGCCCCAGTTCACGACCATTTAAGTTAAGATCTTTTTGTAGAGCAACACGCGCGCCTAAAACATCGATATCGGTTTCTGACTGATACACCAAGAAGAGTTCAGGTGCCATTTGACGTGCAGATGGGAACCACCGTGCTTTTTCATTTCGATAATAGGTTTCAGCATTTAGACGGTGGCCTAAAATATCTTGATTTTCATATTGTGCGTTGACGCTATAACGTTCAGTTTGTGGTTGTTCGGCAAGTTGTAAGCCTTTTACCGCATTTAAAGACAACGGCAGCTTGCCACCCACGGGCTGTGAGCGCAGCGCATTTAAATTTGGACCATAGTCAGGTCCATAATCACTATCTTGCTCATCATTATAATATTGCGCACCGAAACTCAGCGTTTGACCATCGGCAATTTTCCAACTGACACGACCATTTAGATCTAAGGTGTCGGTATCTTGACGGTCTGTTTGCGCAATCTCAGGCCCAATACGATTGCCATGGCTATCTTGTATTTCACCACGTTTGGTATAGCTAGCACCTAAAGTTCCGCGTAAATTGCCTTGATTAAAGTTCATGGTTTGAGCAGCTTCATAAGCTAACGCATCGGACTTAAAGTTATTACCAGAAGTGACACCGACTTTTGTTTCAAAACTCAGCGGCTCAGGTCCACCTCGTTTGGTGATGATATTGATAATACCGCCTGTCGCACCTGAACCATAAATACTACTTGCACCTGAGACCACTTCAATTCGTTCAATCATCGACGGGCTAATACTCGCTAGTTGTCGAGATCCATCACGATATCCCGTTTGCGGCACACCATCGATCATGTATTGCACCACACGTCCACGCATGGTCATCCCATAGTTAGACGTTGTACCACTCGATGGAGTCAGTGATGGCACCAATAAACCGACAATATCGGCTGTGCTTTTACCTGCATTGGCTTGTTTTTCAATTTCTTCTTTAGGAATGCTATACACCGTACCCGCAATATCGGCAATGCTTTTCGCAGAACGGGTTGCCGTCACAACAATCGGTGCCATTTTAGTAGCTTCTGTAGTTTGTGTTTCAACTGCTGTATTTTGTGCAGTGTCTGTCGTGACGTCTTGCGCATAAAGCTGAGTGCAAATTGCTAAGCTGAGACAAGTCAGTTGCATCGGTAGAGCTAAACGTTTCATATTCTTTTCCATTTCTTAGAGTTCCGATTGAGTCGGAAGAGTTTGAGTTTTTAAATTTTGTGTTTTTAAAACAATGCGTTGACTAAGTAAGACACTGATTACTGAGCCGATTGCCAATACCAAGTAAAAATGTCCATAGCCTAATGATTTTGCGAGAAAACCTGAAAATGCGCCGCCAATGAAGTACACAAGCAATTCAAAGCAAACTAATATAGTGAAATCGGTACCCGCCTGTTCTTTAGAACTGGTCTGCATGAAATAAGCATAGAGTGATGTCATGGCGATATAACGAATGGCTAGCATCAACACGACAAATACACCTAAAAGCAGATGCCATTGATTCAACCATCCCAATACAACGGCTGCCCCAATGACGGCATATAGCAATGTACGTAACCATCCTGCCCAGACCAACAATTGCGTCGCTTTGATTTTTTTCAGCAATACAGCTGCACTAACAGCTGCAATCAGGCCGACACCGGCACCGACCACAGACATCAACACCCCGATCTGAGACAGTGACCATTTTTGATCGATCAACATGGGATTTAGCATTGCCATAGCGGGTGCTTCCACCACGCGATAACAAACAATGAGCAGCAAGGCCCAACGAATCTCAGGTCGTTTAAACGCTTGTCGTAGGCTTGGTTTGGCTTTGGCAAGTTGAGTTTCTGGTTCTTCTTGAATAAAAAACACAGCAAACATGGTTAAAAATGTCAGCAGCGCTAAAGTTGTGAGCGCTGACTGCCAACCCCAATATTGGTAAATCCATAAAGTCGCAGCGCCACCGAGCATACTACCGACGGCCACCCCAATACTTTGTGCCATACTGCCCAGACGGTAATTGCCTTCGGTAAATTTCTCTACGGTATAACCATCAATCGCAATATCTTGCGTTGCCGCAAACGTTGAAATCCATAAACCAACAATGACAAATAAAGTCAGCCCATAAGAAAACTGCGTAAAGGCTAAAACCAGTACCCCCAGTACCAATGCGATTTGCGTAAACAACAGCCATGTTTTACGTTTACCGAGTTTTTTGACATAGAGCTGATCGATCCAAGGCGCCCAAAAAAACTTGAATGCCCATGGAATGTAAAGCAGCGATAACATGCCAATCCAACGTAAATCTACCCCTTGATGTCGTAAAATGGCAGGCAAAGCTACATTGTAAAAATACAAAGGTAATGCATGTGCTAAGTACAAAATGATCACGACGCTCAAACTCAGGACTGAAATTTGAGATGGTGAAATTGCATGATTTAATTTTCTTGAGTGTTGTTGCATATCCACCTCTGCACTGCCCATTGCAGCGCATCAGACTGTTCTAATGAAACGTAATAAGGTACACGCCACGCTGCATGCAGTGCGGGTGTGTTTAAACGTTTGAAGTCATCTGGATCTTGCGCAATACGCACCAGACCCAAACAATATTGAAAAAAGAGATGTTTAAACTTCTTGTACCAAACGGCCTGTATTTGCCGATATTCTTCAGGAAAAGTTGTTCCCCCAGCCGTTTGCATAACCAAAACAAAGGGCTGACTTTTCAGAAAAAAGCGCTCAACTTGAGTCAACCATTGTTCAAACTCTTCCACTGAAACATGCGCTGAAAAGCGCATGTCCAGTATGTGCATGTGGGTGCAGCGATAACTCATGACACCGCCTTAGCTAGTTGCTGATGCTGAAATGCCTTGGAGTCTTTTAAGTAATGACCGAATTTTGCATAAAAAGTTTCTCTAAAGCAGTAATACAACATGGCAGTCTTTTCAGGCATTGGGATTAGGCGCTGCGCTTCATAGCACATGTCTTCAACTACGACGGCATAAGGCTTCACACTATGATCAGGCTCTCCCACAATCTTGGCTGAGGCGGCATTTTCAAAGATATAAAAACTCAATAAACGCATGACGGGACGTAAATAGCCTTTACCAAAAACGGACTTTTCACCAAATAACAAATGCCAACCTAGATCTAGCTCGTCACCGTCGTAGTACAAACCTAATCGATCCCGTTTTCCCTCGTAAATCTCTGTGTAGCCCACATCTTTACCGTTTACCCCTACGATCAAAATTCGGTGATGATCATCTGCCAGCATTTTTTCGTAATACACTTTTAGTTCAGTTTCTGACTTATTGAGTTGCCACTGTGGAATCACATGCGGTTCATGCATCCATTTATGAACCAAAGCCATATCTTCTGGATATTGCATTTGTCGTAAGTAGTATTGCGTCTCATTCTCATAGTATTCATAAAAATCAGGTAGTTGTCGTGATAACGTTGTCATGATGTCGTCCTTTAAATTTATTTAATCTTTTCTGTTCTTAGCTCAAAAATCTGCTTATGACGCAATACGGTTGGTTGTCGTTTTCTGTTCGGCGGTATGCTGTTGTTTCGCCCACTGATTTAAAGTGCTTGGACTCACAGGATTTGCAATTGGATCTAAAAATACAGGTACTGGTCGTTCTGCTTCGTCGTTATAACTGGTGGTAAACAGCCGAACGCGGTTCAGACAAATTTTCTCGAAATTTGGACGGAACATACTGAATTTTTCAATACGATCTGCCAATTCAGGATGTGCTTGATGAAATTCGTCGATCACGCTGGAGATGGTTTGCCAAAACTCAAGTTCTGTATGCTCTGGATAATCTTCAAGGAAGACATTACAGATATAGCGGTAATGCACCATGAATAAACCTGTAAAGATAAAGTGACTAAGTTCTTCAGCAGGATGGCGCAGTAAAATTTGCCCTTCGGGTGGTAAATTTTCGAGTTCTGGAAAATCTTCATCAACTAAATTGACATCATCAATAAAGTCCTTCAGCACCATTTTTTTCGGTAAGCCATTTTCATGGATCAACATGGTGTTTTCACCGTGCGGAGAAAACGCTAAACCATATTTGTATAAGCAAATCAGTAGTGGTGTTACGCAGACTTCAGCAAAACGCTTCAGCCATTGCAAAGGCGTCAAACCTGAAGCCTGAATCAACACGGATAAAATAGATTGACCGTTTATGTCTCGATGTAACAATGCGGCTTGGGAAAGTGCCATCTCATGTTCACCAATACATGGCTCTACACTTTCACGCCATAAGCACCCAAACAATTCTTTAAATTGGTAAGGCGCACCGTCTATCTGATCAAAACATGGCTGTTGCAAAGTTAAACTTGCAACTTCACCCAAAAATGCTACCTGTGTTTTTTGCAGGTCTACATCATGATATTGAATGTCCTTCAGCCAAGCGGTCACCGCAGGTGCAGCTAAATTTCGTTTTGAAGGCAAACCTCGATAGACCGCCGTATTAAAGATACTGACAGGTAACTTCACATAATGACGTTCAGGATGACTGGTATTGCATAAGGTACGAATGGATTGCATTGGCACATAGTCATCTTGTCCAATGTCCAGCTCTACAATGCGCTGATCGACGATTTCATTGGCATAGGTGGGGATTAACCACTGATGCCATTGCCACGCATGTACAGGAATAAAGAAATACTCAGCAGCATCTAAGGCATTGTCCGCTAATTGCTGTTGAAAATCGTGTAATTGCGCAGAATTCAATTCATGGCGATATAAGCTTTGCGCATCCCAAGCCTCGGTAGAACGAAACTTAGCTAAATCACGATGAACAGCTAACCACAGAACTTTAACCGTTGGAGAAATCTCTGGTGCTGAGCTTAAATAATCATCATAGCCAAAGCCCATACGGCCTTTACTCATAATAAGCCATGGGTGTCCACGTAACATGCCTTCAATTTGATAGTGTGGCGCTGACAAGACAGCATGACTCAGCAATCTTTGCTCATCAAAAACATGGGCTTCTGCTAACCATGTATTGTTCATTTCTTTAATCAAATAGGCCTTGGTAAATGGTTTCACCTCAGCTTGATTTGAAAAAGCACGAATAAATTCATGCAGATTCCATGCAGGCTCTGTTGTCGATTCACTTAAATCTCGAACACTCCCTTCAACAATATGCCAATGCCCAAGCAGAAACTGAGTCGCTTCAAATTGATACGTTTTGTCATCTAGTTTAAGTTGCCAAGTGTTATTTTCCACTGGCTGAATCTGAATAATTTCTTCATATAAAAATTCAGCAATCGCCATTTCAATCAGTCTTTGCCCTGCACGGCGCCACTGCGTTTGATCTATCTTTAATTTTGCAAATGTCATTATAATTCCTCGAGTTTAACCGTATTCTGTTCTTGCTTATTCGGCATGGTCGTATTGCGGTTCATTGCATAGTTGGCAATGGTTTTTTTAACGGATAAAGGTCTTTGGATATTGGTTGGCGCTGATTTCTTCAAAATGCCCATACTGTGCATTTCAGCATTATCACTGGGTGAAAAATGTTGGAAACTTTGAGCTTGATCACTCAAATCGTATAAGTTAAAACCCAATAATTGATTGGCAATGACTGCTGCACGGTGAGCACCCAACCCTAAATCAGGAGTCCCGACACCGTGGCTGTGCATTTCCTGATTTTGAACAAAAATTTCACCGACAGCGTCATGCTGTACGCGGTAGTCCTGACTAATTTTCCAGCGACCGAATTCATCACACTGAATCAGCGGTTTTAGATATTTGAGATATTGCCACTCTGGACTGTGATATCCCGTTGAAGCCACGACAAAGTCCGCATCTAGATAGAATTGTTCTGCCGTGACTTTATGCTGAAACTGCAAACGGACGCCCGCACTATGCGGCTCGGCAGCAACCAAACTCACCTGAGCATGTAAATGCGTCTGTTGAATATTTTGACCAATACTCCGGTGATACAGTTTTTGGTAAATATCACGGATGGTTTTTGCACTGATGCCCTTATATAACAAACCTTGTTGTTTCAGTTGTTCGGCTTTATTTTCAGGACTTAGTTGATAAAAATGCGTAGTATAATCCGGACTAAAATGCTCCAATCCAAGTGGTGCATATTCCATTGGGAAAAACCCATTTGAGCGTGTCAGCCAATGCAATTTAAACTGCGCTGTTGTGGTTTGATCCTGCAAATATTGACGATCAAACAGATCCATAAAGACTTCGGCCGAAGACTGGCCTGATCCCAGTACAACCACATTCCCTTTCAAGTGATTTAACGCTGCATTGCAATAATTTGCAGAATGTAAGCAACGCTCTGGATATTGCTGTTGAATGTCTTTTAGACACTGTGGTAAATGCGGAATATTGCCCGAACCAATGACCAAATTTCGGCATTGATAACGTCTAAAACGTCCATCTTGTTCAACCATGACTTCAAAGCCTTGCTCTTGGGCATAAATGGCTTTTACGGTTGATTGATATTGAATATGCTCTAGTTGGTCTGCAACCCACTGACAATAATGATTATATTCACGTCTAGGAATCTGAGCTTGTTCTAAAAAATAGAATTTGTATAAACGCTGCTGCGACTTTAAGTAATTTAAAAAACTAAAAGGACTGGTTGGATCGACCATGGAAACTAGATCGGCCATAAACGGCACTTGCAGTACTGTATTGGGCAATTGCATACCCGCATGCCAGTCGAACTGTGGTTTCTTTTCAAAAAATTGATACTGCAAATGATTTTGCTTATGTAGCAAACTCGCCAAACTGAGGTTAAATGGCCCTAAGCCTATCCCAATAAAATCAAGCATATTGCACATCCTTCTGTTCCACACATAAAGGATTTGGCAACTGTATATAAACCGATTGCTGATCGACTGGGGCAATCAATTCATCCAGCTCATACAAGCGTGTCAACAGATTGCCCTTATACGGCAAGGTCGGCTGATACAGTAATGAATGAATCAATGAACTTTCTGGATAAGCCTGATGCAAGGCCAACAGTTCATTTTGCAATATCGATATCAACACTTGTTCTGTGACATATCCAGTTGCACCAATTGCATTGATGATGCCGAATAAAGTATTACCAAAGAAATAATAGCTAAAGCGCTCATCGACAAAGGCTTTGGAACCCACGGCATGCGCTTTTTCTTGCAACTCTGGAAACGCGGTTAAAACTTCACCTGCAAGTTCTTCAATATAGTAAAAGCCTTGATTGTCGCGCAGCCATAGATATTTAGGCATTGCATGTTCAAGCTCAAGTAAAACATTTTGCTGATGTGATTCAAAAGCCATTCCGTATTGATGGTACAAATACATCAGTGGTTTCAGACTAATTGCCAAAAATTGTTTAAACCAATTGATCGCAATAGCGCTTTGATCAAGTTCAGGTTGTTGTTTTGCTATTTGTTCAAATAAGGCATTAAAACGGTTTTTCGGCTGTGCAGGATGATCTTGGCATAATGATGCAATACAACTCACCTGCTGCTTTTCACTAAAAGGCTGATCACGGAAGATGCAAATAGTTTCTTCGACGATTTCATCATCTATGCTCAATGCCATCCAAGCAGGATCATTCACCGCTTTGAGCGTTGGGCATTGTTTTAAAATACGTTCACCGAGACTTGAATGCCAAAGTCGATGGGTCATTTCACCACGGTGGCATTCTTTGGCAAGATTAACTCGGATTGAATTGGTGATCATTACAGATAGTGATGGTTTCAACATCCACGGCGCTGCAAAACTTGCCATAGTGCGTACCGAAGTTGTTGGTGAAAATGCCCAACCTTTCTCGCCAAAATCGATAATTTTTAATTTGGTTTTTAAGTTTTTAAACCATGCTTTTGACTGTAAATAACGTGCTTGCCAAGGATGCAAAGGCAATAACTTATAATGTGAATAGGCATTCAGTAGTGCTTGATCAGTTTCTGATAAATGCCATTGCAATTCGCTTTTCAATTGCGCTGATACAGCTTGATCTAAAGCTGAACCTTCTTGAATATATTCTGGAGCTACCAACCAATAATGCAGTTGGCTTAGACCTTTGGCTTCTGGCGAATACCTTTCCCAATCTTCATGCACAAAACCGACCCGACTTTTCGGTGCAGGATGCATGCTGTGCCCTAAAATTAAAGCTTGTTCCGATTCAATGAAACTTTGTTCCGCTTGGACTAAAGCCTCAAAATCATGTTCACGTAGTGTCAAAAATTGAGTAAGCGCTTCACGACTTTCGATCCAACGCTCCAATAATGATGAAGCATCCAGTGTATGACCTGACTCTTGTACGAGCTGTTCAAGTAATAAGCTCGCGATCGCGGTGATACTAAATAACTGTTTCTGTCCTTTATTAAAAACGTATGGGATATCTGCAAGACGATGTCTACCAACAAGGCTGACATAAGATAGTGGTACAAATAACTGTGATTGTATGCAATCTAAAGGGATGCATAACAACGTCAAGCCTTGGCTAAACGTCAATTGTGATGAATTCTGTTGATACTTTTCCAGTAAAATACCTTTACCGGTTTCTTGTGAGTATGCATTGACAAGATGCTGCATCGCCAAGCGATTAGCAAGCTCTTTCATCTGACCATATCCTCTATTTTTAAGCTTTTCCAAGCTTTGTCATGTAATTATGTTTCTTTAACTGTGCAAATAATGCTTAGTACGCTGGCCAGCGTGAAACCATGTTAATGATAATCATTATTGTTAATAATTGCATTTTTGTGAAAATTTGCTACAGGATTGCAAATTTGGTCTTATCTCTATGTATTTAAAAATTAATTTTTTTAATATGAACTTTTCTGTTTTTATTTATACAATTTTCTGAAATGGAACTAAATGATAATTTTCTCATTTAGCATTGAACAAATAAATCATATTGCTTATTTTTTAGCCAAATTATCACATTGTGCAACTTAAACTAAAAACCCATGTCTTTTACATGGGTTTTTATATTCTGCTTTTAACCAAGCTTTTATTTAAATCAAGGAACGAAATGTGCAGTTAAATTTTAATCATTGAAGACTTTACTAACACCATACTGGCCATACATCCTTATTGCCAATTAGCATGTATTTCATAACAAACACCTACTGATTTCTGCTCTTTATCTTCTATTCAGACTGGTTATACAGCATGAATTATGTACTCCAACGATTTGGTTGAAATCAATCAATTGATTTAACAACCCAATCCAAAAATTTGTGCTTATCAAAAAAGTCTGGCGCAGCATTCGCAAATATACTTTTTTCTCTGTTATTAAAGATTCCTTTGTAATAAAAAGACCTATCTGCGGTAAATTTTGACTCATCCCCTTCATGCAATTCTCTAAAGAAGATCGATAACTGCATAAATCGACTTTTAGAAGCTAAACCATGTTTTTCTAATACAAAATTATAGATTTGCTCAATAATCGCTTTAGTATTTGAATAAGGCATTTTGTTGTCTCTTTATTAGATCGCTCTTTCAAATTACAGCTTTTAAATTAAAATACAACTGTTTTAGTCTGATTTTAAATACCTATTTTTTATAGGTATTTTTACATTTAAATATAATTAAGCACTGTTAATGAATTAACCTCTAACATGAAGTTTTACTAAATTCTACTTCTGCGACTACATACATTTTCGTTATTCAAAGCTAAAACGGAAATAACAAAAAAGCCCACCTGTTTCCAGATGAGCTTATAACTACTTCCAATGGTTGGATACAGATAAAAAGAAAGCACCACTTGGAAGTTGCAATATCACTTTACCAGAGCCAAAATTACATCTCGTTAAGGTTGAATTAACATTAGGATACGCAGTGAAACCAGCAGATAGTGTGGGATACGTAACCCGTATTCCGCCATATAAGAAATATACTTTTTAACTAAATTCAGCAGCTAAGCGTGTAAACTAATGAAACAAATAATATTTCCATTATTACTATCAATCCTTCCACTTTCAGCTTGTGGTAATTCAAGTGAAATAGCCCCTCCTGCACAAAGTTCAGCAACTAGAGTTGATGCTGAGCTTTCTCCAGAAAGTAAAGAAATCATCAATGAATATAATCAGATACTAATTCAATCTCAAAGTGTGTTGGACCCTCAAAAAACCAATCAAAAGCTCAAAAAAATTCTACCTAAAATTTCTAAAATTAACTCAGAGAATGAACGAAATAACCTTTTACTAAACATCAATATACGTCTTGGCAATTATGAAGAAGCCCTTGCTATTACAAATAGAATTTTAGAAAAAAAAGAAACAACCAATATGAAAAATTTTCAATGTTTACTCATTGAAGTTTTAAACAAACCAAAAAAGGATATTGAAGACTGTTATTTATACAATGCTAATTTATATAAAAAACAGTTAGATAAAATGCCCCAAAATGATCCATATTACGATCAAACAGAATGGGCTTACTATGCGAGTTTACTTCATACAGGTAAAACAGAATATAAATCTAAATTAAAGCAGCTTGTGGACTCAAAAAAATCTCCAGAAGACAAAGCAATTTATGAGTCGCTCTATGAAATAGAAACTATTCCTGACGGTAGAAAATCTATCTTAAATAATTACAAATTCCAAATGTAATGCAAAAAAACCAGCCCATGGTTGGTTTACAACATTATTAATATATATGCAAAGCTGCCAACCCTCATTTCACGTCAAATCTGGCATCAATTTCTGCGCGCTCGGTATTTCTCATATCAATTCAAGAAGCACCATAAATGTACCTACTAATAATCAAATTTAGCCTACAATCCTAAATTTAGTACCCTGTATATCGAATATAAAAAGCTGCACCATGTCCAATAAATCCGTGACACTTGATGCGTCATCAAGCAAAAAGCCGCTCAATGCGGCTTCTGTTATTTTATAGATTATAAGTGGGAGGTATTCCCTCTAAATTCACTTAAATTTAAGTAGTCATAAACAGTAATTAAACATCAATCACATCAGCAAAGTTTGCGCCCAAAACTTTTGCTAAATCTTCGGGTTTTAAACCAATATCCAAACCACGCTTACCGCCACTCACATAGATTTTAGCTAAGTGCTGTGCAGAAGCATCGATCACAGTTTTTAAGCGTTTTTTCTGTCCAACTGGACTAATACCACCAACCAAATAACCGGTTAAACGCTCTGCATCTTTTGGGTCAGCCATTTTGAGTTTTTTACAGCCAAATGCTGTGGCTACTTTTTTCAAATTTAGCTGATATTCAACTGGCAATACGGCAACAAAGTAATTTTTATCGTCCGTAACCATCAAGGTTTTAAAGACTTCTTCGACCGTTAAACCAAGTTTTTCCGCAGCTTCCAAACCAAAACTTTTTGCTTCTGGGTCATGGTCATATTCATGAATTGTAAAGTCGATTTTATTAGATTTTAAGAGTTTACATGCAGGTGTCATTGCTTTTTCGTCATTCCATTCGGACAACTAAGAAAACTCGATTATAAGCCTATTCTCGAAAGACCGGCGAAGACTTTTATATTTTTCATGAAAACGACTTGTGTAATAAGTTTGAGTTAAATACATTTAAACAAAGCAAAAATTTTAAAAAATATGACAACGCTGACTCAAGACCTCATCCAATTATTATCTGTAGTACCCAAAGATCAGGGCTACTTTTTAGCGCAAAGTAAACCTCTGTTTGGTGACCATATTTTTGGTGGACAATTACTTGCTCAGAGCATAGTCAGTGCATCCTTTACCTGCACACTCCCACTCCACTCTTTACATGCCAACTTTATTTCTGCGGGTCTTGCAAATCATCCCGTATTATTTAAAGTCGAAAATTTACGTGATAGCCATAGTTTTTCTACACGACAAGTGACCGCCATACAGCATGGCAAACCAATATATATGGTGATGTTGTCCTATATGAAAAACGAAACGGGTATGGAGTATCAAATACCTGAACCAGATCTGATCCAACAGTTTCCACCAAGTATGCTCAAAGAAGAGCAATTCTATAAAGCGCAAATCCAATCATCTATTTCACCTGAATATCTATCCACATTTTTACAGCCTTTTCAGCTTATATCTAAACCAATTGAATACGTGCTGACAGATTTGCCACCGTCCGGTCAAGCTTCTGTCTTAAATCAAAATCAATATGCAGAATATTTAAAACTCCATGATGCCTTAAATGCCCAATTTGACCAACTTCATATACATCAGGCCATTGCAGCATACTATTCAGACTATAATTTATATTCTGCGGCGCTCAAAACACATGGTTTAAATTATCTGTCTCCTGAACTCTTCGCAACTAGCCTTGATCATTCGATGTATTTTCATCATACCTTTCGGGTGGATGATTGGATTTTCTATGACATGAATACCACCCGAACCTCCCAATCACGTGGGCTTAGTCATGGGCAAATGTGGCAAGATGGAAAATTAGTCGCAAGTACTACACAAGAAAATTTAATGCGTTATAAAGGCGAATCGTGAGGCCTGTGACAATCTTTAACATTCAAATTCTTGTTAAGTTAAGCATCAAGCGTATAAAATTCATGCAAATCATACCGCTATAACAATAATATGCCTTCGATCTACCAACTTAAACCTGCATTTCAAAACCTGCTTCGACCTTTGGTTAAATCACTTCATCATCTTGGTATTACAGCAAATCAAGTAACACTACTAGCAATGTTCATTTCGCTAGCTGTGGCATTTTTTATTTATATCTATTTCTCTCACAACGGTATTGGCATTTTACTGTTGATTTTCCCCGTGTGGATGCTTATTCGAATGGGCTTCAATGCCATAGATGGCATGCTGGCACGTGAGTTCAACCAACAATCCAAACTCGGTGCTTTTTATAATGAATTATGTGATGTGATTTCTGACTCAGCACTCTATTTTAGTTTAATTTGTTTTGCTTTTATTCAAGCCGAACTGCTAATTTTGACCTGTTTTCTCGCCATAATTGCTGAATATACAGGTGTGATGGCGCCATTAGTGGGTCAAGAACGTCGCTACGATGGTCCAATGGGAAAAAGTGACCGTGCTTTTGTATTTAGCATCATCTGTATCGTGATCGTGACTTCTTCTATATTTAACTTCGGTTTAAATACATTGTCTCTTATTTGCAATAGTATTTTGATTATTATCATCTTTTTATTACTTATCACGATTTATAACCGCATTAAAAATAGCATTATCAACCCACAATAAATTTCAGTTTAGATCGTCAGTCGATTTATTATTTTGAGAACAACACAATGTATAACAATACTCAGCATACCTTTACGAGCCATGATGGAACATTCTTGTTTTATCAACATTGGGAAAATAGCAGTTTAAAAAGCAACCGTAAGAAAAAAGCGGTGATCTTATTTCATCGTGGCCATGAACATTCGGGACGAATGGCGCATTTGGTCAATGAATTGAATTTGCCTGATTTTGATTTTTTCGCTTGGGATGCGCGAGGTCACGGCAATACCCCAGATGAACGTGGTGATGCTCCTAGTTTTTCCGCATGCGTTCAAGACATTCAATATTTTGTTCAGCATATTGAACAGACTTACCAAATCCGATCAGAAAATATAGCAATTGTAGCTCAAAGCGTTGGCGCTGTTTTAGCCGCGACATGGGTGCATGATTATGCCCCTAAAATCCGTGCTTTATGCCTTGCCTCGCCTGCATTTGACATCAAACTCTATGTGCCTTTTGCAAAACCCGGCTTAACACTCCTCAACAAATTCGCTGGCAACTTTTTTATTAATAGTTATGTCAAAGCCAAAATGCTGACGCACGATACTGCACGTGCACAGAGTTATGACACTGACCCGAAAATCGCTCGGGCCATATCGGTCCGTATGCTGCTGGGGCTATATGCAGCCTCAGATCGAATCGTTAAAGATGCACAAAATATTTTTGTTCCTACACAGGTTTTATGTTCGGGATCTGACTACGTGGTGCATCAAAAACCCCAATTGGCGTTTTATCAAAAACTCCCTCATCCAATGAAGGAATTTCACGTCTTAGATGGTTTTTATCATGATACCTTGGGTGAAAAACATCGCAAAATCGCCACAGATAAAATCCATCGCTTTATTCAACAATGTTTTAAACAACCCTATTCCGCACCTAAACTTTTAGATGCCGATAAAATTGGCCCGAGCTGTGCTGTAGCAGAAACCTTAAGTTCAACGCTTCCAAAACATTCTTTAAAACATGCATTTTGGAGCTTAACCAAACAAAATCTTAAAATTGGTAGTCTCTTTTCCAAGGGTTTAAAAATTGGTGAAGAGACAGGATATGACTCCGGCAGTACCTTAGATTTTGTCTACAGAGATAAATCAGAAAGCCAAAATGCACTGGGTAAAATCATCGATCGACAATATTTAAATGCGATTGGTTGGCGTGGTATTCGCGTTAGAAAACAAAATATTGAAGCGCTATTAACGAAATATGCTTCTAAGTTAAATGATGCCCAACACGCGGTACGGATTATGGATATTGCTGCAGGCCATGGCCGATATATTTTAGATGCTGTACAAAAACTACCTCAACAGCCTGAATCCATCTTGCTTAGAGACTATAGCTCGATCAATGTACAAGCGGGTCAAGCAATGATTGAGCAAAGAGGTTTAAGCCAGATTGCCAAATTTGTAGAAGCGGATGCATTTGATACCACTTCTTTAGCCAGTGTTGAACCTAAACCCACTCTAGCCGTGGTCTCAGGTTTATACGAATTATTTAGTGATAATGATTTACTTAGACAGTCCTTATCAGGCTTGAGTCAGGCCATTGAGAAAGATGGTTATCTCATCTACACAGGTCAAATTTGGCATCCGCAACAAGAGTTTATCGCCCGTGCCCTGACCTCACATCGCCAAGGAGATGCATGGGTCATGCGTTTGCGCTCACAAGCAGAAATGGATGCCTTGGTTGAGCAAGCCGGTTTCAAGAAAGTCGATCAAGTCATTGATGAGTTTGGTATTTTCACAGTTTCCGTTGCACAAAAAATTTAAGCTTGGATGGTCAATCTTATGCATAAACTGGATACGGATACAGGAACTTGGAAATACGGCCTACTGTGTTTGGCATTTCTGGCACCTTTTTTCTTCTTAAGTTATGGTTTTGCCAACCAATACGCTGCGGGTTTAGCGTCTGTACCTGTTATCGTCTTTGAATGGGAAAAATATATTCCACTTTGGCCATGGAGTATTGTGCCTTATTGGTCGATTGATCTGTTCTATGGTTTGTCTTTATTACTTTGTTGGAATAAGTTTGAATTAAAACAACATGTATTGCGACTATTCTCAGCACAAATCATTTCAATCAGCTGCTTTTTACTTTTCCCATTACGCTTTAGCTTTGAACGCCCCGAACTCACAGGTTTTTTCGGGTTGTGGTTTGATGTCTTGATGGGTTTTGATAAACCGTTCAATCAAGCACCCTCTCTGCACATTGTACTACTGGTGATACTTTGGGATTTTTACCGTCGGCATAGCACAGGCAAGCTAAAATATCTGGTAGATGGTTGGTCCTTTTTGATCGGTCTCTCGGTTCTAACCACTTGGCAGCACCATTTTATAGATATCCCAACGGGTTTATTGGTCGGTGCCTTATGTTTATGGCTATTCCCAATGTCTGGCTCTGCGCCATGGGCTAAAAATATACAGAGTCGTCTAAGCTTAAAGCACATTAAAATCGGCATCCTTTATCTGTTTGCTGCCTTATTGTGTAGCGCAATCGCACATGCAAAAGGTTGGTGGCTTTGGCTGCTCTATCCTGCAAGCAGTCTGCTTTTAGTTTCGTTTGCATATTTATTCAATCGACCGCATTTTTTTCAAAAACTCAGTCATGGTGATATGACCATTGCTGCAAAAATGCTATTCGCGCCCTACTTTGTATTTGCTTGGATCAATAGCCGAATCTGGACCTATCGCCATCCTGAAGATTCTAAAATCATCAAAATCAATCAGAGTTATATTTATTTAGGTCGCTATCCGTCCAAACAGGTCATGCAACAATATGATGCTTTACTCGATTGTTGCGCAGAATTGCCCACTTATCCAAAGTGCTCTTATGCCCAAAACTTGAGTTTAGACCTAATTCCTTTACAGGCCAATCAGCTACATAATGCTGTAGAGTCTTTAGAACTATTCTTGAAATCTAATAACAATGATGAAGCACAAAACATCTTGGTCTTCTGTGCTTTGGGATATTCACGAAGTAGTGCTGTAGTTGCCGCATTATTATTGAAACAACATCCTGAATATTCAGTCGAAGATGTTTTACGAATTATTCGCCATAACCGTCCTTGGGTTGTGCTTAAAACACCGCAAATAAAACATTTAAATACTTATCGTTTAAAACTTAAAGGACTTGCACCATGAATTTACAACTTGTGGTGCTATCAAAGTTGTTACAATCCACCACTGGATTGCTCATTTCAGCTTATGTAGCAGCGATCCTCACGCTCTCGCTCATCATCCAGTTTGGCAATGTGATGCTATTCGATTTGCTATATGTATTGATTTGTCTAGTTTTGCTCGGAATACAGCATTATTTAAGCTTGAGAATCAAATTTGATTCGGCACTTTTAGCCACTGTCGCTGAATGCAGCCAAACCCAAAGCCTTGAACAAACCACCAAAGAGCTGGACTTAAGTTTAATTAACCTAAAATTAATGTCTACAAATAAATGTGGCCGCGCCTGGGAACTACGTGAGTTAGGTTGTCTGGCTTTATTTAAATGGCAGATCTTTGTGCTTTGCTTGCAATACATCGCATTCATCTGCATATTTTTACTGTATAAATAATTCACAATAATTTGAAGCTATGCCAAATCCATTAGACACTTCAGGGAATGCTCACTCACCAATGAAAGGTAATTTTTTAAGCCGTTCAATTGCTCGCTATATTGCCTTTCTCACTCGTCGTGGTGCGCGGCTGCTCACGGGCGCGCGGAGTCTATGGGTCGGGTGCAAACCGGTTATGAAACAGCGTATTTATTATGCAAATCATAATAGCCATATCGACTTTATTTTGCTTTGGTCATCACTGCCGACAGATCTCAGACGAAAGACGCGTCCTGTAGCTGCTTCGGATTATTGGTTAAAAGATGGCTTTCGACGTTTTCTCATTCAAGACACGTTTACTGGCGTCACTATTCAGCGAAATCGAGAGCAAAATCAAGATCCATTAGAACCGATCAAAACCGTATTAGCTCAAGGTGACTCGATTATTTTCTTTCCTGAGGGTACTCGAAATTTAAATGATGACGTTGAATTATTAGCCTTTAAAAGCGGCTTATTTCATCTCAAAAATCAATTTCCTGATGTTGAAATCGTGCCTGTGTGGATCTCAAATTTAAAACGTGTCATGCCTAAAGGCGCGCTTATACCATTACCTCTTTTGTCTACCGTTATTTTTGGTAAGCCTTTAGAAGCCCATAATGAACAGAGTAAAACCGAGTTTTTAAACTACGCTCAGGATGAATTACTCAAATTAAAAGCATTGGAGTATCAATAATGGAATTCACCAATGCACAAATGACCTATGTATTGTTCGGTATCTTTGCAGTTATTTTGATTATTGCCTCAACCATTGGATCAATACTAAAATTTAAAGCGGGTTATGCACCAGCACCGGTCATCGACAATTTAAATGCGCGGATCAATGCATGGTGGGTCATGTTGTTGGTACTTGGTGTAGCAATTTCATTAGGCAAAATTGCCTTTGTGATCCTGTTTGCGTTGATTTCACTCTTTGCTTTACGTGAATTTATCAGTTTACTCCCAACCCGTCGCGGTGATTATCTTCCGTTGCTGATCGCTTTTTATTTTGTCATCCCTTACCAGTATTACTTGGTGTATATCGACTGGTACGGGCTATATTCTATTTTTATTCCGCTGTATGTATTTCTTCTTATCCCTATCGCTACACTCAAAGCCGAAGATACCACGCGATTTTTAGAGCGCAGTTCAAAAATTCAATGGGGTCTGATGATCAGCGTATTCTGTATTTCGCATGTGCCTGCGCTATTAAATCTTAAACTTCCCGGATTTGAAGGTGAAAAAATTTGGCTAGCGATCTGGCTGATCATGGTGGTACAAGCCTCCGATGTCTTACAATATGTCTGTGGCAAGCTATTTGGAAAACATAAAGTCGCACCGATACTTTCACCATCTAAGACCGTTGAAGGATTAATCGGAGGCATTGCTTTAGCCACTGCACTAGGTGTTGCTATGTCATGGCTTACACCCTTTAGCTATCTACAGGCTGCATGTATTGGTTTTATTGTTTGTATATTCGGTTTCTTTGGTGGTCTTGTCATGTCAGCCATTAAACGCGATCGTGGTGTAAAAGATTGGGGACAACTCATCCAAGGCCATGGTGGCATGCTCGACCGAATTGATTCAATCTGCTTTTCTGCACCGATTTTTTTCCACATTTTGCGCTATTGGTGGTCTTAAGAAGTGACTAAGTTTCAAATAGAAAATTTGGGATTTTAAATGATGTTACGCATGTAGAATTAATTTCACATTTTAAAAATGATTTTTAAGTCAATGCGACGGTGTCTTACATCTAAGGATTGAATAAAGGTATTAGCCTTCGGCTGGAGATACTCTTACGAAACGTTGTTTCTCATTCGGCAAAATGAGAAGCGAAGCTTCGAAAGGAAACCATCTTGCGGTGCAATGCACCTCACCGACAAAACTCGTTCACTAACGTCTAATTATTCAAAGAATCGCAGAAACATTTTTGATTACAATAAGTCTTGTCTCAAACAATTTCGGATGACGTTACCGTGTATCGTTCTTTTATTTGAATCAATGTGCGCTTCTGATGTTACTGTGTAGCATCGGTTAATAATACGCACAATAAAAAAATCCCAAGCAAACAAGCTTGGGATTCTTCTCATCAGGTATTCGATTTAAACGACTGAAATTGCAAACTTTTTAAAAATACTTGCACGACGTTTAGGATGAATATTGGCTTTAGTTAAATCACCTTGATAGTGATCATAGACCCGTTTATCCATCATCTTAAACCAAATCGATGGGACTAAAGCAGGTATTAGCATAGTGGCATAGCCGCTAGGCAACTCTGGCGCTTCATCAAAATGTCTTAATGCCTGAAAAGGGCGAGTCGGATATGCATGATGGTCTGAATGTCGCTGTAATTGATACAAAAATAGATTGGTCACAATATTATTGTTATTCCAACTATGTTCAGGCATGGTTCGCGCATAACTTCCATCCGTTTTTTGCTCACGCTTCAGGCCATAATGTTCAATATAATTAATAATTTCAAAAAGGCTGATTCCATAAAAGGCCTGTGTAACTAAATACGGTGTCACGCCTTTACCAAACATTTTCAGCATCGAGGCATGAAAACCTGCACTCATCGCCCAACCATGAAACAGTTCATTGTCCTTCGAAAAGAAACTTAAACCTTTACGTTTTAAGCGTTGTTTCTCAATCTGCACCGCCGATTTAATTCCACCAAATACCGTGCGTGGCCAAAACTCATAAAAGGTTTCACCCATTTTTGAAGATGCAGGATCTTCAGGCGTTGCCGCACGTTTATGGTGCCCATAAGGATGTTCAATGCGGAAATGGCTATAGCCCAAAGGCGCGAGCGTCGCATGTGCCCAATAATGGTCTTTTTTATGTGGTCGATGGCAGAGTTCATGTGCTGTATTTACGCCAACACCATTGATGGCACCCATCGAAATCCCAAGTAGAAGTTGATCTAATAATGAAACATCTTTACGGGTAACCACATAGCCTGCAAAAGCATTCGCTGCCATTTGCAGTGGAATAAATAGTTTGACGATCCGATCATAATAGGGATCATTCACTAAAACTTTGATGTCATCATCTGTCGGGTTATTGGCATCATCACCGATCAGTGCATCCAGTGCAGGAATAATGACATGCAGTAGAAGCGGCCCGCCCATGGCAAATAGTTTTTTTGTCGGTTTTGGACCAAAATGATAACCCGCCAAGATCCCCATACCAATGACTGGTAAACCTGGACTCAATAGCCAACCATAACGTTTTTTATCTAAAACACTACCAATTTTGCTTTCTAACTGAGCGAGCTGCTGTTCATTTAATTTTACTGGTGCATTCATGCGCTAGACTTCCCTAATTACTTCTTCTGTGTTTATATTCGTAAAATATGGGCAGCCAGAACAGTTTTAAGCGTCCAAAAAAACTATGCGATCGTCTTTGGCATTTAAGGATAAATGTTGACCTTTAAACACATAGTGACCATCTATAAATAGAAAATTAATATGAGTAAATATTTGAAATATGGATGCTTTAAGTAAAATTTTTGATGATATTCATCTCCACCGATCTGAATATATTTATTTGAGATCAAAGCATCCTTGGGCTTTTCATTTTCAAGATCACAATGCCATGGTTGCGTATGTAGTGATTCAAGGTCAGTGTGTTGTACATATAGATCAAGAGCAGGTTTTGCTTGAAGCTGGCGATCTTTGCCTTATTCCGTCAGGGCAAAACCACCACTGCAAATCTATACAGTCCGATGTCTTGGTTGAATCAATAAACATCACACCACTGTTTCAAGAGCAACGAAATAAAACCATTGAATTAAATTCTGCCGAATCTCATGAAGCAGAGGAATTATTTGTACTCGCGATCCGTGGGCATGTCGACAGCATTATGGCAAAGCCCTTAGTGAATGCACTCCCCACGCTGTTACATACACCACATATCATGAGCAGTACCGCACCTGAATGGTTGCAAATTGGCTTACATTTTCTGGCCGTTGAAGCGCATCAGATCCGTCCAGGCCGCGACAAAATTTTGGATCATTTGGTGAGTATTTTATTTATCGAATGTGTACGTGATTATATTGCGGCTTTGTCAGATTCGAGCAGTTGGTTGCATGCCTTAAGTCATCCTGAATTATCCAACGCTTTGGCAGCGATTCACGAACAACCACAGCATGCATGGACCGTCGAAAGCTTGGCAGAACAATGTTGCATGTCACGTTCTAAATTTGCCAGTTTATTCACTCAAATGCTCAGTGAATCTCCACTCGCCTATTTGCAGCAACATCGTTTGCGACTGGCGACACAGCACTTACAAATGGGGCAACTGACTATTCAGCAAATTGCCCATCGTATCGGTTACTCATCTGAAACGGCATTTAGCCAAACTTTTAAAAAGTTTTATGATCTAACACCGAGCCAGTATCGACAGCAGCATCAACTCGCAAAAACTGAGTCACCTTAAAGGTTTAATCTAAAAGCTTTAAAATCGCTTCCACAGGGTTTTCACTGTTACCTGAAAGCAGTTGTTTATGCATGGTGATGTGCTGCATCACTTGAATTTGCGATTTTTCAACATCCATCAAGCTTTCAATTTCTGCTGCTAATTTTTCAGGCGTTGCATCATGTTGGATGAGTTCCTGAATCACCTTTTTGCCCGCAATAATATTTGGCAATGAATAATACGGAATTTTGATCAGCAATTTCACCACATGATAGGTCAGCCAATTTAACTTATAAAAGGTCACCATTGGGCGGTGTAAAAGCATCGCTTCTAAAGTCGCTGTACCCGAAGCCAAAGCGACAATATTCGATGCGTTCATCACCTGACGGCCAATTTTAGATTCGGTATCGGTGTTTTCCATCAAGCGAACTTTGGCTTGTAATGCTTCAGGGTACTGCTTGAGCAACAATTCAATTTGCTGTTTACGTGCATCATTAATTGCAGGAATCAGGAACACATAGTCTGGATGCTGCTCCGTCAAAATCTGTGCGGCAGACAGTACCAAAGGCCCCAAACGCTCAATTTCACCGCGACGGCTGCCCGGAAGTAATGCAATATGTTTTTGATGCTCATCTAAGCCTAACTCGTGTTTAGCCGCAAAGAGTGGATTATCTAAAGGCAACTGACTTGCCAATGGGTGTCCGACAAATGCAGCCGGAACTTGCCATTTTTGAAAAAATGCTTTTTCGAAAGGAAATAAACAAAGGACTAAATCGATACTCGCCTTGATGCCATGCACACGGCCTTGTCGCCATGCCCACACTGAAGGGCTGACATATTGCACTGTTTTAATTGGTAGCAGTTTTTGCTTCATGCTCTTAGATAAACGCAAATTAAAATCCGGTGCATCTATCCCTACAAAAACATCGACAGGGTTTTCAGTCCATTTTTCAACCAGACCATCACGTACAGCAAAGAGTTTTTTAATATCTTTTAAGACTTCAACAATCCCCATCACCGATAAAATATCCATCGGATAATAGCTGTTAAAGCCTTCTGCAATCATTTGCGGACCACCAATGCCTTCAAATTCCGCATCGATCCCTTGCTCTCGAAAACTACGGATAAGCTTGGCGCCTAATGTATCCCCGGATACTTCCCCAACCACGATGCCAATTTTAAGTTTCCGATTTTGCAAAAGTCTGTCCTTTTAACTTAATGTTCTTTAGTTATAGATTCTATACGAGTCCTTCACAAAGTTAATAGATTTCCTGAAAAAAGCTGCACAGCTTTAATTCACCATTTTAGAAATATTCCTCACTGCTGCTTAGCTACTAACTTACGAAATAGCACTGCGGTTTTAAAACCCGTGCTTTCCGCAAGTTTATCAACTGAATAATCTGTCAATTCGAGCAATTCAGCCCCACATCGCAGTCTTTCATTATTTAACCATGTGACAATTGGTAGCCCTGTCGCATGTTTAAAATGTCTAGTTAGTGTCCTTCTACTCATATTCGAATAATGGCGAAACCTTATCTTTTTAAATTTTGCAGGAATGGACTTTAAGTTCACAGTCGCCTATATCGATAAATAACAAATTGAAGATTAGGAATATAAAATCTACGGTGCGTTTTAGACATTGGATATCTATTTTCAGATCGTCACTCCTTTATATTCTTAATACATGATTTCACTGCTGCATAATCTCTATTTTAACTATTAACTACTTGAGAAAACCGTAATCAATAACTTAGCTTATTTAAAATCCTTTATTTTCCAAATTAAAACCACTCTTTATCTATTTTTTTCACAAGCAAATCACTAATCGAGACAACGACTTATATCAATTAGTCATAAGATATGCACGTTTTTTGATATTTGGCATTCAGCGATGGTCGGTCCTTTAGAGTTCATTCTGGCAGGTGTAATTGTAGGTTTCTGCGTAGGTATTACCGGCGTTGGCGGTGGTTCATTGATGACCCCGATCCTGATCAGCCTGTATAAAATTGAACCCCATATTGCGATCGGCACAGACCTACTATATGCCGCAATTTCAAAATTTTGTGGTTCTTTAGTTCATGCACGTAAAATGAATATTGTATGGACCATTGTTATTTGGCTTGCAGTCGGCAGTATCCCTGCGTCTTTTGCGACCCATTGGGTACTGGAAAACTATCTGAGCCAATCGACACATTACAAAACGGTATTAACCATGTTTTTGGGTTTTATGCTGACGATTACTGGGATCTCAATTATTTTCCGTGGTCATATCGAAAAATTCTTTAATAAATTTCGAAAAACTGATCAGTTAGATGATATGAGTGCGGATCTTGAACGTATCAATTTCCAAGCTAAAAATAAGCGTGCATATATCATCATCATGGGGATTATTTTAGGCGTATTCGTTACCCTATCGTCTGTTGGTGCAGGTGCCTTCGGTATTATGGCTTTGGTACTTATGTTCCCGAACTTACCGATGATTCGTATTATCGGCTCTGACGTCGTACATGCCGTGCTTCTTACACTGGTTGCAGGCTTGGGTCATATGAGCTCAGGTAATGTCGATTTTCATTTATTGGGTTGGTTATTGGTGGGTTCTATTCCCGCGATTGTGGTCGGAACTTTAATCAGCTCACGTTTACCTGAAAAAGTCATTCGTAAAGTCTTAGGCATTACCTTGTTTGTTTTAGGCATGAATTTCATCATTAATCCAGTAAAATCAAAACCTGTCGAAAAACCAACAACTGCAATGTTGATCGCACCGACGGTGAATAGTCAGCAGGTTTAAATTAACTGCCCGATTCATCACTTTTTTTTCAGAGACTTATTGATCTTTTTTATAACATTTGAATGCTATATTCATGTTATATTCGGCTCACGAAACAACCTTTTGTATAATCAAACCAGTGACGGCAATGAATACTTTACAGTCAAATTCTATTACCCAAAACGACATTGATGACGTGAATGTAAAAAGCATTCAGCCTCTTGTTACTCCTGCAGAACTAAAAAAAGAGCTACCTCTGACTGAAACTGCCTATCAAACAGTCCTTAAGGGCCGTGAAACTGTACGTAATATTTTAGATGGAAATGACAAACGTCTTTTTGTTGTCATTGGTCCATGTTCAATTCACGACACAGTCGCTGCACATGATTATGCTGACCGTTTAAAAGTTTTAAGTGATAAAATACAAGATACAATTTATGTCGTGATGCGTGTGTATTTTGAAAAACCACGTACCACTGTTGGTTGGAAAGGTCTAATTAATGACCCTGACATGAACGACTCATTCAACATCGAAAAAGGCTTACGTATTGGCCGTAAACTTTTACTAGAATTGAATGAGAAAGGTTTGCCTTGTGCAACTGAAGCACTCGATCCAAACTCACCACAGTACTACCAAGATCTTATCTCTTGGTCAGCGATTGGTGCGCGTACCACTGAAAGCCAAACACATCGTGAAATGTCTTCTGGCCTGTCTTCACCTGTGGGCTTTAAAAATGGTACAGATGGCGGTTTAACCGTTGCGACCAATGCCATGCAATCTGTTAAACATGGTCATAGCTTCTTGGGCTTAAGCGACCAAGGTCAAGTTTCTGTTATTCGTACCAGTGGTAACCCTTATGCACACGTTGTACTCCGTGGCGGTAACGGTAAACCAAACTACGACGCAGGTTCTGTTGCAGATGCAGAGGCGGCATTAGCCAAAGCAAAAGTTAGTGGCAAAATCATGATTGATACCAGTCATGCAAACTCAAACAAAGACCCGTACCTACAACCCCTTGTTCTGAAAAATATTACTGAACAAATCCTTGACGGAAACAAGTCAATCGTGGGTATTATGGTTGAAAGTCACTTAAAAGGTGGTCGTCAGGATATTCCTGCCAACCTCTGTGACCTCGAATATGGTAAATCAGTGACTGATGGCTGTATCGATTGGGATACGACTGAAAAAGTCTTGTTAGAGATGCATGAAGCACTTAAAGACGTGTTACCGACACGCTAAGTGAATGAAAAACGCCATCTTCGAGATGGCGTTTTACTTTGAAGGATTATTTGTCAGATGAATGAAATCGAAAATGCGTTAAGTCACATTGAAAACTTCCAATATATACATGAACACTTATTAACGTCAGGACAACCATCTCCTTCTGAGCTTCAAACGATCAAAGAATATGGTGTTTCAACAGTTATCAATTTAGCATTGACTGATGCATCCAATCATATCGAGCATGAAGACCGCATTTGCCTAGATCTAGGCCTGAACTATATCCAAGTTCCAATCTCTTGGGATACCCCTTCAGATGATCAATGCCTTTTAGTACTCGATATGATTGACCATTTGGTTCAAGGGCAAACGGTTTGGCTACACTGTGCGAAAAACTTCCGTGTAAGCAGTTTGATGTATTTATATCGTCAATACTATATGGATGTTGATATGCCAAAGGCTCAAGATTTGATGCATCAAATTTGGGAACCCAATGAAACATGGACAGGTTTAATCCATGCTGTTGCCTTACAACTTCAAGGCCGTAAAGCAACTCAAGATTTACAACATGCACTGATCCATCCAGATCATTTTGCGTGAGAAATCAGTACTGTTGCAGTAGAAAGAATACCTTCTTGGCGACCAGTAAACCCTAATTTTTCGGTGGTGGTCGCTTTGATGCTAATTTGTGTAACTTCAACATCCATAACATCTGCGATACTTTGACGCATTTCTAAATTATGTTTTGCTAGTTTAGGGCGCTCACAAGCCACGGTAATATCAGCATTATTAAGTACATATCCACGATCTAAAATCAGTTGGTAGACGTGTTTTAAAAGTACTCGACTATCGGCACCTTTAAATTTTGGATCTGTATCTGGAAAATGCTGACCAATATCTCCAAGTGCCAAAGCACCTAATAATGCATCACAAAGCGCGTGCAATACCACATCACCATCTGAATGTGCTTTGAGTCCATGTGTATGTGGAATTTGAACACCAGCAAGCGTTACAAAGTCACCTTCTTCAAATGCATGCACATCCATGCCCTGACCGATACGAATTTGAGCTATCATGCTTGAGTTCCTTGAGAAAATAATGATTGAAATCTTGTATTCACGCTTTCTATTTCGCTATAGTGTGGGCAAGCGCAACATAGTGAAAGTATAAGCGATCATGCTGTTGAAAACAGAAATAAATATCATCAAAAAATTCGGACTGGTTCTGCTCATAGGTTCTGGCCTAGCGACGTTTACGCATGCAGAAAAGATAGACTGTGATCATGCCAATACTCAGGCAAAAAAAAATTACTGTTCTGACGGTTTTGAAGAACAGCGTGAAAAGTTAGATGGGCTTTTTTTAACAGCGCAGTTAATTACCGATGCCCCAATACGCTTACTGATAGATACGCAAAAATTATGGTACAGTCGTGTTCAGCAATGCAAAAACTTGGAGTGTTTTAAACAACAATTTGAGCTTCGCCATGAAGATTTGAATATTTATACCTCGATGAACCAAAGTTTAACGCAGCATTATCTGAAATTTGAAAATGGTCATTTTGCGACATCACCTGTACATTTAAAGGTACATCAACTGGGCAAAGACAGCATCAAAATAGAAGGCATTGCCTATCGTAATCCGAACAATCGAGTTGAAACACAAACCATTCCATTTTTAGCTTACACAACACCCGAACAAAAAAATCAAATCACCGATAATGAACACGACTGCAAATATCAGTTCAATTACAGTAAAGCCTTACTCTCAGTAAAAACTGAACAAAAAGGCTGTGAACGTTTTGCAGGGATTTATCGCTTATATGATTAAGATCAAATTCGAATGACTTAGAAACATCAAAAAAGCCTCAACATTGAGGCTTTTTTGATGTCTACAATATGTCAGTTAAATCGGATGTGTTTGCTGCACTTGCTGGCTAATCATCGCAGCTGTTGCCGCAGATAAGGTCCATCCAAGGTGACCATGCCCTGTATTATAGAAAATATGATCTCGCTTACCAGCATGTACCACAGGCATCATATTGGGCATCATTGGTCGTAAACCCGCCCACGGCACCACATGTTCTGTTGATAGATTAAAATTACGATTCGACCAATCAATTAAAGGCTGAATGCGATCGGCACGAATATCTCGGTTATAGCCATTAAACTCTGCCGTACCTGCAACACGGAGTCGATTTGCACCTAAGCGTGAAGTCACAATTTTGGCACTTTCATCCAACAGACTTACCCAAGGCGCATTGGCCTGACTTTGTTCATCATTTAAATTAATGGTGATTGAATATCCTTTGACTGGATACACATTTACGCGATCACCGAGTTTATGTGCAAGTTCATAACTACCTACGCCACCACAGACCACCACAGCATCTGCTTCAAGTATGGTATCAGCATCAGGATGTTCCATATTTTCATCACTGGCTTTTAACTGAACATTGACACCTTTTGCATGATGTTCAAAGTCAGTCACCTCAAAACCCCACATATATTTCACTTCAAAGCGTTCTGTTGCTTTAGCAAGCTGCGTCGTAAATTTATGGATGTCGCCCGTGGCATCCCCCGGACAATAAAAACCACCATAGTATTCACCTGTCAGACTAGGCTCGATATCACGGATTTCAGCTAATGTCACAGGATGACGCTCTAAGCCACCCTCACAGAGCATATTATTAACTTGAGTCGCCACCTCATAATCATGTTGATTATGAAAGAAATGTAAAATGCCGCGTTTTTCTAAATCAAACTGTAAGTTTTCATGCTCAGCAATTTCAAATAAACGCTGACGTGCCATCAATGCGAGACGGACGGTTTCGTGAGTATTTTCACGATAATCTTTAATATGTCCCATAAACTCAAAAAGCCATGAATATTTATGAAGATTAAAACTTGGATTTAATAGTAATGGCGCGGTTTTTTGTGACATCCATTTGATGCCTTTCACCACCGTTGCTTTTTGATTCCAGACTTCAGCATTACATGCTGATAATTGACCACCATTGGCAAAAGAAGTTTCCATTGCAGGATAAAGATGTTTATCGACCACGGTGACACGATAGCCGAGTAATCCGAGTTCGTAAGCTGTCGTTACCCCAGTAATACCTGCACCAATCACAACAATATGACACATATAGGCTCCTTGGAAATTATATTTCCTATGCTCGCCCCATCTGTCATTGGTACCTGAGAGCTTTGGTTCCTTGCGAAGCAATGTGAACCTTCCCCTTCGGTGAGTAGATCCGGCCTACTTCTCTCCAGATTTTTTATATGATTACAGTCCTTTTGCCTGAGAGTTTCCTGGGGGAACTTGCTCCTTCGGCGAGCACAATCTGTGCTTCTCTCCTGCAATCATCCTTTCGTTTTTTATTTCGCATTCTTATTGATATTGCCTTAGTTAGATATGAGCAATATTTGTACCAAATCTCAAGTCCTATTTGGGTCAATATTGTTAAATATTATTTTTATATCGATTTAAGTTGTTAGGTTATAAATTTAAAATCATTTTTCCTACACCTAAATACTTCATCTTTAAAATAAAGGTTTAAAATATTAAATGAAATTTATAACTAGAAAGATTGAAGCTTTATGTCGGATTCTACGCTTTTCTCTCGCTTTGCATCTGTGATCAAAACACATTCTATTGAAGAATTAACCCAAAGTGATTTACTCCTTCTTAAGACTCTGGGGCCTGTTCAAAGTTTTTATGCACCATTCGAGGCCATAAATCATGATGCAAAAGTGGTCATCGTCGGCATCTGCCCAGGCCAACAACAATGGCGTAATTCATTAATCGCAGCGAAGGACGGCTTAGAACAGCAATTATCTGAGGAAAACATTCTTAAACTTGCCAAGAATAGTGGCGCTTTTAGCGGCCCTATTCGTAAAAATTTAACTCAACTGCTAGATCATATTGGATTACACAATCAATTAGGCATACAGACCACTGCTGAGCTATTTAGCAATCATCAAGATATAGTGCAAATGTGCTCGGTTTTACAGCAATGCATTTTGGTCAATGGAAAAAATTATGCTGGCTCAACACCCGCAATGCTAAAAAATGAATTATTAAAACAACATATTGATGATTATTTTATTCCTATGGTCCAACAGCTTCCTAACGCAATTTATATCCCGCTAGGCAAAGGTGTAGATGAGGTTTTAAATTATGTAAGCAGCTTAGGCTATTTAAATGATCAACAGATTTTAGCTGGACTTCCCCATCCATCAGGTGCAAATGCCGAACGGATCAAATATTTTTTAGGTGAAAAACCACGTGAACAATTATCTCGACAAACCAATCCCGAGCAGATTGATAACGCGAAATCACAGATTTTGCTTAAGATATCTAAATTTCTATGAAGTTCGCTTAACATCACTGAAAAATATTATTTATTTGAATATCAACCACTTATATCAAAGCAGTGCTCGAACAAAACTAGAAAAGTGTGATGTATTTTACTTTTTTGTTTTTCTGTGTGAATATGCGCCAAAATAAATATTGCTCATAAAAATAACACTAACATGGAACAACACATGAAAAATTATTTAGTTCTAGGATTTACACTCCTACTACTCACAGGTTGTATTACCGTACCTAAAAATAAACCTGAAACAAGAACCTTGAAGCTAAATGGTGTGAATACCGTTGAAAACAGCAAAGTGATCCAACGAACCATTACTCGGGGTCAGTTACTATGTGAAGCTGGGCAAAAATGTCCTGAACTTGCAATTGATTGGCAAAAAAACAAAGGTGAGTATGCACTTTCACTGCATTCTTATGATCAACAGCAGCTTGATATGAGTGAAATATCTTTTGTGATTGACGGCAAAGTTTTGTCTTATCCTGCAATTGGTCAAACAAATTATCGTCGCTTAGATAATTCAAATGTGATTGATTCTTCTAATACCGTGATGATCCCAGATGCTGTGCTTAAACAATTTCGGGACGCAAAAAATATTGCTGTGATAATGAATACCAACCAAGGTGAAATCGCACACTATATGTTAAAAAACCAAAAATCTTCAGATGCCTATCGACTATTTTTACGTGCTTATTCTTAAGCTCAAATAGTCTAAAATAAAAATACCAAAAGTTAGTGTATGTTTTCTTTTGGGATTTTTTATTCATCTCGCTTTATAAATTGATCAAATACATCACATGATCTTTATTTTATTCGTTTAATTAATTGTTTAATTGTCAGTTCATATATCGGTTGACCCACCTCTAGATGAAGAGGATAGGCTTGATTTTCATCTGTTATGTTATAGCCACGTCGTTGATAATATTTTATTAATTCTAAACGCCGATCAATCACATACATCACAAATTCTTCAACATTTGGTTCCATCAACATCGCTTGTTGTTCTGCAAATTGCAATAATTTTTTCCAAAGCCCTAAGGTTGCTCATTTGGATGAATTGCAAAATGACCAATTTCACAGCTCATACCCTGCATTTGAATACCAATACACCCCATGATCTGAGTATTTTACGATTCCATCACATATAGATGAAAATCCTTTTTTTGTAAGAGTTGACTGAGTTGAGAGACATTTATTCGATTTCCTCGAACAATATGATGTTCCGTGGTCCAGCTCTTGGGATGATTCTCTCGATAGGCTGTATTCATTAAGCTTTCGAGCTGCTGAATATCATCAAGTAAAGCATGTCTTATATTCATATTTTTTATCTATTTATTTTCATAGGCCTATTTTACTGAAATAAAAAAACCAGACAATTGTCTGGTTTTTTTAAAGCAATGTGCTCATCAGTGTGACTTACTAACGCTATTCACCAACAGCATCGGAACAAAAAGCAGTGCTTTGTTATTTATCCTCTGTGACTCGCTAACGTTACTCACCAAATCGCGTTCGGAACAAAGCAGCGCTTTGTTATTTATCCACTGTGACTTGCTAAAGCTATTCACTAACCGCGTTCGAAACAAAGCAACGCTTTGTTATTTATCCACTGTGACTCGCTAACGCTACTCACCAACCGCGTTCGAAACAATACAGCGCTTTGTTATTTAGCCTCTGTGACTCGCTAACGCTACTCACCAACCGCGTTCGGAACAAAGCAGCGCTTTGTTTCCTCACTTGGGTTCAATTGGGGCAAATGGAGCGACAACATCCGCATTTTGTGCACGGTTACGCATGAAGTGATCCATAAGCACAATTGCCAACATCGCCTCTGCAATTGGTGTCGCGCGAACACCAACACAAGGATCATGGCGACCTTTGGTCAACACATCAGTATCTTCACGATTAATCGTAATGGTTTTACCCGGCGTAGTAATGGATGCTGTTGGTTTTAAAGCAATCGCAACACGAATGTCCTGACCACTCGAAATACCGCCCAAAATGCCGCCAGCATGGTTTGCCAAGAAACCATCCGTAGTTAACTCATCACGGGTTTCATGACCAAACTGCTCGGCAACACCAAAGCCATCACCAATTTCAACACCTTTTACAGCGTTGATGGACATCATAGCATGTGCAATATCTGCATCTAAACGATCAAATACAGGCTCGCCCCAACCAACTGGCACTTGCGTCGCAATAATTTCCAGTTTTGCGCCACAGCTCGTTCCTTGTTCACGAAGTGAAGTTACGAGAGCCTCAAAACGTGGGACAGCATCTGCATCACCACAGAAAAATGGGTTATTCGGAACTTCATTCCAGTCCAATTTCTGTGCTTTTTCGGTACCAATTTGGGTTACATGACCACGAATTTCGATGCCAAATTTCTCAAACAAGTATTTTTTAGCAATCGCCCCCGCAGCAACACGCATCGCAGTTTCACGAGCACTCGAGCGACCACCACCACGATAATCACGGAAACCATACTTATGTGTATACGTATAGTCTGCATGACCCGGACGGAAGGTTTGCGCAATGTTGCCATAATCTTTTGATTTTTGATCTGTGTTACGGATCAAAAGACCAATCGATGTACCGGTTGTTTTGCCTTCAAATACGCCTGAAATAATTTCAACTTCATCGGGTTCTTTACGCTGAGTCGCAAACTTAGATGTGCCCGGCTTACGACGATCCAGATCCTTTTGCAAATCGGCTTCAGTCAGTTCAATACCCGGTGGAACCCCATCCACAATGGCCATCAGACCAACGCCATGAGATTCACCACAAGTCGTTACACGGAAGAGTTGCCCTATACTATTACCTGCCATGTCAAACGACTCCTTATGCTTGAACAGATTGAATGAATAAATCTCGGTATTCGCGGCATTGAGCAGCAGTCAATGCAAAGATACCTGTACCGCCTTTTTGGAACTGTAACCAATAAAAATCAACGGTATTGAAGTTTTGACGCATTGCCCATTCTGAGTTACCCACTTCGATCACAATTAAGCCATCTTCAGTCAGGTAATCTGCAGCTTGTGCCAACATTTTACGGACAAGATCCAAACCATCTTGACCCGCAGCAAGCGCCATTTCAGGTTCATGGTGGAATTCTTCTGGTAAATCTGCCATGTCTTCAGCATCCACATACGGTGGATTCGACACGATTAAATCATATTGATTCTCTGCTGGAATTTTGGCGAATAAATCAGACTCAAGTAAAGCCACTTGATATTGTTTATTGTGGTGTTCACAGTTAATTTGTGCCACTTCAAGCGCATCTTTAGATAAATCTGTTGCATCAACTTCAGCGTCTGGGAATGCATATGCTAAAGCAATCGCGATACAACCCGAACCCGTACACATATCTAAAATGCGCTGAGGAGTTTTTGGATTGGCATTTTCAGGTAGATTATTAACTGCAGCACCCATTTCGCCATTTTCACCTAAGCAATATGGCGCAAAACGGTTTTCAATTAACTCTGCAATTGGAGAACGTGGAATCAGTACACGTTCATCGACATAAAATGGCTTACCAAAGAAATACGACAAGTTAAGTAAATAAGACGTCGGAACTTTTTCATTAATACGACGTTCTAATAATGTTAAAAATTCTGCAACTTCACTTGGCAATAATTTCGCATCTAAGATTTCCGCATCTGCATTCCAATCTAGAGATAACGTTTGTAAAACCAATGCTGAGCTTTCAGCAAAATAGTCTTCTGTACCTTGTCCTAAGTGGGCATCATATTGACGTAAAGCTGTTACCCCAAAGCGGATATAATCACGAATTGTAGATAGGTTTTCAGCTGCTTCCTGTAAATGTTCAGGGCTAATAGTCGGTCGATCCACTTAAGGCGTCTCCAGTTCATAATTTTTTAAACGCCCTATGATACCTTGTTTTAATGCTATTTATAATAAAAATACGGCATTATTCACCGCTTGAAAGCATTTCATAACCGTATATATGAGGTCTGATACATTCGCTGAAATGAAATGTGTACTTTATGCCTTTCTTCAGCATTCTATAAAACCTAATAGATAAAAATTACGAATAAAAACCAATTCAAGCTCAAATGTTTAGCAATTTGTACTTGATCCCAAGCTTTAATTTTATAAAATCATCCCCATACAAACAGTTAAATTTTAAATGCGGAGCTCCAATGAGCTATAAGCACAATAACCTCATGGCTATGCGTCAGAGCTATTGGGAAGACACTCAGTCTTTAAATGTGCAAACTGAAAAGGCATTTTTTCAGCAACTACTGATCGAACATCAAGTTTTCCCTGATGCGAGTCTAGAAAACGCACGTACCCTATTTTTTAGCTTACCGAGCATTATTATTGTCAAAGGTTATGCTGCCGGATTTAAAGACGAATCTGTCCAACATCTCATTCATCAACATATTGAAGAACATAAAGCCGCATTGATGCAAAACGATACGGTAAAAATCAAATATCGTTTATAGTTTTCTTTCCAATGTACCTGTCTACGCGGCATCTTGGTTAAGTTTGCAAATGCTTACTGCATATTCAGTAAGTTGAACTATTTTAATACGTTAAGAAACGTTAAAATTAGCTACAATGTATTTTTCTGCGAATTGCTGATTAAAGGATTTAATTTACATGTCAGATCAGAACGATAAGCTCAAACACTTGAAAACGTCTTCTATGGATCGACGCTTATCTATCGCAAAGGCATCGCTACTTGCGGGAACTCGTTGGGCAGCATCAAACGCTACTTCTATTTTTTCGAGTGAAGAAGAAAAAGAGAAAAAGCGTAAAAAAGCCATGAAAGATCAGGCTGAATATCTCGTCGCAGAAATTGGTAAATTAAAAGGTTCGATTGTAAAAATTGGCCAAATGATGGCGTTGTATGGTGAACATTTTCTGCCTGAAGAAATCACCCAAGCCCTCAACACCTTGAACAATCAAACAGTTGCATTGGCATGGCCAGCCATTAAAGTCCAATTACAAAATCAACTTGGCTCAAAACTTGATGATCTCGTGATTGATCATGAGCCACTTGGTACAGCTTCTTTGGCACAAGTTCACCGTGCAAAACGTAAATCTGATGGTTTAGAACTGGTTTTAAAAATCCAGTATCCGGGTGTGGCAGATGCAATCGATTCGGATATGAATCTATTCAAAAACATGCTCAAACTGACACGAATGGTTCCTCAAACCCGTGAATTTGATCAGTGGTTTGATGAAGTTCGTGAAATGATGCATCGTGAAGTAAATTATAAAATCGAAGCAGATACCACTCGCCGTTTTGCTGCACGCTTAAAAGAAGACCCACGCTATATCGTGCCGCAAATCATTGAAGGTTATTCAACACCTCAAGTGCTGTGTATGACCTTTGAACGTGGTGTGCCGATTAATAGCCCTGTAATGCTATCACTTCCTCAAGAGCGCCGTAATGCCTTAGGTGAAGCATCACTTGAAATTGCCGTACGCGAAATTTTTGAATGGGGTGAAATGCAAACCGACCCTAACTTCGGAAACTATTTGGTCCGTTTAGGCAATGGTGCGGATGTGCCAGATAAAATTGTTCTCCTCGACTTTGGTGCGATCCGTCAGTTCGATGAGCATCTATTAGGCGTTGCGCGTAATTTGATTACCGCGGGTTACCATCACAGCTCTGAGCAAATGGTCAAAGCGATGACAGGTTATGAGTTCTTTGATGGTATTCCACAAAGTATTAAACCTGATATGGCTAAAGTCTTTTTGTTAGCGACAGAGGCATTTAGTAGCACTGAAAATAACCCAAACATCCCTGCTGGTGTTATGGACGAACAACAACGCTATGACTGGAAAAAAAGCCAATTACATAGCCGTGTGATGCAACAAGCGTCAAAATCGATGGCATCTCGCTACTTCTCAGTTCCACCTAAAGAGTTTATGTTTATCAGCCGTAAATTTATCGGTGCATATACCTTTATGACCGTCATTGAAGCAAAAACCAATGTTCGTCGTATGATTCAAAAATATCAATAATCATTCAATACAGACCTTAAAACTTGGCTGACTCAAATGTCAGCCAAGTCAATTTTAAAATAAAAATCCTTTTAAGCCTTTTTACTTTTCTATTCTTAATTAATCATTTAGCTATCGAATCCCACCTAATCTCGCCGTTTATCTTTGACTATCATGCATGTCATTTATGACATGGTTTTTCTATCTTTGGCATGTCAGCATTAAATAAGAACAACGCAAATGGAAAACAACAATGACCAATATGGTAAACAAGGCTCAAGGATTTGGGCTCTCACTTTTAACTAAAATTGCCGGAAGTGATCTACTCGATCAGTTTAAACTGCGCAAATTTGTTGAAAAATCTTTGTATCAAAGCTCAAAAGCTGGTTTTAAAACCCTGAGCCAGACACAAAAAGCATTTCAGACCAACAAAGGTGTGCAAAAGCAACGTTTGCCAAATCAACAAAAATCATTATTTGATTTAAACCTGACTGAAGAACAGCAAATGACTGCTGATGCGATGCAGCAGTTTGCCACAGAAGTCTTGTATCCACTTGCTCATCAAGCCGATCAAGAGGAAACATTTCCAGAAGTGTTATGGCAACATATCCAAGATCTAGGTCTAAATTATTATGCCTTACCTGAAGATTTGGGTGGCGTCGCGGCAGAAAAAAATATCATTAGCAATATCTTAATTGCTGAACAATTGGCTGAAGGTGACTTTAGTTTAACAGCAGGTTTACTGTCGACATTTAGCTGTATCAATGCCATCACCCAATGGGGTTCAGAATCTGTTCAAGCAACCTACTTAGCGGCATTTGCAGATGATTCAGCCCTACGTGCAAGCTTTGCAGTTCAAGAGGCAACGGCGGCATTTAATCCTTATCAACTTAAAACTCAGGCGATTGCAGATGGCCAGCAGTATAAAATCAGTGGAGAGAAAACCTTAGTCCTTTTAGGTGAACAGGCAGATGTGCTCTTGGTGAGTGCCATGCTCAATGGGCAGCCTGAAGTTTTTATTGTGCAACGTGACCAGAGCATTAGCGCTAAAAAAACACCAGCTATGGGTTTAAAAGCAACTGAAACGGTAACTTTAAAATTTGATCAGACCCCTGCCCAACGCTTAGGCGATCAAGATTTCAATTACACCTCATTTATCGATCTTGGCAATTTAATGTGGTGTGCCATGGCTGTTGGTACCGCAACTGCAGTCAAAAAATATTGCATTGAATATGCAAACGAGCGTACAGCTTTTGGGGAGCCAATTTCGCACCGTCAAAGTGTGGCTTTTATGATTGCAGATATGGCAATCGAAATTGATGCCATGCATATGCTCATCCTCAATGCAGCAAGTCTAGCCGAAGCCGGCAAACCATTTCATCGTGAAGCCTATTTAGCCCGCGTGCTATGTGCTGAAAAGTCGATGAAAATTGGGACCGATGGCGTGCAAATATTAGGTGGTCACGGCTTTACCAAAGAACATCCCGTAGAACGTTGGTATCGAGACTTACGTGCCACAGCGATTCTTCAGTCTGGCTTACATGCTTAATTCAGCAAAATAAAAACAAGGAAATGTCCATGAACTTACAAAATCCGAAAAAATTTAAATTGCTGATCGACCAAGCCCATGAAGTTGCTTTAAATGTTCTACGTCCTATTTCACGTAAATATGACAAAGCCGAACATGCCTATCCGAAAGAATTAGATATGTTATCTTCCCTCGTCGACGGTATGAATGATGGCGGTGATGGCATGAATGCAGGTGCCGACGTCAATAAACGTGGCGACACAGACACAGGAAATAAAAACGGTGTCAATATGTCGACAGCACTCAGTATCATCGAGATGTGCTATGGAGATACAGGCCTGTTGCTCAGTATGCCTCGCCAAGGGCTTGGCAACTCAGCTATTGCAGCAGTAGCTAATGATGAACAACTAGAACGCTTAAAAGGAACTTGGGCCGCTATGGCCATTACAGAACCCAATTGCGGCTCTGATTCAGCAGCAATTCGGACAACAGCGACGAAAGATGGCGATGAATACATCCTCAATGGTGAAAAAATCTTTGTCACCTCGGGCGAACGTGCTGATTCAGTAGTTGTTTGGGCAACACTAGATAAAAAATTAGGTCGAGCAGCGATTAAATCCTTTGTTGTTGAAAAAGGTACACCAGGAATGACTGTAGAACGCCTAGAACATAAATTGGGTATTAAAGCTTCTGATACTGCTGCCATTAGTTTTGTAGATTGTCGTGTCCCTGCTGCAAACTTATTAGGCAATGCTGAAATTGATGTAGCAAAGGGTTTTGCTGGGGTTATGGAAACTTTTGATAATACTCGCCCACTCGTTGCTGCGATGGCTATAGGCTGTGCAAAGGCATCTTTAGAGCGAATTAAAGAAATCTTTAAAGATGAATTAGACGAACAGTATTCAACACCCATCTTACAAAGTTCGAATATTGCTGCACAAATCTACCGTATGGAAGCAGACTGGGAAGCAGCACGTCTACTCATGCTCAAAGCCGCATGGATGGCCGACAACAAAAAACCTAACTCACGTGAAGCATCCATCGCTAAAGCAAAAGCAGGCCGTGTAGGTAATGAAATCACATTAAAATGTGTAGAGCTCGCAGCTGCAGTTGGTTATAACGAAGATGAATTATTGGAAAAATGGGCACGTGATTCAAAAATCCTTGATATATTTGAAGGAACACAGCAAATTCAACAATTAATCGTTGCACGACGTGAACTGGGTAAAAGTTCAAGCGAATTAAAATAATTACTTTGCTTGAGCAATTTGAAACTTAAAGATGGATTTTTATATAGGATCAGTCTATAAAACAATCCATCTTTTTGTTTTTCGATGATTATGTTTCAGATCCGACCACTTCAACTTGAAGACAATGCAAGCATTGCCAATGTCATTCGCACAGTTTCCAAAGAATTTGGATTAGCACCTGAATCAGGATTTGCCGTTGCAGATCCAATTTTAGATGATTTATATCACGTCTATGCGCAAGCAAATGCACAATATTGGGTTATTGAAAATCAACACGGTACAATTTTAGGTGGTGGCGGCCTTTCTCCTTTAGCTGGAGATTCAAGCATTTTAGAAATCCAAAAAATGTATTTTATGCCTGAATTACGTGGTCATGGCTTAGCCAAAGATATTTTAGAACTTTGTTTTCAATTCGCCAAAAATCATAATTTTAAAGCGTGTTATTTAGAAACTACACATACACTTGGACAAGCGGTAAAACTCTATGAAAAAGTAGGATTTCAACACTTACAAGCTCCCATGGGCAATACAGGTCATAGCCAAGCATGCGAAATTTGGATGCTTAAAACACTTTAAATTATTCTTAGATTCCATTCATACCTCTGAAAAAAGTTATAGCTTTTTCAAATAGGGATATTTCATGAGTGGATATTCTAGTTTTTTATAACTAAAGTTCTCGGGATTTGAATGTCCCCACAATCTTAATAAGTACCATGTCAAGAGAGAAATACTGACACAAGTAATGCTATCTGTTTTTCTCTCTTCACTTAGACAATCATGTAATTTGAGTACATTCCCATCAATTTTTACAATTACACTGTATAGAGCAACTTAAGAAAATATTGACCTCTAAGTCTCCAATTCATACTATCGCTTAAAGAAATTACACTTAGCCATGATTATTTTAAAGTGAACATAAATGCAGAATGTACTGAATAAAACTCGCCTTTCAACTCGTCTTTCGTCGCTCCTAAGCGCACACAGCTTAAAGTTTTCAACTGTTATTATATCTGTAACCCTGATTTCTGGATGCTCATCACTCGGTGGTGGCTCTGTAGAAAAACGTGCCATTAAACTTTCATCAGGGATACAAAAGGCCTATTCAGTCAATCCTGAAACTGCAAATCGAGTGTCCCCCTACATTGTGCAAACTGCTGATCAATATAACTTAGATCCTTTACTACTGGCTGCTGTTATTCGCCAAGAATCAACTTTCCGCCCTTATGTCAGTTCACCTGCAGGTGCTGTCGGTTTAACTCAGGTGATGCCACGTTATTGGCAAGCAACATGCCCTGGGGATTTATATGACGAATTCACCAATATTAATTGTGGGTCATTTATTTTAACTAAATATAAAAATGCCGCTGGCAGCATGCCAAAAGCTTTAGCCTACTATAATGTCGGACCTACCGCTTATAACACCAATCGAAAAATGAAAAAACAAGGCAAACGTTATGCAAAACAAGTGAAACAACATCGAAATAATTTAAAAAGTGCATTGTAATAAAGTACAGTTCAATCCTATTGACCTAGGATTGAACTTTTAACATACATCACAAATATTTGAATTTAATAGACTTATATCACAAATATAGATTTTGGAATAATATTATATAATGTATTTTAATGAGCAATAAACAAACAAACAGCACAGATATTTAATACTTATTTCATCTTATACAATCGTTTTTGTATATTAAATTAATGAAATAATACATTAAATCTATTAATAAAAAAACTCTTATAAAACAACAACCTTAATTGAATTTCATATACAACAATTCTATAAAAGGTTTAAATATTCTACACAATCCTACAACTATTAGCAGCCAAGAATCGTTTAAAGACCATTTTTACTTTATTTATTATTAACAATAATCAACCAGCTGATTTTTTTAGCATTGTTTATTCATTATTTTTAGCTAATATCATATAGGTCAGTAAAACTATATTACTGATTAACATATAATTTATTGGGGTTAATAATGGCCAAATTATCTTTAAACGCTTTAACAGACATTGACGGTTTTATTGCTGCAGCTTTGGTTGACAGCGAAAGTGGCCTTGCTATGGCGACACAAGGCAATAACGACATCGATTTAGAATTAGCTGCTGCTGGTAATACTGAAGTTGTACGCTCAAAGCGTAAAGTTGCCAAAGCGTTGAATTTAAATGACTCTATTGAAGACATTCTAATTACTCTGGGTAAACAATATCACTTAATCCGCCCACTCGACTCAAATGAAGCATTATTTCTTTACCTTGTATTAGACCGTAGTAAATCAAACCTTGCTATGGCTCGCCATGAACTTAAACATTTCGAAAAAGAATTAGATTTTTCTTAATTTAAAGTTGGGTTATTTCACCAGAAATAACCCAGTTTTTCTGGACCATTTCGTGAATAGCACATTATATATTTCTGTCTTTGGCTTAAATCTAAATGTTATCAATGACATTAAATCTATTATTTCAAATAAGCTATCTGAAACTTTTACTATTCATTGGACAAACATTGCAGATTCAAAACTCCAAGTCCTATTAATCAATGATGACTTTATCGACCTGCCGAATATAAATAAAATAAGGCACGAAGCTTTAATCATACTTAAACTTAAAAAAAATGAATTGAAAGCAAATCAAATCGAACACGATACCCTGTTTTTACCCCTAACAAATACCAATCAATTTGAGCATTGGTTAGAGCATTCAGTTGCGTTAAGGTTCCGAGACATTAATCCTGTAAATGTGTCCAATCCTATTGTTGTTCAAGACACAAAACCTAAATTAAATGCACTCCAGATCTCACAGGCTTTTAAAGATTTAAATAAACATCAACGTCAACTATTGCTTTTAGATCAAAAACCAATCGCACTCATTGATAACTTAAGCAATGAGTTTTGGATAGAACAAAATATACAAATCACACAAAATTCTGAAATCACACTCATTCCAGCAGATACAAATACAGTTGTTGCTTTTAAATATGGGTTGGAATCAATAAATTTACAGCATGGATTATGGCAATTTGTTTGGGATTACGTAGATGGTACTCCCCCCAATTACACAAGCCACTATAAACTTTTGCATTGGCCACAGCCTATACATTGTGCTGAGCGACAATCACTATTGAAAATATCCGCTTTTTTTATGGAAGGTAGTTCTACTCAATATATTGCTGAACAAATACATTTAAGCCAAAACTTTATTAATCGTTATTTATTTGCATGCCACATAGCTCAAATCATAGAAGAGATACCGGCCATGGCGAGTGTATATCATAGCCAAAAAACAGCTCAAGAATCTTCAAATCCACTACAGAGTTTTTTCCGTAGTCTTCGAAAAAAATTAGGAATCTAAAATTTCATTATGATTTTACAGCAATACAAGATCGTATTTGCCGGAACGATGGGTGCCGGAAAAACCACTGCTATTCAAAGTATTTCTGATATTCCTGTACTGAGTACAGAAGCGCTTAATACTGATCAAAATGCGCATCAAAAAATGTTGACTACTGTTGGAATCGATTACGGTGAACTTACTCTCGCCGATGGTACTAAACTTGGTTTATATGGTACACCTGGCCAAGAAAGATTTAACTTTATATGGAATACCATTTGTAACGGCGCGATTGGTACAATTATTTTGATTGATCATACACATGACCATCCAATTCAGCAGCTGAATGATTATTTAAATTATTTTTCTGAAAATAATGAAAACATCATCATCGCCATTACACATTTAGACAGTACGCAGTATAAATCCACCAAACTTTATAAAGAATGGCAGGATTCACAACAGATACATCACCCCATTTTTTATATCGATGCTAGAAATAAAAAAGACATTCTTTTTATTCTAGAAGCACTTATTGCAAAAGCCGAAGTTCAACTTTCAATCTAATGAAGATATTATGAATACAGCAATTCGTACAACACGTTCAGCACCACTACAGCTTATTAAACAAGCACATAAACTCATGAAGGAGTTAATTTCTGATGTGTCCGGTGTTGAATATATGATGTTATGTTCAACTGATGGTTTTGAATTAAAATCTATAGAAAAGAAAAATATTGAAAATTCTGGAAAACTTGCAGCTGTAAGCAGTTCAATCTTAGCAATGGTTCAAGCTTTTACTAACGAAATTAATTTAATTGGTTGTAGAACCCTTACATTAGATGCTGAAAATGGTAAAGCATTACTCACAGCGATCTCTCACCCTCAACACCCCATGATATTAGTTGTCTTGACATCAAAAAATGTATTATTAGGGCAATTATTATATTCTTTAAAAAGAGTGAGTAATGAACTAAGCGAATATCAACTGTCAAATACATTCACCTAGTCCAATTCAATTTATTTCATCGATTCACGCATTTTATCTTCATCAAAATATTGTGCAAATGATGCAATACGTTTTTCAACAACTGGATTTTTCATCAGGTTCTCAGCTGCACGATTCCCCAATAGTTCAAATGCTTTACCCAAAGCATTTGTTCCTTCATTTTCTGTAACAGCTTTGATTTCAGCATTACAACGTTTAGTAAATAAATCTTGAAATAAATTTGCCATATTTTTATCAATCTTTTGCATCTCAGCGGACGTCACTTTACTATACTTAGAAATTTCTGGATGTGCTGAAAATGCCAAATAGATCCAAGCCGTTAAGTTCTGACTCTCTTCTTCTGAAATTTTATTTACCAAACATTCACTTAGTTTATCCTGATACACACCAGCTGTAGTATTTAAAGAAACAAATGCAAATAAAACTATAGTTAATAATTTTTTTAAAAACATCTTAAATACCCTATATATTATTAATGAAACAAACGATTTTATTATATTGATTTATTACACATTTTCATTAGCAAAAGATTTTAAAATGATATAGATGGATTGAGCATTTTAATTTTATTTTCTTTAAATATCTCTCGTTTTCCTATTTTGTGCTTTTGCTTTTCTTCCTATTTCCCTTTCCCTCACGCATAAAAAAACACCCCCTGAGATATCAGGGGGTGTTTTCGAATAATGAGCTGGCGATGACTTACTCTCACATGGGTAACCCCACACTACCATCAGCGCTAAGAGGTTTCACTTCTGAGTTCGGGAAGGGATCAGGTGGTTCACTCTTGCTATTGTCGCCAGC